>NZ_VZPL01000087.1 GCF_008801575.1 Xanthomonas cissicola | reverse complement strand
CGGCCTGCGCTATCTGCTCAAGGAAGAGTTGAAACTAAATCAGCCCCAGGCGTCCGATGGCTGGCTGACGCACGATGCGCTCTGGCTCGTCAGCAAGACCGTCTCGGACAAGTTGCGTGCCCACCTGCTATCGCAAGGCATAGACGGCATCCCAGCGAGCAACTCGGCTGTGTTCACTGTTCTTCAAGAGCACAGCATGCTCCAGCCCGCACCGGATGGTAAAGCGATCTGGCGTGCAACGGTGACCAGCTCAAGCGGCTGGTCACATGCCTTTACGCTACTGCGACTCTCGCCCGCTCTGATCTGGGAGGCTGGTGAGCGGCCGGCCGCATACGCGGGGACGGTGCTTGTTGAAGCAGGCCAAGGTGTCGAGGCAACCGGCGAAAGTGCGCCGGACTTGCTTGAGTCGTCCACGCAAGACACCGCCGATGATCGAGCCAATCCGCCGTTGGAATCGAAGCCTTCTTTGAGCACACAACCCGTAGCGAGAAACGCGCCGGATATGATGGATGAACTGCTGGCAATGATTGGGGCACCAGATCAACCGAAGGCCGATGCCCAAGAAGACTCATCGTTTCAGCCAACGCCTGGAGCTCCCGGAAAGCTACACCAGGTGAGCGAGTCCGTCCCAGCGAAAAAAAATCCAATGTCGACCAGTACCCCACCATCCAGGGACGAGTCGAATGGCACCTCAACTCAAATGTCAGCCGATCATTTCGTGACATGGCTGCAGCAGGCGATTGCATCGCGCCGACTCGTCATCAACGACGCTAAGGCGCTGGTGCATATCGTGGCGGATGCCGTCTATCTGGTAAGCCCAGGTGTGTTTCAGCGCTATGCGCAAGAACATCCTCAAATCGCTGACTATGCCAAGCGTGAAGAGATGGCAGATTGGCAGTGGGCGCAGAAGAGATTTGAGAAATTGCATCTACACCGTAAGCAAGCAAATGGCCTGAACATCTGGACGTGCGAAGTAACCGGACCTCGCAAATCGCGAAGGCTCCACGGCTACCTGCTTGAGCGTTGGCAAGGTGTATTTGGGGAGCTTCCGCCAAACAACCCTTACCTGACGCTCCGGGAAGGAAACTCACAACCGCCGATCCACACGGACGCATCCAACTCACTTGATGCCTAAGGAACCTCTGAACAACGCCCCCAGATGCGCGACACTACACACCCGGTGACGCTGAGGGTCTGGGTAAGCGTAAGCAGACCCGCCGCGAAATCTTCCTGAGCGAGATGGAGAAGGTGGTGCCGTGGAAGCAGTTGCTTGCGCTGATCGCACCGCACTATCCCGTGTCGGGCCGGCCAGGTCGGCAACCGTACGCACTGGCGACGATGTTGCGGATTCATCTGCTGCAGCAGTGGTATGCGTTGAGCGATCCGGCGATGGAAGAAGCGCTGCACGAGATTCCGACTTTGCGGCGCTTTGCCCAGCTCGGTGGCTTGGACGACATTCCCGACGAGACCACGATTCTCAACTTCCGGCGCCTGCTGGAGACCCATGGCCTTGCCGCACGGATGCTGGACGCCGTCAACGCGCATCTGGCGCGCAAGGGCCAGAGCCTGCGGTCGGGCACGATCGTCGATGCGACGCTGATCGCTGCGCCCAGTTCGACCAAGAACGCCGATCACGCGCGCGACCCTGAGATGCATCAGACCAAGAAGGGCAATCAGTGGTATTTCGGGATGAAGGCGCACATCGGCGTGGATGAGTTTTCCGGGTTGGTGCACCACGTCCATTGCACAGCGGCTAATGTCGCCGACGTCACGGTGACGCACACGTTGCTGCATGGCAAAGAAGACAGCGTGTTCGGCGACAGCGGCTACACCGGCGCGGACAAACGCGACGAACTGCAGACCTGCAAGGCTGCATTCTTCATCGCCGCCAGGCCCTCGACGACGCAAGCCATCGGCAACAAACGCGAACGTGCTCGGGAACAGCGTTGGGAACACTTCAAGGCCAGCGTGCGCGCGAAGGTGGAGCATCCGTTCCGGGTGATCAAGTGCCAGTTCGGCTACACCAAGGTCCGCTATCGCGGCCTGGCCAAGAACACCGCGCAGGTGCTGACGTTGTTTGCGCTGTCAAACCTGTGGATGAAGCGAAAGCAGTTACTGCCTGCTATGGGGAGCGTGCGCCTGTAACCCGGGGATTTCCCACGGAAAGCGCCAGAAATGGCCAAACTCCGAAGATCCAAACGCGACTCTCCGGAACGACGCGACATCCCGCACTCTCAGGCCTCATTGTTCAGACCTTCCCTAAAGGTCTACCTCCCATTGGTGGGCTTGAGTGTGAGCCAGTAGCATTCACGTCCATCTCAAAGCCACGGCTATGAGTGTCAAACCGGATGTCGAGGTGTCGACGCGCTGCTGGCGTCGGCGCCGCGCTGGAATGGCGACTGCACCTTGATCCGGTGATCGCGGTCGGACTGTACCAAGTCGCCGTCGCTGACCACGATCGCGCTCAGCGTGTCGCGACAGCACCAGCGTGTGCGTGCCGCGCGTGTCGCTGTCGGCTTCACCGGTGTGCTCGAACCAATAGGCGATGCCTTCCTCGGCGATACGCTTACGCATCGCCGCCTGCGACCCCTCGGTCATCGACGTCCACAGATACGAGCCGGCATCGGCCACACTCTGCGATTCGTCGATATTGGCCATGCCATCGGCTGTGCGCGACAGCGCCAACAAGGCCGCAACGCGCGCCATGTCACTTCTTGCCCCAGTCCTTGAACTGCGACGCCGGATCCGTTGGCGCGTCCGGCGGCGTTCTGATGCCTTGCGCCTTGCGCATCGCATAGGTCATCAAGCCAGGAACGGTGGTCACGAACTCGCCGATCGACTTGGGGACCGGCCAGATGTTCGGATCGTTCGGTTCGACCCTGCACTCGCCTTCCACCTCCGGTGGGAACACCGGCTGCTTGCAACTCTTGAACACCAGCCAGCGCACCAGGGTGAAGGTGCCGATGAAAGGCGAGAGCAGCACGCGCTTGAATGGCGTGTCCGCATTGGTGAAGCCAACCGCCGAGATCAGGCAGTTTTTCCAGGTCGGTGCTACCGACAGTTCGACATACTTGTCCAGCGGATGCTCGGCCACGGCCTCCGGGCCTTCCTCCATGTAGCGACGGATGAACTCCCACATCTCCTTGACCGGCTCGTCGCGCTCGGCGCAGTGGCCTAGCGCGAAGGTGTCCTTGACGATAGTGCCGTCGAGAATCTCGCCACGGATGTCGCGCAGGAACTTCATGTCGGTGCCGCGGCCGATGTGGAAGAAAACATCTTCCCAAGGGACGATCAGCAGACCGCCGTCGCGCGGTTCACGGAAGACGTAAACCTTGCGGGTTTTGCGGTTGAAGCGGATTGGGTAGTAGATAAATTTAAAAAATTCATGCCTAGGCAAGGCCCAGTATAAAACCGCCCCACACAGAAGCGCAAAAGGAACTAGAAACTTCAAACCCCATTTAGCCCCCTCAGTAGTTGTCCCTGAAAAATCCCCTTCAAGCGCCCCGTGCCGTCTGTGACAGCGGCACGTGGCTAAAGGATGGCCATTCCATCGCCCGCATCCAGGCACGCAAAAACGCGATCCAGCGCAGGTTGTAGCCGGCGGCGCAGCCGAGTACGTGCAGCGCATCGCCTTATGCACCTTTCAGCCTGCAGCGACGCAACCTGCAGTCGTCTTTCAGATGTCCGATCACCGGCTCCACCGCCTGCCGTCGTTTGATCCAGCGCCATTGCCGTCGCGTCAACGTCCTGGCCTTGCCACGATGCAGCACCTGCACCCCAGCGACCTCGCGCCCGCGATAACCCAGGTCCACGATCGCCACCGTCGGTTCTACGCTCAGATCCTGCAGCAACCCGCGTGCCTGCTCCAGTTGCTCGGCCAAGGTGTCGCCGTCGTACGGATTGCCAGGAAAACTGCGCGCGCCCACGATCAATCCCTTGCAGGCACTCACCGCAATGCCGACCTTGACGCCGAATGCGTACGCTTGACGCGCCTTGCCCTTGCCGATGCATTCCACTTCCGGGGCATGCAATGCGTACAGTTTTTGTTTGTCCTTCGGACGCTGCGTGTACAGCCGTTGCGCACGTTCCAGCCAGACAGCAATGCGCTCGCCCACGCTGCTGTCCACCTGGTCCAGCTTGCGCTCGATATCGCGCAACACCCGCCCCAGCACCGTGCGTTGACGCCGCAGCACGCGCCGCATGCGCTTGAACTGGCGCGCATGCGCATAGCGGCCTGCCTTGCGGCTCAGGGCCGGACCTTGCCGCGCGTAGGTTTGCCGCAGCGCGACGCCATGCCGCTTTGCCAGCAGCACCAGCTTCTTGCGCGCCACCTCCAACAGCCGGCTGTCGGTCGGATAAGCGATCGCCTTTTCCTGCACCGTGGTATCCACGATCACCCGCGACAACGCGCGCCCATCCACCGCCTGCATCGCATGCGCGGCATTGATCGTGTGCGCCAACAACTCTTCCATCCCCGCTTCGCCAAGCCGCTGCCGCCAACGCGTCAGCGAGCTGGCATCGCACGGCAAGCGCGTCTGGAACACGACCTCGCCAGTGAAAAACTGCCAGTACGGATTTTCCAGCCAACGCTCGCACACCGCTTCATCGGATAGGTCGTAGGCGTGCTTGAGGTAGAGCAAACCAGCGATCAGCCGCACCGGCAATGCCGGCCGACCGCCACCGGCCGGAGTGGCCGGCAAGAGCGATGAAAGGGCTTGCTCCAACGCCGTCCACGGCATCCGTTGGCTCAGCTGCGCCAGCGGATGCCGCAGATCGATCTGATTCTCCAGGCGCGAACGGAACAACTCGTCGGCGGGTCTGTCCTCGGCTGCACAACGGCGTGTACGCATGGGCGGAAATTGCAAGAAACCAGCCTTCAGCGTAGCGAACACTGGTAGTTTTAGCACGCCGGTGCAGACATCAAGGCCTTGCGGTCGTTGGGTGGTTGGGGTTTTTCAGGGGCGACTCTTTAGACTTACGGTTTCTCAGCGTTGACCGGAGCGGCGTTACTAACCAATTCCAAGACGCCAACTGAAACTCGTGGATAGCAATTGGAGACCTCAGCAAAGACACACTTCAGGTAGGAGTCCGCCCGTACAGCTGTACACGGAGTTCGGGATCTCTTGCTTTTGCCTCTTTAATGGCATCTTCCCAGAACGACAGCATTGCATCGCCTTTCGGCCCACCGCGCTTGACACGCCCATAAACCGCAGGGGCTTGGAGTGCGCCAGGCTGCTTTGACCCTGGCTGGCAGGCCTCTTCCACAGATTCGGGCCACTGCGGCTTCCTGCACAGCTTCATGGTGAGATACCGGAATAGGGCCCAGGGCAACGTGATTGGCAGAGCAAGAAGCATCAAACCCTTGCCTGCAGAAGAAACATGGATGATGAACGCGTTCCGGAAACTTGCCGCGGTCGACATGAATAGCTGTAGCGGGGGAAACGGCAGCGCGTCCATCCCACCACCGTTCATGTATCGGCGGATCATCTCCCAATGTGCCAAGGTGACGCCGGGACTGGAACCACTATCGGATCCAACGGCAAAGGTATGGATGACTTGGTCGCCGCGCATTACATGACCACGCAGATCATACGTACTGCCTTCATCAGGACCTATGGGTTTGTCGCGTCCAATGACGAAATGGATATCATCCCAAGGAACGGAGATTGCACCCTGCTTTCCCCCTGTAAAGATATGAACAACCCGACTCACCCTATTAAAACGTATTGGATAGTACTGATACCGAAAAACATCCCGTCCTAATAGCATCCAGTATGCCAAAGCGCCGGCTCCTAGCGAGAGGATCACAACAAAGCCAATTGCGTAGTAGTCACCTGCGGTGACCGCCCGCACACCCTCCGTTTTAACCTCCCAGAGCACCCGTATCATTGCCAATGCGAACGTGAACGCCATAGCGACAATGAGGGAGCCCCACATTGCTCCCCAGCCGCGATAGAGGAAGTGTCGATCCACGTATTCTACAAATACGGGATTTAGATCGATAATCCCTTGATCAATCGGCTTCAACCCTGATGCATTGAAGTTGGAAACATCCGAAACCCTTTCATAATCGGATAGCGGGCGATTCACACGATAATGCTGGGCCAACCAGCCTGCAAACTGACTCATTTCTTACGCATCGGCCGGCATGAGCGCATTATATGCCTCATCTTGCTCTTCGACGGACCCAAACCTTCCATGTTCGTGCACGCCGAAAGGTGTCTTGTCCAACCACACTTCAACCTTATCGTCCCTAATCAAATTAATTAGCCATTCACCCAGCATGCTTATAAGACCAAGCACAAGAAGAATAATAAATCCAACGCCCGCGGTAAGAACCCCCGCAAGCATGAGAATAGCGACAACAGCTCCGGATACCGCTGTCACAGCGTAAAATACCGTCATGGGGATATCACCTTTCCTGTAAGCGTCCACTGATTTCCAGCCATCAATTGCCGCACCTAATAGACCACCAACCGCACCAAGGGCTTTACCGAAAAACCCCATAGCCCCTGCCCTTGTTGACGCCTGCAGCGCACCAAATCGAAGCTCTGTTGCCAGTGCGGTACGGCCCCACATTGTTCTTTCTAGCCCAATGCCGATCAGTTCCATGCTGGTGCCAGTAAAGCCTACAAGTGCCGAACTCAGCGCCAATTCACGACGTAAGGCAGGCCCTTCCGACTTTTCGTCGAGCTTGCCAAACGAGTCGCATACGTTCCACGCGTCAAGGATCAGGCCTACCACACCAAGTCTTACATCAAGGCTAACGTGCGGAGCGGCATGCTGGGATGCTCGGTTCTGTACCAGCGCCCTTATCTGCTGCTCCGTCAGCAACAAGTTCCCTAGCGATGAAGGGCTACCCCCGCGCGCTGCGGCCACCGCCTCCTTATCCCAAAATACCGCCCATTCGAAAATTTTTCTCCCACGCGCATTTCGCTCACCTGTCGCAACGCGGGCGCCACTACGCTCATTTAGTTCCTGGCGCAGATGTTGGTCGATGCGGGAACGCAACTCTCTCCTATTGACCCCGGGCTGCCCCCGACTCAACGCCTCAACGAGAAAGTGCGCCATTTCACGCTCGGACGCCTTGATGCCTACCCGTTCAATGCGCTTCCCGGAAAGCATCCCCAGAAGCCCCATCATGTTATTACGTGCGGCGGCGCTGATTGCAATGCTTACAGTCCCCCGCCGCACCGTGGTACCGACTTTTGCCAGACATGTGACGATTCCACCCGAAATTTTGTAGACAAAGCCTGCGATCAACCCAAGCCCCTGCTGAAGCTCAGCTGGATTCTTGCCACCTCTGTCCAAGACATGCCCATATGCCTTGAATATATTTGACCAAGCGCCAGGATTGTCGACCAGTGATTTCGATTGTTCCTGCAGAATCTGAGCGGCAATCTTGTCGTTCAGAACGAGCGCACGCATGGTTGCGTTCTTGATGTCATCGAATCGCCCGGTCAGATCCCTGATGACTGCTGCCTGGACTACGTCGTGGCCTACGACTCCTTCAAGCGAATTTTCGACGATCTCCGTCCAGCGCATTCCACTGTGCGAGTACTCGTCATGATGGTTGCAGCACAGCCAGGTTCGATAGGATTCATCCTGGTACCAGCTGACAAAGCTCTCGGCAAGCGGAGTAAGATGAGCGCTAGTAAAGCTCTCCATCTCGCTCTTAAGCTCAATCTCGAAGCGACTCACCGCAGCATGATCGTAGTCGTCGCGATATCTGTTCCACGCAGATTCTCGGGCGCTTTTGTCCTGCTCGGGCGTCAGCTCCTCCTGTATTTTTTTGATACCAGCTGCGTAAAGCTCCATGGCAGCCTTGCCAGTATACGCGCTAGCGCGCACTGAACTAAGCTCATCAGCTGCTGCTTGATCCTCGATGGCCTGCTTTATGCCGCGAATGGCTACAGCACTTGCCTGCTTCCAGCTGCGGTCATTCTCAACTTCGAAGTCCTCCGCCTTTTCCCGAATCAGCGCCGACAGCTCCTGAGCAATGCCGGCAGGATCATTTAGCGCAAGCATCATCGGCCTACCAAGCGAAGCACTCTTTTTCAACCACTCCTCCATGCCTGGCACCTGCTGTTTACATCGAGCAAAGTGCACGAACGAGAATCCGAAACCAGGATTGGCGACAACCATGACTTCTTCAAGACTCTCTATCTGACCCGGAGAACCTGGCTTTTTTTGCGAAGGCGTAGGCTGGGCCGGTGGCAGAAATGGAATCGTGGTTTTCTGCCTTTCAGGCTGAGTGAATTTGAACTCACTGACCAAGGCCGCTGCATCCATTGCGTTGCCTGCGTGATCAAAGTCCTTTCCTGCTAACCATGCTTTTACATTGACGCATCGCATGTGCCTCTGGCGTTCAGCGCGTGACCTGTTGCGATTCAGTATCTCAGCTGGCCAAGGTGCTTCGCTGTAGCCAAACCATACGTCTCCAGCGCGCTTCGGATCGGGAATCGTAACGAAGCGTGCAATCTGCGAATTAGCCATACGCGCGCAGCTTGGAGCAAACTCCTCTCGCGGCGGCGGCACGCCTAGGGGGTCAAACTCTAATAGATAGGCGTCTTCAGTCACTTGATAGCCTTTCCACTCACCACGAACTTCATTGAATACATAGAGATACCCTTGGCGCGCAAGTCGCAAGGTGTAATGGGCTTCACTTCCGGGCAGAGCGAGGCTAGACACTCCCTTGCCGAATTTACCCGTCAGCGGAGGGCCTCTCCATTGCTCACGCACGTCCGATCGACATACGGCATAGCGAAGCGGGAGTATCGGCAGTCCGATCTGATCGCAGACGTCACATTTCTTCGCAGGATCACAGGATCGCATCGGGGTCTTATCCATTCTGCCAAGCTCCTTCAAGTTCAGTCGCGTATTGCTGAATCTTCTGCTCATCCACTTCGGAAACCAGGCTACGGTAAGCACCGGGCTCCTTCCGCGCCAAGTGGATCAAATCCT
This sequence comes from Xanthomonas cissicola, assembly GCF_008801575.1. Classification (GTDB taxonomy): domain Bacteria; phylum Pseudomonadota; class Gammaproteobacteria; order Xanthomonadales; family Xanthomonadaceae; genus Xanthomonas; species Xanthomonas cissicola. Next base: position 5,162 of record NZ_VZPL01000087.1, on the reverse strand, counting down.
GAAACTTCGGACAATCGTGTATCCGTGGAGATATCGACATTGACAAAAATGCGAAAGCCTCTTGGTCATCCGCGTTCACGAGCCCTGCCGCTCTCGCGTTTTCTATTTCGGTATACACGCGTTTGGACAACGGAAGGCTTCCGCCCACATGAACCTCTTCTTCCCGAAGTCGTTTAAGTACTTTATTGACCGATCCCAGCGACGCCACTGCGGATAACTGCGACAAGTCCATCGCGAATTCACTCTCCGCTGATTGCATGCTCTGGGACTGTGTCCATGTGTCTCCAGTTGCGTCGCGCGTTGTCCACACGTCAATTGGACCAAGCAGTGCATCCAATTGCGAGGCAGAAAGAATCCACTGCAGGCATGACCAAACGCGGGGGTCGTAAAATCTAAACAGCATCTTTTCGCCCTCGACGCGTCGAACCATCATCCTCGCAAGATGGCCGCGCACCCGCCCGGCTTTAGCGGTAGTACCGATAAGAGCAGAAAATGGCTCTTTATCGTGTGCTTGCCCGTAGGCCACCGTGGCGTCTAAGGCGCGAAGCTTCTCATCTATAGACATTTCTCCCAGCCGTAAAAGACACGGAAAAAGGTGCCCCTGCCCCTTCAATTCAAGCGGTACGATGGGTTCACAGGGCCACATCCCAACAACGTGCCGTTCAATCAGCAGCGGGTTCATGAGGGCGAACTGATGCGACTCGAATAGCCGATGATCGAAGTACACGCGTTATGCTCCAAGTGGCACCAAACCGGCACCAGAATTTTCTGCAGTACGAACCCGATATTCGCAAGCCTCGTGGGAGCCTTGGATTGACTTGGCTGAATTGGACGCCGACTGCGGCCCGGTCAACACATGATGCCCGCCCTTGAACGCGATCGTCCCCGGCGCGCCCAGTTCGATGTCGTCGCCGTCCAGCTTGATGTAGGCGCCGGCCGCGGTGGCCAGCAGGTGCTTGGTTGGTGCGGCGAGTTTGACGTCGGCGGTGGTGCTGACGATCCTGACCTGGGTCTTGGCTGCGAGCTTGGCCTGGTTCCTGTGCGCGCGGGCACTCACGGTGCCTTGCGCGGCATGCAGGGCGATGCCGCGCTCCTGGTTGGGGCTGCCGGCGACCGGGTCGCGGCCCTGGGTGTACAGCACCAGCCCGCCGGCCACCGCCAGCACCAGCTGCGCTTGGCTGGCCCAGTTTAATGCGGTGCCGGCCAGCAGCGCGGTCTGCGTCCCCGACACCCACACCTGGTCGGCCGGGGTCAGGCTCATCACGCCCGCGCTGCCGCTGCCCAGCAGCGCCGGGCGGCTCCAGCCCGGCGCCTGGCCGTCGCCGCCCTGGAGCTGGCCGGCCGCGCTGCCGCGCTGCGTCGCCTTGAGGCTGGCCTGCAGCGTCTTGAGCCCGTCCTGCGCCGGCAGCGTGACCGCCTCGTTGGGCAGCTGCGCTTGCTGCTGCCGGGCCGCATCGGCCAGCGCCTGCAGCAGCTGTTCGCCCTGTTCCAGCTGCGACAGCGCCTGGCTGGCCGCCAGCTGCTGCTGGCCCGGCTCGCTGCTCAGCAGCAGGCCCTGGCCGGCGCGCACCGCGCCGTAGGCCTGCGTGGACAGCTCTGCCCCGTACCCGCGCTCGCCTTCGCGCAGGTTGTCGCGGCCGCCCTTCAGGTGGCCCAGGGTCAAGGTGCTGGCGTGCTGGGTGGTCGACAGCTGCGCCCGGCCCTGGCCGGGCGAGTCGTCCAGCCGCAGTTGCTGGTAGCCGCCGGCTCCGTCCTGGCTCTGCGCCAGCGCCTGGCTCTTGAACCCGGTGAACACCGCGCCGTGCGCGTTGCCCTGGAACCACGCCGGCGCATTGCCACTGGCCCCGGCCCCGCCGCCGCCGACCTGGTTGTGCGCCGCGTCGTCTTGGCCGCGCCCGTTGTACACGCTGCCGATCACCACCGGCCGGTCGATGTCCCCTTCCAGGAACCCCACCAGCACTTCCTGGCCCTTGCGCGGCGGCACCACCCCGCCCCAGTTGTCCCCGGCCCACGGCGTCATCACACGCACCCAGGTCCACGCCGAGGCATTGCCCGGCGCGTTGTCCGCGCCGGACGGGTGCGCCAGGGCGCTGCTGGCATCGGCACCGCGCTGGAACGGGAACTGCACCTTGATCCGGTGGTCGCGGTCGGACTGCACCGGGTCGCCGTCGCTGACCACGATCGCGCTCAGCGTGCCGGCCACCGTCGGCTTGGGATGCAGGCGCACGCCATGCCCGTCCTCGGTCTGCGGCCGGTACGTCGCCGTGGCCGGCATGGCGGTGAACTGGTTGCGGTAGAACGCCACCGACGCATCGTCTTGCGGCGGCGCATAGCCGGCGCCCAGGCCCGCCAGCGCCGACGGCAGCGGCGCGCCGGCCACGGTCACCGCGCCCAGCGACTGCTCCAGCGCGTCGAACACCTCCGCGCCCAGGTTGTTGCGCGCCTGGTGCCGCACCTGCAGGCACAGGAATGCCGCATCGGCCGCCACCCCGGCATGCTGGCGCAGCGCGAAACGCGTGCCCGGCGCCAGTTGCCGCCAGGTCCCCTGGCCCTCGATGGTCTGCGCCGCCACCTGCTGCGCATCGAACTGCTGCTGCGCGCGGCGCTGGCCGCGCGTGCTGTCCTGCCAGCCGTACGGGCCGGCGGTGTCCACGTCCTCGGCGCCGATGTCGCCCAGCGGCGTGGCGTCGGCGCCGGCCGGGCGCAGGCTCAGGCTGCGGTAGTCCCAGCTGGCCCGCGACAGCGTGGCCGCGCGCCAGCGCCGCGCCTGCGACCATTGCTGCACACTGTCCTGCTGCTCGGTCACGTCGCTGCGGTGGTAGCGCACCGTGCCCAGCGCGGCGAAGGCGGCGTTGTGGTCCGACAGCACCAGCGTGTGCGTGCCGCGCGTGTCGCTGTCGGCCGCGCCGGTGTGCTCGAACCAATAGGCGATGCCTTCCTCAGCCAGCAGCCGGCGCAGGAACGCGGCGTCGGTCTCTTCGTATTGCGTGGTCAGGCTGCGCTTGGCGTACGTGCTGCGATCGGACAGCTCCCAGCGCCACGCCGGCGCCAGCGCGCCTTGCTCGGCGTAGTCGGCGAACACGCTCTCGGCGATCTCCACCACGCTCATGTCCTGGAACACGTAGCTGTCCACGCGCTGGGCCAGCAGCGCCAGCCACGGCTCCACCACCAGCCGGTAGCGCGCCAGGCCGCCGTTGCTGCCGAGCCGTTCGAACGCGGTGACATGGCCGTGGAACGAGCGCAGCGCGCTGCGCGACTCGGCAGTGAGCAGTTCCAGCAGCACCGGCTGGCCAAGCAGGTCGTCCAGGGGCAGGCTGGCGTTGGCCGACAGTGCGCCCACGTCGAAAAGGAAGCCGCCGCCGTCGACCGACTCGTGGCCGTCCAGGGTCTCGGCGACCAGCACGTCGGGGCCAAGCGCGGTATGCAACCGCAACAGCCGTTCTTGCTGCCGCGGGGCGGCGCTCAGGGCGGACAGCATTGTGGCGACCGGGTCCATAGGTGCTCCTTGCGATTACAGATCGGCCGCCCGCGCCTGGCGGCCAAAGGCCGCGCGAGCGCGGCCTGGAAGGTGGCGCGTGGTGAAACGGCTCAGGCGGCGATGATGCGCTCGAGCTGCAACGCCGGGCTTTCGGTGCACTGCAGCTTGAACTCGCGGCCGGCGGCTGTGATCGCCACTTCGCGCACGTTGCTGACCAGTTGGTTGGCCTTGCCCTGCGTCGGCACCTGCATATTGATGCGCCAGCAAGTGCGCTCCATCAACGAGGCCAGCGCGCGCGCATCGGTGCGCGCGTCGGCGGCGGCATTGCTCAGCAGTTCGACCACGTGTTCCGGACGCAGGCGGTTCCAGCTGCGAAGGCTGTCGGTCTCGCGGCTTGCCCGTCCCACGGCCAGGCTGTCGCAATGGGCAATGGCTTTGGCGCGGTTGTATCCGTAGAAATCCATGGTGTTCCTCCTTGGTGATGGACTGCGGGGTCAGGATAACTTGTATTTGAACGCGCCGTTCTTGCCGGCGCCTACCTTGATGGCGTTGATTTTGCCGCCTTCGGCCATCGCCGCGAGCACGCTCTCGGCGATTTCCGGCAACAGCGTCCCATTCAGAATGTGGTCGACGTTGCGCGCGCCCGAATCCACCTCCGTACAGCGCGCCAACACCGCCTCCACCAGGCTCTGGTCCCACTGGAAGGCGGCCTTGTGGTTGGCGGCCACGCGGTCGCGGATGCGGCCGAGCTTGAGCGCGATGATCTGCGCCAGCACGTCGTCGCTGATCGGGTAGTACGGCACCACCTTCAGCCGGCCGAGGAAGGCCGGCTTGAAGCTGCGCATCAGGATCGGGCGCAACGCCTCGGCCAATGCGTCGGCGGCCGGAATCTCCTCGGCCGGCTTGTTCAGGCAGGACTGCATGATCTGCGAGGAACCGACATTGGACGTGAGGATGATCAAGGTGTTGCGGAAGTCGATCTCGCGGCCTTCGGCATCGTCCATCACGCCCTTGTCGAACACTTGGAAGAACATCTCCAGCACGTCCGGGTGTGCTTTCTCCACCTCGTCCAGCAGCACCACGCTGTACGGGTTGCGCCGCACCGCCTCGGTCAGCACGCCGCCCTCGCCGTAGCCGACGTAGCCAGGCGGAGAGCCCTTCAGCCCGGACACGCTGTGCGCTTCCTGGTACTCGCTCATGTTGATGGTGATCAGCTTGCGCTCGCCACCGTACAGGATGTCGGCCAGCGCCAGCGCGGTCTCGGTCTTGCCGACGCCGGACGGGCCGACGAACAGGAAGACGCCACGCGGCTTGTTCGGGTCTTCCAGCTTGGCGGTGGCGGTGCGCACGCGCTGGGCGATCGCGGCCAGCGCATGGTCCTGGCCGATGACGCGCTCGACCAGCAGGCTGTCGAGGTTGCGCACGGTGCGGATCTCGTCCTTGACCATGCGCCCCAGCGGCACCCCGGTCCAGGCCGAGACGATCTCGGCGACCACGCCGCCGTCGACCTGCAGCGGCACCATCGGGGTTTCGCCCTGCAGCTCGCCCAGCTCGGCGAGCAGCGCGTCCAGCTGCGCGTGCTGCGGCGAAGCCGCCGCGGTGACCTGCTTCGCCGCGCCGCGTGCCGGCTTGGCGGCGGCGGCGCCGGCAGCCGCGGGTTCGGCGGCGGCGGGCGCCGCTTCCA
>NZ_VZPL01000086.1 GCF_008801575.1 Xanthomonas cissicola | reverse complement strand
GGACTTTGCCGCAGGCAAGACCACGCTGGCGGATCTGGCCAAGCATGCGGCCGGCAATGCGCCCCAGCAGATCAGCGGCCGCCAGGAAGCGTATGAAAACCTGATCAATCAGTATCTGACGCGTTGAGCCTTGCCACTGCACGCGCTTCGCCTCACCTGGCGCGTGCAATGACTGTCTGCATCGCGACGGTGGGCCAGCTACCACACTGCGGCGGCCAGCACTGGCTGCCATGTGATGCGCGACCACAGAGACGTGAGCGCACACCGGCAATGCTGATGTGTTGCATGCAGGCCTGCGAGACGACCACATCCGCCCTGCGGCATGCAGTGATCTGATCGCTACGTTGACTCGGCCGCATCGTCCGCTGTCGGTGCGGCTACCGAATCCCGCTTGACCAGCAGGTGCGCGACCACATGATCGACCATCCTTGCCGTACGCTCCCTGGCGCGAATCGTCTTCAGCAAGATGTCCAGCGCGGCATCGGCCATGGCGGCGATGGGCTGCTGCACGGTGGTGATTTCCGGCCACACCGCAGTGGCGGCAGAGGTGTCGTCGAACCCGACCACCGACAGATCGCGCGGCACATCCAGACCGCGCCGGTGCGCGACCGAGATTGCCGCGGCGGCCATGTCGTCGTTGCTGGCGAAGATGGCGCTGGGGCGACGTTTGCGCGCCAGCAATTTTTCCGCAGCGACCAGGCCGGATTTGTAGGTGTAATCGCCCGGCTGCACCAGGTGCCGATCCATTCGCAAACCGGCGTCGGCCAGCGCCGCCTGAAAGCCTTCGAAGCGCCGCGTGCTGGCCGACAGATTCGGATGCCCGGCGATGTAGCCGATGCGCGTATGCCCCCGTGCGATCAGGTGTTCGGTGATCTCTTTGGCTGCAGCGAATTCGTCGATGCGCACACACGCCACATCCGGGCTGAAATGGTTGGAGGCGATCGCCACCACCGGCACCTTGGCGCGCACCAACTCCAGCACTGCAGCCCTGGATTCGCACAAGGGCGGCGGCAGGATCACACCGGCAACGCCCTTGGCGAGCTTGCGCGCCGCCTTGCGTTCGGCGTCGGCGTCCAGGTCGTCCCAGCAGTCGATCACCAGCTGGATCGACGTACGCGATGCCACCCGCAACACGCCCAGCAGCAACTCGCGCAAGTAGGCGCCGCTGGGATCGCTGTAGATCAACGCAATCCGCGTGCTCTGCGCGGCCGCCAGTGCACTGGCGGCAAGATTGGGCGTGTAGCCCAGCTTGTCGACTGCGCGCATGACCCGTTCGCGGGTGGCATCGCGCACGCTGCCGGTATTGTTGACCACGCGCGAGACCGTCATCGGCGAGACCTTTGCCAGCGCTGCCACCTCGTCGATGGTGGTCGCGCGGCTGGTGCGGCGGACCGATTTCCTGACCTTCTCCAAGCGTGGCCTCTTCAAATGCGTGCAAAAGCTGCGGGATGCACGGGCGCTGCTGCGGTAACGCGGACGCCGAGTGCAGGTATGACAGTGCGAGCCATGGTACCGGGAAGCCGGCAGAGCGGCGATATGCGCCTGCATGCGTCCGTGACGCTCGAGCATGCCGCATGAGCGGGTCTGCAATGAAGCGACATGGCATCGGTGCTGGCGCATTTACGCTGCCGGCATTGATGTGGCTGGCGCTGTTATGCAGTGGCCTGCTGGTCACCGCAAGCGCGCATGCCGAAGATGGCTACGATCTATGGTTGCGCTACCAACCGCTGGCCAATGCCGCGCAATTGCGCGACAGTGCCAGCCAATTGGTCGTCGTTGGCGACTCGCCCACCCTGCACGCAGCACGCGATGAACTGGCGCGCGGCCTGCAGGGATTATTGGGAAGCACACCGCCGCGCGTGGATGCGGTGACGCAGGATGGCGCACTCGTATTGGGCGCCGCCAGCGCGCCACAGATTGCGGCCCTGAAGCTCAATACCGGCCAGTTGGGCCGCGACGGCTATCTCATTCGTAGCGCCGAGATTGATGGGCATCGCGTCACCGCCATTGTCGGGGGCAGCGATATCGGGGTGTTATACGGCACATTCCACCTGTTGCGTCTGCTGCAGACCGGACAGTCGCTTGCGGCGCTGGATGTGCGCACATCGCCACGCCTGCAGCTACGCATGCTCAATCATTGGGACAATCTCGATGGTCTGGTGGAACGTGGCTATGCCGGCGCGTCGCTGTGGAACTGGCAGACGCTGCCCGGCTACCTGGATCCGCGTTACACCGACTACGCGCGTGCCAATGCATCGCTGGGCATCAATGGAACCGTGCTCAACAACGTCAATGCCAACGCCTGGAGTCTGACGCCGCAATACCTCGACAAGGCGGCAGCCTTGGCAAACGTGTTTCGTCCCTACGGGATTGCCGTATTCCTCAGCGCGCGCTTCAGTGCACCGATCGAAATCGGTGGCCTGAAAACCGCCGACCCGCTGGACCCGCAGGTACAGCGCTGGTGGTGCGACACCGCCGACGCCATCTATGCGCGCATTCCGGATTTCGGCGGGTTTCTGGTCAAGGCCAACTCCGAAGGCCAGCCCGGCCCGCAAGACTATGGGCGCAGCCACGCCGACGGCGCGAACCTGCTGGCCGACGCACTGGCGCCACATGGCGGAGTGGTGATGTGGCGCGCCTTTGTTTACTCGCATGAGCAGCCGGACGATCGCGCCAAGCAGGCTTACAGCGAGTTCGTGCCGCTGGATGGTGCATTTGCCGACAACGTGATCGTGCAGGTGAAAAACGGGGCCATCGACTTCCAGCCGCGCGAGCCATTTCACCCGTTGTTCGGTGCGATGCGCAAGACGCCATTGATGCCGGAGTTTCAGATCACCAAGGAATATCTCGGCTTTTCCACCCACCTGGCCTATCTGGGCCCGCTATTTTCCGAGACCTTGCAAGCCGACACCTATGCGCGCGGCAAGGGCTCGACCGTTGCAAAGACAGTGGATGGCCGCTTGTTTCCCGAGAGCAAACGCATACGGCTGACCGGGATCGCCGGCGTGGCCAATATTGGCGCCGATCGCAACTGGAGCGGCTCGATCTTCGATCAGGCCAACTGGTACGCGTACGGGCGGCTGGCGTGGGACCCGCAGCTGTCGCCGCAGGCCATTGCGCAGGAATGGACGCGCATGACATTTTCCAACGATCCGGCGGTGGTCGAGCCGGTGGTGGGCATGATGCTGCGTTCGCGCGAAGCGGTGGTGGACTACATGACTCCGCTCGGTCTGCATCACCTGATGGGGCGCGGCCACCATTACGGCCCGGCACCGTGGGATGCCGGCAGCGAACGCCCGGACTGGGATCCGGTGTATTACCACCGCGCCGACCGCAACGGGATTGGCTTCGACCGCAGCGCCAGCGGCAGCAATGCCGTTGCGCAATATGCGCCGCCCGTGGCGCGCGTATTCGGCGATGTGCAGCGCGTGCCCGAGCCGTTGCTGCTGTGGTTCCATCATGTGCGGTGGGATCACCGCATGGCCTCCGGCAGGCCGCTGTGGGACGAGCTGGTGTGGCGTTACGACCATGGCGTGGCCGAGGTCGCTGCGATGCGCACGACCTGGCAAGGCCTGGCCGGCAAGATCGATGCACAGCGCTACCAGCAGGTCGCCGATTTCCTGGCGATCCAGCAGCGTGAAGCGCAGTGGTGGCGCGATGCCAGCATCGCCTATTTCCAGAACGTGTCCGGGCGCCCGTTGCCTGCAGGCGTCAGCCCGCCGGCGCACCCGCTGGCGTATTACCAGGCACTGACATTTCCGTATGCACCGGGGAAACCGAAGTGAGCGCATGTCGCGTAAAGATAGTGATCGGCACGCTGTCGGCGTTGCTGCTGCCGCAACTTGCGAGCGCAACGGATGCGCCGCTACTGCATCCCATCTTTCAGGACCATGCGGTGCTGCAACGCGATGCGCCGATCCGCCTGTGGGGCGATGCGGCGCCGGGCACACGTGTGACCGTGCAACTGGAGAGGACGCAGGTGCAGGCTCGCGCAGACCGGCAAGGTCACTGGGAAGCGCGCTTGCCCGCGCACGCCGCCGGCGGCCCGTACAGCCTGAAGGCCAGCGCTGCCAACGGTGCGATGCAGCAGATCGATGATGTGCTGATCGGCGATGTCTGGCTGTGCTCGGGGCAATCGAACATGGAATTGCAGGTGCATCGCACGCTGGATTCGCGCAGCGAGATCGCCGATGCCGACCACCCCAGCATCCGCATGTTCAAGGTGCCCGCACAATCCAGCCCGACACCGCAACGCGGTCTCGGCGGCACTGCAACCTGGCAGCGCACCAAACCGGAGACGGTCAAAGACTTTTCGGCTGCCTGTTATTACTTCGCACGCGAGTTGCAGAAGAAGGTCGACGTGCCGATGGGGTTGATCAATGCGTCGTGGGGCGGTTCGCAACTGCAGGCCTGGATCGGCGACAAGGCCCTGCGTGCCGCCGGCGACGATGGTCCGGCACTGGATGTGCTGGCGCGCTATGCAACCGACCCGGTCGCGGCCGCACCGCGTTGGGCCGCACTATGGGAACGCTGGTGGCGTGCCCATGGCGAAAGCGAGCCGTGGCAGCCGGATGCGCCGGGCGACTGGCAGAGCGCGCCGTCGGCCTTGGGCGCATGGGACGACTGGGGCGTGCCGCAACTGGTCGGCTTCAACGGCATGGTCTGGTACCGCACCAGCGTCGAACTGACCCCGGCACAGGCCGCACAGGACGCCACGTTGCTACTCGGTCCGGTAGACGAACTGGACCAGACCTGGGTCAACGGACGCGGCGTGGGCAGCAGCTACGGCGCCGACCAGCCGCGTCGCTACGCGTTGCCGCGCGGGCAGCTGCATGCCGGGCGCAACAGCATCGTGCTCAATGTGCTCAACACCTACCGGCGCGGCGGGCTGCTGGGCGACGCGCCATCGCGCGCACTGCAATTTGCAGACGGCAGCACCGTGGCGCTGGACGCGCCCTGGCAATACCGCATCGTGCCGCAGGCAGTGGGCACGCCACCGCGCGCACCGTGGTCGTCGGCGGCCGGGCTGACCACCTTGTACAACGGCATGATCGCGCCGCTGGAACACCTGGGCCTGCGCGGCGTGCTGTGGTACCAGGGCGAATCCAATACCGGCGATGCAGCGCGCTACCCGGCCTTGCTCACTGCCTGGCAGCGCGACTGGCGGCAGCGCTTCGGCGCAGCCCTGCCGCTGCTGGTGGTGCAGCTGGCCAATTACGGCGCACCGCCTACCCAGCCAACCGACAGCGGCTGGGCGCAATTGCGCGATGCGCAGCGGCGTTTCGTGGCCAGCGACGCGCACGCAGGGTTGGCGGTGGCAATCGATATCGGCGACCGCTACGACATCCATCCGGCCAACAAGCAGGAGCTGGGCCGACGCCTGGCGCGCGCGGCGCGGCACGTGGTGTATGGCGAAGCGATTGCACCTTCCGGCCCGGTCGCGCGCAACGCGCGCCGCGAGGGCGAGAGCGTGCGCATTGGCTTCGACGATGTCGACACCGCGCTGGTGAGTTACGGCAACGACGCGCCGATCGGCTTCGAGCTCTGCGGCGATGCGGCCGGCAGCTGCCGTTACGCCAGTGCCACGCTGTCCGGGCGCGAGATCGGCCTGCGTCTTCCTGCCGGCGTGCAGGCCACACGGGTGCGTTACTGCTGGGCCGACAGCCCTGTGTGCACCTTGTACGACCGCAGCGGCCTGCCGGCCGGCCCGTTCGAACTTCCCATCACTGCCACCTCTTCCCCCTGAGCGAGATCACGATGTCACAGACTTCCGACTCCCCTGCACCGCTGCAAGGCTCTGCCCGCGACCGCGAGATCGTCGAGGCGCGCGTCATCGTCACCTGCCCGGGGCGCAATTTCGTCACCTTGAAGATCCGCACGCGCTCGGGCATCACCGGTGTGGGCGATGCCACGCTCAACGGGCGCGAACTGGCGGTGGCCGCGTATCTGCAGGAACACCTGGTGCCGAATCTGATCGGCCGCGATGCCGGGCGCATCGAAGACATCTGGCAGTTCTTCTACCGCGGCGCGTACTGGCGGCGCGGCCCGGTGACGATGAGCGCGATTGCCGCGGTGGATGTGGCGTTGTGGGACATCCTGGGCAAGATGGCCGGCATGCCGCTGTATCAGCTGCTCGGTGGGCGCTCACGCGAAGGTGCGCTGGTGTACGGGCATGCCAACGGGCGCGATATCGCCGAAACCAGCGACGAAGTGGGCCGTTTCCGCGAGATGGGCTTTATCGCCATTCGCGCGCAATGCGGCGTGCCAGGCATTAAGAAGACCTACGGCATTTCTGTCGGCGGCAAGCCGTACGAACCGGCCGAAAGCGAGCTGCCCACCGAAACCGTATGGTCCACGCCGCGCTACCTCGGCGTCGTGCCGCGCCTGTTCGAGCAACTGCGCGCCGACCATGGCGACGAGATCGAGCTGCTGCACGATGCGCACCACCGGCTCACCCCGATCGAAGCCGCACGCCTGGGCCGCGATCTGGAACCGTACCGGCTGTTCTGGCTGGAAGACGCCACCCCGGCGGAAAACCAGCGTGCGTTCGAGATCATTCGCCAGCACACGGTGACGCCGCTGGCGGTGGGCGAGGTGTTCAATTCGATCTGGGACTGCAAGCACCTGATCGAGCAGCAACTGATCGACTACATCCGCACCACGATCGTCCACGCCGGCGGTCTCACCCATGTGCGCCGGCTGGCCGATTTCGCCGCGCTGCATCAGGTGCGCACCGGCTTCCACGGGGCCACCGACCTCTCGCCGGTGTGCATGGGCGCCGCCTTGCACTTCGACACCTGGGTACCCAATTTCGGCATCCAGGAATACATGTTCCATTCCGACCAAGCCAATGCGGTATTCCCGCACGACTACCACTTCCGCGATGGCCGCCTGCACTGCGGCGAGACGCCGGGGCATGGCGTGGACATCGACGAAGCGCTTGCAGCGAAGTATCCCTACGTGCCCAAGCAGTTGCCGATCGCGCGACTGGAAGACGGCGCGATGTGGGATTGGTGATGCGCGCGTTTTCTGCCACGTGTGTGGCCCTGCTGATGGCCTTGGCGGTGCCTGCGAACACGCAGGCGCAGGCCTCTGCCGATGTTGCGTTCGACTGGTTCGAATACCGCGGCGACGATGCGGTATTCGCCACGCCGCTACCGGCCGGGCACTACCGCAATCCGGTGTTGGCCGGGTTCTACCCGGACCCCAGCATCACGCGCGTGGGAGAGCGCTATTACCTGGTCAATTCGACGTTCACGTATTTCCCGGCGATCCCGGTGCTGGAGAGTACCGATCTTGTGCATTGGACCCAGATCGGCAACGTGGTCGACCGCCGCGAGCAGCTCGATTACGACGGGCTGCGCATGTCGCGCGGCATGTATGCCGCCAGCATCCGCCATCACGACGGGCGCTTTTACGTGGTGGGCACCTCGGTCGATAGCGGTGGCAATTTCATCGCCAGTGCCAACGATCCCGCGGGCCCATGGTCGGCATTGACGTGGTTGCCCAGCATCGACGGCATCGACCCGTCCCTGTTCTTCGATACCGATGGCAGCGCCTACTTGCTCAACAACGGCCCGCCGGAGGGCCCGCCGCTGTACGACGGGCATCGCGCCATCTGGATGCAGCGCTTCGATATCGCGAAGAATGCACCAGTCGGCCCGCGCAAGGTGTTGCTCAATGGCGGCGTGGATCTGGCCAGCAAGCCGATCTGGATCGAAGGCCCGCACCTGTATCAACGCGACGGGTGGTACTACCTCTCGTGCGCCGAGGGCGGCACGGGGCCGCAGCATTCGCAGGTGGTGTTGCGCAGCCGCACCGTGTGGGGGCCGTATGCACCGGCACCGAACAACCCCATCCTGACCCAACGCGACCTGCCGGCCGAGCGCGCGCATCCGATCAGTAATGCCGGCCACGTGGACCTGGTCGACACACCCGATGGGCAGTGGTGGGCGGTGTTTCTCGCCAGCCGTCCGTATCGCGGCGATCGCTACAACACCGGGCGCGAAACGTTTTTGCTGCCCGTGCAGTGGCGCGATGGCTGGCCCTCGATCCTGCCGGCGGGACAGCCGATTCCTTACATCGCCAAGGCGCCCGCTGGCATGAAGGCACCTGCCACGCAGGCGCCATTGTCGGGCAACTTCGTCTGGCACGACGATTTCGATCACACCACGCTGCAACGCGAATGGCTGACCGTGCGCGTGCCAAAGCACGACGTGGCCGACCTGCGCACGCGGGCGGGCTGGTTGACGCTGCATGCCGACGCACACGGGCTGGACGGTACCGGCACACCCGCGTTTCTCGCACGCCGCCAGCAACATATGCGTTTCACCGCCAGCACCGCACTGGAGGTGCCGACCCAGGCAGGCATCAGTGCAGGCTTGGCCGCATTTCAGAATTCGACCGCGTGGTACGCATTCGGCATTCGTCGCGATGGCGATGCCGTGCAGGTGTTTCTGGACAAGCGCGATGGCGCGGCCACCACCACGCTGGCGCAGGCTCGCATCCCGGCCACGGCACAGCTGCGGCTGCAGATCAGCGGCGATGGCGGTGCGTATAGCTTCGCCTTCGATGCCGATGGCCGCGGCTGGCAATGGCTACGCCGCAACGACGATGCCGGCTTTCTCAGCACCGCACAGGCCGGCGGTTTCGTCGGCAGCATGATCGGGCCTTTTGCCCAATCGCACCCCGACCGCTCTTCACAGGACTGACCATGCCTTCGCATCCGCCCACCCCGTTTCGTTCGCTCGCGCAGGGTGTCCTGCTTGCATTCGGGTGCGCTACAGGCGCTGCCCAGGCCGCCACGCCGCCGCCGTATCTGGACACGCAGCGCTCTTTCGAGGCACGCGCGGCCGATCTGGTGTCGCGCATGACCCTGGAAGAAAAGGCCGCGCAGATGCAGAACGCCGCACCGGCGATTCCACGGCTACAGGTGCCTGCCTACGATTGGTGGAACGAGGCGCTGCATGGCGTGGCGCGCGCCGGCGGGGCGACGGTGTTCCCGCAGGCGATCGGCATGGCCGCCACCTTCGACCTGCCGCTGATGCACGAGGTCGCCACCGCGATCAGCGACGAGGCACGCGCCAAGCACCATCAGTTCCTGCGCCAGAACCAGCACGCGCGCTATCAGGGGCTGACCTTCTGGTCGCCGAACATCAATATCTTCCGTGATCCGCGCTGGGGCCGCGGCCAGGAAACCTACGGCGAGGATCCCTTCCTCACTGCGCGCATGGGCGTGACCTTCGTGCAGGGCCTGCAGGGCGAAGGCGCCGACGCGCCGAAGAACGCGCAGGGCGAGCGCTACCGCAAGCTCGACGCCACCGCCAAGCATTTCGCCGTGCACAGCGGCCCGGAAGCCGATCGTCACCACTTCGATGCGCGCCCCTCCCAGCGCGACCTGTACGAGACCTACCTGCCGGCGTTCGAGGCACTGGTCAAGGAGGGCAAGGTGGATGCGGTGATGGGCGCCTACAACCGCGTGTACGGCGAGTCGGCCAGCGCCAGCAAGTTCCTGCTGCAGGATGTACTGCGTGACCAATGGGGCTTCAGGGGCTACGTGGTGTCCGACTGCTGGGCGATCGTGGATATCTGGAAGCACCACAAGATCGTCGCCACCCGCGAACAAGCCGCTGCGCTGGCGGTCAAGCACGGCACCGAGCTGGAATGCGGGGAGGAGTACGCCACCCTGCCGGCAGCGGTCCGCCAGGGCCTGATCGACGAAGCGCAGATCGACACCGCGTTGAAGACCTTGATGACCGCGCGCATGCGCCTGGGCATGTTCGATCCGCCCGGGCAGTTGCCGTGGTCGACGATTCCCGCCTCGGTCAACCAATCGCCGGCGCACGATGCGCTGGCACGACGCACCGCGCGCGAATCGCTGGTGCTGTTGAAGAACGATGGCCTGCTGCCGTTGTCGCGCGCCAAGTTCAAGCGCATCGCGGTGATCGGCCCCACCGCCGACGACACCATGGCGCTGCTGGGCAATTACTACGGCACGCCGGCCGCGCCGGTCACCGTGCTGCAAGGCATCCGAGCCGCGGCCCCGAATGCGCAGGTGCTGTATGCGCGCGGCGCCGATCTGGTCGAGGGGCGCGACGATCCCGCCGCCACCCCGTTGATCGAACCGCAATACCTGCGGCCATCGGCCAACTCGCCCGAGCGCGGTTTGCGTGGCGAGTACTTCCGCAATCGCGACTTGTCGGGTAAGCCGGCCCTGGTGCGGGTGGATGCGCAGATCGGCTTCAAATGGGACCGTGGCTCGCCGACCGACAACCTGCTGGCGCGTGGCGAAGCCGGGCCAAGCGAAGCGGTGCCGGCGGACAACTTCAGCATCCGCTGGAGCGGCCAGCTGGTCCCGCCGACCACCGGCACCTACCACCTGGAAGCGGCCGCCGACGACGGCGTGCGCCTGTACCTGGACGGCAAGCCGGTGATCGACCGCTGGAGCGCCAGCGACCGCCTGCACGCCGATGGCGTCGACGTGCAGCTGCAGGCCGGCCGCGCCTACGAGGTGCGGCTGGAATACTTCGAAGGCGAGCGCGATGCCGCCGTGCGTCTGGCCTGGCGCCAACCCGGGGCCAGGCCACCCTTGCAGGAGGCGCTGGACGTGGCACGCAGCGCTGATGTGGTGGTCTTCGTCGGTGGCCTGACCGGCGATGTCGAAGGCGAGGAAATGAAGGTGAATTACCCCGGCTTTGCCGGCGGCGACCGCACCGACCTGCGCCTGCCCAAGCCGCAGCGCGACCTGCTCGAAGCCTTGCAGGCCACCGGCAAGCCGGTGGTGGCGGTGCTGACCACCGGCTCGGCGCTGGCCATCGATTGGGCGCAGCAGCACCTGCCGGCGATCCTGCTGGCCTGGTATCCCGGCCAGCGCGGCGGCACCGCGGTGGCCGACACGCTGTTCGGCGATGCCAATCCGGGCGGCCGCTTGCCGGTGACGTTCTACAAGGAAAGCGAAACACTGCCGGCGTTCGACGACTACGCCATGCGCGGCCGCACCTACCGCTACTTCGGCGGCACGCCGCTGTATCCGTTCGGCCACGGCCTGTCGTACACGCAGTTCGCCTATTCCGGACTGCGCCTGGACCGCACCACCATCGCAACCGATGGCTCGCTCACTGCCACCGTCACGGTCAAGAACACCGGCCAGCGCGCGGGCGATGAGGTGGTGCAGCTGTATCTGCATCCGCTCGCCCCGCAACGCGAACGTGCCGGCAAGGAATTGCACGGATTTCAACGTATCGCCCTGCAGCCGGGCGAGCAGCGCGAGCTAGGCTTCACCATCAACGCAAAGGATGCACTGCGGCTCTACGACGCGCAGCGCAAGGCGTATGGGGTGGACCCAGGCGCCTATGAAGTGCAGATCGGCGCCTCCAGTGCGGATATCCGCGCCAGGCAGCGCTTTACCGTGACCGACAAGTAGCAGCCGCTGACACTCTCGCCATGCGGCCGTGGGTAAACAATCCCTTCGGCTGCGGATTTCTTCAAAACCCCCTCTCCTCCCGGGAGAGGGGTTGGGGTGAGGGTTCGGCGTAGCCCCTCCTCCAGACACCCCTACCTCGCAGGCGACACGATGCACGCACCACGTCTTTCGCTCGACACCCTCGGCACATTGCCGCCGGTGGTTGCAACGCCCAGCTATGACCTGGCAAGCACCACCATCGGCATCGTGCATCTCGGCGCAGGCGCCTTCCACCGTGCTCACCAGGCCGTCTATATCGACGACCTGCTTGCCGAAGACCCCAGCTGGGCCATCAGCGCCGTCTCGCTGCATCGCCCGCAGGTGCGCGATGCCTTACGTCCGCAAGAGGGCCTGTAC
The DNA here is from genome assembly GCF_008801575.1 of Xanthomonas cissicola. Classification (GTDB taxonomy): domain Bacteria; phylum Pseudomonadota; class Gammaproteobacteria; order Xanthomonadales; family Xanthomonadaceae; genus Xanthomonas; species Xanthomonas cissicola. The sequence continues at coordinate 2,430 of NZ_VZPL01000086.1, read as the reverse complement.
ACCCTCGCCCTGCTCGACGAACACCCGCAACTGCGCGTCATCGGGGCCATCGGCGAGGTGCTCTGCGCCGCAGACGAACACGCTGCCGTGCTCGCGCGCCTTGCCGACCCGGCAGTACGCCTGGTCACGCTGACCATCACCGAGAAAGGCTATTGCCTGGCCGGCGACACGCTCGACCTCTCGCATCCGGACATCGCGCACGATATCGCCCATCCCGCAACTCCACAGAGCGCCATCGGCTACCTCGTGGCCGGGCTGCGGCAGCGCATGCACAACGGCACCGCGCCGTTCACTGCGCTGAGCTGCGACAACCTCACCGACAACGGCACGCTGCTGCAGCGCGCGGTTGTGCGGCTCGCAGCGCAGGTCGACCCGGCGCTTGCGGAATGGATCGCGCAGCACGCCGCCTTCCCGCGCTCGATGGTCGACAGCATCACGCCCGCCACCGATGATGCGCTGCGCGCGCGCATCCACGATCAGCTTGGCGTGCACGATGCCTGGCCGATCCAGCGCGAGCGCTACAGCCAGTGGGTGATCGAAGACCGTTTCTGCAATGGTCGCCCTGCATTCGAGCGCGCAGGCGTCACCCTGAGCGAAGACATCGCCGGCTACGCGCGCGCCAAGCTGCGTCTGCTCAACGCGCCGCACTCGGCGCTGGCGTATCTCGGCAGCCTGCTGAACCTGGACACCGTGGCCGACGCCATGCGTCACCGCGAACTTGCCGCGTACGTGCAAACATTGATGCGCGCGGAGATCGCACCCACCTTGCAGACCATGGACGGCTTTGATGCGCAAGGCTACAGCGACGCCATCCTTGCCCGTTTTCGCAATCCCGCCATCCGCCACCTGCTCGCCCAGATCGCCTGGGACGGCTCGCAGAAAATTCCGGTGCGACTGCTCGGCACGATCGGCGATGCACTCGCTACCGGCCAACCGATCCGGCACCTATGCCTGGCCGTTGCCGCGTGGCTGCACTTCGTCCGCAGGCAGGCGCACAACGGCGTTCCGCTGACCGACCCGATGAACGATGCCCTCGGTGCGCATGGTCGCAATGCGACTGGCGATGCCGGTCATGATGTTGCCGCCTTCCTGACACTGGAGGCGGTGTTCGGATCGTTGTCCGCAGACGCGCGTTTTTGTGCGTCTTTGCAGGCGGCTTATGCAGCGCTTGGCACGGCCACCCCGACTGACGTGACACACGCCCTTGGGTCGATGGGTGAGGTGTAAGACGGTGCGCAGAACCATCTCATTGCGCCAGCGGGCGCCATCAGGCCGGTGAGCAGCGCAGTCGCCTCGCTCATGCAATGCATCACCCTGACGCGATCACCTGCCCAATCCGCAGCAGATTGCCGCTCTCATCGACGATGGCGAACTCACGCATGCCCCAGGGCTTGTCGCCAACCGGGTCGAGCCGTGGAATGCCTCGCTCGGGCAAGGCGGTGAGCTGCATCGCTGCGTGGACGGCATCCACATCGCCGACCCTGATGTAACAGCCCGCATAACAGTCGGCCGGATCCAGATCCGGATGCGCGAAGAAGTGCAGCTCCACATAGCCACGTCGCAGGATTGCGTAACCTGCATCGTGCGGATGCGCATCGCCGACAAAGCCCAGTTGCCGATAGAACGCCACCGTCTGCGGAATCGAGCGGCTTGGCAGGGTTGGGATGGTTTGCGCCTCTATGTTGATGCTGGTGTCCATTACCAATCTCCATGGGTCCACGTTTCAGAAGCGCTCATGTGCGCAGCTCGATGGAAGTGACAGGCTCGCTCCCCACGCGCCTTAAAAGTCCTGGCGGCGGTTACGGTATCAAACCGTATTCGGTCGCGTGACGCCACGCGTCTCCGACAGACGCATCAGCACTACGATCACCAGGACCAGAAAGCTCAGCTCCCATACGTAGAAGGCTGCGCCTATCCGGTCGATCATCACTTCGTGTCCGGCTTCGTTTTTCAGATAGCGGGTGGCACGAAAGGTATCCATGCCGATCAGGCATGCCGACAGCAGCAGGCCCAATGCCGTCCTATCTGATTTGAAGAGGTAACAGAGCCACGCACTGAAGAACAGCAGGTTGCCTAACCAGGCGACGCATTGGCCGTCGAGCACCTGGATCCAGCCGAACAGGAGCAGGACAACGCCGCTCACGTGCTCGGCACCACCATGCAGTGCAGGAAGGCAGAGTGCGGCAACGTACAAAAGGGCCGACGCGACCAGCAACAATGTTTTCACGCACGTCCTTGTTTGAGAATGTGAGCGTGCCGCCTTGCGATGTCCGAGACGTGCCGCCAAACCGCTTCCTGCGAACTAGGGCCTGTTAACACATCCGAAGCCCATCAACGACTAGGACGAAGCTGAGGAATCCAAGGAACATGACATCCAGCTTCTCGAAGCGCGAGAAAATCCGGCGGTAGCCTTTCAAGCGACGGAACAGT
>NZ_VZPL01000085.1 GCF_008801575.1 Xanthomonas cissicola | reverse complement strand
AACGGTTCATGCGTGTGTAGACCGTATGCCAGTTGCCAAAGCGCTTGGGTAGGCCGCGCCATTTGCAGCCATGCTCGGCAACGTAAAGGATGGCGTTGACCACTTGCAGGTTGGTCATGCTGACATTGCCGCGCTGCGCCGGCAGGCAGTGTTCGATCAGAGAAAATTGTGCTGGCGTGATCTCCATGCCCAATAGTTTAATCGCTCGGGCCATTAGTGTTAACAGGCCCTAATCAGCAGTAAGACTGGAATCAATGCCGCAGCCCAAAGTGATCGCGTGATTAACGCGGCCATGCCGGGGAAATAAAAGCTCATCGCAAGACTTGCCAGCGTCAACCCGCCCACCATTGTGGGGCGGGTCATCGCAGCGACGAGCGACTCCCCTTCATCGTGGAATTGCTCGTCGGCACTCATTGGATCGAACCGGAGGAACGCGCCTTGAGGTCGGAAACGATATTCGGCGCGAAGAACACCAGGCCGATACCGAGGCCCCAACCGCCGAGCGTCATCAGGTCGATGCGGCCCGACTTCCAACGATACCCTTGGATCGCCAAGGTGATGATGCCGATGTAGTAGCCCCACTCATAAATGAGCAGTTGCGTGATCGACTTCAGGAAGGCGGTGATCCCGCCGAACGTGCCACCGACGTCTTGTGCATATGCGAGCTGCGGAAGAAAGACGAGGGCCATCACGAGGACGTTAGCCGCCAGATCGAGCACCCTGTCTACCTTGTCGCCCTTGCGCGGGCCTGCTGTCGTGTCCTTTTGAGCATCTTGTTCCATTTAAAGAACCTCTCAATGCTGGAGGGATTATTCCCTCTTGGTTAAAACCCACTCTCCGATCTCGATGAAAATGGATTTGAAGTATTTGCAGTTTTCTTGAGCAAACAGGATGGCGTCTGATAGGTTTCTCCAGCCCTTTGTTACCCCCCTTGTCGTTTCAACGTCATAAACACGGTCTTGACCGTCCAAATGAATTTTGATCTTCCAAAATCCGTTCTCAGTAGTCTTGATCCACACCGTGTAGTTACCCCGGTGTGTTTCCGCGACCACGATCATTTCGCGCTTGGTTAGTCCCATCTTTTCCTCGTCTGCGGGCAAAAACTGACTTTTTGCCACACGAGAGGATGATTTGCCACGAGCTTCCTTCATCTTTTCGCCGCATTAGAATTTTGCGTATTAAATCGCAAATTTGAAATTTGTTTGCAAAAACGATGCAATTGGATCGTGGCACAAATCTGCCCAGGGCGCAAGAGACTGCGCCGATGCTGGCTTTGCGGGTCAGACGGAAAAATCGGGGGTTCCGGCTTACAACCCCTAGAACCTCTCAGATTGTTAGTTGTGCCACGGGGCAAAAACTACGAACACGCTCTTTGTGTGCGGGCAGCTCTCCTTGATGAAATCGACAGCTATGTCCAAACGTTTCCAGAGCTTGGTTTTACCGAGCGCGGTAACGACCTCATAAACCTTGTCCTGCGTGGGTAGCTTCAACGTCATCCGCCACCACCGGCTGTTCTCGTGCTCCGTCTCAACCAGATAAACCGCATAGTCCGGTTGAGCCTCATCGAGCACGGCCAGCTCTTTCTTGGTCAGGGTGAGCATTGCTTCCTCATCGTTGAAAAACAAAGAGGGAAGTAATGCCACGGTCAAGTTCAGCTTTCTACGCTTAGGTTTAGGTTTTTCACGCTTTACGTCGCCCGTATCACGTTTAAAACGATTCATGAAGTATCGAATCACAACCGTGAGGCGGATGCAATCCTGCGGTTGTTGAAATGTGTCAAACATCGCTACGCTACTCAATCTGCAAGCCAAAGCGGCGGCGGCGGTCGAGGAGGCGACGGTTCTAAGAGAGGCGGTTGACTTGTTCGCCGGTTGGCGAGAGGATTGGCCTATCGCTGCACAATCAGCGATTCGGCCTATCAAACCGACAAAAGGTGGAAAAGAGCGCGCAAGCGCCCATCGTTCGATGCTGGCGCTTTTATTTGGCTCACCAGTTCTATGGTGGGCGGTGCGCGGAGGCTGCAAGGCCTGCCGGTTATCGCTCTTTTCCTATCCGGTTTTGATAGCCGCGTACCGTCCACCACCTTTCCTGCGAGTACACTCGCTCCTGCAAGAAGGTAGATTCAGCACCAGACGTACCAAAACAACGAGGCAGCCTGCTGGTGTGATCAGCGGAGGCCGAAAACGAAAAAACCGCCCCTGCAAGGGCGGCTTTTTCATCACTGGGCTGGCGGGAACACCAGTCAATGGGCATTAACGTACCCCCATCCTAATCCCGCCGGCGAAGCCGTGCAAGAGGAAAAGGATGCAAAGGCCTAAACGCCGAACACCTTGCCCCGCTGCCGTTCATCGGCGCGGGACATGCCAGTAGTAGATCCAGGCTCCCACACGCCAGGCCCCGAACCGACCGCCACCAGCGGCCGGCCGCACAAGCGTGTGCATTGGCGTCAGCCCAAGCCGCCGTCCGGCAAGAAGCGCCGGCCGGCCGTCCTCGATGCCACCCGCGAAGCGTTGGTGCGGAGCCTGGAACAACGGCGAGGCTCGCTGTGGATGCGGATTAGCCGCAACGTCATCGTGGCCGGCTATGCCCTGGACAAGGCGCTGACGCGGGTGCGCGCTCTACGCAAGGACGGCGCCGAATCACTGTTGGCCATGTCCGTCGCCCTGCTCTACCTGGCCGACGTGCGCACCGGGTTTGTGGGCAAGCCGCGCCAGGGCGGCGGCCCCTGGCAGCGATATACCCTCAGAGACCTCGCCCAGCTCGCCTATGGCGCACAGACCGGCGCCGAGCTGGAACGCGCCAAACGCTCGATCGACATGATGGTGAGCCTTGGCTGGGCATTCCCCACCAAGCAGGTGCGCCGGCACACCAAAGACGCCGAAGGCCGCGACGGGTGGTGCAGCGAGCCGGGCGTGCGCCGGCTCAACTTCCAACGGCTGTGCGACATGGCCGGCACAAGCTGGCTACTCAAGCGCGACCGCAAGCACGCTGACCAGGCGCGTGGGACCGGTGTTGCGTCCTTCGCCCAGGCGCACGCACGCCGGCAGTCGCCCCAGGACGCGGGCACTACGCCGCGCACGGGCGCTGCCCGCCCTGCGGCGCACCGAGCCACGGGCGACCCGCCAGGCGGCGCGCAGAGTGCCGTGCAGCACATCTCCGACATCCTCGCCCTGTTCAAATAGCCGTCGCCGGCAGGCTCGCCCCTGCCCGATGCCGCAAAAACAGGCGCACACGCCGGCAAATCTGCCGCGAAAAGGCGAGCCGCCCTGACTTTGGCGGCCTCGATCACCACCCCGCCGCCCTCAACTACACCCCCCGAACCGAGTTCCACCCCGCTTCGGGGGATAAGCCTGTGGGGAAGTAACGTTATTTGTGACCCTTAATTGCTAGGCCATCCAGTCAACCTTTGGTTGAAAGCACAGTCAGTAGAGCACTCAACAGCAAATCGGCGTCGCCGCCGCTACGCGCCGACGACAGCGTTAGAAGCTCAATGGAGGGGCTGCGCCCCTCCCACCGCCGTTGCGCACCAACCGCATTGCTGCCTCAAGCAACCCATGTGCGCAACGGCGGCGGTTCCCTCCTGCAAAAAGCAAAAACGGGTCAGCAGGGAGTAATTAACCGGACTTCGAGGAGGCCATGACCCTAGAAAGGCTGTCGGCTTCGGGTTGCCTGCGTTGAAAAGCGGTCACCGTGCGCTACGCGCACACAAGCCTGCTGCGTGCCCGCCGAACGGTATGCAATCAAGAGGGTCGGCAGGGATTGGTGTAAAAAACAGCCAAAAGTGAGCTAACTCGCTGTCAGCACGCCGTCGCGGCAGCGGCTACCCACCAGGCCGCCATTGACCAGGTGCGCACCGCATTGGTGGACCTACAGCAGCGGGCTAGCACGGCCGAAGCCCGCGCCAGCGAGTTGCGCACCGAGTTGGATCGGGCGCACCTGGTTGCTGCCGAGCAGCGCAACGCGGCCGGGCAAGCGCGCGAAGACGCTGCAACCCTGCGCGGTCGCTTAGCCGCTTTCGAGGGGCCCCCCCCGGCTAAAACCAACCCCGGCAAGCCGCGCGGCAAAGGGACTGGCTAAATGCATGCAAGTCATCACGCCGGCAAACATGCTAGACGCTAATGCATCTTGCATGCGTGCATGCATATTGCTAAGGTATTGCACACTTGCCCTCAAGCAAGCGACTTCCACCAGGAGCGCAGCGCATGAAAACCGTAGCCATCGCCGTCCAGAAAGGCGGCGCAGGCAAGACCACTATCGCGGTCCATCTGGCAGTGGCCGCGCAGCAAGCAGGCCTGCGCGTCGCGCTGGCCGACACCGACCCGCAAGGCTCGGCCAAGGCATGGGCAGAAACTCGTTCAGATTCGGCGCTGGAGGTTGTGTCGATCACATCGGCCAATGTTGGCGCTGCGGTCGCGGCCGCAGCCGAAGAAGGGTATGACCTACTGATTGTGGACACCCCGCCGCATGCGTCCGCCGGCATCGCCGCCGCGCTTGAGCATGCGGACCTTGCGTTGATGCCGATTCGGCCGAGCCTGCTGGACTTGGCCGCCGCCCCCGCATCCATCCGGCTGCTGCAAGCCAGCGGCAAGCCGGGGGTGTTCATCCTGTCGAGCGCTCCGATCCGCGCCAGCGAAACGCGCGAGGTCGAGCGGGAGCTAGCCAGCACCGGCTATCCGGTGCTGGAAACGGTCATCCACGACCGCACGGCTTACCGCCGTGCCCTTGCTCACGGCCAGGCAGTGGGCGAATTTGAGCCGGCCGGCAAGGCGGCATTTGAGGTTCGCGCCCTCTGGCGCGAAGTGAACACGCGACTCGGCGCAACCAAAGGAACCAACGCATGACCACCGGACTTACAGGCAAGCTCGCTGCCCTGGACAAGAACAAGAGCCAACCCGAGAAGCCGACACGGCAGGCGGCGGACGCCGAGCGCCCGCCCGCCAGCAGCCGCCCCAGCGCCGGCAAGAGTGCGCCCAAGGTTGGGGCCAGTCGGACGATCACCATCCGCCACCTGACCGATGATGACCTGCGCCGGCTGTCCGAATTCAGGTACACCCACGACCTGACCATTCAAGACATCGCGATCAAGGGGATTTCCATGTTCCTCACGTCAATGGGACTGGCGCCACTCTCGGCGATGGCGGACGCGACGGACGGCGAACAGGCCGAGTAACGATGCGCACCTGCAAGCAGGCTCGCAGGCTTGTCTGCGTGGTGTCTTGCATTCAAGCTGGCATGAATTATTGCAAGCAAGAATGCAACACAGCAATAATGCGTGCATGCTCGCATTATTGCTTGCTGGCCGGCAAAGTGCCGTGCTTTCTTGGTTGCAAGCAATCAAGGTTGCATGACGTCAAGCCATCCAAGATTCTTGGCTGCAAGAAGTCAAGCATGCACCCAATACAAGTGCATGCAAGTAGCCAAGTTGCTGACGCGGCTTGCAGTCATGCAGGTACTCTCCGGTGGGGCCGTGCTTGCATGCAAGTCGTCAAGAATGCGTGCATGCAGCCATTCTTGACGATGGGCTTCCAGGTCGTGGAAGCCTTCGCCAAAGGGCGAACAGAGGGTCGGCAGGGATTCGTGTAAAAAACAGCCAAAAGTAAGCTAACTCGCTGTCAGCAAAGGTCTTTACACGAATCCCCTGCCGACCCTCGAACAAACCGGCGGAGTGATCGGCGAGGACGGCACCCGCCGCCGGTTTCTGAGTTTCGCCCCTGGTGACCGTTTTGCGCTCGATCTTTGGGAGCCCGGCCAGCGGGTGAGCGTGATCTAACGTGTGTAATATCAGTAAACTCCGATGGCTTTACCAACCAGCCAACGGAGCCAAAAGCTATGCCTGCAAAAGCCGCACGGCGACAAGTTGTCGCGAACGTGGCCCCAAAGCAGATGAAAGCGATTGGCCGCGATGCACAGCGCGCCGGACTAAGCCGACGCATGTTTATGCAAAACCTCATGGAAGAATTTCTGCTTCAACCCACCACCCTGGTTCCCGGCGGCATTTACCGCAAGCTCGACCGCGAACGCCTACGGTTCCACCTTTCAGTGCCATTGCACAACGCTGTCAACAAGTACGCCAAGAAGCTGGGCGTCACCATAAGTGTCGTTATCACCACCGCTGTAGCCAATCGCTACCCGCTCTAGGAACAACAACATGGCCGGCGATCATTGCGGTTAGATCAGCCGGTGCGAGTAAGGCAAGCTACGAAAAGCCAACCAACTGGACACTCATCGGCGACGGAACTGGACACCGCCGCCAAATGAACTGAATGCGAGCGCCAGAAGCGCTGGACAGCGCAGCCAGTATTCACTTCCCGGACTTGGCCGCCTTAAACACCACCATGGTTCAACTGGCGACCTGTCCCCTGTAGTGTTTGAAGGCGCTACGCGCAACGAGGTCGTGAGTGTCTACGGAACCCTGGACGTATCAAATCCGCCCACGATTAAATTGGCTTTCAGAAAATTAATGTTCAGGAGGATTCGATGTTTGAGGTACTGCGAAAGCTGTTTCGACGCTCGGCGACAACGCCCATTGCTGTAGCCACCACTCCGGTCACCCCAACGTTATCCTCAACTCCCGCTGCTTTACCAGCGACGAACTCAGTTCCCCCTATCTTCGTGGACACTGAAACCACAGGTTTGAATCAGGATGGCAGGGATGAAATTTTGGAAATTGCAATTGTCAATGCCGACGGCACCATCTTGCTTAACACATTGGTGCGTCCGGCGCGAAATACCGCTTGGCCAGAAGCTCAGGCCATTCATGGGATCAGCCCGCAGGATGTGGTCAGTGCTCCCAGTTGGAGCGAATTATTGCCAAAGATCGCTTCGATCTGCGCCGGTAAAACGGTCGTATTCTACAACGCCCCCTTTGATACGAGCTTCTTCCCTACTGGCTTTTTCCCACATGTAGACTGTGCCATGCGTAGTTATAGCGAAGTTCATCCTGGCCATAGTGGCTGGGTGAAGCTCTCGGATGCCGCTGCGGAATCGGGATATGCATCAACAGGGGCGTTCCACCGCGCGCTTGAGGACGCTCTCGCCTGCCGCCACATCTGGCTATTCGGTATTCCGGTTCTGAAAAAAACCTATCCACCACTGACCAATCCGCGAATCACTGCCGAACTGGCCTTGGAAGCGGGTGGCCGCATACCCCTGGTGTTTAAAACGCTATTCATAGATCAACTTCGGTTTGTAGCCATCAATGACGTCTGCGTACTCTGGACTAAAGATGACCGCGAGGAGATCAATGTCTATCGCCGAGGCACCCTGGGGGGCAGGGGAAAGATTGCAGCCCTGTCCAAAGCGGACAATCCGGAAATAGCCAAGTCTCTAGCGACAGGCTGGAAAATCGAGATGGGGCTAAGAGAGCGCAGTAACGATGTACTGACGTTCGAGGTCTCCATTTATCGACCAGCCTATTGAAACCACAGCAAAAGGTAGGCTCTGTGGGCGGTACTAGGGATTCCGCCGAATGGGGAGATCCGCAACCGGGATGAGGTAATCATCCTTGCACCTCGGGCGCTTAGCCAGTTTTTGGCCCTGGACGTAATGATTCCCTACCGACCCTCTGCAAGCTCACGGCGTCGCCGAACCCCCATGACGCCGCCGTCCAGTTTGACTGATAGCTTTGTCCAGTTTATTTGGTGCCAGCGTCCACTTGCTTGGCTGTATGCAGGCAAGCAAAGGAATGAACAGAAGCCAGCACACGGCCATGACCTGCAAGACCAGGCTAACCAAGCGCAAAATCACCGCCGCCCAGACCAGGCTTTGCGCGACCCGCGACCACTGGCCGTGTGGCAGTCCTGGTGCGCGAGTGGCACCAGACATGGCCACCTCTCCACGTGGTGGGAGGCCTACTGGTCGAGGCTGTTTTTCTGATGCGTCAGAATTATCAGTCATAGCGGTACCGAAGCTGATTGGCCAGGCCAACAATGAGCTCAGCATTGCCCTCGCTGACGGCCTTACGGATGGCATCGACCAAGGCCATGTCGCTCATGTCATGCAGCCTGGTGCCCTGCTCCGCTTTGCGACGCTGACGATATGCGCGGCTATGGTCAGCGGCAGTTTGCGCTGACACACCATTGATGGGCGGACGGCCGCGACCTCATGTCCGTCACAAAAGGCGCGTTGATTGCCCTTGCGCCGTGAGAAGTACCACCGCCTTCTTATCGAAGGAAACGAAGGTTTCCCCGCCAAGCCAGTTGCCTTCGTAGGCAATGACGCCATCGGCAAAGTCTCCGCCCGCGTCGAGCACCAGCAAGCCAGCCTCCACGGCAGGCCGGTTCACTTCCACATTCGCGGCGGCCAGTAGTGCCCGGATCGCGCTGGCCGCGTCGGCTTGCTGGAAGCCGTAGACACGCAGCAGCACCCAAACAAATTCGCATAGGCACGGCAACGCGACCGCGATCAACTCGGCGTCGGTCAAGACTGCGGCGGCAACGTCCGCTTGTGCGGGATCGTCACGCACAACCGCACGCACAAGGACGTTGGTATCGACTGCGACCTTCATTGCTTACCTGCCCAGCCCTGCGCCGCCGCCTCGTTGATTTCTTCGATGGTGGCAACCTTCTGCGTCCTGCCCGCGAGCAGGCCGACAAAGCTGGCTATCGTCCCTGCGGGCCGGGCCGCCTTGAGCACGCCCCGACCATCTGGCAGCAAGTTCAGCTCGATCTTGTCGCCTGGCCTAATGCCGAGGTGTTGCAGTACGTCCTTCCGAAACGTCACTTGTCCCCGTGCGGTAACGGTCAATGTGGTCATGGTGGGTTGCCCTCGCAATACAAGTTGTATGCTTTGCATTGTAATGCACAAATACCTTACTTTCAATGTCCGTCAAACGATCATTAGGCGGTCATGCCGGACAATGTCCGGCAATGCGCTTGTTTATGGGTTGTCGGACATTATGATAGGCGGACGGAAAGACGGACAAAAAGGGCGGTAATGGTACTGATCGGCTATGCGCGGGTATCGACGGTGAAACAGGACACCGCTTTGCAGACGGATGCGCTACGCAAGGCAGGCTGCGAGCGCGTTTTTGAGGACACGGCTTCTGGGTAAGAAAAGCCACCAAATTACTTGCGCAACACCGCTCTTAGGCGGTCCAATAGTAGTTAGGTGCCTGGTGAGGCTATTACGAGATGCCCGTCGAACGTATCCTCACCACGGCTATTCGCGAAGCGCTCATCTACATGTATAACGAAAATCCTGTCTCTGAGAAACAATTGAAGGAGTTGGCAGTTAGTGCGCGCAAAGTCAATGAAGATGCCCTGTCATTTTTAAGCCACCTTCCTCCAGTACGGACAGAGCACCACTACGTTGCTCTCCAGCTATTTCGCGCTGCGTTTGACCATGCCCGTGGGCTGCTCTTCTTGATAGAGGCGAATCCTGTTGACATGGGGGCACCTGCATTAGCGCTACACAGGTCTCAAATCGAAAACTTTCTGAGAGCTGTATTTCTTGGATTTCTCGCAACAGAAGAACAAGTGAAAGACTTCCTCGACAACGATCTTGGGATTAGAAAAAAAAATCACAACAACAAATGGCAGAACATAGGGACCGTCGATCTAGCAAGGCGCGTCGAAGTATTCATCAACGATCTGTCAGATGATGCACTAGATGATGCTTTGAAATTTTCTAGGATGGTTGAGAACACTTGGACTCCGCTGTGCGGTTTTGTGCATGGTGGCCGCGCAGTGCATGCTCTCTACCGAGATGGGCAAGGAGAGATTGGGAGCGACATTTCGCTAGATGCGTTAGTGCAATGCGTAAGCAACTGTTTTGTAATTACAAATTTTGCTTTTATGGTCGTTATTGGTCGAGTCCACGAGCTACTTGGAGTTCCTATAACCGACCCATTTAGCGTGTCGTTCGATGCTTTTGTTAAACTTCAACAGGCGCTCAGGGCCAACCAATCGTGACGGCACCTAACATTCATTCAAGCCGAACTGGCTTCGCGGGTGGGCTTAATTCAGGCGTTAGGAGGGCTATGGGACATCACTATCTGCCGCGGCATTATTTGCTGGGCTTTGCAGACGGAAAGAAGTTGTGGGGGCACGACCTGGTAGAAGGCCGATCCTTCCCCACCCAGGTCAAGTCCGTTGCGAACGAAACAGAGATGTACACGGAAGAGCTGGAAAGCCACTTAGCGAATGTCGTGGAGGGTCCCGCTCAAGACGTGATTGACCGCATTCGCAATCGAATTCCTCTAAGAACCGGAGATCGCGAGCTTTTCGCGAGCTACGTTATCGCCATGTGGCAGCGTGTTCCCGCCGGGCGAAATCGGGTAGCAGGCCATATCCCCCAGCTCGCCGAAAATATCAGAGTCCAGGTCATACAGCAACTAAATGCAATCGCGAATGCCGAGCCAGAACTCGCGGAGAAAGCAGAGAAACGAAAGGAAGAAGTAAACCAGATCATTTCTTCGTACAAGATCAATCCGCCAGATTACTTCTGGCATCACACACTGAAATCTGGAGCCACGCAACGAACAATCCAGGGCCTAATGTCCATGGAGTGGTGTTTTCTCGTCACTACTGGGGAAAACTTCATGACTTGTGACAATCCGGTGTTCTTCTTCGAGTCGGAAGGTATTGCTGCAGATCAAGCCGAGCTAAGCATGCCTCTAGGCTCAGAGATATGCTTCTGGGCAAGGCGAGCCATATCGAACAGGCCGCAATACTTCTCGACCGAGCGTTCGACAGTACTGGAGCTTAATCGTCGCTCGGCTCACAACACAAGACGATTTCTCTACACGCGCCAGGAATCACCGTGGGCTTTAGACTTCGCTAGAAAGACGCATAGGCTGCACAGATTGTCATGAATTCGCCAGCCTAAATGACGCCGGCGTCCAGTTTGACTGATAGCTTCGTCCAGGGTTCACCCCCGTTTTCACGGACACTTACAAGAAGGCCGATCAAGGCCATGAGGAGTGTTCATGTCAAAGCGCAGGAAGTTCACTGCCGAGTTCAAGCGTGGCGCGGTTGAGCAGGCCAACCAGGTGTGGTCGATGGACTTCGTGTTCGACCGCACCGCCCAAGGCCGGGTGATCAAGTGTCTGGTGATTGTGGACGACGCAACGCACGAAGCGGTCGCCATCGACGTGGAGCGCGCAATCTCCAGGCACGGGGTTGCGCGCGTGCTGGATCGGTTGGCACACAGTCGCGGCCTGCCGCAGGTGATCCGCACCGACAACGGCAAGGAGTTTTTCGGTAAGGCAATGGTCGTCTGGGCACATGCCCGTGGTGTGCAACTACGGCTCATCCAGCCGGGCAAACCAAACCAGAACGCCTAGGTCGAATCGTTCAACGGCCGGCTGCGCGACGAATGCCTCGAAGAACACTGGTTCCCAACGCTGCTGCATGCACGCACCGAGATCGAACGCTGGCGACGCGAATACAACGAGGACCGACCCAAAAAAGCAATTGGCGGCATGACGCCGTCCGCTTATGCCCAACATCTGGCAAACACCGATATCATCAGCACCGGACTCTAAACCCGGCCGCTACTCAGGGCGGGGGGACGTCGATCCTCCCCGGCCTTCAGGCCGGGGAAGATGTCAACGCGTCAGTGGAACGCATTTTCAGCGGCCGCACGCCACTGCTGGATAAGTTGGCCCACTCGCTGCTACACGCGCAGACCGATAGCGAGTTCGACGCCCTGCAAGGTGCAGCCGGGCAGCCCGACGCCGCCGACCACGATCCTGAGGACGCCCCATGAACGCATCACGCTTGACCAGTATGCCCCGTTCGATTGCGAGCAGTTCGGTGAGCAGCTCACCACCTGTCTGGAGGCTCAAAATCCAGTTGCTTGGCATCTCCCCCACAGTGTGGCGTCGGCTCGATACCTACGCTGATGTCGCATTGGCGCAGCTGCACTACTTCATCCAAGGGGCGATGGGCTGGGAACTGATGCACCTGTACTCGTACGGGCATGGCAATGGCAGCGAGATTTCCAGTAAACGTCGCTTGTGCGATGTGTCTGGCATTGGAGAGACACTGATCTACACCTACGACTTTGGCGATGACTGGCAACACCGAGTGACCGTCGAAAAGCTAATGGAAACACCATCAGGAAGTTATCCGCACTTGATTACCGGCAAAAACGCCTGTCCGCCGGAGGATTGTGGCGGACCATGGGGCTATGCGGAGATGCTCAGGGTACTTGCTGGCCGCAGCAGTGCCCGCCGACGCGAACTCACGGAGTGGTTAGGGGGCCGATTCGACCCCAGCGCGTTCGACATTAGTGAAGCCAGAGAACGTCTTGCTGAGTACGCCAAGCTGTCCATGCGGAAAGCTCAACGTTGAACGCCAACTGCGCTGCGCTGGCGGCGCGGTGGACGGGTCACACAGACCTCATTCCTGGGGCGGTTCAGCCTGATCGCGTGGACGTGCCCAGAAAGAAAGCCCAGCGCATCGGCTGAGCCGTTGGTGGCGAGACCAGGTCGCAGACCTTGCAAGGCGATCAACTGAAACGTCTGTTGCGGATCTCCTGGCGCTCCTCTGCGGTCAGATCATCAATGTGGATGTAGTGGACGCCTAGACCGCGCGGTGCGCTCAGAAGCTGTGATTCGTTCTCGTCCTGGCTATTGTCGGGCGAAGAGATCAGGCCAACGATCGTTCCATGCGGGGCCACCCGCCATAGCGCCACGCGCTGGAAGACGCGTGGCTCATCGGCCCCGGCAGCTTGTGGATAAGTGGCGTACCAACCATCGGCAGGCAGGTAGCGATAAGAACCGTAGTCGTTCATAGCGTCTCTGGGCGATGCGGGATGACGCTCTGATTGTCGGTATGCGCCGGTAGGCGGGATGCGGGAGTTTCTGATTGGGCGCTATAGCTACGCACCGTCTCATCTGTGCTTCTCTGCTGCGATAAGGGTTTCGCGCACTACGCTCAGTGCGCCGGATGGGCTGCGAGAGCTAACAGCTGGCGACCGAGGTCTGGACAGGTTCGTTTCAGGACTGTCGTCAAGGAGTAAGGGATGGAGACAGCCATCCCAGCAATGCGGATCCGGTCCGTGCTACCTAGTCGTTGGCTTGAACCCGCCACCTTTCGTTGGCTTGATTACGAGGAGAACTGATGATGTCCATGTCAATGCGTCAATGTGCTGCCTGCGTTGTGCTGCTCGGAAGTTGCATCTCGCTCGCCCAGGCAGCGCCAACCTGCAACAACCCGGTAGGCGAATGGAAAAACCAGCTGGGTTCCACACTCACGATCACCGCCGTACAGACCTCCGGTCAGCTCTCTGGTACGTACATCTCGCCTTCCGGCACCACTGGTTCGGTATATCCGCTGGTTGGCTGGTTTGCCAACCCGGTTGCTGGGTCGACGGCATCGAGCAAACTGCCCGCCATCACTTTTTCGGTGCAGTGGGGTAACTACGGCAGCATGACTGCCTGGACCGGTACCTGTGATGCGTCTGGCGGCGTGCCGGCCATCACCACAGTCTGGCACTTGGTACGGACCGGCTCCCAGTATTCGTGGGACCACATGCTGACCAACAGCGATGTTTTCGTCCCCAAATGACAGGGGGGGGGGGGCTTCCGCACATGAACCGAACGTCGTCCAGATGTTGCATAGCCCGGGCGCACCCTTTATAGTACTCACATCTGGATATATACGGGGCCTAGTAGTCACCGCTAGGTGTTCAGACACCGCCACTGGTTCCAGGCTATTGCCGGTTGATGGGAGCAATCCCTAAGGGCTTCCGCGCCCCCCCCCGAAAGGGGGGTTTGCTTTTTCTACCGCTTCGGCGGCCGGCGGACCGGCTTGCCGGTCGCGCGATTCAACAGCAGCCGCCACCCCTTGATGCGATCGTCCTTCTTGAACTTGTAGGGGTCATTGTCGGCGTCTTCGTCGCGCACATAAGCGCTCTCGACGTAGATCCGCACCGCGCCCTGGCCTCGCGCCGCAACATTGAAATACACCTCGTATTGCGCGCCTGGTGGGTAGCCGGGAATCAGCTCCTGCAGCTCCATCGTCAGGAAATTGTCGCCATTGGTAAACAAGCAGGGGCGCTGATCGAGCGTCCGCATGATGTCGGGCAAGAGCACTGAGGCCGCGTAACGCGCGGGATGGAAGCAGCGCCAGATGCGGCGCCCGTCGAGGGGAGGCAGGGATTTGTGTAAAAAACAGCCAAAAGTGGGCTAACTCGCTGTCAGTAAAGGTTACTTACACCAATCCCTGCCGACGCTCAGGTAGTCACCGACTGAGCCTCACTGAGGCAATAGCTCCATCAACCATGCGAGCTCCTCTTCGTTGAATGCCGGGAAATCATCCGCTGCCCCTGCGAAGGGGTCCTCATCTTGTTCCCGCATCACG
>NZ_VZPL01000084.1 GCF_008801575.1 Xanthomonas cissicola | reverse complement strand
CGGCCTGGCCAAAAACACCGCACACGTGCTGACCTTGTTTGCGCTCTCCAATCTGTGGATGAAGCGAAAGCAGTTGCTGCCGGCTATGGGGAGCGTGCGCCTGTAAACCAGGAAATTCCCACGGAAAGCGCCAGAAATGGCGAAATTCCAAAGATTCAAACGCCACTCTTCGGAACGACGCGACATCCCGCACTCTCAGGCCTCGTTATTCAGACCTTCCCTAGCTGTGGCTGTAGCTGTGGCTGTTGGCTTTCGGGGCCCCATACCGCAGCGGCAGGGCCGGCAGAGACAACCCGCAGGGCGGCGCGCATGGATGCGCGTCGTTTTTGTAAGGGACACGGATGTCCCTTACAAAAATTTCTGCCGGACTTGCGCACCCGCAGCGCCACAGGCGCGGAGGGCGCGAGGACGGGGTGTGCTTTCTTTTTGGTTACTTTTTCTTTGCACAAGCAAAGAAAAAGTGACTCGTGCCCGACAGGGCGCGAAAGCCTTTGCTCTAGCCCGACAGGGTTCAAAGGCCTTTGCTCTAGGTCGAAACGGCGCGAACACCTTGAACGTGGCACATCCCCCTGCACCAAACAAACGCCCCCACTTAACGACGCAATGCCGCCCACCCCAACGCGCTCAATGATCATGCGAAGCCCCCGACTTTTCGATATCGGCCTTCACCAGGTAACTCTGCTCCACCACCACCGCATCACCTGCCACCAGGCCCGATAACACTTCCACCTGCTGCGCATCGCGCGCGCCCAGCTTTACCGGGCGCACTTCGTAGACATCGCCCACCCGCACAAACACCACATCCCAGTCGCGGAACCGCTGCAACGCACCCACTGGCACCACCATCGCCGCCGGTTGCTGCGCCACCGTGACCCGCGCCTTCACCGCAGATCCCGGCCGCCACAACCCATCGCTGTTGCGCAACACTGCGCGCGCCACGGTGCTCTGGCTCGCCGTAGCGGTGCCAGGCAACACCCGCTCCAAGGCGGTCTGCGCCACCACACCATCGCTGATACGCGTGACCGCCACCGGTGCGCCGGCGGTGATATGCCCGGCGTCGGCGCCGAAGATGTGCAGATCCACCCACAAGGTGGACAGGTCGGCAATTTCGAACAGTGCCTGACCTTCGCCTGCGTTGCTGCCGAGGCTGGCATTGCGGGCAAGCACGACGCCGCTGATCGGTGCGCTCACCGAATAGGTGGTCAGGCTCAGATTGCTCTCCACCGTGGCCAGCACCTGACCGGCACGTACCCGGTCGCCCACGTTGACGCGCAGGCTGCGTACCGGCCCGGGAAAACGCGCGGTCGCCTGCGCTTGCGCGCCTTCTGCCGGCGTCAGTAGCCCCTGCACTTCGTGCTGGTCGGCAATGCTGCCGGCGCCGACGGCGGCCACACGAATGCCTGCGTCCTGCGCGACCTTCGCCGCAATGGTGGTGCGTCCCTCGTAGCTGGGATAGCGCCAGCGATGGGTCTTGCCCTGCACGGTGGCACGCACTTCCACATCGAACGAATGCGGCTCGACGACCGTGCTGTCGGCCAGCAGGCTGCCGTCGTCGCGCGGCCGCAATTGGTGCACTTCATTGATGCCGCCGAGCCGCTTCAGATGCACCTCCACCTTGCCGGTGGTGGCCGGCAACGGTTTGCCATTGCGGTACAGCCAGGCCTGGTACGTAGGCGGCGTGCCGTCTTCGGCGATGGCCAGCTCCACGCTGTCGCCGTCCTGGCTGAGCAACCGCCCGCCGTGCGTGCCGGTCTGGGCTTCATCACCGTGCGCATCGGCGCCCGCCTCGCCTTCCGCGGCGTACCCGGTGCGGTCATCGTGCGCGGCGTCGCTGTTGCGGCCGCAGCCGCCGAGCGCCAGCGCCAGGAGCAGCGGCGCAATCATGAAACGTGTCATCGACGGTGGTCCTGGTTGGCGCCGACACGTTGGGTCGGGCGAACGAATGGAGGTGGGCTGCATCGAAGGCGCGCCTGGCGTGGGTATGGCTTGGCGAGCACTGGGCGCGGATGCGGATGCGGCAGATTCAAGCGGGCACGTACACACGGCACGACAACGCAATACGGAAACCGCGTTCATGGCGTCACCTGCGCAGCAGGATCGCGTACGAACGGCTGCCCGGTCAGGCGCTGGATTTCGATCAACGCGGTCTGCGCTTCCGACGCAGCAGCCAGTTGCTGCCGACGTGCCTCGCTGCGTTGCGCCTGCAGCTGCGCCCAGTCCAGATAACTGGTGGCGCCAGCACGATAGGCGCGCTCGGCGGCGGCATCGGCGCGTGCGAGCGCGGGCAGTACATCCTCGCGCATGCGCGTCACTTCCAGCTGCGCAGCGCGGTAGCGGCCATGCGCATCGGCCAGGGTTGCGTAGAGCACCAACGCCTGCGATTGGCGTTCGATATCCAGCAACGCCAGCTCGGCTTCGGCAGCGCGAATCTCCGGTTGCGCGCGTGCAGCGCTACCCAATGGCAGCCAGACGCTGCCGAGCAACGCAGTGGCGTCATTGCCTTCGAGCCGGCGCACGCCCACCTGCCAGTCCAGATCCGGGCGCGCCTGGCTGCGCGCCAGCCGCACACGGGCTTCGCGCACGCGCTGCTCGCCGTTCAAGCGCGCCAGTTCCGGCGTGGCATCGAGCAGTTGTGCCAGCACCTCGAACTCGGGAATCGCCGGCAGCTGCAACGGGTCGCCGGTGATCGCGCCGAACTGCGGCGTGCGCTCGCCCCACAGCACGGCCAACTGGCGGCGTGCCGCGTGCAGTTCCTGCTGGGCGCGGTCGCGTTCGAGTTCTGCGCGCGCCTGCAGCGCCTGGGCGGTCAGCAGCACCGATTCGGGCGATGCGCCGGCCTGCAGCCGTTGGCGCGCAGCGCTGACGGTGCGCTGGCGCTGGATCAGCAGTTCCAGCGCCGCCGCGTGCCGCTGCGCGGCCATGCCGATGGCCAGGTAACGCCGCGCCACCTCGGCCAAGACATCCAGCCGGGCCAGGGCGCGTTGCGGTGCCAGCGCATCGAGACGCGCTTGCGCCAGGATGCGGCGCGCGTCGAGCTTGCCGCCGCGTTCCAGCACGCCGGCCAGGGTGACGGTGAGTTCGGCCTAGTCCAGCGCGTGGGTGGGACCGGTGCCGAAGACGTTTTCCAGTTCGGCGCCGACGCGCAACGGCGGACGCAGCGCGTCGCGCTCGGCTTCGGCGGTGAGGGCTGCGCGTTGGCCATCGGCCAGGCGCAGATCGGGATGCTGGCGCGCGACGCGCGCGATGGCGTCGTCCAGCGTCAGCGCGGGTTTGGGCGGCAGGTCCTGCGCCTTGGCGCACGGCACCACCGCGAAGACGGCAAGCGCCGTCAGTCGCAACCACATGAGGGTGTCTCCGGAATCGGGATCGATGGACAGGCCGGCAGCTGCCGGCGATGCATCAGGCCGCGATCGGAGGACGCAATCCGGTCTCGCTCAGATGCGAGCGGTAGGCGGTGGTCAGCACGGGCGGCTGCCCGTGTGTGCGCGCAGGCAACGGACCCCAGGCCAACGCCGGCAGCATGGCCGGGCTGTGCCCGTGGCAGTAGCCGCTGTGCATCAAGGCATGCAGCAAACCCGCACCGTCGCGCTCGCCGGCATCGCCTTCGTCGGCGCCGTCATGGCCATGCGGTGCGGTGTCGTCCAGGTGCGCCTGGTCGTGCGCCAGCGTATGCACATCGCCCAGTGCGCAGGCGACCGGTGCGACCAGTACGCCCATGACCAGCACCAGCAACGCCATCAGGCGCAGCAAGGGAGGCAATCGACGGGCGCGGCGAAGCAGCATGGGCGCAGCGTATAGAGGCCGGGGGAGTTACACAATCGCATGCACGGTCTGGCGCGCGGCATCGTAGAGCGGACTTGGCCGCGACGCCGTCCGGGTCAGCGCGATGGCACTCTGCCTACATCCTGGTTGTTCGCAGACAGCGACCGGGCAGGCGAAAAGCGGCCGACGATGACCTGGAACTGAGATCGAGGCCAGAACGGCGCCAGGAGCGGGACGGCAGCGCGGCCGGGTCCGCTCCTACGGGGAGCGGACCGTCGGCCAGGGTCAGGGCGCGGCGACGCTGGGCTTGTTGGACGTTGCCGGGCGCGCCTTGCTTTCGGCGATGAAGGCGCGCACCTGCTGCTCCAGCACCGGCAGGGTGACCGAGCCCTGGCGCAGCACCACATCGTGGAAGGCCTTGATGTCGAAGCGGTCACCCAGCTCCTTTTCTGCCTCGGCGCGCAGCTTGACGATGGTGATCTCACCCAGCTTGTAGCTCAGCGCCTGGCCAGGCCAGGAGATGTAGCGATCCACTTCGGTGGTGACTTCGTGCTCGCTGAGCGCGGTGCGGTCGCGCAGATAGGCCAGCGCCTGCTCGCGGCTCCAGCCGTCATGGTGCACCCCGGTGTCGATCACCAAGCGGCAGGCGCGCCACATCTCGTAGGTGAGCCGGCCGAATTCTTCGTATGGGGTTTCGTAGATGCCCATCTCCTGGCCGAGCTTTTCGGTGTACAGCGCCCAACCTTCGCCGTAGGCGGAAATGTAGTTCTCGCGCCGGAACGCCGGTTGCTCGCCCTGCTCCAGCGCCAGCGACCCCTGTAGCGAGTGACCGGGCGAGGACTCGTGCAGGGTCAGCGCCGGCAGGTTGTACAGCGGCCGCGACGGCAGGTTGTAGGTGTTGACCCAGTAGGTGGTGGCACCGCCGCGGCCGGCGGTCCAGAACGGGGCGATATCGTCGGGCACCGGCTTGATGGTGAAGCGCCCGCGCGGCAGCGTGCCGATGAACTTGCCCACCTGCCCGTCCACGCGCTTGGAAATCCATGCGGCGCGATCGAGCAACTCCTGCGGAGTCTTGGCGTAGAACTGCGGGTCGGTGCGCAGGAAGGCCAGGAACTGCGCGAAGCTGCCCTTGAAACCCACCTGCTGGATGATGGCGTTCATCTGGGTCTGGATGCGCGCCACTTCGTCCAGGCCGATCTGGTGGATCTGCTCGGGCGTCAGTTCCAGCGTGGTGTATTCGCGGATCTGCTGGCGATAGAACGCCTTGCCGTCGGGCAATGCTTCGGCCGCCAGCGTGGTGCGTGCCTTGGGCATGTAGTCGTTGCGGAAGAACGTCAGCAGCTTGCTGTACGCCGGAAGGACGGCGGTGCGCAACGCGGCCTTGGCCTGTTCGCGCAGTTGCGCCTGCTCGGCCGCCGGGATCTGCGCAGGCAGTTGCTTGAACGGCGCGTAGAAGGTCGATTCGGTGGGGTCTTTGACATCGGCCACGGTGGCGATGGAGACATCGCGCCCGTCGAGCACGGCACGCGGCACGCTGAATCCGCGTGCCAGGCCGGCGCGCATGTTGACCGTCTGCTGCTCGAAATAGCGCGGTACATCGTTCAGGCGCGCGATGTAGGCGCGGTACTCGGCCGCGGTCTTCATCGGCCGCTGCGCCATGAAACCCAGATTCGACCAGAACGAGCTATCCGAATTGAACGGCATTTCGTACAGGCGCAGACGCACTTCGGCCGCCAGGTTCTCCACCTGCGGACGGTAGATGGCGAAGTTGATCTGGTTGGCGGGCGAGAGCTGCTTGGGGTCGATGCCGTCGAGCTGCTTGAGTACGCCGTCCCACACGGCCAGACGCGCCTGCTGCGCGGTTGCGCTGACATCGGGCAGATGGGTGTTGTCGCCGGTGGTGTCGCTGTCTTCGTCGGCCTGGCCGGTCTCGGCCTGGCGCCAGGCCCACTCTTTCTCGTAGATCGCGCGGAAGCGCGCGTCGGCCGGTGCCTCGGCGGTGAGCGTGGCCGGGGCGGGTGGCGTGGCGGCCTGTGCCGAGGTGGCGGCAAAGCCTGCGCCCAGCAGGGCGAGCGAGAGTGCGGCGGCGAGCGGAGAGGTCACGTGCGGAAAGCCTGATCTGGAGCGAACGCTCGATCATGGCAGCCGCCGGCCGCGCTGCCATGGGCCGGAAGTCCCAACACGGGCTGGTGCAGGGGCATGGCTGGAGTGTCGGTGCTGCCCCCATCCGCCCTGCGGGCACCTTCCCCCGCAGGCGGGGAAGGAACTTGGTGTGCTCGTCGAGGCAGGGGTTGGTGTGCTTGTCGAGCGCGGGGGAAGGGGCTGGTGTGCTTATCCAGCGAAGGCAGGCGCTGAGCTTGTCGGGAGCGCTGCTCGCTCCCTCTCCCGCTTGCGGGAGAGGGTTGGGGTGAGGGCGCTTCGAGAACGAACGGCTCAGCCCTTACGCACCACCACCAGATGCCGCTCGCCCTCCAGGCCGGGCACCTGCAACGGGTGCACCTCGCCCACGGTCCAGCCGGCCGGCAATGCGGCGATTTCCTCGTGCGGGTACACACCCTTCATCGCCAACAAACTGCCGCCCGGCCGCAGCAGGTGGCCGCCGACGGCGATGATGCCGGCCAACGTGTCCAGCGCGCGCGCGGTGAGGTGGTCGTAGGCGGCCGGCTCGGCCAGCGCTTCGGCACGGGATTCGGCCACGCGCGCGTTGCCCAGCTCCAGATGGCGCAAGGCCTCGCGCATGAAGCGCGCCTTCTTGCCGTTGCTTTCCACCAGCGTCACCTGCAGCTGCGGGCGGGTGATGGCGAGCGGGATGCCGGGCAGGCCGGGGCCGGTGCCCAGGTCGGCCAGGGCGCCGCTGGCGATGTAGGGCTGCATGGCCAACGAATCGAGCAGATGGCGGGTGACCATCTCGCGCGGGTCGCGCACCGCGGTCAGGTTGTAGGTCTTGTTCCAGCGCACCAGCAAGGCCAGGTAGCGCAGCAGCGGTGCGGCGAAGGCCGCATCCAGGGATTGGGCCTGCAGGCCGCGCTCGAGCGCGGCGGAGACATCGGGGGCGAGTGCGGCATCGTTCATGGCGCGATTATCGCAGCTGGGCTGGCGGGCATGCGCGGACCGATCTCGGCATCGCGGCTGGAGATGGCGTGGTTGCCTCCGCAGGCCGTTCCCCTGCCACGTCCTGTCCGTCCGCGCCGTGGCTACCTGTGCTGAACCACCCACAGTGACGCTGCAACACGCGACACAAAACGGACATGTCCTGGCCACAACATGGTCGTGTCTGCTTGCCTGCCGTTTGTCCATGCCCGTGATCGACCCGCCTGCCGCCTCACCCCTGCCTGATTGCGCTGCCACGCTTGTGCCACCGGATCCGAGCCGGCGGCGCATCCTCATCGCCGGCGCCAGCCTGGCTGCGGCGGGGCTGCTGAGCCCGTTCGCACGCGCCAGCGGCAGTGCCGATCCCTTCACGCTGGGCGTGGCGGCCGGCGACCCGTTGGCCGATGGCTTTGTGATCTGGACGCGGCTGGCACCCCGCCCGCTGGACCCGGACGGACGCGGCGGCCTGCGCGCAGCGGTGCCGGTGCGCTGGCAGGTGGCCAGCGACCCGCAGATGCGCACCATCGTGCGCCAGGGCGAGACCATCGCCAGCCCTGTCTGGGGCCACGCAGTGCACGTGGAGCTCACCGGTTTGATGGCCGATCGCCCCTACTGGTACTGCTTTCAGGCCCTGGGTGCACGCAGCCCGATCGGCAGCGCGCGCACCCTGCCGGCAGCGCATCAGACGCCGGACGCAGCGCGGTTCGGGTTTGTTTCCTGCTCGCACTGGGAACTGGGGTATTTCAGCGCCTACCGCCACCTCGCCGCCGAACAGCCGGACCTGGTGTTCTTCCTGGGCGATTACATCTACGAGTACAGCAACCACGGCGAGGCGACGAACAAGATCGTGCGCCCGCACGGCAGCGGCGAATGCCTGGATCTGGCCGGCTACCGCAATCGCTATGCGCTGTACCGCACCGACCCGGACCTGCAGGCGCTGCATGCCGGCAGCGCCTGCGCGGCGACCTGGGACGATCACGAGGTACAGAACGATTACGCCAATCGCTGGTCGCAGGACCCGTCGATTCCGGTCGATACCTTTCTGGCCCGGCGCGGTGCCGCCTACCGCGCCTTCTACGAACATTTCCCGCTGCGTGCGCGGCATCGCCCGCACGGCGCGGACATGCGCATCTACCGTTCGTTCGATTACGGCCAGCTGGCGCGTTTCTACGTGCTCGATGGCCGCCAGTACCGCAGCGAGCAACCCTGCCCGCAGGCCAATGGCTGGCGCGGCGGCCATGTGGTGGCCGACAGTTGCCGCAAGCGCACCGACCCGCGGCGCACCATGCTCGGCTGGGAACAGGAGCGCTGGCTGCATGGCGGCTTCGCGCAGTCGCCCGCCCGCTGGAACGTGATTGCGCAGGATCTGCTGGTGGCACCGATGCGACAGGCGGGGCGCGACGGCGTGGTCGGGCACTGGACCGACGGTTGGGACGGCTACCCGGCCACGCGCGAACGCATGCTCGATGCGATTGCGAAGACGCGCCTGCGCAACCCGGTGTTCTGGGGCGGCGACATCCACTCGTACTGGGTCACCGACCTGAAGGCCGATCCGGCCGACGACGCGTCGGCAACGCTGGCCACCGAATTCGTCGGCACTTCGATCACCTCCGACGGCCAGAGCAACGACGAACTGCATGCGACCATGGCAGCCAACCCGCATGTGCATTACGTGGACGGGCAAACGCGCGGCTATGTGTCGGTGACGCTCACGCCGGGCCGGATGGAAACGCGGCTGCAGGGCATCTCCGATCGGCGCGACCGCAACTCCACGGTGTCGACCACCAAGCGCTTCGTGGTGGAGGACGGCAGGCCCGGCGCAGTGGAGGCGTGATCCATTGCGGCAGCGGCGGACGCACTGCCCCCGAGATGCGGCGCGCGGCATCCCTGATTGCGGCGCACTGTGCGGCCCATCGCGTTAACGCGGCCAGGCGTGGTCACGGACACGTAGCGGTAAGACGGCGGCGCTACACCTGCATGCAGCCGCAGCTGCCTGAAGGACACGCATGACCGCCTCCGATCCCGCCCGTCGCCGCGTCCTGCAAGGCTTGGGTGCCGGTGTGTTGCTGCCGGCCACTGCCGGTTGGCCCACGCGCAGCCTGGCCGCGCCGTCGGGGCGACCCACCATCACCGACGGCGTGCAGAGCGGCGATGTGCTGGACGACCGCGCGATGCTGTGGAGCCGTGCCGATCGCCCGGCGCGGTTGCGGGTGGAATGGGACACGCGTCCAAGCCTGCGTCAGGCGCGGCGCGTGGACGGCGCGATCGCGTCGGCGGCGCACGACTTCACCGCACGTGCGGACCTGAGCGGCCTGCCGCGCGACCAGGACATCTTCTATCGCGTGCGCTTCGAAGATGCCGACAGCGGCGTGTTGAGCGCGCCCGGCCACGGCCATCTGCGCAGTGCACCGCAGGCGCGCGGCGATGTGCGCTTTGTCTGGAGCGGCGACACGGTCGGCCAGGGCTTCGGCATCAACCCGGACATCGGCGGCATGCGTATCTACAGCGCGATGCGCGAGCGCAATCCGGATTTCTTCCTGCACAGCGGCGATACCATCTACGCCGACAGCCCGATCCCCGCCGAGCTGACGGTGGAAGACGGCAAGCGCTGGCGCAATCTCACCACCGCGGCCAAAAGCAAGGTGGCCGAAACGCTGGACGAATTTCGCGGCAACTATCGTTACAACCTGCTCGATGAGCACGTGCGCCGCTTCAACGCCGAGGTGTCGCAGCTCTGGCAATGGGACGACCATGAAACCACCAACAATTGGTCGCCCGGCAAGCAACTGGATGCGCGCTACCAGGTGCGCGACATCGACGTGCTGGCCAGGCGCGCCCGCCAGGCCTTCCTGGAATATGCGCCGATGCGCGGCGTGCGCGCCGATGGCAACGGGCGCATCTACCGCAAGATTGCCTATGGCCCCTTGCTGGATGTGTTCGTGCTGGACATGCGCAGTGACCGCGGCGCCAACAGCGACAACCTGCAACCGCAGCCCGGCCCCGATGCCGCGTTTCTCGGGCCGGAGCAATTGGCGTGGTTGCAACGCGAACTGGCCGGCTCGCGTGCGCAATGGAAGGTGATTGCTGCCGACATGCCGATCGGCCTGCAGGTGCCCGATGGCGAAGATGCGAACGGGCGCCCGCGCTGGGAAGCGATCGCCAATGGCGACCCCGGCGTGCCGCGTGGCCGCGAACAGGAAATCGCCACGCTGTTGCGCTTCATCAGCCGCGCACGCATCCGCAATACGGTGTGGCTCACCGCCGACGTGCATTACTGCGCGGCACACTACTACCACCCCGATCGCGCAGCGTTTCAGCAGTTCGAACCGTTCTGGGAATTTGTCGGCGGCCCGCTCAATGCCGGCAGTTTCGGGCCCAATGCACTGGATGCCACGTTCGGCCCGAGCGTGGTGTTTCAAAAAGCGCCACCTGCGCCCAACACCTCGCCGCTGGCCGGCTACCAGTTCTTTGGCGAAGTGGACATCGACGGCCGCAGCGGCGTGCTCACTGTGACGCTGCGCGACCTGGATGGGGTGGCGCAGTTCCGTCAACCGATTCTGCCGCACGGGGTGACGTAGACGCACACGCAGCGGACCGGTTACGCGCCCGGCAACGGATAGAACGCCAGCGCCGCGCGGCATTCCGGTGCCGCCCACCATTCGTGCAGCTGCCACTGCGCGGCCTGGCCAAATTCCGGATCGCACCACTGCAGGTGCAGCGCGCCGTCGGGCGCGAGCGCATATGCCAGCCGGTGCAAGCCGAACGACAGGCCATGCCCATGGGCCTTGAGCAAGGCTTCCTTGGCGCACCACAGCCGAAAGAACAACGCGTGTTGTGCGTCCGGCGCCAGCGCAGCGAGCAAGGCGATTTCGTCGGGATGAAAGAAGCGTTGCGCGATCTCCAGCACACGTGGACGCGCACGAATGCGCTCCAGATCCACGCCCAGTCGCACGCCTTCGCCCAGCCCCACCAGCAAGTACTCGCCGCTATGGCTCCAGCCGGTATCGCGGTCGGGCAGCGCCGGCTGCAACGAGGGACGCCCGCGTGCATCGCGCTGCAATGGCACCGACGCCGGGTCGATACCCAACGCCGGGCCGAGCAGCTGACGCGCCTGCGGCTCGCCACGTTCGCCGGGGCGGTGCGGGCGTAGCCATAGCTGCACCGGGCCAACCCGCCAGCTCGCATGCACTGTCACGCGCCGTGCACCAAACCGAAAAGTCGGCCACACCGTTCATCGCATTCGACAGCTGCTTCACGTGCGGCTGCGTTGAATGGCGCCCATGCACCACTTCCGGTGCACGCGAACAAGGAGATCGGCAACATGGGCATCATCATCTGGTTGATCGTCGGCGGCATCGTGGGTTGGCTGGCCAGCATCATCATGCGCCGCGACGCGCAGCAGGGCATCATCCTCAACGTGGTGGTAGGCATCGTGGGCGCGCTGATCGCCGGTTTCCTGTTTGGTGGCGGCATCAACCAGGCCATTACGCTGTGGACCTTCGTGTGGTCGCTGGTGGGTGCGGTGATTTTGCTGGCCATCGTCAACCTGGTGACCCGCGGCCGCCTGCGCTAACGCATCGCCTCACAGCTGTCGCATCACGCAACGCCCGGGCCTGCCCGGGCGTTGTCGTCTCAGCCTTTGGCGGCGATGCGATCGGCCGGATGGTGCACGCCGTCTTCCACCGGCACGGCAATGTTCAAGGCATACGGATTGACGCCTTCCAGGCAGCCGACGTTATAGCCGTATTCGTTGGGATTGGAGCGGCGCCGGTGATGCGTATAGATGCCGCACACGCCGCAGAAATAATGCGCTGCCGTCTGCGTATTGAACTGATACAGCTGCAGCACGTCTTCGCCCTGCACGACATGCAGGCCATCGAGAGTGACCGACGCGACGATGGCGCCGCGCCGGCGGCACATCGAGCAATCGCAGCGGCGTGGATCGAGCAGGCCATGCGGCAACTCCAGATCGATTTGCACTGCACCGCAGTGGCAACTCAGGCGATGCACCGGCCCCAGCGTGACATCGCCCACCTTGTGCGTGCTATGACGCAGATGCCGCTCGCTCATACGCCGACCTCCGCCAGCCGCACCCACGCCGGTGCATGGTCACTGGGACGCTCCCAGGTCCGCGGTTCGCGGTCGATGCCCGATTCCACCGCGCGCGTGCGCAAGGCATCCGACACCAGCGTCAAGTCGATACGCAGGCCCAGATTGCGGCGGAAACCGGCCTGGCGGTAATCCCACCAACTGAAGTGTTCGGCGTCCTGGTTGTGCAACCGGAAGGCGTCGTGCAAGCCCAGCGCCAGCAGTTTGTCCAACGCGGCACGTTCGTCGGTCGAGGTGAGGATGTGGTGCTCGTTCCACACCGTTGCATCGTGCACGTCGCGCGCATCCGGTGCGATGTTGAAGTCGCCCAGCACCACCAGCTGCGGATACCGCTGCAGCTCCTGCGCGATCCAGTCGTGCGCTGCGGCGAGCCAGCGCAGTTTGTAGGCGTACTTGTCGGTGCCCACGTCCTGGCCGTTGACCACGTACAGGTTGATGATGCGCACGCCATCGACAGTGGCGGCGATGACGCGCTGCTGCACATCGTCCAGCCCAGGGATGCCCATCTGCACATCAATTGCCGGCGAGCGCGACAGGATCGCCACGCCGTTATAGGTTTTCTGCCCGCAGAACACGCTGCGGTAGCCCAGTGCCGCCAGCGCTGCATCGGGGAACTTGTGGTCTTCCAGCTTGGTTTCCTGGATGCCCACCACATCCGGCGCAAACGCAGCGAGCCACTGTTGCAGGTGCGGCAGGCGCACATTGAGCGAGTTGACGTTCCAGGAGGCAATCTTCATGGCGCGGACCGTGGTTCAAACCACCAATGGTACCGCGCCATGTGTCGCACTCAGGACGGTGAGCCATGCGTCCCCGCGCTGAGGCATTCTGCCGCGCGCTGCAGGTGTGTATTTGGGGAGGCACGTGCACCGTCCTGGCACCTGCGTCATCGGTGCCGCCCCATGAGTTGGCGTACCGGATCAGCGCAACTGACGCGCTTGCCGCCGAACGGCAGCGAGGGGCAAGCACCGACGCGCAGGCCCTGCCGGTCGTGCGACCGACGCCTGTGAGCCCAGGGCACGAGGCGGGCACCTGTACCGGACAGGTACCATCAATTCAATCACTTACCGTGAAGCAATCCGATCGGTCGAAGTAGGTAAGCTAGCCCGACCCCTATGACACCGCTGGCCATGTCGTCATCCGCTGCAGTCGCGTTGCCACCGCAATCGCCTGCCTTCCCCAGTCTGAGCCTCAACGAGCGCGACATGCTCGACCGCCTGCGTCTGGCCGGCGTGCTCACCCGTGCCGACCTCAGCCGTGGTACCGGGCTGACCGTGCAGACCGCGGTGCGCCTGATCGAAGGTCTGCACGCGCGCGGCATGGTGCAAATGGGCGAGGCGGTGACGCGCCACGGACGTGGCAAACCCGGGGTGGCGGTGTCGCTGAATCCGGCGCATGGGCACACGCTGGGTATCTCCATCGCCACCGATGCGCTGACCCTGGCGCTGGTGGATTTTTCCGGCGCCCTGCTCGCCTGCAGCGAGGTCGGGCTGACCGACACCACCTTGTACGGGGTGCTCACCCAACTGCAGGCCGCCGATGCGGCGCTGCTGGCACGTGTGGACACGGCCGGCGCACGCCTGGGCATCGGCGTGGCGCTGGGCGGGTTCTTCACCGGCGAGGATGCGTTCATCCATCCGCCCGAACCGCTGCGCGCCCTGGGCCAGATCGCACTGTGTCCGTGGCTGGCAGAGGCGTTCGGGCAACCGGTCTGGATGGATAACGACGGCAGCGTTGCCGCCGCCGGCGAAGCGATGCTGGGCGTTGGCCAGCGCCATCGCGACTTTGCCTATCTGTCCGTGGGGTACGGCCTGGGCGGCGGCCTGGTTATCGACGGCCAGGTGATGCGTGGGGCACGTGGCAACGCCGGCGCATTCGCCGACATTTTGCCGGCGCGGCAGCTGGAGCGGGCCACCCTGGAATTGCTGCGCGAACTGCTGGCCGAAGACGGCCTGGCGTTTGCCGATGTGCGCAGCCTGCTGGCGGCCTACGATCCGGCCTGGCCGGCGATCGATCGCTGGATTGCCCGCAGCGCACCGGGGATCGCGTTGATCGTCTCGGCCATCACTGCCGTGTGCGACCCCGACGCCATCGTATTCGGCGGTCGCCTGCCGGGCGATCTGGCGCAACGCCTGATCGCCGCAGTGCAGATCGCCTCCCTGCCACGCGGCGAGCAGGCGCGCCTGCCGGTACTGCTCCCGGCCGAAGCACCTGCCGATGCCTGCGCGCTTGGCGCGGCCACCTTGCCGTTGAAGGCGCGTTATTTCGGTTGAGCGAGGCGCTGCCACGCATGGCAGGCGCGGCTAGCGTTCTTGCGGCGAAGACAGATGCGCACTCTGGTGAGCCGAAGCGGTGCTGTCATCTCCTAGGGCCTGTTAACACATCCGAAGCCCATCAACGACTAGGACGAAGCTGAGGAATCCAAGGAACATGACATCCAGCTTCTCGAAGCGCGAGAAAATCCGGCGGTAGCCTTTCAAGCGACGGAACAGT
>NZ_VZPL01000083.1 GCF_008801575.1 Xanthomonas cissicola | reverse complement strand
ATGCATCGAGATAGGTGGTGTATGCGACATGACCGCAGCCATGAAGGACAACCCCAGCCAGAGTTGTCATGGCAGCGAGGCTGCCGACGAAACGGGTGATGGACCACGATCGCTTAGAGAGCAACTTGCCTTGCTCTTCTGGTGGCGTGATGGGACGGTTTGATTTGACGATTTCTGTATGACGCATGGTTCTCGAGGTCGATCAATTGCTGGACAAGAAGGTTTTCCTTAGCCAATCCATTGCTTCATCGATATCGAGGTTCGAGCTGGCATAGGACACTTGAAGCAGGTGAGGCGAAAGCAGACTGTCCCACTTTTGGCTGGCCAGATTTTTAGCACCTGCCAATAGCACTTCAATGGACGGGGCTGGTGCAGCGGCAATCGCCTTGAGCGCTGTCTCGATGTTCTCAAGGGCACTCGGACCCCGCGTGATCTCGACCCCCAGTCGGCTACCCTGAGCTTTGAAGTTCCTGGCATTGAGCAAGCAAGCGATTGCATCGTTGGCCGCATCGCCCAGCCAAGTGAGAAGAAGAACATCGCTTCCCCGATCCAGGAAAAGTTGATCATTCAAGCCGTGGTGCTGGTAGCTGGTCCGTCCTTCGTCGATGAAGCGCTGCGCACACGCATCCACAAACGTCGGCGTCAGTGTTCCCTTATAGATCGCACGCATGGTTTGACGCACTTTGGTATGTACGCGTCCGCCGCCGCCGCTGAACAACGGTGGCGCGCCACTCTTGGTGGCAGACACATAGATCGTCTTCTGGGCTTCGTCGATTTGCTCGACCAGCCAGGTGCGCCCACCAAACAAGATACGCTGGCCGGTCGTGAGCATCTGAGAGACGGGCAGGGTGCCAAGCGGTTTGCCAGCGGCGACAATCCGAAATTCTTCGTCGACCGTGAACGCTGCATAGAACGAGTAGTGGTTGACGATACGGTCACCGACAGGTCCGTGCAACAAGAGCCCAGATCCATCTTGGATCAAGATGTCGTGCTGCCCCAAATGGCGCAACAGCTCGACAAATGCATCACGAGACACTTGATTGAAAGGGGCATTGGGGGCGCACAGCAACTGGAATGCCTGAGGTGCAGTCAGGCCGCCATACTGCGCAATGGCGGAAAGGAGCTGCTGGATGAAGGTGGAAAGATGCGCACCTTTGACCACAGGCGGCTCATACCATTTTTCGGTGAGCAGCATGACTACGGCCAAAGTCTGGAAGGTGTCGAGCCTCAGGCGTGTTCGAAGATCCGCTTGCGAGTCGATGGCGTCTTCAATCACATAGCCGCGCAAGATCGCAGCTTCACCTTTGCGTCTTCCGGATCTGCCCATGCGTTGACGGAGACTGGCAACGGTAGGGGGCGTGCCAATCTGGGCAACGCTCTTGACCGCGCCGATATCGATGCCAAGCTCCAACGTGTTGGTGCAAACGGCAGTCGCTGGCTGATTCTTTTGTTTGAGCGCAGCCTCAGTGTCGTAACGGATTTCTTTGGAAAGACTGCCATGGTGCGGCCAGAACTCGCGCGAAACACCAGATTTTTCGCAAAGCTCATTGAGCAGGTGGGTATATCGCTCGACCTCACGGCGGCTGTTGGGAAAGACCAAGTTGTTGCTACCGCGAAGGGTTTTGAACAAATGCTCGGCCACAGCCAATGGTGCTAGTTTTTGCTTCTCCTTCTTGTCATCAGCTTCGCCCTTTTGAGGAACAGGTTCTTCAAAGCCTTTGATGATAAGGAGAAGTTCTGACGCATCGGAAGGGGCGTCGACAATCGCGGCGGTGCCCGCTGGACGCAGAAAGCGCGCCGCAGCCTGCATGTCACCCAGTGTTGCCGATAGCCCAATGCGAGGCACCTTGCGTCCAACGACGGTATCGATCCGGTGCAGCAAGGATTGAAGTTGTTTGCCGCGCTCGCTGCCGATGAAGGCATGTAGCTCGTCGATCACAAAGTAGGCAAGGTGCTTGAAGATGCCGGCAACCGAGGTGCCTCGATTGCATAGCATCGCTTCCAGCGACTCTGGTGTAATCAGAACGACGCCATGTGGTTTCTTGAAGAAGCGTTGTTTGCTTGTGCTGCTGATGTCGCCATGCCACGGCCACACCGGAATGTCGAGGTCTTCGCACAGTCGCTCCAATCGACCGAATTGATCATTGATCAAGGCCTTCAAGGGGCTGATGTAAACGATCAAACCTGCTGGGGTTTGCTGTTCGAGATACGTCAGCGCTGGGAGAAAGGCCGCTTCCGTCTTCCCCGAGGCGGTGCTAGCAGCCACGATCACATCTTGATCGGCAGGCAGGATCAGTGGGATGGCCATTTCCTGGACATCCCGCAGGGCTTCCCATTGCTCTGCCCACAAGTAGCGCTGGATGCCTGGCGAAAGAAGAGAGAAGGCGTTCGACTGGCTCATGGATTAAAGCTTGAACGAAGCCAATTCGTCATCCCCTTGAACCGCGAGATCTTCGTCGCCGCCATGGTCTTCTTTAACCTCAACCTCGCCGATCAACGTTTGCCAGGCCGTGCCAGGGTTTTGCTCCAAGACCGCCAACAGATTGATGAACGCCGTGATTGTAGTGCGGGGCGTGCGGAAGAAGCTGTCACCAATCCGATTGGCGCAGTGCTCCATGAATTGCTGGATTGCTTCGTCAGGCAGCAGATACTTATCCGCATCACCGCCTGCGTAGACATGACGGATCTTGGTCAAAAGCACATAGAAGTCTTCCGCAGTGAGGCTCGAAAGTCGCACTACAGGTCCAGAGAAGTCGACCAGACCTTCCTTGGCAAAGGTGTTTTGGGCCAAGCGACTTTGAAGCGCTTGGTAGCTGTAAACACCGCGCCGGGTGTCCATCAAGAATTCCGGTGTGCCACCCAACACGAAGCCAAGGCCCACTGCCGTGCCTTGGAAGGAGTCATTGAGCATGCGCAGGATCTGCTCATAGTTCGAGTTGCGTGCCTGTGCGTTGGCAAGCTTATAGAGATTGACGAGCTCGTCCAGGCACACCAGAAGGCCGCTAAAGCCAGCCAGGCGCACGAAGCGCCCCATCAGTTTGAGCTGATCGTAGACCGAGGCATCATCGACAATTGAGCGCACACCCAGCGCAGCTTTGGCATCGGTCTTGGTGGAGAACTCGCCACGCAACCAGCGAATGGCATCGGATTTGAGTTGCTCATTGCCTTGTTCAAAGCCCTTGCAATAAGCCGCAATGACATCAGCGAAGTCATAGCCGTTAACGAGTTCCGTCAGGTGCTCAAGTTTGGCGCGGATGATTTGCTCGGTGGGAACATCCTTTGCTTTGGCTTCGGTCTTAGCGGTTGCGATGAATTTTTCAACCACTCCTGACAATGCGCCACCGTCCGGCTTTGTGCGGGTAGCCAAGTTGCGCATCAGTTCCGCATAAAGCGAACGGGCTTGGCCACCGGAGGCATGCAAACGCCGATCGGGATTGAGGTCCGCACTCGCCACAACAAGCTTGCGCTCCATGGCAATGGCACGCACGAGGTTGAGGAAGAAGGTCTTGCCAGCACCGTATTCGCCAACGACCAGTCGGAACGAGGAGCCGCCATCGGCCAAGCGATCAATGTCGCTGACCAACGTTTCGACTTCGCGAATGCGCCCAACCTGGATCAGGTGCTGACCCGCACGAGGCACAACACCTGCACGCAATGACTGGATGACCGCATCACGATCTTTGGCACGAATAGGGTTGCTCATTGCTCTATTTTCTCGATGAACTCTGGGTTGATCTCCACCGGATCGTCTCCTTCAGAGAATGGGATGTCATAAGCATCAAACGATGCATCATTGATGTGTTCAAGTGCGCCGTCGAGCATCAGCTCCAGATCCGAAGCGCCATCTTCCAGTTCGGAGCGCGTCCAGTTGGGTCGGGAGAGCATGAGGCGCAGCAGTGCGCTATGCGCTTCATCCAAACCCAACAGGCCAGGAGTAGAAGCAGCTTCTTGACTGGGGAGCGGCAGTGCTTGGGGCTCGATGATGGGCTCAGGCACATCCTCGGTAAAGATGCCAGCCAAGAGGGCAGAGACCTTGGCGGTATCGTGTTGGAGTTCGGCAATACGTTTGGGGTCCAGGCGAAACTGCTTTGCTGGCTCTACCTTGGTGGTGCTTCTTCCCGCGCTCACGGCATGGACATCACTAAAGACACGCTTGGTCTCCACGCCGAGCGTCTTGTAAACCTTCTCCAAGAAGCGCATTTCGTCTGGCGAGACCGTACCGTCGCTTTGCGCAAGGCTTGCCATTGAGGCGGCGATTGTTTCCTTGGTGGGTTGATCCAACGGATCAAGCTTTTTCTTAAGCGAGGCAAGGGTGATGGGCGCTACGCTCAGCCACACAAGATGCGCACGAAGGCGCTTGTGGTCGGCGGGACTGAGGTGACTCCATGCATCAATCTCTCGGCCAAGATGTTCGATTTCGTGTGCACTGAAATCGCCATCAGCCTGTGCGACGGTGGAAGCAAGTTGCAAGGTCAACAGGGCGACTTGATACGCACTGCTTTGGGCTTGATGGGTTTGGCCGGGCAGCAACGCAAAGAGGACAACGGGATCAGTGTCGCTGGGCGCCCGCGCGCCTTCAAGCACGTTGGGCTCCATTCCGATGTGAGCCGCCTCAAGCATCCTGGCAAGGTCTCGGATCTTTTCTCGGTTGAGTGATGCCCCACCATTGCCGAAGCGATCGGCAAGCTCGCTCAGCGGCAGGGTGATCGCACGGCGTTGAACCTCGTCCACCAGCAATTGGAGCGCTGCTTTGCGCGGGGCAGGCCAAATACTGGTTGGCAGGTGTAGCAAGCCATCCAACGTATTCCGAGCCTCGGGGTTCTTGTTGATAAGGCGACTCAGCGGGCCGAGTTCATCCGTGCATTGCTGGACGATTTCGTTGAGCTTCTTGATGGGCCCGGTGAGCGCTGTGACATCGGGTGTCTCGCCAAACGTCTTGGGTTTGAAGCTGCTGCCATAAAAGGCAGGGGAAAATGTTTGTCTCGAAAATTTCAGCTTGGTGCGGTTCTTGGGCAGGACCAACCCCGCGTCAAAAAGCTCCCGGTAGCGCTCAACGAAGAGCTGATCGAATTCTTCAGCGCAGCGGACAGTAGGAGTGCGCATGGATACTTCTGGGCTGAGGCGTGCCCAGGCAAGGGCCAAGGGTGCGGGAACCGGGGCACGATCCAAGGAGCATTGACCCAAGGCTAGGCGGAGGTAAAACGGAAGCTCATGGGTGCGCTGAAAGCGGGGAAGCGGCTTGGTGTAAAGTTTGTCCTCAATGTCATCGAGTTCCATCCAGTCGAGCAAGCTGTTGGTGTAGCTTCGAATTCGTCCATCGGCTTTGCCGTAAACGGCATCGAGTTGCCTGAGCGTTGCTTTGATGACTGGCCAGTCCTGCTTCGAATCGGGCTCTCTGACGCCATCGAGCACAACCCGCCTTTCGAGGCCATACAGGAACCGGAGCACATATGTGCTGTTGCATTCGGGATCGGATCGATCAGAAGCCAGCCAATTGATGTAAGCGCGGCGTTCAGTGGCAGATAGGTCAGCGTAGCTTCCCCAATAGCCACTTGGCTCGCGATAGTCGCCAGTTGCTGCAACAGAAAGGCGGCCATTGACCAAGCTCGGTTCATCTCCGCCTGTTGGCGTAGCGAGATTGATCCCCGCGTAGAACAGCCCACCTGAGATTTCTACCTCACGAATTTCGATGATCTCGCCCGGCTGCACCCAACGCGTCTTCTCCCAGCCCGCAGGAGGCTTGGGCACCAAGAATTCCTTTGCAGGTGCATTGCCGGCGATGCTGGTGCGATGAAGTTCGTCCGTGGCGTTCGCCGGTTCCGTGCGGGAGGCCGCAGGCAACGGCGGCGGGGTTGATGGCACCACCTGTGTCTCGCTCGTCGGAACAGGAATAGGCGGCAATGCAGGTGGCAGTGCTGGGATCGTCTCAACTCTTTCAGCAGTTGGCGTTGGTTGGCTTGCAATCGGCACGATCCCGCGTTGGTCTTCGAGTTCGGCGCCGACCGTAGGTTGAGCCTGCCGAGGTATGGCCGCTTTAGCAGCGA
This sequence comes from Xanthomonas cissicola, assembly GCF_008801575.1. GTDB lineage: Bacteria > Pseudomonadota > Gammaproteobacteria > Xanthomonadales > Xanthomonadaceae > Xanthomonas > Xanthomonas cissicola. The sequence goes on along the minus strand of NZ_VZPL01000083.1, from coordinate 9,455 downwards.
CTGCACGCATGACCTCGAGAAGATTGCTGTTCAGTTGCTGCGGTGATGACGGGGCTTCCATAGGTGCCGAGGCGATGGTTTGCGCGTCTGGTGTCTTGGTTGTTCCTAGATCGCTTGGACTAGGCGAAGCAGTTGGGCGTGGGCGGCTCGGGGTGGGCACGATGATGCGCGGAGCGTCTGGCGCGGCATCAATGGCAGAGTTCGCTTGCCGACTGATTGATGGTTGCTCAGCCACAGCGCGCATTGCTTCAAGCAAATTGCCGCTGGGCTGCCTGGAGACGGGACGACCCTGAGAATTTACGGTAGCGCTCGGTTCAAGTGCGGCACGTGTGCCTGAAAGAAGAATCGTAGACGTTTCCGCCTGCCCGGGAGGGGCAGGAGTCGGTGGTGCTACTGGTGTCGTCGGGCCGTGCTCGGCAATGTGCGCCATCGCGGTCCGCAAGTTCCCAGGGCGGTCCTTTGCAGCAAGAGCTGAGTTCTGTGGCGGCGCCACCTGAGAAGGGGGGAATGATTGGCTCAACGCTGCAGTCGGTTCCACAATGCGCTCGCTGGCAACCCGGTTGCTCTGCGAGGGCGATGGAGCGATCGGTGGTTGAGCGGCCTCTAGCATGGAAGAGAGGATCTTCCGATTGGCGCCAGCGGGATCAGCGGCTGTAGAGCCACGAGGTTTGCTTTGAACTCTCTTTGTTCCCGTCAGTTCCGCTAGGGTGGGCTCACGCACGATCGGGGCGGGCGGCTTCTGCTGCGCTTGCCACTTCACGAAGAGATAAATCCCGAAAGCGACCACAACAGTAATGCCGATGGCAATCCACACTTGCTTAGGCACCATCGCGATGACCGCTAATGCGATCACCAATGCGATCACGGTAAGGTCTGAGCCTTGCTTTTTCCTGCGTCTCGCCACGTGGCCCCCTGCCTACGGCGTCTATCCTTATTCATCTTAGCGCTTTGAAAACACGCAGGGTGCTCTCGGCTGGCTGCTAGAAATTGAGATCGAGCCTGCTTGATTGCTATCCTAATCTCAGGGATGGGGGGCTAAGATGGCGCTTTACAACGATTTTTCTCGGTTTGAGAGATGGGCGCGAGATCAGCTGGCGCCCGAAGCAGTCTTGAAGATCTGCGCTGTGATTGAAGCTAACCTTGAGCAAATCGCGCGAACGACCCACGCGGGCGGTCAGCGCACTCGGCTCATCACGCCTTTGATCCGTGCCAGTCTGGTGCGCCCGCTGCCTGAAAGGGCTGAGACGGCAATAGTGGACCAGTCAGAGCTGGGATGGACACGCTTGTCCAGGCTTCAACTTGGGCCGTTTAGGGGTTTCCGTCGCCAAGAGGTTTTTGAGCTTGATCATCGAACTGTTCTTGTCTTGGGTGCCAATGGCTCGGGAAAGAGCAGCCTCTGTGAAGCGCTTGAACTTGCACTTCTCGGACGCATTGAGGAGGCCGACGAGCGTGCATTGGATTCTCGGCGCTACTTCGACAATGCCCATGAAGGCCGTCATCAGTTGCCCGTATTAATTGCTAAGAGCAACGGTGCAGAGCACCAGGTTCAACCAGACGAGGAGCGTCATCGGTTCATCATCATCGAGCGCAACCGAATCGAATCATTTGCGCGCATCGGCGCACGAAGGCCAGCTGAGGCATCGTCCATGCTGGCGGCATTGTTCGGTCTCACTGCGTTCAATGATTTCGTGGCGGGTTTTGGTGGAAACTTGGACCGGCAACTCAACCTCGCTCTTCCCAAGGCTGCCGACTTAGCGCAGCGACGCGTTGCGATCCAGGCCGATGAGGTCAAGATCGCATCCGAAGCTGCCACACACGCTGAGTTTGATAGGCACCGGAATCAGGTGGCCACCGCTTTTGAGCTTGGTCTTGACTATTTGGGTCTGAAAGCGCGAATTGGCACTGCACAGACCCCGGGACGGCTTCAAGAGATTCGTGCGATTTTGGCGACACCTTTGGCTGCCGAAACGGGAATTCGTCCTGAGCACTTGATCGCTTCGCGTCGAGCATACCGTGATCTGACCCGAGAGCTGGAAACAACACAGGGAGCGCTTGCAACACGCGCTCAAGAAGTCTCGTATAGGGAGTTGTATCACTCTGTCGTTGCGCTCCAAGACGCACATGCAGATCGCTGCCCGGCGTGCGAGACCCCGCTGGACCAAGTGGCTATCAATCCTTTCGGTCGGGCAGCAACCGGCTTGGCGGCACTCGGTGAACTCTCCCAACTTGAAGCAGAAGTGAGCCGGTTGGAGCGACAGGTGGACCGAAGCCAAAGCACGCTAGACATAGCGCTCCGCCGAGCGATCGAACATATCGCTAAGCTCCCCAACATCGGCACTTTGGCGCCAACGGAGCAGCTGTTAGCAGATGGAGATCGGCAAGGTTGGCGTCAGCTACTCACGGCAGCGCGTGAGCTCAAACGACTCGACGAGAGTCTTGTCGTCAAGAGGGCCGAGCGGCAATCCTTAGAGGCAGAGGTTGAGAGGCTGCAAACGGCCAGGACGCAATTGGCAAAAATTGCGGGTCAGCAGAGCCACTTCGACGCAGATGTCGCGTCAGCTAAGGAGCGGGTTGCGGCGTTTGCCACTCAAACTGCCGGACTAGTAGTGGAGGTGTCGGCCGAAGCAGTAGCCCATGGTGTTGAAGTGCAAGTCAAAGAGGCCTATGAGTCCTTCTTAGGCTTATTGAGGACATATCTGGCAACTCTTCCTGAGCAGCTAATGGCTGATCTCAATGAGATCACGGTAGACCTTTACAATAGTTTCAATGCGCATGACCACGCTGATGACTTGATCCATACGCTGCGCCTTCCACTAAGGGGCGGTGCGCCGCTTGAAATCGCATTCGCTTGCGAGCCGGATCGCTTCCATAATGCCTTGGCGATCTTGAGCGAAGGACATCTTCGGTGTCTGGGTCTTTCGATCCTATTGGCCCAGAACATCAAGCTTAAACTCCCGGCAGTCCTGCTTGACGATGCCGTCAACGCCATCGATCACGAACACCGGGAGGGCATTCGTATGACGCTGTTTGGCCATTCGGCATTGAAGGAAAAGCAGCTCATCATCACATGCCATAGCCCTGAGTTCATCAAGGACATCTTTAACAATCACACGAAGGGCGCGCCACTTTACGTCTTGCGTCATCATCAGGGTGACCACCATCCCGTAGTCTCGGGAGGCAATACACGCAACTATATCGAGCGTGCTGAATCGCATATCGATGACTTTGATTCGCGTGCGGCGCTTTCGTGCTCACGCCAGGCGCTTGAAAGTTTAGTTACACGGGTTTGGAAGAAATTAGCCGATGTTGCCCCTAGTCTGGGAGAGCTCTCGCTAAAGACGCGACGTCCCGGCGCGCCTACGGATCTGAGCAACATTGTCCAATCTCTACTGAGTGCTCTCAACAAGGGGGTCAGCGTTGGCGCCTTGGACGGAGTCTGGATCACCAGACGGGATCACTTGGATGCAATCATCAATGTCCGAGCGAATTCATTGGCATGGATGTCATTGAACAAGGGGACCCACGAAGAAGAAGATCGTGAGGATTTCGAGGAGCCAACGCTTAGGCGTATTGTCGAGGCACTACGAGGGCTCGATGTATCTTTCGGGAAATGAAATGCATGTTGAGCAGAGAAAGATGGTAAGAATACTGCGCCGACAAGTTGCAGCTAAATTAATAAAGACCGCCTTTGATTCATCTAAACAAAGCATTTCCCAGGCTGCCTGCTCCGTCATAAGTTGACAGGGAAAACGCTTGCCTTGGGTCGGGGAGGAGGCGACCTTTAAAAATTTCAGGTTATCAATTCGCTAAGGAGTGCTAAGGAAGCTCTGAACAACGCACCACAGATACGCGACACTACCCGCCTCATGTTGAGGAGTGATCCATGCAACTGACGTTCGGTGACGCTGAGGGCCTGGGCAAGCGCAAGCGCAAGCAGACTCGCCGGGAGATCTTCCTGGCCGAGATGGAGCAGGTGGTTCCGTGGAAGCACTTGCTCGGTCTGATCGCGCCGCACTATCCGGTGTCGGGGCGCCCTGGTCGGCAGCCGTATGCACTGGCGACGATGTTGCGCATTCATCTGCTGCAGCAGTGGTATGCGCTGAGCGATCCGGCGATGGAAGAAGCGCTGCACGAGATTCCGACCTTGCGGCGCTTTGCCCAGCTCGGTGGCTTGGACGACATTCCCGACGAGACCACGATTCTCAACTTTCGGCGCTTGCTGGAGACCCATGGCCTTGCCGCGCGGATGCTGGAAGCGGTCAACGCGCATCTGGCACGCAAGGGTCAGAGCCTGTGGTCCGGCACAATTGTTGATGCGACGCTGATCGCTGCACCCAGTTCGACCAAGAACGCCGATCACGCGCGCGACCCTGAGATGTATCAGACCAAAAAAGGTAATCAGTGTTATTTCGGGATGAAGGCGCACATCGGCGTGGATGAATTTTCCGGGCTGGTGCACCATGTCCATCGCACAGCCGCCAATGTCGCCGACGTTACGGTGACGCACGCATTGCTACACGGCAAGGAAGAAAGCGTGTTTGGCGACAGCGGCTATGCCGGTGCAGACAAACGCGAAGAACTGCAGACCTGTAAGGCTGCATTCTTCATCGCCGCCAGGCCTTCGACGATGCAAGCCATCGGCAACAAACGCGAGCGTGCTCGGGAACAGGGTTGGGAACACTTCAAGGCCAGCGTGCGCGCCAAGGTGGAGCATCCATTCCGGGTGACCAAGCGCCAGTTCGGCTAAACCAATGTCCGCTATCGCGGCTTGGCCAAGAACACCGCACACGTGCTGACCTTGTTTGCGCTGTCAAACCTGTGGATGAAGCGAAAGCAGTTACTGCCTGCTATGGGGAGCCTGCGCCTGTATCCCGGGGAATTCCCACGGAAAGCGCCAGAAATGGCGAAATTCCGAAGATCCGAACGCCACTCTTCGGAACGACGCGACATCCCGCACCCTCAGGCCTCGTTGTTCAGACCTTCCCTAACGATGCTTGAAGAGCGCGAGACCATGACGTGCGTTTCCTTGCACGACCTCACTGGATCGATATCGACTGCATGAGATACATCTTTAAGGTCAACATCGATGAGTAGCTGAGATCAGCTGGCACAGCGGTGCACCAACTGTCGCCGTATTGTTCGTGAACGCTGAGGAAGATTGAACTGGAAGCGTCGCGTCAAGCCGCAAGAAGCCATTGACGAAATTCCTTCTTGCCTTAGGGTGGACTTGGGAGGGCGTATGTTTCCGAGTGACTATGTGCAGTATGTCAACACGATCCAGGAAGATTGGCAACAGAAGCGATTGATGGCGCGTCTAGCGCTAAATCTTTGCTTTGATCGACGGCGATATCCAGTGGACCTTCGGGAGCTAGGCAGGCTCCGGAATGACAGGGCTGCCGTGGCTTGGTCCTTGATCTCCCATGTTCTTGCAGACAGACGGCGGCCTGATCTCTCTTCAAAAGAGCTAGCTGGTCTGGTGCGGATCTGTAAAGAGGAAGTGTGCCTTGTTGCTGAGGACGCATAAGCATGGACGCCGCGAACTATCTTATATACATCGCAGCTAACGAGCAGAATTCTCAGCTAATGGCTCGGATTTTCCTCAATACGTTTGGTCACGAGGCGTCTTATCCGGTGGACGTGTCCGAGCTGTTGGAACTTTCACCGCTTAACGTTGGAGTAGTCAGGGGGCTGCTGAGTTGGGCGGAGGCGAACCGCGATTTTCGCTATGGGAGCGTGTTCCTAATGCACTTCAAGTTTATCGCTGACCATAGCTTTGCTGCGACAGCTGGCCCACCGCTTGGTTGCGAAGTCCTTCGATAGCACTCGAAAGCTGGCTTTTGTTTGTAATTTTGCCGTTTCGGAAATCTTCGTAGATACGCATCATAAATTCTTCGGAAAGAGAGCTGTCGATTTCTTTTATCCAATTTGCCACGTTTTCCCAGAGGATTGAGACGCTATACATCGAGTTGAGCTTCTGATAGAACTTTTCTACTTCCTCAGTGAGCGCCTTTGAAGCAGCTTTGGCATTGAGAATTGCGGCGCTGAGTCGAGGGTGATCCATGGCGTCTTGCCCGCTGGATTCACCGCGCCTGCAAAGCTCAATCAGGATCACAGCGATGTGGTCTGGGCTTAGGCCCATTTGCAAGAGCGCTTCCACCAAATGCAACGTTAGCGCATTCAGCAGGAAAGGCAGGCGGATCTGAACATCTGGGATGGTTGGCATATCGAGTCCATGTTTACCGTTGCCGGTCGTCTTGCAAACTATCAGCGCAAATGCCAAGGCTAGGCGACAAAGCCTAGGACTGATGGCGCCCTAGCTTAGCCTCTGCCAAGAAGCTTTCTAGCTCCGCCACCCGATCAAAGCGCCTCATCACCACATCTTCGATGGATATGATTGAGAAGCTGCCACCGCTTCTCACATGCTCAACAACTACTTTTGCGACTGTGTTGAAAGAGAAGTCAGGTGCTTTGATCAAATCTTGCCAGGTATCCTCATTGATTGAGGCATTTTTATCATCGACAATCAGTGCGTAGCCATAAGCCATCGATCCATCTCTCTTTTATTGAATTTCCACAGCATTGACTGTAGCAGAATCGGACAGCAGCGTGACGGAATTGAGGAGGGAAATATTCTGCATGATGTCTATCGAACATGCCTTGAAGAGATTGCACTACTGCGAGCAAAGCGATGAGTAGCGATAAAACTTCAGATTTCCACATGGTCCTCCCCTCAGAACAAGTGATGGCTAGATCCCGCAAAGCCGATCATGAATACATCCTCGCCCCCTTCCTCAATCGCTCCTTGAACTGTCCGCGCACATAGTTCGGTAGTATCACAGACGGCTGATAGTGGCCGAGCGCTTCGACCTGGATCTTCCGGGTGTTGCCGGCCGACTTGTGCACGTAGTTGTCCTGCAGAACGGGCGCCTTCTTGTTGAGGGCATGGCCAGTGATCAATGCGATGTGTTCAACCCGCACGCCCTTGGCGTCCAGCTCTGTGGCAAGCGTATGGCGGAACGCATGCGATCCAATGCCTTTGCCAAAGCCAAGCTCCTTCAAATACTTCGCAAACTGATTGACGAAGCCCTGGCTGTAGCGTCCATTCGGCTCGCCGGTCTTGCGGCAGGTGCCAGCCGATAGGTTAGGAAAGAGGCGCGGGTGGCCAGACGCCTTGATGTCGGCCAAGAAGTCCAGGAAGCCCGTCTGGATGAGGCTTGGGTGGATCGGCACCTTGCGGATGGCGCTCTTGCCCTTGAGGCTTTGCCGGCTGCGTTTGCCTGCGCTTTGCGCCAAGTCCTCATCCACGGTCTTCTGGATCGAGAAGCACCACACGCCTTGGTCTTGCACGATGTCGGCCACTTTGAGCTGGGCGATCTCATTGATCCGAGCGCCCGTGAAAAGGGCAATGAGCGGACACCACCAACGGTGCGGATACTTCTTGGCCCAAGGCAGGAAGGTCTCGGGGTTGAAGATCTTCTGAATTTCCTCTTGCGAGAGCAGACGCTCGGGCTCATCCTGATCAGCCAGTAGCTCTTCTCTGGCCGGCTTGAACGCATCCATCGGCGAGTGCGGGATGGCACGTGCTTTGACTAAGGTGTTGAAGAAGGACGCGAGGAAGCGCCGGTGCAGTTCTAATGTGGCATTGGCAGGCTGCGCCCGGCCCAGACGTTGACCTTTGGCGATCAAGGCTTCGACGCTCAACCACTGATTCTTGGGGTCGGTCATGAAGTCTTCGGGTGCCCATCGCAACAGATCCCACATCTGGTAGATATGCGTGTGATCAATCCGGGCAACGGACGTGTTGCCACTCACACGCTGCAAGATGGCAAGCGTTCGACGATAGGCCTCGATCGTGGTGGTGCGAAGGTTCTGCCGCTCCTTGTCTTTGAGGAAGTCGTCGACCTCTTCAGAGAGGAGTCGCGCCGGGGTGGCCAAAGGCAGGGGCTCAGGATAGCGAGTTCCGGATCGGCGAAGTCGTCGCAGCTTTTCATGATGGTCGTAGGTCGCTTGGACCAGGTCCTGAAGGTGAAGCGCGCCGGCTCGGTCTTGAACGACCATATCTGTAAATTCGACTTTGCCGATGCGAATGCTTCGGATGGATAACTGACCTTTGGGCTGTTGCAAATATTGATGAAGTTGGGAGTGTTTAAAGTGCATCTACGATCCAATGATGAGGAGGTAGACGTTTGATAAGGGGAGGGGATTTTCTGTCAATGATAAAATAGGATAGAAATTTCGCGTCAATGATTGTCTAAGGTGGTCTCGCTAATTGTTGTTTAAATAGCTATATTTTTAGTTTTGCTTTTATAAAATATTTTATCGCAAGGCTATATATTTCAATGATTGTAGCTGTGTAAATGGGCTTGAAACCATCAATGCGCTTGTAGTGTTTAAAAGTAACAAAAGGATCAAAAGTGAGATATTTCTCACGTTATTAAGATGAACGAGAGATAAATGAATCCATCCTTGCCTAATCTAATATTTCTTAAGAATGCAGTTAGGCAATCGATTTTGGCGTGTCTCTAGCAATGAACAAATGGGGCGCTAGTTGCGCTGCGTTTCAGACATAACCTTTTAACAGGATAGCTTACTCGCACGGCTCACTTGACGAAGCCCGCGCTCGCGTTAGTTTCGTGGGGGAGGTGAAATCATGAACAAAAAAGACCAAGAACAGTTCCTGCTGAAATTGGGGTGGGTTTTAAAGCGTGAAGAGACGAACGGGTCCCGCTCTATGTGGCGACTCACCCCGGTTAATATTCCCGGGGAAGTGACTGAATTTGCCTCTTTGCGAGAGATCGATGAGTGCTTAAAGCGAAAGCTCCAAAGCGAAATGGCGGTCCAGCAGGCGCTGCACGAATTTGAACTTGTCCATGAGCGGTGTTCGCAGGAGGAGCGTGAAAAATTGATGCGCTGGATGTCTACTGGGCATAGGGACCAGGTTTGGCATTTAACGAGCAATTGCATTGAGATGAGTTGGACAATTCCAGAGCTTCCGAGGCAATGGCGTTCGCGTGCCTGTAAAGTTCTGGCGCTTCGCCTAGACAAGGAATACGAAGAACTATGGAAGCGAGCGGCTGAGAAATTTCTGGGGGCAGCACAACACTGATCCCCACGCGCGTGTAACATCACTGGGCATATGGCCCGGAGATGGAAATGAGTTCCCAAGGCGTTGGTTTGGAGGAGTGGCTAGAAAGTCTCGTAGGTCAAAAATTGCCAGAGCAGTCGGTCATCGGCTGCTGCGTGAGTCTTGCAGCTAAGTCGATGGAGGCAATTAACTTGTCGCCCCTGAAAAACCCCCAGGCTGCATCCATTGCAAGGCTTAACCTGCGTTTTAGGTGTGCTGGAATTGCCAGTTTTCGTTACTCTACGAACTGGTTTCTGGCAGTTTTCGCCCATGCGTACACGCCGTCCTGCCGCCGAGCAGTTGCCTGCCGATGAGTTGTTTCGTTCGCGTT
>NZ_VZPL01000082.1 GCF_008801575.1 Xanthomonas cissicola | reverse complement strand
ATCGCCACGCCGCTTTCGGCTTCGCGCAGAAAGCCGATGACCTGCTCGTCAGTAAAACGTTTCTTCACGTCCAATCTCCTCGGGGTAGGGAATTGGACTCCAAACTGAGGCGCTACTCAAAATTGGGTGGACGTCGAGCCAGCCAGATCAAACGATGCGCACGCAGCGTGCTGACCTGCACCTGCCCACGGCCAAAATCCAGCGGCAAGCCCTCCGCCTGCGCAGTGGCCTGGGTCTGCGCCAGGATCTGCTCGACCCGTGCCGTACCGCCGAACTTCAGCGCCAGCGCCTCGCGCAATGGCGTCGGCTCCAGGCCGGCATCCGGATCAAGCTGGAACGCGTGGTAGTGAATATCCAGGGCCGGCGCCTGCGCACCAAGCGCCGCGAGGGCGGCCTGGAAACGGCGTTTGCCGATCCAGCACCAGGGGCACACTACGTCGGACCAGATGTCGATGCGCATGAGCTGGGGTTCGTTCGTGGTGATTTGGGATTGGCAGAGCATAGACGGGATTCTGCAATCGCAAAGCGTTTGCCACTGCTGAAATTGGGGAGCGATGATGTCGCGCTGCAAAGCGCCCTGGTGCCGCGCATCATCTATTCTTGCGAATCACCCACTGCACCTCCCGCATCAGGCCTCCAAGGCGCCGAGCCGCGTGCCCGCTTTTGCGAGTGCCAAATTCCGAATCACAAATCCCCGTTCCACTGCTTGAACGGATGCGAGGCCAACGCCAGGTTGTAATAGCGCACGTCGTCGGTGACTTCGGTCCCGAGCCATTCCGGTGGGGCGAATGCTTCGTCGGGGCGTTCGAGTTCGATCTCGGCCACGATCAGACCGGCGTTGTCGCCGAGGAATTCGTCCACTTCCCACACATGGCCCTGGTAGGCGACCAGATGCCGGCGTTTGTCGATCAGGCCGCCTACGCACAGCGCCAGCAATGCGCGTGCATCGGCAAGTGGAATCGGATATTCGAACTCCTGCCGCGTATGCCCCACTTCGCGCGATTTCAGATTGAGAAATGCGCTTTCGCCCTGAATGCGCACCCGTACCGAGGCATGCTGCGTGCCGCTGCGCAGCGCCGCCTGGTCGTTGATATAGCCCTGCGCCATCGGAATCACCGCATGTGCGGCGTCGCGCCAGCCATCGCCGGTGACCAGGAATTTGCGTTCGATTTCTGTGGGCATGGGAATCGGGAATCGGGAATCGGGAATCGGGAATGGCAAAAGCATAAGCCGTTCGCCGTTACGATTCCCTACTGCCTACTCCCGATTCACCGCCTCTCAAACACCGCAATGCTTTCCACGTGCGCGGTGTGCGGGAACATGTCCATCGCGCCCGCCGAGACCAGCGTGAAGCCCTGCTCGTTGACCAGATAACCGGCGTCGCGCGCCAGCGAGCCAGGATGGCAGCTCACATAGACGATGCGCTGGAACGTCTTCAACGGCAACTGCTGCAGCACTTCCAGGGCGCCCGAGCGCGGCGGGTCCAGCAGCAGCTTGTCGAAGCCCTGGCGCATCCAGGGTGCGCTGCGCTGATCCTGGGTCAGGTCGGCGGCGTAGAACTGCGCATTGTCCAGGCCATTGCGCTGGGCGTTCTCCTTCGCCCGTGCCACAAGTCCGGCGTCGCCTTCCACACCCACCACTTCGCGCACTACGCGCGCCAGCGGCAGGGTGAAGTTGCCCAGGCCGCAGAACAGGTCCAGCACGCGGTCGTCGGGCTTGGCCTCCAACAGCGCGACTGCATGCGCGATCATCTTCTGATTGAGCGACGCGTTGACCTGAATAAAGTCCAGCGGCCGGAACGCCAGTTCCACATCCCACTGCGGCAAGCGGAACGATAGCGGCACTTCCTGCGGCCACAGCGGCTGCACGCTGTCCACCCCGCCGGGCTGCAGAAAAATCGCAAAGCCGTGCTCCTGGGCAAATGTGATCCAGGCCTGGCGGTCGCGTTCGCTGAGCGGCTGCATATGCCGAATGGTCAAGGCCACCGCATCGTCGCCGGCGATGAATTCGATCTGCGGAATGTCGCGCTTGCCATCCATGCCTTCGATCAGCGCGGCAAGCAAGGGGATCTTCTCGCCGATCTGCGGAATCACCGTGTAGCAAACGGACAGATCGGCCACGAACCGCGGGTCGAGCTCACGAAAGCCGACCAAGGTCTTGTCCTTCTTCTCGACACGACGCACCGAGAACCTGCCTTTGCGCCGGTACCCCCAGTTGTCGCCGGTCAGCGCAGGCAGCACGGCTTGCGGAGTGACATGACCGATACGCTCTAGGTTATCCATCAGCACGCGCTGTTTGGCCACGATCTGCTGCGATTCCTCCAGATGCTGCAACACACAGCCTGCGCAGACGCCAAAGTGCGGGCAGCGCGGGGTGACCCGCTGCGGCGATGCCTCCAGCACCCCCACGGTCTTGGCCTCATCGAAATGCCGGCTACGGGCGGTGGGTTCGGCGCGCACCAACTCGCCCGGCAAGGCGCCGCTGATGAAGGTGACCTTGCCGCCCTCGCCGTCGCGGCGGGCGACCCCGCGGCCGTCATGGCTCAGGTCGGTGACCGCGGTCTGGAAGGGGGTTCGGTCGAGACGGTTTCTGGTTCTGGCCACGTGGCGACAAGCTGCGGGCAAAAAGGGTGCGTATTGTCGCAGATGCGATCGACGGAGGCCGCGCCGGTCAGCGCAACAATTGTCGCGCCCCACAAACACAGGCAAACTCCCGCTGCGCGCGACAAATCAAGACGCGGCATCGCTGACAAGGAGGCAGCATGAACATGGCCACACGCCAGGAACCCCACCCACGCCTACTGCTGGTGGAAGACGACCCGATCAGCCGCGGATTCTTACAGGCTGTCCTTGAAAGTCTCCCGGCCACGGTCGACTGTGCCGATTCCCTTTCTTCCGCACTCGACCGCGCGCGCGAACGTCGCCATGACCTCTGGCTGATCGACGTCAACCTCCCCGATGGCACCGGTAGCGGTCTGCTGCGTGCATTGCGCCTGCTGCACCCGGACGTGCCGGCACTGGCGCACACCGCCGACGCGACCATGTCGATGCAGAACAGCTTGCAGTCCGACGGGTTTCTGGAAATGCTGGTCAAACCGCTGACCTCCGAGCGCCTGCTGCAGGCGGTGCGGCGCGGCCTGGCACGCGGTCGCTACAGCGTGGCCCCGGTGGGCGTGCTGGACATCGCCGCCAGCGACTGGGACGAGACCGCTGCGCTGAGTGCGCTCAACGGCCAGCAGCATCATCTCAATGCCCTGCGCGAACTGTTCCTGGCCGAGCTGCCGAGTACACGGGATGCGGTGGATTCGGCCTTGCAGATCAGCGACGAGCAGGCTTTACGCAGCCATCTTCATCGGTTGCAAGCCAGCTGCGGCTTCGTCGGCGCGGCACGGCTTGCCGGCGCAGTGCGCCTGCTGCGCGGCGACCCGCACTCGCGCACCGCACGCACCCAATTCCATGCGGCGGTGGCTGCGTTGTTGCATTGAGCGAACCCATCGCAGCGCTTCCTGCCTGACGAGATGCGCAAGACGCGGGCGTCGGTGCGCGTCCGGCTCGCCGCCATGGTCGATGTATCGCCGTTTTGCTGATCGAGCTGCGTATTGCAGATAGCACCGTCTCCACTTGCAGGCGCTTGACTGCCTGGACGAGCTCCGGGCTCGACGCAGGGCGCCTGCATTTGCTGCTCGCCCGGTCCACATCGGAGAACGAGAGTGGCGGTCGTTGTCGGGCGCATGCCGAAGGGCTTCCGGAACCGACCGGCAAGGTGCTGTCTGTCGGTTCCGAGCACCCGCTTCGCTCAATTCGCTGCTGGGTCGTGGTATCGCCGGCCGCAGCTGGACTTTTGCCGGCGCAATCGCGCATGCGCGTCCAGCGCTCCGCGCCATCAACGACGGCGCGCGAGATCCTCGAGCATTTCCCAGGATTTCAGGCCACGCCCGCCCAGATGATGCAGCAGCACGCCGCGCATGCTGCGCCGCAGGCCGGGCATGTCGTCCGCGTCCGGCATGACGTCTTGGCCCAGCGCCAGCAGCGCCGCACCGGTGACGGTTTCGCGGCGATCCTGAGCTAGCCGTTCGCTCAATACGCGCAAGGCGCCGTCCTGCGGATCCAGCCGATATCGTGCTGCCGGGTCGATCGGTTGCCCCTCGCTGTCGTGCTGCAGATCGAAAGCGAACCCCAGCCCCTCCAGCACGTCGCGCTCGAACCGGCGCAGGCCCCACGCCAACGGCAGATCGGAGGCCAGGTGGCGACGTGCCTGCGCATAACAGGCATAGAGTTCGGGCACTGGATCGTGACGCGGCGCCAGGCGCAGCAACAATTCGCTGATGTAGAAACCGGCCAGCATGGTGTCGCCGGCTAGCCGCGGCGCGGTATCCAGGGCTTCGGCCTGGCGCAGTTGGGCCAGCTCGCCGCGCTGCACGGCACTGAACTGGATCAGCTGCAAGGGCTGCAAAGCCGCGCGCAGCGCCTGCTTGCGCGGCCCCTGCACACCGCGCGCCAGCAGCCCCACCCGCCCGTGTTGCTCGGTCAGCACTTCCACCAGCAGGCTGGTCTCGCGCCAGGCCCGTACATGCAGCACGAACCCGCGCTCGTGCTCGATCAGCATGGGAGGGGAAGCCGGGATTGGGGATCCGGGACCGGGGACCCTGGAAAAGCGCCGGATCGGCCGTCGAAGTGCCGCGCGGCGCGGCGATTGAGCGCCGAGCCAATGCCGTCAGCGCAGCACCCAAATCTGAAAAAAACGAAAAAACCTCTCCTCGGCAGCATGCCGACCAAAAGCCTGACCCAGCTTTTTTTTCCGGGTCCCCGGTCCCGGGTCCCGGGTCCCGGCCTTCCCGGCCTCATTCGTACCCGAACGCCTTCAGCGCCGCCTCGTCGTCCGACCAGCCTTCGCGCACGCGCACCCAGGTTTCCAGGAACACCTTGGCACCGAACAGGCGCTCCATCTGCAGGCGCGCCTTGCCGCCAATTTCTTTCAACCGGGTGCCGCCCTTGCCGATCACGATCGCCTTCTGGCCTTCGCGCTCGACCCAGATCACCGCACCGATGCGCAGCAGCGCGCCATCTTCGGCGAAACGCTCGATCTCAACGGTGGTGGCATACGGCAGCTCTTCGCCGAGCTGACGCATCAGCTGCTCCCGCACCAGTTCGCCGGCCAAAAAGCGCTGACTGCGGTCGGTGATCTCGTCTTCGCCGAACATCGCCTCGGCTTCGGGCACCAGCTTGAGCAGGTCGCCGACCAACGCGTCCAGGCCCTTGCGCTTGAGCGCGGACACCGGATGCACGGCGGCGAAGGTGCGCCCCTCGCTGACCTGGGCCAGGAACGGGAACAGCGCGGTCTTGTCCTTGAGCCGGTCGACCTTGTTCACCACCAGCACCACCGGCACGCCGGCGTCGCTGAGCACGCGAAACGCCAGCGTGTCTTCCTCGTCCCAGCGGCCGGCTTCGATCACCAGGACCGCCGCGTCCACCCCCTCGAGCGAGCCGCGCGCAGCGCGATTCATCACCCGGTTCATTGCGCGCTTCTGCTCGCGGTGCAATCCCGGAGTATCGACCAGCACCAGCTGTCCTTCCGGGAAGGTGGCGATGCCCAGCAACCGATGGCGCGTGGTCTGCGGCCGGTTGGAGACGATGCTGACCTTCGCGCCGACCAGGGCGTTGGTCAGGGTGGACTTGCCGACGTTGGGCCGGCCGATCACCGCAACGCTACCGCTGCGGTGAGGGGAAGTGAGTTCGCTCACGTGTTTGAATCCAGTTGTGCGATGACAAGAGTCGCCGCCTGTTGCTCTGCGAGGCGACGCGAGGTGCCCTGCCCCTCGGCGCGGGCAACGGGCTGCTCCAGAATGCAGGCGACGTGGAACTGCTTGGCATGCTCGTCGCCGCTCTCGCTGATCAGCGCGTAAGTGGGCAGCGGCAGCTGGCGCGCCTGCAGCCATTCCTGCAGCCGGGTCTTGGGATCCTTCTCTGCCTTGCCCACCGGCAATGCCGCCAGCGAGGCTTCGAACCACGGCAGCACCACCGCACGGCAACGCTCGAAACCGCAGTCCAGGTAGATGGCAGCGACGATCGCTTCGACCGCATCGGCCAGGATCGAATCGCGCCGGTGACCACCGGACTTCAGCTCGCCTGGGCCAAGCGTGAGACGTTCGCCCAGATTGAGCGTACGCCCGATGACTGCCAGCGCACCTTCGCGTACGAGCTCGGCACGTGCACGGGTCAATGCGCCTTCATCGGCCTTGGGCCACCGGTGATACAGCGCCTCGGCGATCAGCAGGTTGACGATGCCGTCGCCGAGAAATTCCAGTCGCTCGTTGTGCGGCGTCCCGGCGCTGCGATGCCGCAGCGCTTGGGCGAGCAGAGCCGGATCGGCGAATGCGTGCCCGATCGGATCACCGCGTTGGAAGGTTCTATTCGACACCGCGCTTCGTCAGATCCTGTGCCGTATCGAACTTGCCGACCACATCCAGATTGCCAACCAGCTCGCGGCGGACTTCGTAATTGACCTTCATGCGCCAGCCGCCTTCGATCCGCTCGAACTTGACGTCTTCTTTTTTGACGTTTTCCGAATAATTGATGTACAGGCGCTTGAAGAACATGTCCTGCAACTTGGACGGATCCATGTCCGAAGTACCTGCCTCATTCGCCAGGCCCTTCATCGACGTACGCACTGCGTAATACTCCTGATACATCGGGAACAGCTTCATCCCGATGTACAGACCGAATCCCACCACCGCCAGCACCACCACGAACGACGTCAACGTCATACCGCTTTGCTTGCGCTTCATTGTGCTTCCCCTGGCACGCCGTGCGTGCATTTACTGGATTCCAGTCCCGATCCGCGATGGATCGAAACTCCCCTTGCAGAACCATCCTTCGCAATTGAGCCAGATCAGGAACGCCTTGCCGCGCAGATTGGCTTCCGGCAGAAAGTGCGTTTGGGTCCAGAACCGGCTGTCCTCGCTGTTGTCGCGATTATCCCCCATCACGAAATAGCTGTCCGCCGGCACGGTCCAGTCGCCCTGCCCGGCCGGCATGTTGCGGTCCAGCCATTCCAGCACGGTATGCGTGCGGCCCGGCAGATCCTCGACCAGCAGCGTGGTGCCGGTCATCTCGGCGCCCTTGCCCTTGCCGATGTACTCGCCCTTGACCGTGTAATGCATCGGCTTGTCGTTGATGTACAGCGTATCGCCGTGGAAGCCGATCTTGTCGCCCGGCAGGCCCACCACGCGCTTGATCCAGTTCTGGTCCGGCGCGTGCGGCGGCTTGAACACCACCACGTCGCCGCGCTTGGGCTCGCCGGTGGGAATGAACTTGGTATTGGTGATGGGCAGGCGGAAACCATAGGCGAACTTGTTGACCAGGATGAAATCGCCGATCAGCAGGTTGGGCATCATCGAACTGGACGGAATCTTGTACGGCTCGGCAACGAAGCTGCGCAGGATCAGCACCACCGCCAGCACCGGGAAAAAGGCGCGCGAGTAATCGACGATCGCCGGCTCGCTGTCCAGCAACCCCGCACGCGCCGCACGGCGCTTGGCCAGAAACAGCTTGTCCAGCAGCCAGATGAAGCCGCTGCCCAGCGTCAGGACAACCAGGATGATCTCAAACCATTTCATTGATGTTCCTTCGGAAAGGGAATCGAGAATCGCGAATGGGGAATAGGAACAGCAGGAGCACGCAGGCTCTTACGATTCCCGATTCCCGATTCACCATTCCCTGCTACTTATCCATCTGCAGGACAGCCAGGAAGGCCTCCTGCGGAATCTCCACGCGGCCGACCTGCTTCATGCGTTTCTTGCCTTCTTTCTGCTTTTCCAGCAGCTTCTTCTTGCGCGAAACGTCGCCACCATAGCACTTGGCCAGCACGTTCTTGCGCATCGCCTTGACCGTGGAGCGCGAGATGATCTGCGAGCCGATCGCGGCCTGGATCGCCACGTCGAACATCTGCCGGGGGATCAGGTCTTTCATCTTTTCGCACAGCTCGCGGCCGCGACGATCGGCGTGGCTGCGGTGCACGATCAACGACAACGCATCGACCTTGTCGCCGTTGATCAGCACGTCCACGCGCACGAACGGGCCGGCGTCGAAACGCACGAAGTGGTAATCCAGCGAGGCATAGCCACGGCTGACCGACTTGAGCTTGTCGAAGAAATCCAGCACCACCTCGGCCATCGGCAGCTCGTAGCTGATCTGCACCTGGCTGCCCAGGTAGTTGATGCCGATCTGGGTGCCGCGCTTTTCCTCGCACAGCTTGATGATGTTGCCGATGTACTCCTCGGGCGTGAGGACGTTGGCGCGAATGATGGGCTCGCGGATTTCCTGCACCAGGTTCAACTGCGGCAACTTGGCCGGGTTGTCCATGTTGATGACCGTGCCATCGGTCTTGAGCACTTCATACACCACGGTCGGTGCGGTGCTGATCAGGTCCAGGTTGTACTCGCGCTCCAGGCGCTCCTGCACGATTTCCATGTGCAGCATGCCCAAAAAGCCGCAGCGGAAACCAAAGCCCATCGCTTCGGAGCTTTCCGGCTCGAAGCGCAGCGCGGCGTCGTTCAGGCGCAGCTTGTCCAACGCTTCGCGCAGATCCGGGTAATCCTCGGCATCGACCGGGAACAGGCCGGCGAATACGCGCGGCTGCATTTCCTGGAAGCCGGGCAATGCATGCGGCGCCGGATCGCCGGCCAGGGTCAGGGTGTCGCCGACCGGTGCGCCGTGCACGTCCTTGATGGACGCGTTGACCCAGCCCACCTCGCCGGCGCCGAGCGCCGGCAGTTCCTTACGCTTGGGGGTGAACACGCCGACCTTGTCGACCAGATGGGTGCGACCGGTGGACATCACCAGGATCTTGCTGCCGGGCTTGATCTCGCCCTGCATCACGCGCACCAGCGAGACCACGCCCAGGTAGTTGTCGAACCAGGAATCGATGATCAGCGCCTGCAGCTTGTCGGTGTCGCGCGGCTTGGGCGGCGGGATGCGATGCACGATCGCTTCCAGCACCAGATCGATGTTCAGACCGGTCTTGGCGCTCACCGCCACCGCGTCTTCGGCATCGATGCCGATCACCGCTTCGATCTCGGCCTTGGCGCGGTCGACATCGGCCGTGGGTAGGTCGATCTTGTTGAGCACCGGCACCACTTCCAACCCCTGCTCCACCGCGGTGTAGCAGTTGGCCACCGACTGCGCTTCCACGCCCTGCGCCGCATCCACCACCAGCAGCGCACCTTCGCACGCAGCCAGCGAGCGGCTGACTTCATAGGAGAAGTCGACGTGCCCGGGGGTGTCGATGAAATTCAGGTGGTAGGTCTGCCCGTCCTTTGCCGTGTATGGCAGGGACACCGACTGCGCCTTGATGGTGATGCCGCGTTCGCGCTCGATCGGGTTGGAGTCGAGCACCTGGGCCTCCATCTCGCGCGCCTGCAGGCCGCCGCACAGCTGGATGATGCGGTCGGCCAGGGTGGATTTGCCGTGGTCGACGTGGGCAATGATGGAGAAATTGCGGATGTTCCGCATTGAATCAGAGGACATTGAGGTGGGCGCCGGCGCAGCCGTCGTCAGGGTAACGCAGCATTATCGCACGGCCGACCCCTCTGGGGCCGGGAATTGGGAATCGGGAGTGAGGAATCGGAAAAGCCAGGCGTGCTCCCGTATCGCGGAGCCGCTCTTGCCATTCCCGATTCCCGATTCTCCATTCCCTGCGTTAGCCGCCGGCCTTCAAGGCCACGTAGCTGGTCGCCTTGCCGTCGGTCACCAGCAGCATGACCACGTCGCCCTTCTTGTAGCTGGACAGGGCGCGGTTGAGCTCGGCGACGCTGCCGACCTTGGTCCGGCCCACGCGGGCGATGATCAGCCCCGGCGACAGCGGCGGCTGGGTGCTGCGTGCCGCCGCGCCCGTGACCGCGGCAATACGCACACCCTCGCCCACTTCCAGGCCCAGGCGGCTGCGTTCGGCGGCGGTCAGGTCGGCGACTTGCAGGCCGAGCAATTCCACGCTGGCCGGCGCGCCGGGCTTGGCCTCCTCGGCGGCGGTGCGCGGCGCGGCGTTCCCGGTGCCGTCCTGCAACGGTGCCAGGGTGACCGTCACGGTGCGCGGCTTGCCGTCGCGCAAGACGTCCAGGGTCACCTTGGTACCAGGCGCCATCAGCCCGATCATTGGCGGCAGATCGCTGGCGACATCGATCGACTTGCCGTTCACCGCCCGGATCACATCGCCCACCTCGATGCCGGCCTTGGCCGCCGGGCTACCGGCCGGGATATCGTTGACCAGGGCACCACGGCTATCCGGCAAGCCCAGGCCTTGCGCTTTGAGCGAGTCGATCGGGCCGACCGCCACGCCCAGCATGCCGCGACTCACGTGGCCGGTGGCCTTGATCTGCTCGGCCGCGCTGAAGGCCAGGTCGATCGGGATCGCGAAACTGATGCCCATGTAGCCGCCGGACGCGGAGAAGATCTGCGAATTGATGCCGACCACTTCGCCACGCGTGTTGAGCAGCGGGCCGCCGGAATTACCCTGGTTGATCGCCACGTCGGTCTGGATGAAGGGCACGTAGCGCTGGTCGGCGTACGGATTGCTGCGGCCGGTGGCGCTGACGATACCGGCGGTGACCGAGTGATCCAGGCCGAACGGCGAGCCGATCGCCACCACCCACTGCCCCGGCTTGAGCGTGTTGGAATCGCCCAGGCGCACGGTCGGCAGGCCCTTGGCCTCGATCTTCAGCAGCGCCACGTCGTATTGCTCGTCGCTACCCACCACCTTGGCCTTGAACTCGCGGCGGTCGGTGAGCTTGACGGTCACCTCGCTGGCGCCATCGACCACGTGATGATTGGTCAGGACGTAGCCGTCGGCCGAGATGATGAAGCCCGAGCCCATCGACTTGCCGGCGATGCCGCCGTCGTCATCGCCGCCACCGGGCCCCTGCCGCGGACCGCCCGGCATCTGGAAGTCCGGCCCGAAAAAGCGGCGGAAGAATTCCGGCATCTGATCGTCATCCGGCATCGCACCACCGCCACGACCACCCGGGCCACTGCGCTGCTGACGCGCCATGGCATCCTTGCGGGTAATGGTGGTTTCGATATTGACCACACCCGGGCCGACCTGCTCGACCAGATTGGTGAAGTCCGGCAGCCCCGCCACCAGCTGCGGCGCTGGCGTGGCACTGCGATTGGCAGCAATCGGGGCGAGGTCCTTGGCAGCGGGTGCGGGCTGCTGCGCGCAGGCGGCCAGCGGCAGAGTCATGGCGATCAGGCCGAACATCTGGGTGCGGATGCGATGGTTCATCAGGTTGCCTCCGATGGCAGGGCGACAGGGACCAGAACCCGCGTAGCAACACGGGCCCAGCACGATAATGGGAGGGAGATAGCCGAACGGATGAAGGCCGGCGACAGGGTCAGTCCTGCGGGGGCTGCGCCGGTGCCGGCCGGTTCGGCGCCGGGCTGGTAACTGCCTGTGGCGCGGGTTCGAACGGATAGAACGCCGTGCCGGGCTGGCTCTGGCGGAAACTGGCATTGAGCGAGCTTTCGCCAGCCCCGGACAAGGCCGCGCGCGGCCACGGGCGTGCCTGCAGCGTGGTATCCGGATGCGTGAACGGGTTGGACGGCGTCGCCGCAACCGCAGATGCGGTGCCCGTGGGTGCCGGGGCTGCCGCAGCGACCAGGCGGCTCGGCGCCTGCTGCTGACGCGCAGCCGCACTGCGTGCGACTTGCTGGTTGCGCGTTGCCGCGCCGCGCCGAGTAGATGCCAGCGCAGCGGCAGGCACGGCTGCAGCAAGCGCGGCCACCTCATCCTGCGTTCCCGGAGCCGGTGCGGCCGACGCCTTCGGTGCCTCAGGTAGCTGCGGCGCTTGCGAGGCAGGCGGAAGCTGGGCAGCGGTGGCATAGACGGGGGTCGTTTCAACACCGGGCGCGGCGGTGTCGGGCAGGCGCTCGCGCGCCAGGAACATGGCGATCGCCGCGACCGAAGCGGCAATCGCTGCACCGCCGCCCCAGCGCCAACGTGCGCCTGGGCGGGCCGCCGGCTGTGCTTGCGGTGCCGGCTCCTCGGCAATGGCGCCGCGCACCCGCGCCGCAAAATCCAGCGGCGCCGGCGCACTGGCCGCACCGCGCAGCACATCGCCGCACAACTGCCAGCGCTCGTGGCAGCCGGCCAATTCTTCGTCGTGGGCCAGACGGCGCAGCAAAAATCGCGACTCGTCGGCACTCAATTCGCCGTCGACCAGCGCAGACAGCTGCTGGCGATAGTGAAGTTCGAATTTGTCGGTGGTGGACATGGCAGAGTTCTGGTTCATACGCGGTGTCGCTCACGGGTAGCGCTTTCGGTCTCCAGCAGAGGCCGCAGCTCGATGTCGATGGCCTCGCGCGCCCGGAAGATGCGCGAGCGCACCGTTCCGATCGGGCAATCCATCTTTTGCGCGATTTCGTCGTAGCTCAGGCCCTCCACCTCGCGCAGGGTGATGGCCAACCGAAGTTCTTCCGGTAGCGCTTGGACCGCGCGCATCACCGTTTGTTCAAGCTCCTGTCGCATCAATTCGCGCTCCGGGGTATCGGTGTCGCGCAACCGGGTGGCTCCATCGAATTGTTCGGCATCGCTGATCTCGATGTCGTCGGTGGGCGGGCGGCGGTTGTGCGCAACCAGATGGTTCTTGGCAGTGTTGACGGCAATGCGGTGCAGCCAGGTATAGAACTGGGCGTCGCCCCGAAAACTGTTGATCGCGCGGTAGGCGCGCACGAACGTGTCCTGGGCAACGTCCTGGCATTCGCTCCAGTCGGCGATGTAGCGCCCGATCAAGGCAACGATCCGATGCTGGTACTTGCGCACCAGCACATCGAACGCCGCACTTTCGCCGCGCTGCACACGCCGGACCAGTTCCAGGTCCAGCTCCTGAGGTGTATCGACTTCGGCCATGTCGGGCCGCACTCCTGTCAGCCCACCGAAGTCGGGCAATGAGACCGCCATTGAAAAGAAAAGTTCATACCGATCCGTACGACCGTCACGCATCAGGGTAGCGGCTGCGATGCACCGCTGGCGACGCCACGCGCAAGCGCCGATCTCCCCTGTCGACAGGTATGGGTATTTGACGTGAAGGAAACAACCTCTGGATGATAACGACCTTCTCCTTCTAACGCCGGACGGCTAGACGCATGCTTCCAGGTTTCGACGGGCTCCGATTCAGCCATTGGCAGGCCGATCTGCGCGAGGACGGCGTGGTCGTGCTCAGCCTCGATCGGCAGGGCGCACCGGTTAACGCATTTTCGCAGGAGGTACTGCTGGAGCTGGGCGCCTTGGTCGAACGGCTGGCGCTGGATCCGCCAACGGGTGTAGTGCTGCGTTCGGGCAAGCCCAACGGCTTCATCGCCGGTGCCGATCTGAAGGAATTCCAGGAATTCGACCGCAAGGGCACGGTCAACGATGCGATCCATCGTGGACAGCAGGTCTTCCAGAAGCTAGCCGAACTACCGTGCCACACCGTCGCGGCGATTCACGGCTTCTGCATGGGCGGCGGCACCGAAATCGCGCTGGCCTGCCGCTACCGCGTGGCTTCCGACGATGGCAGTACGCGCATCGGACTGCCGGAAACCAAGCTCGGCATCTTCCCTGGCTGGGGCGGCAGCGCCCGCTTGCCGCGCCTGATCGGTGCGCCGGCGGCGATGGATCTGATGCTCACCGGCCGCACGGTGTCGGCCAAGGCCGCGCGCGCGATGGGCCTGGTCGACAAGGTCGCCGCGCCTGCCGTGCTGGTGGATGCGGCCGCCAGCCTGGCGCTCGCCGGCACCACCCGTGCGTTCAAGCAACGCGCCACCGCATGGGCCACCAACACCTTGCTGGCGCGCAAACTGCTGGCGCCGCAGATGCGCAAGCAGGTGGGGCGCAAGGCGCGCAAGGAGCATTACCCGGCGCCCTATGCCTTGATCAACGTCTGGGAGCGGGCGGGCGGTAGCGGCATCCAGGCGCGCCTGGCGGCCGAGCGCAAGGCGGTGGTCAAGCTCGCCAGCACGCCGACCGCACGCAACCTGATCCGGATCTTCTTCCTGACCGAGCGTCTGAAAGCGCTGGGCGGGAAGGAAGCAGCCGGCGTGACCGTAGCCCCGATTCGCCATGTGCATGTGATCGGCGCCGGCGTCATGGGCGGCGATATCGCCGCCTGGGCGGCTTACAAGGGCTTCGACGTCACATTGCAGGACCGCGAGCAGCGTTTTATCGATACGGCGCTGACACGCGGTGGCGAGCTGTTCGCCAAGCGCGTCAAGGACGATGCCAAGCGGCCGGCAGTAGCGGCGCGTCTGCGCGGCGACCTGGCCGGCGCGGGCGTGACGCAGGCCGACCTGGTGATCGAGGCGATCATCGAAAACCCGCAGGCCAAGCGCGATCTGTATCAATCGATCGAGCCGCAACTCAAGCCGGATGCATTGCTGACGACCAATACCTCGTCGATTCCGCTGACCGACTTGCGTGGCCACATCCAGCGTCCGGCGCAATTTGCCGGCCTGCACTACTTCAACCCGGTGGCGATGATGCCGCTGGTGGAAATCGTGCAGCACGATGGCCTGGATCCGGCCAACGTCGCGCGCCTGGCTGCGTTCTGCAAGACCTTGGACAAGTTCCCGGTGCCGGTGGCCGGCACGCCGGGTTTCCTGGTCAACCGGGTGCTGTTCCCCTACCTGCTCGAAGCGGCCACCGCGTATGCCGAGGGCATTCCCGGCCCGGTGCTGGACAAGACGGCAGTGAAGTTCGGCATGCCGATGGGGCCGATCGAATTGATCGACACCGTGGGCCTGGATGTGGCGGCCGGCGTGGGTGCCGAGTTGGCGCCATTCCTGCGTTTGCCGATCCCGGCGGCACTGGCGACCGTGGAAGCCGGCAAGCGCGGCAAGAAGGACGGCCAGGGCCTGTACAAGTGGGAGAACGGACGCGCCGTCAAACCCGAGGTTGCCAGCGGTTACGCTGCACCGGCGGATTTGGAAGATCGCTTGATCCTGCCGCTGCTCAACGAAGCGGTAGCGTGCCTGCACGACGGCGTGGTGGCCGACGCAGACCTGCTGGACGCCGGCGTCATCTTCGGCACAGGTTTCGCACCTTTCCGTGGCGGCCCGATCCAATACGTCCGCAGCGTCGGCGCAGACGCGCTACTGGAGCGCCTGCAGGCCTTGCATGCCCGTTATGGCGAACGCTTCGCGCCGCGCCCGGGGTGGGACTCACCGTTGTTACGGGAGGCTGCGGCGTAAGCCACACGTCCATCTTCTGCCTCGAGCAGGCGCTATTCGCGATGACAAACGATGCGTGGAGGGAAGGATCGTTGCGCACAGGCAACCAGACGCAGCCCTTGGCTCAGGTACAAAAAAGAACGGCGAGCCGAGGCCCGCCGTTCTCGTTTTACCTAAGGAAGGTCTGAATAACGAGGCCTGAGAGTGCGGGATGTCGCGTCGTTCCGAAGAGTGGCGTTTGAATCTTTGGAATTTCGCCATTTCTGGCGCTTTCCGTGGGAATTTCCTGGTTTACAGGCGCACGCTCCCCATAGCCGGCAGCAACTGCTTTCGCTTCATCCACAGATTGGAGAGCGCAAACAAGGTCAGCACGTGTGCGGTGTTTTTGGCCAGGCCG
>NZ_VZPL01000081.1 GCF_008801575.1 Xanthomonas cissicola | reverse complement strand
CGGCCTGGCCAAAAACACCGCACACGTGCTGACCTTGTTTGCGCTCTCCAATCTGTGGATGAAGCGAAAGCAGTTGCTGCCGGCTATGGGGAGCGTGCGCCTGTAAACCAGGAAATTCCCACGGAAAGCGCCAGAAATGGCGAAATTCCAAAGATTCAAACGCCACTCTTCGGAACGACGCGACATCCCGCACTCTCAGGCCTCGTTATTCAGACCTTCCCTAGATTCCGCGTGCGACGCGAAAGCCGATACGGGCACTGGTGGTGTCCGAGTCCTGCGACTGCCGCCAGGCCGCGCGCGTCTGTTGCGGCGAATTGGCCCAGCTGCCGCCGCGGATCATGCGTTGCCGGCAGCCCGGGTTGTACCAGGCAGCGCCATCGGCCGGTGCACGGCGGTAGCTGGCGTGCCAGCAGTCGGCCACCCATTCGCTCAGGTTGCCGCCCATGTCGTGCAGACCCCACGCGTTGGCGCGAAAACTGCCGACCGGCGCCGGGCCCCAAAAGCCATCGCCGTAGCCGACGAAGCCGTTGTTCCAGTGCCGGCCGCTGCGCGAGACGTCGTTGCCGCCGGTGAAATTGCCGGCGTCGGCCGGCGGCGAGCCTGCGTTGCCCCACGGGTAACGTCCAGTGGTGCCGGCACGCACCGCATACTCGAACTCGGCCTCGCTGGGCACGTGGTAATGGCGGCCGGTCTGTTCCGACAGCCAGGACGCATACGCTTCGGCGTCGCGAATGCTCACGTGCATGACCGGGCTGTTGGGCGCGGCCTGGGCGCCGTTGTAGTCGGACTGCCAATCCACACCGCTGCGACGGATGAAGTTGCCGCTGCGCTCGTCGTAGACCACCGAATGCCCGCGCCGGGTGGCACGCGGGCGCGCGCCGGTGGCTTCGACGAACTGGCGGAACTCGGCAACCGTGACCTCGGTGATCGACAACGCAAAGCCGCGTGCGAAGCGCACGTAATGGGCGGGGCGCTCGTTGTCGGATGCGCCCGGCTCGGCATCGCCAGCTCCCATCTGGAATGCGCCATGCGGCACCACGATCATCTGCGGCCCGCGCCCGCCGACCTTGAGCCCGTCGGTGAATACCTGGCCGGGACGGAAGCTGCCGTAATGCGTGGCCAGCTCCAGCCGGCGGCGCAGATCGCCGGCCACCGGATCTCCGGGGTCGGCGATGCGCAGCACTTCGGCAAGCTTTTGGCCGGCCGCCTTGAGCCCGCGCGGCGAGGTGAGATCGTGCAGACCGGCGTCGTGCAACGCAGCGATCTGCGCCCGGCGCACGCGTTCGACCCGCGCGCGCGCATCGGCGATGGTGGGCGCACGGTCGCGTACCTGCCCGGCCATCTGCAGCCAATAACGGGCACCGATGAAGTCGCTTGCCTGTGCCGCCTGTTCGGCGCGCTCCAACAGGCCGCTTTCCACGGCGGCCAGGCCCTGCCGGGTGCGCGGGTTGTCGGGATCCAGTTGCGCGGCATCGCGAAAATTCACCAGCGCGCCATTGCCGTCCTCGCCCAGCCGCCCGCCGCGCAGGTCTTCCTCGCCGGCGCGGTTGAACGCAAGCACGCGCTGCGCGGTTTCCACCTCGCGCTGCAGTGCGCGCACCTTCGGGTCCTGTGGGGCAAGGGCGAGCGCCACGAAGGCCACTTCACGCGCCTGCTCCAACGCGTCGTCCTGGCGCTCGGTTTGTTCGATCAGCGCCGCGCCGCGTTCAAGCAACCGGCCACGCGCCTGCTCCAGGCCGCGACGGCTGGCTGCATCCTTGCCACCGGCGCGCTGCTGGATCGCCAGATACAACGGGATCGCATCGCCGGCATCGCGATACAGGCGGTCTTCCCGCAATGCCTGGTCCGCGCGTTTGCGCACCTGTGCCGGCGGCTCGTCGCCCAACTCCACCGTCGGCGGTTGCCATTGCGCCACGGTTTCGGCGGATTCTTCGCCACCGATGGACACGTTCGGCTTGCTCGGCACGGTGGCAGGCGCCGGTTGCGGGGCGACCGCAGGCGCGGGCGTCGGTGCGCGCGAACAGGCGCACACACTAAGGGCAGCCAAAAGGGCGGCCAAAAAAACGTAAAGAGCAGCCCTCAGGCGGGTGTGGCCGGCGCACAGGAGCCGGAGTGTATGCGTGCTACATGCCGAGTCCGCACCCTGGCCGCGCCCGCCTGCTGGCTGCGCAGGCGTTTTGCCAGTCGCCCTCAGCGCAACCATTGCCCACGTTGCCATCCGGTCACCGCACTCACCCACCACCTGCTCCTTCCAGTGCTCTGCCGCACGACAGGCGATCGCGACGTTAGGCTATTCTGCGCGCTCTGCGCAAACCCTTGCCGCCGACGGAAATCACGTGCCCCTTTGGATCACCCACCCCTCCGAGCTGACTGACCGCCTGCAGGCAGCGCGACCATCGCGCATCGGCCTGGATACCGAATTCATTCGCGAACGCACCTACTGGCCGCAACTGGCCCTGGTGCAGATGGCCATCGGCGAGGAGATCCTGCTGATCGACCCGCTGATCCCCGGCATGAACGCGGCGCTCAAGGAGTGGTTGATCGCCACCGATATCGTCAAGGTGATGCATAGCGCCAGCGAAGACCTGGTCACGTTCAAATGCGCGTGCGGCGCATTGCCGCGGCCGTTGTTCGACACCCAGATCGCCGCGGCACTGGCCGGTGTCGGCGGCGGCATGGGATACCAGAAACTGGTGCAGGAAGTCACCGGCACCTTGCTGACCAAGGGCGAAACACGCTCGGACTGGATGCGTCGCCCGCTGTCGCCTGCGCAGCTGGAATATGCCGCCGATGACGTGCGCTATCTGTTTGCGATCCACGACGAGCTCACGCGCCGCCTCGCCGAGCAAGGCCGTCTGGAGTGGCTGGCCGAAGATGCCGACCGCCTGCTCGCCACGGTGGAGCACGACGATGGCGAGCGCTGGCCGCATGTGAGCCTGCGCGCCGCACAGTTCCTGGAACCGGCCGCGCAACGACGGCTGCTGCGCTTGCTGCGTTGGCGCGACCTGCAGGCGCGGCAGAGCGATCGCCCGCGCAGCTGGATCCTGGAAAACGAACTGGCCAGCCAGCTGGCGCGGTTCCCGCCCGCCGACCTGGAGGCCTTGATGCGCCAGTTCGACAAATTCCCCAAGGCGCCGCGCAAGCTCGCCAACGCGGTGTGGGATGCACTCAACACCCCGCTGCCGGACGAAGAGCACGCGCCGCTGGCGCAGGCCGCCACCGACGGGAACAAGGCCGTACTCAAGCGCCTGCAGGACACCGTGGCGCAGCGTAGCCGCGAACTCGGCCTGCCGGACGGCCTGCTGGCCTCGCGCCGCCACCTGGAAACCTTGATGGAACAGCGCAGCTGGCCTGCGGCGCTGGGCCAATGGCGCCGTGCCCTGCTGGAAGCACAGTTGATGCCGCTGCTGGAAGGCACTGCAGCGTAGGATTGCGGCGGTCATGGCGCCAGCGCCCGCAGCGATGCGGCCCTTCGTCAGGTGCACGCGAGTGGCCCCGCACCGGCGCATGCCGCCTCGCAAGCAGTGGTGCAATGGGTCAGGACAATGCGAAGCGCCTGCGTCGCGTGGGAATTCCGACGACCGACCACGCGTGCGCAGCGATGATGCCGGCATTGTCTCCATCGCACCGCATCAGTCCTCGTCCTGCTCCGCCCAGCGCGCCAGGTTCTGCCGAATGCGGTCCATGTCTGCCCAGGGGTCCTTGCGCCGACGGCGCAGCTTTTCCGGCACATCGCGCAAGGTGAATGCATCGGCGCGCTGCAGCTTGGACAGGTCCGACCACGCCAGCGGCAGCGCGACTGGCGCCCCCGGGCGGCCGCGTAACGAATAGGACGCGACCGCCGTGGCGCCACGGCCGTTGCGCAGGTAGTCGACGAAGATGCGCTTGTTGCGCAGCCGCTTGGTGGCAGTGGCGATGAACCGCTGCGGCTCGGCCTGCGCCAGGGCATCGGCAAATCCCTTGGCGAAACGCTTGGTCACCTCCCAGTCGCAGCCGGGATTCAGGGGCACCACCACGTGCAGCCCCTTGCCGCCAGACACACGCAGGAACGACTCCAGCTCCAATTGCGCCAGCAGCTTACGAATATCGTTGGCCGCACATTTGACCTCGGCGAACGGCACGTCCGGGCCCGGGTCGAGATCGAAGACCACCCGGTCGGCCACATCCGGGCGGTCGGCATGCGAGCCCCAGGGATGGAATTCCAGCGCATTGAATTGCACCAGCTCCAGCAGGCCGGGTGCGTCTTCGACCACCAGGTAATACGCATTGGTGCCGGTCTCTTCGGTCAGTTTGACCGAGCTCACACGCTCGAGGCCGGCGGTGTGGTGCTTCTGGAAGAAACACGGTTTTTCGGCGCCGCTGGGGCAGCGAATGATGGACAGCGGGCGTCCCACGATCTGCGGCAACAGGTGATCCATCACCACCTGGTAGTAGTCCCAGACATCGCCCTTGGTCGCGCGGATATCCGGGTAGATCAGCTTGGTCGGGCTGGACAGCGTCGGCAGCGCAGCCGAGGAAGGTGTGGCAACCGCAGATTTGCGCGCAGGCGCTGTTGCCCGCGTCGCTGCACGTTTCGGTACCTGGGTTGCCGCGTTTTTGGCAGCACGTGTTTTTGCCGAACGCTGGGTAGACGACGAAGTAGACCGGCCATTGCCGGCATCGCTGTCGGCCAGATCGGCAATGCGTTTATCCGGACGCAGCGCCTTGAACGATGCCTGGCGCAATAACTGTTGCCCACCGATGCCGCGATAGAACACCTCCACCACAAGGCGCGGCGCAAACCAGGTGGCGCCGCGCAGGTCGGTGTCTTCGGTGGGAATATGCGCGGTGGGTTTGCGCCCACCGCCTTCCAGTTGCTGGGTGACCTCGCGCATCAAGGCATCGGAGAAACCTGAGCCCACACGGCCCACGTATAACCAGCCGTGCACCGGGTCCGGCGTGGCCAGCAACAGCGAGCCAAAACCACTGCGGCTGCCCTTGGGCGCGGTGTAGCCGACCACCGCATATTCCTGGCTGGCCAGTTGCTTGGTCTTGCGCCAATCGTCGCTGCGCCCATCGCGATACGGGCGATCTGCGCGTTTGGAAATGATGCCTTCGAAGTGCTGTTCGCCGGCCACCCGGAACGCCTCGGTGCCGTCGCCCTCGACATGCGAGCTATAGGCCAGATGCATGTGGGGTGCAGCCTGCAGCACCTGCTGCAACAGCTGCTTGCGCTCGCGCAACGGTGCCTCACTGATGTCCACCCCGTCCACATGCAGCAGGTCGAATACCGCCAGCGCCAGCGGCACCTGGCGTTCGCCGGACAAGGTGGCCTGCAGCAGGTTGAAGTCTTCCTTGGTGCCGCGTCCGGCGATCAATTCGCCATCGATCTGCGCATTGCGCAGGCCCAGCGACTGGATGGCATCGGCAATTTCCGGTGTCTTGTCGGTCCACTCCAATGCATTGCGCGACCACAGCCGCACCTTGCCATTGGTCACCGTGGCCAGGATGCGATAACCGTCCCATTTGATTTCATGCAGCCACTGCGCGCCTTCGGGCGGGGACTGCCCCAGCTTGGCCAACTGCGGCGCAAACGGGGCATCTTCCATCTCGGCGCGATGTGCGCCGCTCAGCGCCAGCGCCTGTTTCGCCCAGGTGCCACGTTTTTTCGCCGCTGGCGGCGGTACGGTTGTCAGCCCCTTGCGCTGGGTCTTGCCGGCGCCCGCGCGGCGTACATCGTCGGCAGGTGCGGCAGCGACGTCGGCCAGTAGGTCGTCGGCCTCCAGCGTGCCAGCGTAGGCATCGTCCTCTTTGAACAGCAGCCACTGCGGCTGCCGCGCCGGCTTGCCCGAGCGCACCAGATGCCAGCCGCCCTTGAG
Source organism: Xanthomonas cissicola (assembly GCF_008801575.1). Lineage (GTDB taxonomy): Bacteria > Pseudomonadota > Gammaproteobacteria > Xanthomonadales > Xanthomonadaceae > Xanthomonas > Xanthomonas cissicola. The sequence continues at coordinate 9,742 of NZ_VZPL01000081.1, read as the reverse complement.
CTTGTTGCCGAACAACTCGAAGCGCAGATGCCCCTTGGCCAACTGCGCTTCGGGGTCGCCTGCGGTGGCCCACACGCCATGATCGAACTGCGCCACGTGCCCGCCGCCGTATTCGCCCCTGGGAATCTCGCCCTCGAAGCTGGCGTAATCGACCGGGTGGTCTTCCACCTCCACTGCCATGCGCTTGACCTTGGGGTCGTAACTTGGCCCCTTCGGCACCGCCCAGCTCTTGAGCGCATCGCCCACCTGCAGGCGAAAATCGTAGTGGCGGCGGCTGGCGTGGTGCAACTGCACCACGAAGATCGCACGCTGCCCTGGCGGCAGGGTCTTGCCCGGCTCCGGCTCGCGGGTCTTGTCGAAGCTGCGCTTGCGGCGGTATTCGCTCAGGCTCATGGCAGACCTTCCCGCTTATTTGCCCAGGTGCTGGCGTACGCTGACGGCCAATGGCCCCACCTTCTGCACGGCCGCTTTCAGTTCATCGGCACTGACGCCAAGGGTCTTGGTCCAGTACTGCAGCTCATAGGCTTCATTGACGTTGATGCGGTCGCGGTCTGGCGATCCGACGTTGCGTTTGTCGTCACTCATGACATGCTCCTGTATCGTCGTGGTCGGGTCTGCTAACGTGAGCCTTCGGCCCGGCAGCGCCCGTAGCGACAATGCGAAAGCGTTCGAACAGGCGTCGTGAAAGGCCTGTTCACGCCATGTGCAAGCCCTGCTCCATAACGGCCGCTCCCGGGCCACATGCCATAATGCCGCGCGCCCTTCGGGCGGCGTGTCCACTCTTATTCCGAGGCCATACCTCTGTGAGCAATACCTCTTCGAAACTGGATTCCATTGCGCAAGCCAAAGCCAAGCTGCTGGACGAACTGCAGAAGCTGGAAGAACAGGAGAAAACCGAGCGCGCCAGCGAGGCATCCTCTGCGCATGCCACCATCGTTTCGCTGCTCGAACAGTTCGCCGGCCACTTCAACACCAAGCAGCGCAACGACATCGCCGCTTACCTGGGCACCACTGCCGCGCGCAAGGAAGTGGTCAAGAGCGGCCGCAGCGAAGTGAAGCCCAAGTACGAGCTGCCGCACACCGGCGAAACTTGGTCCGGTCGTGGTCGCACGCCGAAGGCTTTCGCCGCCTGGGAAGGGTCGGTGTCGTACAAGGAATGGAAGGCCAAGAATCCTGACCTGAAGTTTCCGCTGGTTCGCGAGTAAGGCGAAGGCCCGCACGACGGTGCCGCTCCGCACCGTCGGCCGCCTCCTTCGCTTGGCGAACCGCGCGGCTTGTGGGTAGAATCGAAGCACGTGGGGCGGTAGCTCAGCTGGGAGAGCGTCGCGTTCGCATTGCGAAGGTCGTGGGTTCGATCCCCATCCGCTCCACCAATAGAATCAAGGGCTTAGCCGATGACCAGGCCCTTTTTCTTTGGTAGATTCAATTTATTGCGCCAATTTTGCGCCACTCGGGCTGTCGAAGCCTTGGACGCAACACTTGAGGAGCAGTGAATGGCATCTATCACCCGTCGAGGCGATCTTCAGTGGCAGGCTCGCGTTCGGCGCAAGGGCTACCCCGTACAGATCAAGACGTTCAATACGCGCTCGGAAGCGGAAGCTTGGGCGCGTCAGGTCGAATCCGAAATTGATCGCGGCGTGTTCGTGAGCCGAACAGAGGCAGAGTCAACGACTCTTTGCGAGGCGCTTGATCGATACGAGCGCGAAATCGTCTCCTTGAAGAAGGGGAAGGCCCAAGAAGCTTCCCTGCTGAAGACGTGGAGGGCAACGCCGATCGCGCAACGATCGATGGCGTCGGTACGCAGTTCGGACATAGCCAAATTGCGCGACGACTGGCTGAGGCAGACCAACCCGGCATTGAAGCCGGCGTCAGTACTTCGACGCTTGGCCATCCTCTCCCACGTTTTCAGTATCGCCCGCAAGGAATGGGGGATGGAAAGTCTTTCCAATCCCCTCGAGCTCGTGCGCAAACCGCCCGCGAACAATGCTCGCACCCGGCGAGTCAGAGAAACCGAAGGTGACTCTCGGGACGACCGACGCGCGCCCGATGGCGAACTGAAGCGAGTCGTCTCGGCAAGCAGCTCCGACGTGTTGCCGACAATCATTTCCCTCGCGGTGGAGACTGCAATGCGCCGTGGCGAAATTGTTGATCTTCGGTGGGAACATGTAGATCTCAAACGCCACGTAGCCCACCTGCCCCACACCAAGAACGGGAGCTCGCGGGATGTACCACTTTCGCCCCGCGCCGTTGAAGCCCTCAAAGAGTGGCGAAAGGTCGTCGGCAAAAATCCGGGTGACGGGCGCGTTTTCTCAATTCGCGGAGATGCGGTGACGAGAGCGTTCGAGCGCGCGGTAGATCGAGCACGAAAAACCTACGAGCAAGAATGTAGGGATGCGGGTCGGACGCCGGATGCAAAATACTTAATCGACCTTCGCTTTCACGACCTGAGGCACGAAGCCACGTCCCGGCTGGCATCGATCTTTCCGATGCACGAGCTGGCCAAGATTACCGGCCATCGCGATCCGCGGATGCTAATGAGGTACTACCATCCCAGCGCAGAAGACTTGGCAAAGCGGCTTCGATAGTGATCCGGTGCATACGTACGGAATTACGTACATACGTATGTACGCAGCAAGTTGCGCAGCAATGAACCTGCCCCCTGAGAACGGACGCCAACAAGCACGGGGTCAAGCGGCCTGCTTCGGCTTCTTTGCGTAGTCGTTAGGCGACAGATAGCCAAGCGCCGAGTGCAGGCGGGTGGGATTGTAGAATCCGTGGATGTAGCTGGCGATGGCGGCATGGGCGGCGGCCTTGGTTTCGTACACGCCGGTCGCCTCTTCGTTCTTGAGCGTGGCGAAGAAGCTCTCGGCCACCGCGTTGTCCCAGCAGTTGCCCTTGCGGCTCATGCTTGGCACGAAGCCGTGCGCGGCCAAGGTCTTGCCGAAGTCGCCGCTGGCGTACTGGCTACCGCGATCGGAGTGGAACAGCACACCGGCACCGACCGGCGCCGCCGACCAGGCGTTGAGGAAGGCTTGCTGGACCAGCGCGTTGGGCATGCGCTCGGACAAGCTGTAGCCAAGCACTTGCCGGGTGCGCAGGTCGATGACCGTGGCCAGATACAGCCAGCCCTCGCGGGTCGGCAGGTAGGTGATATCACCCACCCATGCCGGCGCCGGGTTGTTCACGGCGAACTGCCGATCCAGCCGGTTCCCGGCCACCGGCCGCCCATGCCGACTGTCGGTGGTGCGGGGCGTGAAGCGGCCCTTGACCTTGCCGCACAGGCCCTCCTCGCGCATCAGCCGAGCCACGCGCTTGTGGCCCACCGCATGGGCACAGGCGCGCAGCGCCCGTACCATGCGCGGCCGCCCATGCGTGCCTCGGCTGCTGGCGTGCAGCATGCGCAGGTCGGCACGCAGGGCCGCGTCGGGGTCCGGGCGATCTCGACGCTGCAGCCAGCCGTGGAAGCCGGAGGCAGACACCGACAGCAGGCGGCACAGCATCCGCAGGGGATAGCGAGTCCGTTCATGTGCGACGAAGGCGTACCTCACTTGGACTCCCTGGCGAAGAACGCCGTCGCTTTTTTTAGGATCTCGCGCTCCATCTTGAGCGTGGCGTTCTCGGCTCGCAGCCGGGCCAGTTCGCTGTCCATCTCACTGACCGGCTTGCGGCTGGGAGAACTCAGTGGCTGGCCGCCACGGGATGCGCCAAGCCAGTTGGCCAGCGTCTTGACCGACATGCCCAGTTGCCGGGCGGCTTTGGCCAGCCCGACCGACTCAGCCAGGGCGACGGCCTGAGCCTTGAAGTCGTCCGTGTAGCGACGACGGGTAATGCGTTGCATGGAAACCTCCAGGGTGCGATCAAAGTATCGCTTCCTGGCGTCCGTCCCTGCGGGGCAAGTTCACAATGATGCTTGACGCGTCTGGAGGATCACTCTAAATTCTTCAATGCAATTCGCGACACTGACTTGCTGCCAGTGTCACGATGACGCTGGTGCCGCTGAGTCAAGTCAGTGAAGGGATAGCTCAGAAAGCGGCTACGCGACCCAAACGCGTAGGAAACCGATAAAGCGTTGCGATAAGCGCGACCTTGCATCGCCTCGTCGGTTCGGAAGTTCGCCAGCCACCCGCAAGGGACCCTCACACGTGGGGAACGACACCCCACACGCGCTTTTGCTCGTCTGTGAGAGGTAGACGTGCGTCCCTTACCCGCCTCAGATCGCGGATCTCCGCGTGTCATATTCATCGAACAGCTTGCCGAGCTGATCGGCAAGACCCCAGCCACTATTCGCACCTTCGTTTCGAAGGATCGGTATCGGCACCTCATTCCCAAGCCGTTCAAGATGCCACACAGCCGCAGGCTGTGCTGGTACGAACACGAGGTTGTTGCTTGGATTGAACAAAACCGCCGGGGGCTGCAATGACACAGGTTCCCAAACCAAAATTGGCGGCTGATCAGCTTTCCACGAAGAGAACGGTTCTCTTCTGGCTGCTCTTCTCAGTCGTGGGGCTCGTATATGGATGGCCGTTCGCGGCGCCTTCCGTGCTATCAATCCTGCAATACAGAACGACCTGGGCTTTGTTCACGGCGACGATGCTCGTGTGCGCGATGGCCGTCGACGGGCACCTTTGGATGTTGCGAAACCCTGGGAAAACGCAAGCGGACTACTATCGCCGCAAACACTGGTGGCTCCATGCCCTTGACTGGGAATTTCGGTCCGGCAAGGCAAAGAGGGAGGGCCAGCAATGAAGTACTCGAAAGTCCTAAGCGGACTATGCGTTGTCATGACCTGGGCCATATCGCTTCCTGCATTCGGGGAAGGCACGACGCTGGGGGAGATCAGTCAAGCAGCCCAGCGCTCCGGCGACAAGTCGCGCCAGGCGCTCGTCGCGATGTACGGAAACGTCGTCAACAATCCCCTTGCGACCGGTAGCGCAGGTGGGGGCGACACGATCTTGGCCAGCCTGTTCCAGGTTACGAACGGCGCACTGCTGGTCATCGGAGCGATCTTCACCTGCTACATGATGTTCCTGAAGGTATCGCAGACAGCGCACGACGGGGCCGTATTCGATCGCGCAAAAAACACGATGTGGGGGCCGATTCGGATCGTTTGGGGCCTTGCGTCCCTCGTGCCGACCGCGAATGGCTGGTCACTCTCGCAGTTACTGATGCTGTGGGCTGCGTCTGTGATGGGCGTGGGTGTGGCAAACATGGGCGTCGATGTCGCTGTCTCGGCGTTTAACGACGGCAAGGCAATGGTGTTACAGCCGGTCATGCCGAGCACCAATGAACTGGCCCACAAGATATTCGAGATGGAGCTTTGCCGTCATGGAATCAACGCGGGCTTGGCCACAGCCTCTAGCGAGGGCGGGTTGGTTGACGAAAGCGGATACGTGCAGACGCAATCGACAGATACCGGCTTCATGCTCGCCAACAAAAGCTTTGTATGCGGCGGTGCCAACGTCGACCCGAATCTCGAATCGCAACCGAGCTCGACGAGCTGGTTCTCGAACACGATTGATGTTGCCGAAGTCCGCAAGGCTCACCTCCAAGCGCTCTCAGGCATGGAAAAATCGCTTAGTACGGCGGCGATCGAGTTCGTCAATGCTGTCACGGTGCGGAGCACCGACGGCAGCACAACGATCCCTGACGCAGAAGTAGCGATCCAGGCAGCAGCGCAGCAGTACGAAAACACCGTCAATTCGATCGCCGCTACGAAGCGGGGGAACATTGAGGAGCTGTCCGGTCAACTCAGCTCATCCATCAAGGAAGGCGGATGGTGGACGCTCGGCGAGTGGTATCAGACCTTCGCCGCAGCCAACACGAGGCTTTCTGATGCGGTAGCTGGCAAGGCAACGACATTCGGGCCGTCGATCGCCGGTGACGCTGCCATGAAGAGCGTCTACCAGACGGCGTTGACTGCATATCAGGCACAACAGGGGCGAGCAACGACGACGCACGCTACCCCTCTCGGTACGAAGCAACAGAATGACGGCGGTAACATCATCGCGAAGCTGTTCAGCTCGCCAGGACAAGCACTAACGGAGGCGATCACCAACATCAACGACGGCGGCGAATCGCGCGGCCAAATCAACCCGCTGATCAAGATGAAAAACCTGGGCGACCATCTCACTGGTGTAGCCGAAATCGGTCTTGCAGGATACCTCACAGCCAAGGGGCTCGAGGCGACCAGCGAAAGTTTCAGCATCGCCGGCTTGGCATCACGGGTGGCCGACGCCAGTGGCGCGCTCAGCTTCGTCCGAGGTGCATTGGACGGGGCGGGACCGATCATCATGATGATCATCATCGCCGCCTTGCTACTCGGCCTCGGGCTGTCGACCTATCTACCGATGGTGCCATTCGTTGTGTGGTTCGGTGCGGCCGTGAACTGGCTCGTCGTTGTCGGAGAGGGCGTGATCGCAGCCCCGTTATGGGCGATCACGCATCTCGGCGGAGAGGGCGACGGCCTCGGCCACAAAACCGCCCACGGCTACATCTTCCTCTTGGAGATGATGGTGCGTCCTGTGCTCATGGTGCTCGGTTTCTTCCTGGGAGGCGTGGGAGTCATCGCAGGCGGAACGTTGCTGAACGAGGGGTTCGGCATTGCCCTTGCAAACGCTCAGTTCGACTCGCTGACCGGCATCGGTTCGATTCTGGCCTATTGCACGATTTACTTCTCTATGTGTCTCAACCTTGTGCATAGCTGCTTCAACCTGATCTTCCTGGTACCGGACAAGGTGATCAACTGGGTCGGAGGTCACTCGCCAGCTATGATCGGCACTGACCACAGCGATCGGACCAAAGCTGCGGTCAATACCCTGCTGGCAAAATTCGATATTCGCCCGTCAGGTGGCAATGGCAGGCGCCCGCTGGGCGGGACGAATCCTTCGTCCAACTCCGATGGCATCAAGGAATAGGAGAATGCAATGCGATTGCTGAGACTTGCATCCGAGCTGTTCTATATTGCGACGTCCTTGCTGGCCGCGCTCCCCGCATTCGTGTATTCGGTGTGGGGCGGAAGATTCCCGCACTCGGGCGCGGCCCTTGCGGCAATGGTTGCATCTATCGCGTGGGTGGCGGGCGGTGCTCTATTGCTATCGAAATGGCGCCGATCGCGCAACCGCGACATGCGCAAGCTAATCGCCTCGATCGCACCGAGCTTCCGGCCGCAGGTCGAGGTTGCCGACTATCTCAGCACGCGGTATGTCGGCATTGATGCCGTGATGGGCAAAGCCGTGGTCATTGACAGGGAGAAGAACGTCGCAAAGTACGAGCCGATCGCTTACATCCAAAGCGCCGAGGTGAGCGACGCTGGAGACTCGATTCACTCCGCATTCACGTTCAACTTCCGGGACTTCTCCAATCCTTCAATGGAGATTCGCGTCAACAGGCTTCAAGCTGAAGATGCCGGCGCTCGCATTCGCTATGCTTTGGAACATGCTACGTAGCAGCCGGCGAAGCCGACCAACCGGGTCTGTCGGCCCGGTCTTGCGCGCCAAATACGAAGCAGTGTCGAATCTCGCGCGGCGCGACGACCTCCCATGCAGGCGGCGAACGTTGCCCCCTAAGCTGTCGTTGGCTGGCAATAGTGCAGTGGCAGCGAAGGCAGGAACGGACTGCGGTAAATTGTCGAACAGACTGGCTCTCGTGACCAGCCATACTTGAGTGGGGGGCACTGTCGTCGAGTTCGACCCCCGCCGCCGCCCTAGCGTGGTTCCCCGCCCTGCTCCGCCGGCGGCGCAGAGCCAGCCCCGGGCTACACCGGTTGCTGCAAGGGTTGCGCGTCACGTTGGCCGCGCTACTTCCGGCCTGGTATTCGCCCTCGCGCCAGCTCAGGATGTAGTTATTGATCGGGTTCGCGCTGCGCGGGGCATCCAGCGCCAATGCGATCATCTCGCCTTGCTGGCCGGCGTGATCGTCGCAAAGGAACCCGCGCGCACCGGTGTACGCGACCTTTCATCCGGGTTCGTCTTCTCTGGATCGCGGATGTAGTCGGTCAGGTCGCGAACGTGTTTCGCTTTCGACTTCACGCGGTCCGGCCACCTTGTGTGTTGCTTCACGTCGCTCGTTGATGGTCGCCGCTATCGACTCTCGGCATTCCGTCCGAACCAACCGGCCGGGCGATGCTACACGCCGAAGGATGGGGGCATTGATTTTTCACGCCCAGGGTTAGACGGGCAGACGTTTCAGATAACGATCGGCAGGACGACAAAAGGAAGCGCCACATGGCTCGCGGCGGAATTCGATGAATAGTCGCACAAGGCACGCAGTAACGCGTGGACTGCTGCGAGACGTAGAGAAACCCGATGGACGCTTTACACTTTGGTCAGGGGAATACCCCGACACACTCGATGTTGCCAACAAAAAGGAAAAACGGAATGCATCCTGTCATCGCAAAGACCTTCGGCGGCCTGTCTGGCCAATACTATGTTCGTCAGTTCCTCTTCGGCCTGATCTTCCCGGCGCTTATCCTGTTCGCGCTGAGTCACGGCACCACGCCCCATCCGGTAGCGTTCGGCACCTATGCCCTGCTCGCCGTGAACACGCTGCTCTACCCGTACTCCCGCTTCGTCTATGAGAGCATCGTCGGCTACATCATGGGCGGCAACGTCTTCTTCGTGAACGCCATCCTCATGCTGTTCGTGAAATTGATGACGATGGCGATCTGCTGGTCCTTCGCGATATTCATTGCGCCGATCGGCTTGCTGTATCTGTACGTTCATCACAACCGACGCTCCGCAAGCTGAAACGCAAAGCATCGGTGAAGTACGATCAGCGTCATCCTTTTTTCTGAGTCCCACCCTTCGCGCTGGCCGGCGGAACGTCCCCGGCCGGCGGCGGCGTAAGACGCGCCAATAGTGCTGCATTCTGAGCCTGCACCGCCTCCAATTGGCCAGCCAGTTTGGCCGCGTTTTCGCGAGCATCTGCGGTTGCTTTAAGCGCCTCATCGCGCTCTGCCTGGGCGACGGTGTAGCGTTCGGCCTGCCGGTGCGCCTCGGTCGCGGCGGCCTTGCGCTGTTCCTGCTGTGCTTGCTCGGCAGCTTCGGCCTTGGCCTGCGCCTTCACTAGCTCGGCGCAGGCGGCGTCGCGCTCGGCCAGCGTGGTGGCGTGTTCCTGGGCCGCAGCCTTGGCCACCTGCTCGGCGACCTCAGCCTTGGCCTTCACGGTCGCCAGATCGGCGCGTGCCTGGTCGCGCTCAGCCAGCTCGGCAGCATGCTCCTGGGCGGCGGCCTTAGCCGTCTGCTCGGCTAGGGCAAGGCGTTCACGCACCTTGGCTAGCTCGACAGCCTGCGCCTGGTGTGCGGCCTGCACATCGACTAGCTTCGATTGCAGCACTTCGGCTTCAGCCTTGGTCTCGTCCAGCTTGCTTTCCAAGTCCTCGACCGTCTGCGAGGCGTCGGCAAGCTCGCGCTCTGACTGCTCGCGCTGCTCGCCAGCGGTGCGGATGACTTCGGCAAAGCGACGCTCGGCAGCCTTCACGGCCTTGTCGTTCAGCTCGACGGCGAGCGAGGCCAGGCGCTCGGTCAACGCCTTGGTGACGGCCGCGACTTCCTCAGCCACCTCGATAGTCGCCCCTGAAAAACCCCCAGGCTGCATCCATTGCAAGGCTTAACCTGCGTTTTAGGTGTGCTGGAATTGCCAGTTTTCGTTACTCTACGAACTGGTTTCTGGCAGTTTTCGCCCATGCGTACACGCCGTCCTGCCGCCGAGCAGTTGCCTGCCGATGAGTTGTTTCGTTCGCGTT
>NZ_VZPL01000080.1 GCF_008801575.1 Xanthomonas cissicola | reverse complement strand
CGGCCTGGCCAAAAACACCGCACACGTGCTGACCTTGTTTGCGCTCTCCAATCTGTGGATGAAGCGAAAGCAGTTGCTGCCGGCTATGGGGAGCGTGCGCCTGTAAACCAGGAAATTCCCACGGAAAGCGCCAGAAATGGCGAAATTCCAAAGATTCAAACGCCACTCTTCGGAACGACGCGACATCCCGCACTCTCAGGCCTCGTTATTCAGACCTTCCTTAGAGCCCAGCGCGTCATTCAGGCGGGCAAGCAAGTCACCTACCGTGCCACTGTCTGCATTGACCGGGCGGATCAGCGGATTGAAGAGGGTGCTCATCCAGATCTTCGCACTCGCATTGGCGATCGAGGCGCTAGGTCTATCTATACCGCTCCAGGCCCAGTGGGCAGTCGACCAGATCTCAGAGTCCAACGGCAAGGTCATACTCACAGTTGCAGCAATTTTCTCGCTGGTGGTCATCATCCAGGCAGGTCTGAATTTAGCGAGGGCTTGGTTGATTAGCTGGCTAGGGGCCAACATCAGCACCCAGTGGGTCATTAATATCTTCAGCCATCTCATGCGCCTGCCACTGGACTTTTTCGAGAAGCGCCACCTGGGAGACATCATGTCCCGATTCGGATCCATTCACTGGATCCAGGCGATCTTGACGGGTAGTTTCGTCACCGCACTGCTAGACGGCCTGACAGGCAGCCTAGCTTTAGTATTGCTATTTATCTACAGCACGGGTATGGCGACCGTCGCGGTGGCCGTGGCCACCCTCTATGCCTTGGGTCGCTTCCTCATGTTCGGTGCACTCTGGCGTGCAAGTGAACAGAGCATGGTGTTCGATGCACGACAGCAATCGGAGTTGATGGAGTCGGTACGGGGCATCCAGGCAATCAAGTTGGCAAACCGCCAGCTCGAACGCCGCGCCCGCTTGGCAAATGCTACGCTGGAGGCAGCCAAGCGTGGAATTACCGCGGAGCGGATCAAGCTGGGCTTTGGAGCCGCCAGCCAGGGCATCTTCGGGCTGCAGCGAGTTTTCTTGCTTTCAGCAGGCGCCTACTTGATCTCACGCAACGCGATGACAGCCGGCATGATGGTTGCCGCACTGTCTTATGCGGACCAGTTTTCTATTCGTGTGGGCTCCCTCATCGATAACGCGGTCGAGCTGAAGATGCTTGGACTCCACCTCAATCGTCTTGCCGATATCACCACTGCGGACGAAGAGCCTGCGCGCGGGCGCCTGGAAGGCGCCCTCCGGTCCGCACCGGAGGTGCAGGTGAAGGGGCTGGGATATCGCTACTCCGAATGGGAACCGTGGATCTTCAGGAACTTGAGCTTCACCATAGCACCTGGCCAGTCTGTTGCCTTGGTCGGTCCAAGCGGATGTGGCAAGACCACGCTTGCCAAAATCGTCCTTGGCCTGATTGCGCCGCAGGAAGGAGAAGTGACAGTAACCGACCAGCCCAGCCCTGTGTGTCGCAGCGCAATCCCCGCCGAGGGAATGGCGGCAGTGATGCAGGATGATTGCTTATTCTCTGGGACAATCGCCGACAACGTGGCGTTCTTCGACAGCTCGGCGGAGCTGTCGAAGATCGAAGCGGCAGCGCGTGCTGCTGGTATCCACGATGACATAGTTAAGATGCCAATGGGCTACGAAACCCTGGTCGGCGATATGGGCTCGACTTTGTCCGGTGGACAGAAGCAAAGGATCCTACTGGCGAGGGCACTATACACGCAGCCTAAGATCCTCGTGCTCGATGAAGCGACCAGCCATCTGGATAGCAAGAACGAAAAAGTTGTCAACGACGCAGTTATGGATCTGGAGATCACCAGGATCATCATCGCTCATCGCGAGCAGACCATTGCGATGGCGGACCGCGTGTTCGATCTTTCCAGGCAAACTTGGATCCGATGAGCGATCAGTGACTGCGTGGACGACGGACTCATGGCTTGCGCTCGGTTGAAGAGCCCAACGTGCCGATCGCCGACTACACCTACAGTAGTACCAGCATCCAGGGCCGCTGGTACGGCACCTCAGAGCTGTAGTCGGTCACTGCCAAATACTGGCGTTATGGCGTAGTTAATTGCAGCCTCCAGCAGCGCCTGCAATGCAGATGCTGCCTCGCCCAGATCGCGCCGCGCCAACGCGGTCTGGGCGGTCTGCCAGTGCAGCGCGCCCGCCGAGCTGGACATCAGCTGGACAGATGCTCGATGGCGGCAACGCTGCCGAGGCGGTCGCCGAGCTTCTTCAACAATGCGAGCCGGTTGGCGCGCAGCTGCGGGTCTTCAGCATTGACCATCACGCCGTCGAAGAACGCATCCACCTGTGGGCGCAGGCGCGCCAGGCGTGCGAGCACGGCAACGTAGTCGTGACGATGCAAGGCATCGCCTGTATCGCCGATGGCCGCTTCCACCGCTTCGGCCAGCGCTTCCTCGGCCGGCTCGCGCAGCAGGCTGGTATCGATATCGCCGGGGATCTCGCCTTCGACCTTGCGCAGGATATTGCGGATGCGCTTGTTGGCCGCAGCCAACGCCTCGGCTTCGGGCAGCGTGGCGAAGATGCCGATGGCATCGATGCGGCGGTCGAAGTCGTAGAGGGAGCCGGGGGTCGCGCCCGGGTGCGCTCCTACGCTGGTCGGTGTCGGCACGGCCTCGGACGTGACCGAGAACAATGCGGCGACTGCGTTGAAATGCGTGGCCGGTACGCCCTTGTCGGCGTAGTAGCCGCGTAGGCGGTCGAGGATGAAATCAAAGAGCTCAGTCAATTCTTCCAAATGCAGCGATCTCTGATTCGCATGTGACGTGGGGGCATCTACACCTGACGCACGTGCTTTGTCCGCCACATCCTTTTTCTGCCGCAGCACAACCTCAGACATCGACTGTTTTGCAGCGCTGTAGGCGTGATACAGCAAATCCTTCAAATCCAGATCAAATCCCGACTCAATTACCGTCCGCGCCAACCCCAACGCATTGCGCCGCAGCGCAAACGGATCCTTGTTGCCGGTCGGCTTCAACCCGGCCGCAAACCCACCGGCCAACGTATCCAGGCGTTCGGCAATCGCCAGCACCTTGCCCAGCGGCGACAACGCGATGTCGTCGCCGGCAAAACGCGGTTGGTAGGCCTCGTCGATGGCCAGCGCAATCTCGCTGGGTTCACCGGCGGCCTTGGCGTAATGGCGGCCGGCAATGCCCTGCAATTCCGGGAATTCGTTGACCATGCGCGATTGCAGGTCGTTCTTGGCCAACGCTGCAGCGCGGCGTGCCTGCAGCGGGTCGGCGCCCACCTGCGGGGCGATGACTTCTGCCAGCGCCGCCACGCGTGCGACCTTGTCGGCCACCGTGCCCAGCTTGGCCTGGTAGGTCACGCTGGCAAGCCCCGCGCCCATCGCCTCCAAGCCTTGCTTCAGGTCTTCATCGAAGAAGAACTTGGCGTCGGCAAAGCGCGGACGGATGACGCGCTCGTAGCCTTTGGCGACTTCGGCCACGTCCTTGGATTGGATATTGGCGATGCCGATAAACTGCTCGGTCAAGGTGCCGCCGTCATCCAGCACCGGGAAGAATTTCTGGTTGATCTCCATGGTTTCGATCAATGCTTCCTGCGGCACCGCCAGGAAGTCGCGTTCGAAACTGCACAGCACCGCCGCCGGCCATTCGACCAGGTTGACCACCTGCTCCAGGTTGTCGTCGCCGATGCGTGCGCTGCCGCCGGCCTGCCGGGCCGCCGCCTGCACTTCGTCGACGATGCGGGCACGGCGCGCGTCCGGATCCACCAGCACATGCGCCGCACGCAGCGCATCGACGTAGTCGCCGGGCGCCGCCAGCGACACCGCGCCTTCATGCATGAAGCGGTGCCCGCGCGTGATGCGGTCGCCGCGCACGCCCAGCAACTCGGCCGGAATTACCGCGGTGCCGAACAGCAGCACCAACCATTGCACCGGCCGTGCGAAGGCGTATTCGTGCGCGCCCCAGCGCATCGGCTTGGGGATGGGCATCGCGGCAATGGCCTCGCGCAGGATCTCCGGCAACAAGTCGGCCGTGCGCGCGCCCGGCGTCACTGCGCGATGCACGAAACGCTCGCCCTTGGCGTCGCTGGTGCGTTCCAGCGCGGTCCAGTCGATGCCGGCCTTGGCGGCGAAACCGGCCAGCGCCTTGGTCGGCTGACCCTGCGCATCCAGCGCGATGTTGAGATACGGCCCCAGCACTTCGGAGCGCTGCTCCGGCTGCTCGGTGGCCACGCCCGGCAGCAGCACCGCCAGGCGACGCGGGGTGGACAGCGGTTTGGCATCGCCACGGGCGACGGCAATGCCGCGCTTTTCCAGACCGCTCAGCACGCCATCGAAGAGGGCCTGCGCCAGACCCGGCAGCGCCTTGACCGGCAGCTCTTCGGTGCCCAGTTCGATCAGCAGGGGAAGTTGTTCGCTCATGTCAGATGGACCTTGCTTGTTCCTTCTGCCGTCAACGGGCGAAGGTGACTGGAGGATGTGCTTCTCCCGCTGGCGGGAGAAGGTGGCGCGCAGCGCCGGATGAGGGTCGTGGCAGGTGGGATGGCGTACTGCCCCCATCCGCCCTTCGGGCACCTTCCCCCGCGAGCGAGGGAAGGGAACTGCATCAGCAAGTCGCCGGCATCAGCGTTTGACGCCGGGAAAGCCGAGCTTCTCGCGCTGGGCGTAGTACGCCTGCGCCACGCCCTGGGCCAGCGCGCGCACGCGCAGGATGTAGCGCTGGCGTTCGGTGACGCTGATCGCGCGGCGCGCATCCAGCAAGTTGAAGGCGTGGCTGGCCTTGGTGACCTGCTCGTACGCCGGTAGCGGCAGGCCGACCTCGACCAGGTGCCTGGCTTCGGCTTCGCAGGCGTCGAAGCGATGGAACAGCTCGGCCACATTGGCGTGTTCGAAGTTGTAGGTGCTCTGCTCCACCTCGTTCTGGTGGTACACATCGCCGTAGGTCACCGCAGCCCCGTCCGGGCCGTAGGTCCACACCAGTTCATAGACGTTGTCGCAGCTCTGCAGATACATGCACAGCCGTTCCAGACCGTAGGTGATCTCGCCCAGCACCGGTTTGCACTCCAGTCCGCCGGCCTGCTGGAAGTAGGTGAACTGGGTGACTTCCATGCCATTGAGCCAGACTTCCCAGCCCAGGCCCCAGGCGCCGAGCGTGGGCGATTCCCAGTTGTCTTCGACAAAACGCAGGTCGTGCACCAACGGGTCGATGCCCAGCGCCTGCAACGAGCCCAGATACAGGTCCTGGATGTTGTCCGGATTGGGCTTCATCGCCACCTGGTACTGGTAATAACGCTGCAGGCGATTGGGATTTTCGCCATAGCGGCCATCGGTGGGACGGCGCGAAGGCTGCACATAGGCCGCATTCCACGGCTCGGGCCCCAGCGCGCGCAGGAAGGTGGCCGGATGGAACGTGCCCGCGCCCACTTCCAGGTCCAGCGGCTGGATCAGCACGCAGCCTTGTTCGGCCCAGTACTGGTTGAGGGTCTGGATCAGGCCCTGGAAAGTGATTGGAACGCGCCGGGAATCGGACATGCAGCAAAGGCCGTACGGAAGGGGTGCGCTAGTATACCGGCCGACCCGCGGCGCTTTGCCGCGCAGCACCGCTGCTGGGGAAGAACACGCATGGAACAGCGGCGCACCGCCGATCCGGATAACGCTGTGGCATTGCTGCCGCGCGGGCGGCTGATGTTCGACCCGGTGGCCGCGGCTCTGCTGGCCGACGGCATGGTGGTACCGCACGAACACGAGCGCGTGCAGTTCTCCGCCAGCGGCGCGCGCACCGCCAGCGATGTGCATCCGCTGGTGCTGCTGGCCAATCTGAAGTTGCACGCCGCGCAGCCGCCGGCCGGCGAGCTGGGCCTGGAACGGCTCACCGAATGGCTGGCCACCCGCACCGGGCTGCGCTATCTGCGCATCGATCCCACCCGCATTGATGTGGCCGCGGTCACCGGCGTGGTCTCGCATGCGTATGCGCGCAGGCACCGCATCCTGCCGCTGGCGCTGGATGCCGAGCGCGTGCTGATCGCCACCAGCGAGCCGTTGGCGCTGGACTGGCTGGCCGACGTGCAACACTTGAGCCGGCGCCGCATCGAGCTGGCGCTGATCAACCCGCTGGACCTGCATCGCTACACGATGGAGTTCTTCGGCGTCACCCAGTCGGTGCGCGGCGCGCGCAGCGATGCGCGCAGCACCGAACCCAACGCCGGCCTGCCCAGTTTCGAGCAGCTGGTGGAACTGGGCCGCGCCGGCGACGTCAATGCCGACGACCACCACATCGTGCATATCGTCGACTGGCTGCTGCAGTACGCCTACGAACAGCGGGCGAGCGACATCCATCTGGAGCCGCGTCGCGAGGCCGGGCGCATGCGCTTCCGCATCGATGGCGTGCTGCACAAGGTGCTGGAAGTGCCGCCCTCGGTGATGACCGCCGTGGTCAGCCGCATCAAGGTGCTCGGGCGCATGGATCTGGCCGAACGCCGCCGCCCGCAGGATGGCCGCATCAAGACCCGCTCGCCGGGTGGGCGCGAGGTGGAAATGCGGCTGTCCACGATGCCCACCGCCTTCGGCGAGAAGTGCGTGATGCGCATCTTCGACCCGGATTCGGCGTTCAAGAGCATCGAGCAGCTGGGTTTCAGCCCCGAAGAAGCCACCGGCTGGAGCGCGCTGGTCGAGCGCCCGCACGGCATCGTGCTGGTTACCGGCCCCACCGGCTCGGGCAAGACCACCACGCTGTATTCCACGCTCAAACGCCTGGCCACGCCGGATGTGAACGTGTGCAGCGTGGAAGACCCGATCGAGATGATCGCGCCGGAATTCAACCAGATGCAGGTGCAGCAGAACATCGACCTGGATTTCGCCAGCGGCGTGCGCACGCTGCTGCGCCAGGACCCGGACATCATCATGATCGGCGAGATCCGCGACCTGGAAACCGCGCAGATGGCGGTGCAGGCTTCGCTCACCGGGCATCTGGTGCTGTCCACGCTGCACACCAACGATGCCGCCTCGGCAATCACCCGCCTGCTCGACCTGGGCGTGCCGCATTACCTGGTGGCCTCCACCCTCAACGGCGTGCTGGCGCAGCGGCTGGTGCGCACGCTGTGCGTGCATTGCAAGCGCCCGCACACGCTCAACGACGCCGACTGGGCGGCCATCCGCGAGCCAGGCGAGGCGCTGCCGGAACCGCTCAACGTGCACGCCCCGGTCGGTTGCCTGGAATGCCGCCGCACCGGTTACCTGGGCCGGGTGGGCCTGTACGAACTGCTGCCGGTCACCCCGCGCCTGCGTACCCTCATCCGCCCCGACACCGAACTTGCCAGCTTCAGCCAGGCTGCCCGCGGCGAAGGCATGCGCACGCTGCGCCGCACCGGCCTGGAGAAGGTCGCCGCAGGGTTGACCACCATCGAAGAAGTGCTGTCGGTGTTGCCGCCGCGGGAGTAGACGCGTCCTACGTCCTGGCGACCACGCCGCTTGCGCGTGCGTGATTGGTCGACGCCGCGAGGCGTCGATGGCCGGCAGGGGTCGGTTAAAAACGTCTGTGCTGACAACAGGACCGATCCCTGCCGGTTGCTCGTGTTCGCTCAGGCACACGGTTGCGTGGCATGCACGCAGCAAGACCTCCAGTTAGCACGCCATTCTTCCAACACGTCGCGGTCGATCGCCATGACGACGATCGACGCGTTCGCCCGCGCCTGCGAGCCGCACGCGCGTGATTCCCGCACCAGTGCAACTCGGCGCGCATGCCTTCAGGGTGGAGCTGTCGTCCGGCTCACAGTTCAACCTTCCTGATCGCCGCAGTTTGCCGACGTCTTGAGCCGTTGATGGAGCTCATTCGCGATCCCCCAGACGCTCGATGCGGGCGGGCTCGCTCACCCTGGCGATCATCTCGTGCATCGCCTGTCTGTGCCCTGCGATTTCCTGCGTCAGTTTTGCCTGCCTGACCGGATCGGGCCGAGGTTTTTGCCGCTCCTTGTCCAGGCGTGTCTGCGCCAACTGCATCCGCTTGTACGACAGATGCATTTGCGCCTTGGCGTTGAAGCTCTCGGCCGTGTGGAACTGCACTTCAAACGCGTAGCCCTCGGCATCGGTGAAGCTGGCATTGATGCCCCGGTAGGTGCCGTCTCCCGAGATGAAGTAATTCTTCAGCTTCACGCACGTCATCCCTTGCCAACGCAGTGCGTCCTGAGCCGCCTGCACCTTCGCCACGAAACCCTCGGACGGCAACTCAAGCGCATAGCGCAGCGCATCGCCCACGCTCTGGGTGGCTTGTTCTGCGGTCATGCCGGCGCGCAGATGGCGCCGGATCTTGTCCTTGATCGAGGCGACCGATTTCTGGAACGGGGCCTGTTGCACCTGCTCGATCCGGCCCTGCCTGGCGTCGTAGCGCACGTTGCCCCAGAGCCGCGCGCCCAAGCCTTCGGCCAGCGTGTTGAGCACCGGCGTCAGCGATGCTTGCTTGCCTTTGGCGGCATTGAACACGCGGTGTGCCTGCGATGCGTCCGCATTGACGGGAGTCTGCTCGGAGCCGGGCGTCGGCGTCGCACTTGCCAATGCCGGCACGGTCTCTTCCTGCCAGTCGTCGATCTCCTCGCACCCCGGCGGCGAGGCCACGCGCTTGAAGGCCTCCAGCGCAGGCGCCTGCAGCTTGCGCTGCTCGACCCGTGAGGCACCGCCAACCGCCAGCGCATGGGCGTGCTTGTACAGATCGTGGAAGCGCTCCTTGAGCGCGAAGGTCTCCGGCGTGTGGAACTGGATCTCCCACAGCGCACCGGCAGGGCTGCGCAGCGTGACATTGATGGCCTTGAAGGAGGGCGGGTACGCGGTGAATTGATTGGTCAGCTTGACCCGTGCATGGCCCTGATCGTCCAGTGCGGCCAGCACGGCGCGCAGGCCGGCGGTAAAGTCCTGCGGTTCCAGCACCACGCTGTAGCGCAGCGCGTCGTTGACGCCGGCTGCCGCCTCTTCCAACGACTGCTTCTTCAACACCACCCGCTGCATGAGTTTTTCCTGCAACGAGCTGTATGACTTCAGTTGGTGCTGCGTGCCGGCCAGTTGCCCACCATGGCGCCCGGCAATGTTCTGCAGCATGTCGGTGACCTGCGGCTCCATCTGGCGAGCGCGCCTGAGCAAGGCCTGTGCCTCCACCGCAATGTCCTGCGGCTGCACGGCGCGCAGCCGCTCGGCCGGCGGCTGCGGCCGGTCGATCCAGCCGGCCTGCTGAAGCGCCTCAAGCGCGTCTTCCATGACCCCAGCGGCCATCGACGGCATGCGCTGCAGCAGCAGCCTGGCCTGTTCGGGATCGAAGCGCCCATCCTGCATGGCCCGGGCGGTGGCCCTGCTGTAGGGCACGCTGCGGACCCGCTCGGCAAAGTTCCGCTCGGACCGTTCGCAGGCCTCCACGATCTTGGCGAACAGTGCCGTGCCAGTGTCGGACTTCAGCGCATCGGTGCCGACCTTGATCGCGATGGTGAACAGGTTGCGCATGGTCAGTTCCGGCTCGCCGGGGACGAGCCCGGGTTGCCCGTCCGGGAACTGCGCATGCGACAGCCGGCACACCGGGTAGTTGTCCAGGATGGCGTGGATGCGCGCCTCCACGCCAGAGGCGGACTCGTAGGCCTTGGCCAAACCGGGAAACGCCTCGGCCAGGGCCTCGGGCAACGCCGGCGCGGCGCTGTCGGCGGCCGGGTCCGCCTCAAGCGCAAGCAGCTGTGCGTGCAGCAAAGCGGCAGCTTCCCGCGCCAAGGGCAGGTGGGCGCGTTCGATCGCCTCGCGTGCCTGCACGCGCAGCGTGGCCAACACCACCGGATCGCGGACCGGCTCTTCGAGCAGCTCGCGCAAACCGTTGCGCAACTCGCGCTCGATGCCATCGTAGGTGCCGAACATCATCTCGCGCGCCATCGCTTCGCGCAGCGCGTCCGGTTGCGCCAGGAAGCGCGCCGCCAGCGTGGCGGCCGCAGAGGTGATGCGCTGGCCGCGCTTGAGGGACATGATCTCCGACAGCCGCCCGGGCTGGTAGTGGCCGCTGACCGGGTCGATGGCCGGCGTGGCCGTCTTCGGCGGCTTGAAGGACTTTTGCCGACCGCGCCGGGCCTGGCGATCCATCATGACCCGCGAAATCAGCGCAGCCAGCTTGGGGTAGCCGGCGTAGATGAAGGCGTCGTCGCCGTCGGTGTCCATGTTGCGTTTGCGCAACTCGTCGATCGGCAGTGCGCCCAGGCGCCCAGGCTCCACGATGTCCTTGAGCCGCAGGCTGCCGGTGCTGAGGATGTCGCGCGGCAAGGCACCGCGGTCGCGGCCGTTCGTCCAGGACGACAGCGTCTTCAGGTCTTCCTTGGAGCAGGCCAGGTCGGTGTCGCTGAACGCGGCCGGCCATTGCTTCTCGGGCACGACAACCAGCATGCCCTTGCTGTGCAGCATCTGCGGATCGACGCCAGAGCGATCGTCGAAACCGGTGTAGCTGTACTGGATGCCGAAGCACCGCGAGAGGAACGCGGCGGTGGCGTCGCCCTGGGCCACGGTGGCGATGCGTTGCTCCGGCACCGGCAGCAGATTCTCCTTGTCGTAGGGGGGCTTGCCGAGCAGCAACGGGCCGCCGGCGACGTCGAAGGCCTGGCTGCGCTGCTGCGGCAGATGCACCTTGTCGTCGGCCGACGGCACCGCCCGCACCCGCTGACCCTGATAGCCACCGCCGATGAGCGGCCTGTACACCCACAGGGGATCATCGCCTGTCGGCTCCAGTGTCTGCAGCCGGTCCTGCAGCGCCGCGTACGCCTCTTCCAGCGCCGCCGCATCGCGCGGGTAATGCTGCAGCGCCTGCGCCGGCATCAGCGAAGGACCCTTGTCCTTGGCCACCAACTCGCGCTGCTCCTCGGTGGCCTGGTTCGCCTGCACCGCGTGCCAGGCATCGTAATGCTTGCGGAAGGCCGGAATGGACAAGGCCACCTCCAGTTTCAGGAAGCCGCAGCCATCGTTGGGGCACAACGCCAGGGCAGTGCCATCCACGGCCAACGGCTTGAACGGATGCGCAGGGCCATCAACGTCATCGAACACGCCCAGACGCAGCGTGCCTTCCACTACATGGTCACTGGGCACCATCTCCAGCAGCGAGCGCTGCATGCGCGACCAGTCCTCGCGTTGCGGAGCGAGCTTGGCGGCCAGCTGCATCAGGCTGCTGCCCGGGGCGGTGTCGGCATAGCGGAAGGCCGGCAACAGCGACGCCGACTCCTTGCGTCGGGACATCACCAGACTGCTGCTGCCGGATTTGCTGCGCGCCGCGCGACTGCCGCCGAACAGGTCGAAGCGCCAGGGCTCGCGGTTGTAGTTGAACGTCCGCGCGAGCATGAAGGTCGATAGGTCACCAGGCAATTGCACCTCCACCAGCGGCAGCCCGGTCAGGCGCGCAAACAGCGAGTACGGCTTGTCCGATTCGGACCGATTGGTCGACAACTCCTTGCCCACCAGATCGACCACCACATGGGTCGTGCTGCCGCGGCCCGGCGCCGGCGCCACCGGCCGACCGGGAACCGTGGACATGCTCAAGCGCCCACTGTCCAGGTCGAAGCGGGTCGGTGGATGGGCCTGGGTGATCGTCGGCGCTTCCTTGGCCATGCGCAGGTCCAGGGCGTCGAACACCTGCTCGCCGGCCTCGATCTGCGCGATCAGGTTCCAGCTCATCTCGCCCAGGTCCGCCTCGATCGCCTCGCGCGTGCGCGCCAGCGTCAGGTCCACCCACTTCACCAGCTCGTCGCGACGCTGGCGCAGTTGCTTGCGCGGGCCGTCAAGATGGCGCGCCTTCCATTGCCGGCTCACCACCGCGTAGGCCTTGAGCACCTGGTAGAAGGTCAGCGCCGGGCAGCGCGTTGCATGCTGTTCGATGCCGGCCGACGCGCGCGCGCCGTCGCCGCCCAGGTACAGGTCGATCTTGCGCGCGACGATGGGCTGCAACGTATCGAACACGCGCAATGCCTGGACCCGATGGCGGGGGGACAATTCCGGACTGCGGATCAGCGGCAACAGCCCCATGCAGAGACCGCCGATCCCCTCTAGGCTGGTCTGGCGTAATCCATCGTCCCCGATCAGTCCTGCAAGCCGCTCCAGCGCTGGCTGTCCCAGCGAACGCATCTGGCGCTGCAGCCGCGCCGATGCCAGGGCCTTGAAGAGCCCCCCGATATCGGCGGCCGAAGCGGACGCAAACCGCGCGCGGTGCACATCCAGGTGCCCGGCCATCGCCTGCAGCTTGGCGACGCCCAGGGCCCGGAACTGCTCATCATCCTCTTCGTCCAGATGCGACAGCCGGGAGATCGCGTTGGCCACCACCGCGATCCCACGCATCTCGAACTGCCGCCAGGGCAGCTCGGCCGAGCCTGCACGCTCGGCGAGCAGCACGAATGCCGACTGGCACACCGGCCTGGCGAGGCATTTGCTCAGTGCGTTGAGCGCGATGGCCACGCCTCGCGCATCCAGGGCCTTACGCAGGTCCGGCTCGTCGGCCAGCCTCGCCGCCGAGAGGTAGATGGCTGTCTCGCAAGCTGGCGTGCCCGGCCATTTGCTCAGTGCGTTGAGAACTTGGGTTACGTGGATAGGGTCGAGAGCCGTGCACAAATCCGGATCGTGGGTAAGCCGCTCGGCTAGCGCACGCGCGGCCATCTCGCAGTCCTGCATATCGGGCCATTTACTCAACGCGTTGAGTGCATTGGCCACGCCTTGCGGTTGCAAAGCCTTGCACAACTCGGAATCGTCGGCTAACCGCTTGGCCAGCGCACTGACGGCCGCCGCACAGTCCTCGTTGTCAGGCCATTTGCATAGGGCGTTGAGTACGTTGGCCATGCCGAGCGGGTCCAGCGCATTGACCAACTGGGACTCTTTGGTCAAGCGATCGGCCAGCGCACCGGCGGAGGCCGCACAGCCCTCGTTGTCGGGCCATTTGCTCAGGGCGTTGAGCGCCTGGGACAGGCTGGAAGCGTCGAGGGCCTCACACAACTCGGGCTTTTTGGCCAGCCGCTCGGCCAGCGCACCGGCGGCGGCCGCACAGTCCTCGTTGTCGGGCCACTTGCTCAGGGCGTTGAGTACGGTGGCCATGCCATGCGGGGTCAGCGCCTCGCGTAACTCGGCATCTTGGGCCAGCCGCTCGGCTAGCGCGCGAGCGACCTTCTCGCAGTCCTGCATGTTGGGCCATTTGCTCAGGGCGTTGAGCGCGCTCGTCACTGCCTGCGGCTCGAGTGCATTGCGCAAATCGGGCTCGACTGACAACCGCGCGGCCAGTGCGCTGAGGGCAGCCTCACAGATCGGCGTGTCGGGCCATCTGCTCAGGGCGCTGAGCACGCTGCCCACGCCTTGCGGGTCCAGCGCCGCGATTAACCGGGCATCATTGGCCAGCCGCCCAGCCAGCGCGCCTGCTGCCTTTGCACAGTCCTCGTTGCCGGGCCATTTGCACGACGCCTGCAGCGCCATGGCAAATTCTTGCTGATTAAGTGCATTGCGCAAATCGGGCTCGACTGCCAGCCGCGCGGCCAGCGCGCCGGCCGCCGCCGCACAGTCCCGGTTGTTGGGCCATTTGCACAAGGCGTTGAGCGCCGTGGCCACCTGCATCGCGTGGAGAGCATTGCATAGCTTGGGATCTTTGACCAGCAGCTTGGCTAGCGCACGGGCAGCCTTCTCGCAGTCCTGCGTGTCGGGCCATTTGCTCAAGGCGTTGAGTGCGATGGCCACGCCTGGCGGGTCCAGTGCCACGACTAGCCGGGCATCTTTGGCCAGCCGATTGGCCAGCGCGCCTGCGGCCTTCGCACAGTCCTCGTTGTCGGGCCATTTGCTCAAGGCGTTGAGTGCGATGGCCACGCCTGGCGGGTCCAGTGCCACGACTAACCGGGCATCTTTGGCCAGCCGATTGGCCAGCGCGCCTGCGGCCTTCGCACAGTCCTCGTTGTCGGGCCATTTGCTCAGGGCATTCAACGCGTTGACCACGTCCAATGAATTGAAGCCCTCGCGCAACAGAGGATCGTCGACTATGCGCCGGGCCAGCCTGCGGGCGGCTTTCGCACAAAGCTCGGTGTGCGGCCATTTGCTCAGGGCATTCAAGACGTTGGCCACTTCTAGTGGCTCAAGCGCATCACGCAAGTCGGGATTCTTGGCCAACCGCCCAGCCAGCGCCTCGGCGGCATTCTCGCAATCCTGCGTGCGGGGCCATTTGCTCAGAGCGTTGAGCACCACGACCACACCTTGCAGGTCCAGTTCCTTGCGCAACTTGGGCTCCTTGACCAGCCGCCCAGCCAGCGCGCCGGCGGCCTTTGCACAGTCCTCGTTGCCGGGCCATTTGCTCAAGGCTTTGAGCGAGGTGGTCACGCCTCGGAGGTCCAGCGCCTCGACTACCTGGGAATCTTTGGCCAGCCGCTCGGCCAGCGCGTCGGCGGCCTTCGCACAATTCCCGTTGTCGGGCCATTTGCTCAGCGCATGCAGTGCGATAGCCACTTCTTGCGGCCTGAGGGCATCGCGTAAATCGGGCTCGAATGCCAGCCGTTCGGCCAGCGTGTTGGCGGCGGCCGCAAAGACCTCGTCATCGGGCCATTTGCTCACGGCGTCCAGCGCTTGGATCACGTTGATCGGGTCGAAGGCTTTGCACATGTCGGGATCGTGGGCCAGCTGGCCGGCCAGCGCACTGACGGCGGCTGCACAGACCTGGTTGTCGGGCCATTTACTCAGGGCGTTGAGCGCGTTGGACAGGCCTCGCGCGTTCAGGGACTTGCATAACTCGGGGTCGTCGGCCAGCCACTCGGCCAGTGCGATGGCGGCCTCCGTACACACCGATATATCGGCCCACTTGCTCAGAGCGTTGAGCGCTTGAGTCACGTAGATGGGGTCGAGAGCCTTGCGCAAGCCGGGATCGTCCACCAACCGTTCGGCCAGCGCACTGGCGGCCGCCGCACAGACCTCGTTGTCGGCCCATTTGCTCAGGGCGTTGAGCGCATTTCCCACTTCTTGCGGCTTCAACTCCTTGCGCAATCTGGACTCGTCGGCCAACCGCTCGGCTAGCGCGCTGACGGCATTTTCGCAGTCAGGTGTGTCGGGCCATTTGCACAGGGCGTTGAGCGCGGTCGCCACGCTCTGCGCATCCATGGCGCAACGCAGGCGCTTGTCGCTGGCGAAAAGCGCGGCAAACCGGTGCGCCATCGCCTGGCAGTCCGGATTATCGAACCACTTGCTGAAAGCATTGAGCGCCAGGCTGATGTTCTGCCCGCTCAGAGACTGTCGGGCTTTGTCGTCACACAGCAGATGACGTGCCAAACGCGCCGCCGCGCGTTCACACCGGCCGCTATCGAGATTCTTTGAGAAGGCATTCAGCAGAAGAACTGACGGGTAGCCCCCCAGCCCCACCAGATCATCGGCCTGCGTGAGCTCTCCGGCGATCCACGCGATGGCCTCCATGCACGCGGGCAGGTTCTGGTGCTTGCTTAGCTTGTTGCCCACATGCGCCAGCTGCTTCAGCGATGCCCCTTCGAACCATCCGGTCCCGGAGAGGTACTGCGCCGCAAGCTCGGTGCAACGATCCAAATCGCGGGGCGTTGCCCCCCTGGTGCGCTGTGCATTGGCAACCAGCTGGAGGTACTTGTCGAGCCGACTCGCGTTGACTTGCGCATGCAAACTCTCTTCCAGGAAGGGCAACGCCATGCCGCCACGCATGCGCTGCGCCAGCTCGTTGTCATACGCCATGGACACGCATAGGCCGGCGTTGTGGTTGCGAGCGATCCCGTGGGGCTCGCTCAACTGTCGCTGCTGTTGCTGTCGCTGTGCCTGTAGCCGTTTTTTCGCCGCCCAGTCCAGCTGATGTTCGGCCCTGCGGAGATCCTCGGTCAGCCCCATGCCATGGAATGGCCGCTTTGACTGCCGAGAGGGCGCCTGCTCTTCACGCGGTCGCTTTCTGGCGGACCATTCGGACGGTTGTTCGCGCGGTCGAAGAGATGCCCTTGCCTCCACACCATGCTGCGACGATCGTTGTGGCCGATGATGCGCTGACGACGCGCCGACGTCGGCGGTCACCTTGTCCGGGTAGCGCTCGGTTTTGATGCGCTCGTTTTTTACGGCAGCCGGCTGCCACTGCCGAACGCGCCTGTCCCATGCGCCTTCGCTGGCATCGATTTCCTCTTTCTTTGAGGCGCTTGCCGTAAAGGGCTGCCTGTCGCGCGTCGAGGCCCCTGGGTCATCCGACTCTATCCTCTGCCGTTTTCTAGGCGGCCGTCCAAGCGGTTGATGCGTGCCGCTGCTGCTGGCTGCTGCCTGATCCTCCGTTAGCTCGGGCTTTTCGGCATGAGCGTAAGGCGAGTTTGTGCGGAACGCAGTTGGATGGGTGGCATGGGTTTTCATGCCCGGAAATTTAGTCAATCTGCCCGCGAGCGACTTCGTCAACACGAAGCGCCGACGACGTGTGCGACGCCGCTGCGCGTTGGGCCCATGGCCCTAAGAACCTGTTCACGATCTTCGCTGATCAGTGCAGACTATGCGGATGCGCCAAAAGACCTATCCGAGCGACATGAGCCGGGAGCAGTTCGCACACGTGCTGCCGATCCTGGAACAAGCGCGCAAGCGC
>NZ_VZPL01000079.1 GCF_008801575.1 Xanthomonas cissicola | reverse complement strand
TGGCGTCGCACTACAGTACATCCAGCCGGGAAAGCCAAATCAGAATGCCTTCATCGAGCGCTTCAATCGCACGTTCCGCGAGGAAGTGCTCGACCTGAATCTCTTCGCCTGCCTCGACGAGGTGCGCGAAGCCGCCCACTGGTGGATGATCGACTACAACCAAGCAAGATCCCATGATTCGCTCGGCGGAATGACCCCGGTCGAGTACCGCAACAAGTACGCCGAAAGCTCTACTTTTAAAGTGCCTGCTTGACGGGGGAGCTTACGATGTTGTAGGCCGCATTGACATCGATCTGGTAGTACGGCTCCTCAAAGACGTTCAACCCGTTGACCAGGCCTTGCACCAGTTCACCGCGACGGTTGTAGGAGGCGCGCAGCAGCAGGCTGTCGGTCTCGTAGAACACGGTGAGGTTGGTCTGGTTTTTGGCGCTGCCCGGCATGGAGGTCTTGCCGGCCTCGGTACCGTCCTCCAGCCGCACCGCGGCCTTGCTGGCATCGTTGTAGGTGTAGTTGAACTGCACACCGAGGCCGAACGGCAGCGTGTGCTGCGCATACAGCTCCACACCCTGCGAGACGGCGTCCTGGCCGCCGGCCTGGGTGCTGTAGTTCTGCACGGTGACCGGTTGCCCGTCGACCATCATGTTCACGTCGCTGATCACGTCGACCGCGAAGTTCTCCACGTTCTTGCGGAACAGTCCCACACCCGCCACCGAACCCGGGTGGAAATACCATTCCAGGCCCAGGTCGAACTGGTTGGCCTTGTACGGCTCCAGATTCTTGTTGCTGCCCGAGCCGTACCAGCCCTGCTCGCTGGCACCGCCGGTCAGGCGCCGGTCGGCCACGTACTCGGGGCTGTAGAACTCCAGGCTGCCAGGCGCGGCGATGTCGTTGTAGCTGGGCCGCGCGATCACCTTCGACGCCGCCGCGCGCAGCAGCAGGTTCTCGGTCAGGTCGTAGGCCAGGTTGAAACTCGGCAGCACGTCGGTGTAGTTGCGGTCCAGCCCGCTGACCACGAACGACTCGGTGCGTTGCACGCTGTCGGACAAACGCCAGTAGCCTTCGGTCCCGCAATAGGTGTCGGCCGGGGCGCCGCTGGGCATGGCGGCGCCCTGCTGGCAGGCCAGCGGATTGCCATCGGCGCCGTCGAAGAAATAGTCGTTGTAGGCGGTCACCTTGTCGGTGGAATCGGCACGCTGGCCGGTGCGCGCCACCCGCACGCCAACGTTGCCCCGCAACCGCTCGGTGTGGAAGTTGAGCTGCAGGTAGCTGGAATAGATCTCCTCGTCGACGTTGTAGACGAAGTTGTCTTCGCTGCGGGTCTGCATCGCGCCGTAGGTTTGGTTCAAGTAGCCGATGTGGCCCGGGAAGTTGATCGCCGGGAAAGCGCTGGCGTTGACGCCACCGGCCAGGTTGTCCTGCGCGAACAGCAGGCCCGGGGAGAACTGCGTGGCGATGGCATTGCAGCGCCCGTTCCAGTAGCGGTTGTCGTAGTCGCTCGGGTCGGTGCCTGGGCACACCCAGTAGTTGTTGCCGGTATTGCGGTGGATGCCGCCGTCGCGGCGCTTGATGCCGAACTGCAGCGAGTCGAAGACCTCGCCGTCGAAATGCCAGGTGGTATCGATCTGCGCGTACTGCTGCTGGTTGGTGTTGCGGGTCCAGGACGAACCGGTCGAGCCCAGGTCGACCTGCAGGATGCCATCGCGCAGGTTCTGCATCAGCTCCGGTGAGAAGGTCATGCTTGGGGCGCCGGTCAGGTCCCAGGCGCTGGCGAAGTTGCCATTGGTCCAGCTGCCGTCGGCGTTCTGCAGGCGCGGCTTGATCGGCAGGGAAAACTGCAGCTCCGGCCCGCCCTTGGCCCAGGTGCGGCCGGCCTTGAACGCCACGTCCACCTGCTCGCCACGCCATTCTCCGCCCAGGTCGACCGTCTGCGACTGCGATTTTTCGATGTTGTAGCTGCCGGTGATCTGCGGCGTCGGCACCGTGCAATCGTCCGAGCCCCAGCCGCCCGGCGGCAGGCCGGCCGCGGCGGCCTGCGCCTCGCTGCAATAGTAGGTCTTGCCCGGACGCAGGCTGTAGGCGGCGCCAGTGACGATCGTGCCGCTGGGATCGAACCGCAGCCCGTCGAGCAGGCGCCCGCCGCGCCAGTTGCCGTCGCCGAAGTAGCGCGCAATGTTCCACTCAGGAATCTTGATGGTGTTGGTCTGCGAGTCCTGCGACAGGTCGAAGCGGAAGTAGTTGGCGGTCAGGGTCAGGTCGTCGGTGGGCTTGAACTGCAAGGTCAGTTGCCCGCCCTTGCGCTCGCGCTCCTCGCGTTTGGCCTCCAGGCTGACCGCCGTCGGCATCATGAAACCGGTGGAGTAATTGCCGTCCTGGTTCCAGAAACCGGTACCGCCCCACCAGTTGGCGTTGAAGTCCGACGGATTTCCATTCACGTCGACCGCCGGGCCGCCTTCGTCGCGGCCGTACCACTGCCAGCTCTCGGTACTGGCATTGAGCGTGCGCGCGGTGCGCTTCTGCTGCGTGTAGCCAACGAAGACACCGAAGCGGTTGTCCTTGTCGTGCCACGAGTAGGAGCCGGAGAACTGGCCGTCGGTCTTCTTGCTGGTATCGGACCAGGTGCCCTCGGCGGAAACGAAGCCGGAATGTGGCTCCAGTTCCAGCGGGCGCCGCGTCTGCAGGATCACCGTGCCGCCGATGCCGCCTTCGTCGATGCGCGCTTCCGGGGTCTTGTACAGCTCGGCGCTGCCCAGCAGGTTCGACGGCAGCAGCGTGTAGTTGAACGAGCGCGTCGGGTCGCCGTTGGACTCGGCGGTGGCGATGTAGTTGCCGTTCAATTCGGTCAGCACCAGCTCCGAGGACAGGCCCCGCACGCTGACGTTCTTGCCTTCGCCGCCGTCGCGGCTGATGACCACGCCGGGCACGCGCTGCAGCGCATCGGCCACGTTCTTGTCGGGGAACTTGCCGACGTCCTCGGCGGTGATCACATCGACCACGGCGTTGGCGTTGCGCTTTTGCTCCAGACTTTTTTCGATCGCGTAGCGATAGCCGGTCACCGTCACCGCGTCCAGGTCCGTGGCCTGCAACGCGGCCTGGCCCGCGGGCGCCGGCGTGCCGTCGGCCTGCTGGGCGGAGACGTTGGTGGAGGCGGCGCTCGCGAACAATGCGATGGCGATACCGGCGTACAGCGTGCTGCGGTTGCGTGCGAATGGCGTGCAGTTCATTTCGATCGTGCTCTCCCAATGGTGATCGGCCTCGGCGGCTTTGTATCGATCCAACGATCGGACCAGAACGCCGCGCGACGTAACGCAAAAATATCCGGCACCGTTGCGGTGCCAGGTTTCCCTACCCTCTCTCCCTCCTGCGCGGATGCGATTAGATCGTTCTAATGCAGTGGGAAGCTAAGTAGCACAGCCCATGCGCCAGCGCATTCTGCCGCGCAGCAGGCCCGCGGCTTGCAAGCGTCACCACGAGCGGTCGGGCTCGCCACGCTTGCGCGCGGCACGGTACAGGCTGGCGGCAGCAGCAGCTCGATGGCCGCCCGCAAAACGCCCTCGCCCGCAACCGGGCAAGCGGTTTACCGAAGCGCTTGCACACTCCCCGTTATTTGCAACCGAGCTCAGCGATATACGGGGTCGACATGCGTGTGTTGACGCACTCCAGGACATGTCCCGCCACGCGCTGCTTGGCTGCCATCGCCATGGCAGGGATGTGCCGCGACGGCGAGTCGGACAGGATGTCTGCCGCGCCGAAGAACCGATCCCCGGTCACGTTGGCGCCGCCCACCGAAGCCGCAATCAACAGTCCGCGCCTGGACGTACCCTCACCCCAACCCCTCTCCCGGCGGGAGAGGGGCTTTATTTCCGCGCCGGACTCAGGACTCCTCGAAATCACATCAGTAACGTGCCGAAGCAGCAGCGTGGCCGGAGATCGGCGGAGAGCGGCACGGGAATGTGCCGCGACGGCGAGTCGGACAGGATGTCTTTCGAGCCGAGGAACCGGTCCCCGGCCGCGCTCTTGCACCCAACGAAGTCGGCAGTTCGCAGACCCATTCCCCAAAACGACAACTTTCTGGCGCGCCAACCGGGCACACCTATCAAGTCCGCCGGGCCTGGGCCGATACCGCATGCATGGACAGACTCAGTGTAATCGGACTGGTGCTGGCGATCGTGGCGATCGTGGGCGGCAGCGTGTTGAAAGGTGCCGGCATTTCGTCGCTGTGGTCGCCGGCTGCCTTCGTGATCGTCATCGTCGGCACGGTGGCCGCGATCCTGCTGCACACCTCGCCGGCGGTTTTCCGGCGCGCGTTCAAGATCCTGCGCTGGGTCATCCAGCCGCCCGCCAGCGATCGCCCGCAACTGGTGGCGCGTATCGTCGAGTGGAGCAATATCGCCCGTCGCCAAGGCCTGCTGGGCCTGGAAGACCAATTGCCGCGTCAGGACGATGCCTTCCTGCGCAAAGGCCTGCAGATGCTGGTCGATGGCGTGGAGCCGGAAGCCATGCGCAACATGCTCGAGATCGAAGTGGACAACCAGGAGCGCCAGGATCTTGCCGCGGCCAAGATATTCGAGGGCATGGGCATCTATGCGCCCACGTTGGGCATCATCGGCGCGGTGCTGGGCCTGATGGCGGTGATGAAGAACCTGGCCGATCCGGCCATGCTCGGGCACGGCATCGCGGCGGCATTCACCGCCACCATCTACGGTATCGCCTCGGCCAACCTGCTGTTCCTGCCGGTTGCTGCCAAGCTCAAGAGCGTGATCCATTGCAGCACCAACGAGCGCGAAATGGCGATCGAAGGCCTGATCGCGATCGCCCAGGGCGAGAACCCGCGCAACATCGAATCGAAATTGGCAGGCTACTTGCATTAGCTCGTTATGGCCCGTCGTCGCAAACACCACGAAGAACATGGCAACCACGAAGCGTGGGCGATTCCGTATGCCGATCTGATGACGCTGCTGCTGGCGTTCTTCGTGGTGATGTACGCCATCTCTTCGCTCAACGAAGGCAAATACAAGGTCATGGCGCAAGCGCTGACCAGCGCCTTCGGTGGCTCGTCGAACAAGGCCAGCCCGGTGCAGCTGGGCAAGACCCAGAGCCTGGGCGCCGATTACGACCGCCCATCCGTGATCAAGGCCGGGGCGCCGATGGCGGCCTCCAATGGCCCGACCGACCCTACCCTGCTGCCGTCGATGGCCGCGCAGATGCGCATGCCGGTGTCGCTGCGCAACCAGGCGCAACTGGCGCGCGCACAGCGGCAGATGGATGCAGTGGAGCAGCAGCTGAGCAAGACGCTGGCCCCGCTGATCGACAAGCAACTCATCACCATCCGCCGCAACGATCTGTGGATCGAGGTGGAGATCAACAGCGACATCCTGTTCGGCACCGGCTCGGCCACCCTGGCCGGCCGCGCCCGTGGGACGTTGTCCACGCTGGCCTCGGTGCTGCGCGAGGCGCCCAATGGCGTGCGCGTGGAGGGTTATACCGATAACCAGCCGATCGCCACCGCGCAATTTCCCTCCAACTGGGAACTGTCGGCGGCGCGTGCGGCCAGCGTGGTGCACCTGTTCGCCGACGACGGCATCGCCCCGCAACGATTGGCGATGGTGGGCTATGGAGAATTCCGCGCACGTGCCGATAACAGCACTGAGGCGGGACGGAATGCGAACCGGCGTGTGGTGTTGATCATCCTCGCTGACTCGGCTGGCTCACTCGCACCCGATCCGCCATCGCAATTAAATGCGACCGCCGCCGGGGCGCCCAAGCTTCCCAAGTCTGACGGCGGCCAAACGGCCGTCACCACCGAAAGCGGCACAAGTTCCGTCCCCGCCGTAATTCAAGGAGTGCAGTGACATGCGTATCTGGGCAATCGCCAACCAAAAGGGCGGCGTCGGCAAGACCACCACGACGCTGGCATTGGGTCGCGGCCTGGCCGCGCTCGGCCACCGCGTCTTGTTGATCGACCTCGATCCGCACTCTTCGCTCACCCGCGCCTTCGGCGTGGCGATCGACCCGCCGCCGCGCGGGGTGCTGGACCTGTTCGGCACCCCGCCGAGCGACCTGGCCAGCCTGGCGCATGAAAGCAGCATCCCAGGCCTGTCGTATGTATGCGCGCAAGCCGCATTGGCCACGCTGGAACGCCGCAGCGCCAACCAGCCCGGCCTGGGCCTGGCGCTGCAGAACGCCATGACCCGGCATGCCGGCCAGCACGATTACATCCTGCTGGATTGCCCGCCGACCCTGGGCCTGCTGATGATCAACGCTCTGGCCGCCTGCGACCGTGTCGTGGTGCCAACCCAGGCCGAGCCGCTTGCCCTGCATGGCCTGGCCAGCATGGTGCGCACCGCCGACATGGTGCAGCGTTCGCGTCGCCGCGAGCTGCCGGTGTCGATCCTGCCCACGCTGTTCGACCGCCGCACCCGCGCCGGCACCGAAACGCTGAAGGAAATGCAGGCCACCTACGGCCCGGTCGTCTGGGAAGACGCGGTGCCGGTGGATACCCGAATCTGCAACGCCGCCGCCCTGACCGTGCCTGCCGTTGGCGGCGACTATCAGGGCCGCGGTCTGTCCGCGTATCGCCGCGCGCTGGAATGGGTGCTGGCCGATGACGCGATGCGTATGGAGCAAGCCGCATGAGCAACTCCACCGCCAACGGTGAATTGGACGATTATCTGGAAGGCCTGCTGCACGATGCGGGCGTGGAGATCGTCGCCCCGCCCGCGGCCACCGCAGCGACGGTCGATACGCCGCCAATTGCGGATGCCGATCTCGCGCTGGCCGAGCCGCCGGTCGAGACGGCCGCACTTCCCGAAGCCGCCACCGTCTCCGAGGCTGCCACCTCCAACGCGATTGCCGCGGTGCGTAGCGCCGATGCGATCGCCGCCGATTTCCTGGCAGAAATGGACGCCGACCCGGCATTCGCCCCCGCGGCCAAGGCCGCGCCCAGCGCTGCCGACATCGCCGCCGACTTTCTGGCCGAAATGGATGCCGACCCGGCGTTCGCTCCGCCGGTCAACGCCGCGCCCAGCGCTGCCGACATCGCCGCCGACTTTCTGGCCGAAATGGATGCCGACCCGGCGTTCGGAGCCGCACCCATCGCAGTGGACCTGATCACCGCAGATCTGCTGGCAGAAATGGATGCCGACCCCGCCTTCGGGCTGGAGGCTGCACCGGTCGCGGCGCCCGCACCAGCCCCGGTCCCAGCGCCCGCCCTGCCCCCGCGTGCAGCACCCGCGCCGGCACGCGCTCCGGCACCGACCGGGCTGCAGGCACTGCTGGCGCCTGGCCAGGCCGACAAGATTCACGCCGAACGCCGCGCCAGCGAACGCAGCACCCGCTGGCTGCGTCTGCGCTGCGGCGAACAGACCTATGCGCTGGAATTGCTCAAGGTGCAGGAAGTGGTGTTGCCGGTGCCGCTGCTGCCGCTGCGCGGCACGCCCAGCGCCATGCTCGGCATCATGAACCTGCGCGGCCAGGTGGTCCCGGTGATCGATCTGGGCATCCACCTGGGCTCCTCGCCGGTGGACATGGAACTGCAGACCCGCGTGGTGGTCCTGGAAGAAAACGGCGAAACCATGGGCCTGCGCGTGTCGGCCGTGGAAGACGTCACCAGCCTCACCGATCAGCAGATCGAGCCGCCGGACAACGCGCGCCTGTGCCGCATCTACAACAACCTGTTCCGCGGTGTCGCACGTCTGGGCCATCAACCGATGATCCTGCTCGATGCCACCCATCTGCTGCATTGATGCGCGCCTAGCTTGCCCGCACCTGCACGCACGACGATTCACCGTTAAAGCTTTTCCGCCCCCCGCCGTTAGTACGCATAGAACCATCCGTTCGGAGCAACAATGAGCACAGTGACATTGGGTGAGGATCTCGGCATCGAGACCAGCGCCGACCTCAAGCAAAAGCTTGCCGGATTCCTCACCCAGGACGGCGACCTGGTGCTTGACGCCGGTGAAGTCCGGCGCATCCACACCGCCAGCGTGCAGTTGCTCTGCGCCTTTGTGCAAAGCCGCCGCCAGGCCGGCCTGCACACCGAATTCGATGGCTGCAACGACACTTTTAGGGATGCAGCGCGTCTGCTCGGCGTCACCGACGCGCTCGGACTCCCGGCATCCAATGACAACCTGAAATCTGTGGAGAACGCCGCATGAGCGCACGTATCTTGGTGGTGGACGATTCGGCGTCGATGCGCCAGATGGTCTCTTTCGCCCTCACCTCTGCCGGCTTTGCCGTCGAAGAAGCCGAAGACGGCGCCGTTGCGCTGGGCCGCGCGAAGGGCCAGCGCTTCAATGCGGTGGTCACCGACGTGAACATGCCCAACATGGACGGCATCTCGCTGATCCGCGAGCTGCGCCAGCTGCCGGACTACAAGTTCACCCCCATGCTCATGCTCACCACCGAGTCGGCGGCCGACAAGAAATCCGAAGGCAAGGCCGCCGGCGCCACCGGTTGGCTGGTCAAGCCGTTCAATCCAGAACAGCTGATCGCCACCGTCCAGAAAGTTCTCGGTTAAACCCTTCTCGCTTCAGCTTCGGATTTCACGCCCATGAGCATGGACCTGCAACGTTTCCACGCCACCTTTTTCGAGGAAAGCCGTGAAGGGCTCGACGCGATGGAGGCTGGGCTGCTGTCGCTTGAAGAAGGCAACCGCGACCCGGAAATCATCAACTCGGTGTTCCGCGCCGCGCACTCGATCAAGGGCGGCGCCGCCACCTTCGGCTTCGACGCCGTTGCCGGCCTGACCCACGTGCTGGAGACGCTGCTGGACGAGCTGCGCTCCAACAAGCGCCAGCTCGAACCCAATGCGGTCGATGCCATGCTTGGTTCGGTCGACGTGCTGCGCGCCCTGTTGCGCGAAGCCGAACACGGCACCCCGGCCGACCCGGCTGCGGTCAAGGCCGTGCACACCCGGTTGAATGCCGTGCTTGCTGGCGAAGCGCCGGCGGCAGTGGCAGTGGCCAAGCCCAAGGAAGAAGAACCCGAAGCCTGGCACATCGGTTTCACCCCGGCGCCGTCGCTGTTCATGAGCGGCAACGACCCGTTGCGCATCATCCGCGAGCTCGAACACCTGGGTCCGCTGCAGATCGCCGCGCGTCTGGAGCGCATGCCGGGCTTTGAGAACATCGACCCGCTGGAAGCGTATCTGGCGTGGGACCTGGGCCTGATCGGCAAGATTCCGCGCAGCAAGATCGAAGACACCTTCGCCTGGGTGGTGGACGATTGCGAGCTGGACATCCGCCCGATGGCAGTGCCCGGCCCGCCGCCGAGCCTGGCCGTGGACGCTCCGGGTGCCGCACCGGTTGCAGCGGTCGCTGCCGCACCGAGTGCCGTTGCCGAACCTGCCGCCGCGGCGACACCGGCCAAGGCCGCCGCTGCCGAAGCTGAAAGCTCGATCCGCGTCAGCGTCGACAAGGTCGATGCATTGATCAACCTGGTCGGCGAGCTGGTGATTACCCAGGCCATGCTCAAGCAGGTCTCCACCGGTCTGGACCCGGCGCATGCCGAACAACTGTTCGCCGGCCTGGATCTGCTCGAACGCAATACCCGCGATCTGCAGGAAGCGGTCATCGGCGTGCGCATGCTGCCCGTCGATGCGGTGTTCCGCCGCTTCCCGCGCCTGGTGCGCGACCTCTCCAGCCGCCTCGGCAAGCAGGTGCGCCTGCGCACCATTGGCGAAAGTACCGAGTTGGACAAGGGGTTGATCGAGAAGATTGCCGATCCGTTGGTGCACCTGGTGCGCAACTCGATCGACCACGGCCTGGAAATGCCCGATGCGCGCCGCGCCTCCGGCAAGGACGAAACCGGCACGATTACCCTGGCGGCCTCGCACCAGGGCGGCCACATCGTGATCGAAGTCAGCGACGACGGCCGCGGCCTCAATCGCGCCAAGATCCTGGAAAAAGCGGCCGAACGCGGCATCGCCGTGCCGGACAACCCGACCGATGCGCAGGTGTGGGACTTGATCTTCGCACCGGGCTTCTCCACCGCCGATGCGGTGACCGACCTGTCCGGTCGTGGCGTGGGCATGGACGTGGTCCGCCGCAACATCCAGGGCCTGGGTGGCGAAGTGCAGCTGGAAAGCAATGCCGGCAGCGGCACCCGCGTGTTGATCCGTCTGCCGCTGACCCTGGCCATCCTGGACGGCATGACCGTGTCGGTCGCCGGCGAAACCCTGATCCTGCCGCTGTCCTACGTGCTCGAAGCCCTGCAGCCGGCACCAGAAGACGTCCGCGCGATGGCCGGCGACGGTCGGGTACTGCGGGTGCGTGGCGAATATCTGCCGATCCTCTCGCTCACCAACTACTACGGCTTCGGCGGGCAGCAGTCCTCCAAGGAATCGCTGGTGGTGGTGGTCGAAGGCGACGGCCAGAAGATCGCGCTGGAAGTGGACGAGTTGCTCGGCCAGCAGCAGGTGGTGGTCAAGAACATCGAGAACAATTACCGGCGCATTCCGGGCGTTTCCGGCGCCACCATCCTCGGCGATGGGCGGGTTTCGCTGATCGTGGACATCGGCGGTCTGGTGCGCTCGCTCAAGGTGCCGCAAGCCGCGTAATGCAGTCGCCGCGGCGTGGATGCCGCGGCGCAAGACTCCGCCACGCCATCGACGCACGATGGTTGCTGGAGCGATCGCCGGCAGTATGGGGACTGCCGGCATCAGCAACACCCGTCCGTCCCGACACGACCGACGGTAGATTCTGGCCCTTTGTCCGGATCTGTCGACTTCGCCACGTCTTTGCCTACCTGCTGGCGGGCGCCACGAGGCCAGTCGTCTCTGCAATACGGGAAGACACGATGAACTGGTTCCGCAATCTTGCCGTCGCCCGCAAGTTGGCCGTGGCGTTTTCCTTTACCGCATTGATCACCCTGAGCCTGGGCGGGTTTGCGCTTGCGCGCATGCAATCGAGCGCGCACCTGTTGCGCGAGATCGGCACCGTGTGGGCACCGGCCGTGCAGCAACTGAGCGAAATGCGCGCATTGCTCGGCGAATTCCGCACCTACGAACTCGCTCAGCTGGCGCACGCCGACGATCCGAAGGCGGTGCAGAATTATTTCGAACGCATGGACAAGGCGCGCGCCGACGTCGCGACGGCGCAGGACGCCTACGCCAAGACCACCACGGCAGGTAGAGAGACCGAGTTGTACGACGAGGTCAAACTGAAACTGTCCGATTACTACAAGGCCAATGCTGCGCTCAGCGCCGCGGTGCGTGCCGGCGATCTGGTCACTGCCAATCGCGTTTCCGACGAGCAATCGCGTCCGGCGCGGCGCGACCTGTTCGCAAAATTGGTGGAGCTGACCAAGTTCAACGTTGCCCACATGGACAGCGAGATCGCGCAGGCCGAGGCAACCTACCGGCGTTCGGTGCACGTCATGCTCGTGGCGATGGCGCTGTTCGTGCTGCTGGCTGCATTTTCCGGTTGGTTCATCGCCCGCAGCATCGCTGGCCCGCTCGGTCGCGCCACGCGGGTGGCCAGTGCCATCGCACAGGGCAAACTGGATAACGCCATCCACGTCGACAGCCGCGACGAAGCCGGGCAATTGCTGCACAGCATGGAAGGCATGCAGCGGCAACTGCAGGCCGTGCTCGCAGCGCAGTCGGAAATGGCCAAGCGCCACGATGCCGGCCAAATCAGCTATCGCATGGAACACGATGCGTTTCCAGGCGACTACGGCACCATGGTGCGCGACACCAACAGCCTGGTCGGCTCGCATATCGCAGTCAAGATGAAACTCGCGCAGATCATGTCGCACTATGCGATCGGCGACTTCAGTCAGGACATGGACCGCCTGCCCGGGGAGAAGGCCGTGCTCAATTCCACCATGGATACCGTCAAGGCCAACCTGTCGGCGATGAACGGCGAGATCAAGCTGTTGGCGCAGGCCGCTGCCAACGGCGACTTCAGCGTGCGTGGCGACACGCAGCGCTTCCAGTACGATTTCCAGGCGATGGTGGAGAGCCTCAACCAGCTGATGGCGACCGCCGATGCCAACCTCAGCTCGCTGTCGAAGCTGTTGCAGGCCATCGCCGCGGGCGATCTCACCGAGCGCATGCAAGGCCAGTTCAATGGCGTGTTCGCCCAGATGCGCGACGATGCCAATGCCACCACGGCGCAACTTGCCGATATCGTCGGGCGCATCCAGCACGCCACCCTGTCGATCAATACCGCGGCCAGCGAGATCGCGGCCGGCAACAACGATCTGTCGCAGCGCACCGAGCAGCAGGCCGCCAACCTGGAAGAAACCGCCGCCTCGATGGAGGAACTCACCTCCACCGTACGCCAGAACGCCGAGCATGCGCGCCAGGCCAACCAACTCGCCATCGGTGCGGCCACGGTTGCCTAGCAAGGCGGCAGCGTGGTGGCGCAGGTGGTGACCACGATGTCCGGCATCGAGGTGTCGTCGAAGAAGATCGCCGACATCATCAGCGTGATCGACGGCATCGCCTTCCAGACCAACATCCTGGCCTTGAACGCGGCAGTGGAAGCGGCGCGTGCCGGCGAACAGGGCCGTGGTTTCGCCGTGGTTGCCTCGGAAGTGCGCACGCTCGCCCAGCGTTCGGCCAATGCAGCCAAGGAGATCAAGCACCTCATCGACGATTCGGTGAGCAAGGTCGCCGAAGGCTCGGTCCTGGTGGATCGGGCCGGCAAGACCATGGCCGACATCGTCGCCAGCGTGCAGCGCGTCACCGACATCATGGGCGAGATTTCTGCCGCCTCGCAGGAACAGTCGGCCGGGATCGAGCAGGTCAACCTCACAGTGACGCAGATGGACGAAGCCACCCAGCAGAACGCCGCGCTGGTGGAAGAAGCCACCGCCGCGGCACGTGCGATGGAAGAGCAAGCCGGTCAGCTGTCCGATGCGGTGTCGATCTTCAAGGTCCAGCAGGTCGCCGCCGTGGCGCCTGCGGCCAAGCGCCCTGCGCCGCTGCGCCTGGCCGCCGCAAAGCCAGGCGTTGCCAAACCGACCACGACCAAGCGCGCACCCGCACCGGCCGGTGTCGCGGCCAAAGCCACAGCCACAGCAACACCACGCCCGGTGACTGCCACAGCCGCCAACGGCGATGCGAGCTGGCAGGAATTCTGACCGCAACGTCTGTGGAGCCGATGACAAAGCGACCAACATGAGCAAGCCCCGGCAGCAATGCCGGGGCTTTTTTTGGCGAGAAAACTCTGCTTAGGCGTTTTCGCGTGTCGTTGTCGACAGCTTGCAGTTGGGCGCGTGAGGCGGCGTGCGTCCCTCATCCGGCGCTGCGCGCCAGCTTCTCCCGCAGGAGAAGGAAGTCGCTGCGACGCCCATGCAAGTGTGCCGCTGGTCGAAAATCGGTCAAGCGCAGGCGTTTGCGGCCGATACAGCAAGCACTGAGGGCCGCATTGCCCGCGCTAGATCGAAGGACGTCCGCATGCACACCGCCAACTCCAACCGCTCTGCACGTACCGTGCTGGGCTGTGTGTTCACCGTCGCGCTGCTGGCTGCCGGCGTCTCGTTGCCGCCCTCCTTCGCCGCCCCGGCAGCGCCGGTCTCGGTGCTTCTGGACAATGTGCCGGTCACCGCATTGCAGTCGCTGGCGGTGGATCTGGCGCAGTTGCGCGACGATCAACGTGCACAGCTTGCCGCCAGGCACGATGCGGCGCGTATCGACGCCTACGACGAGCGTCTGGGCAATCTGCACCAGCGCATCGCACGGCACGCCGGCTATTTCCAGGCCACCGCGCCTCAGGGCGAGCAGGCACGCAAATTCGCGCTGGTGCAGCAGCAGCTGGGCAAGTATCTGGCACAGCACCGCCAGGCCAATCGCGCCCTGCACGAGGGCGACCTGCAATACGCACAAGCCTTGTCGCTGGGCCATAGCGGCGATACCCGCCATGTCTTGTGGACCGAACTGCAGAGCCTGCAGCAATCGGTCGCCAGCGTGAACGTTGCGCAGCGCAACTGAGCCGCTGCAGGCAACGCAACGGTGGCCACGAGCGACCGGGCAACATCACGAGCAGTACGCTCCGCTTCACGCTGAACCGTCACGCCTTGTGCGGCCGAGGTAATCGGCGAAACGCCTGCACAGCACGCCGGGCCGCCTGCCGCTGCGGGTCACGCCGTGCCAGCGGGTTAACGCACTGAGCAAAGTCAGGCCATTCGCACGTGGCCTGCGCCACACATCGTCCGCAACCCTGCGGTGCGCCCGGCTCAACATTTTCGGAGTCGGGTCGCTATTCGACTTACGCCGGTCACATTCCTTTGCTGGATATCTGCCATGACGCTGAAGACCACGGTTGCAAAAAAGCTGGCCAATGTGCCGCTCAAGCGCAAGTTCTTCGCCCAGACTGCTCTGGTTGCGCTGGGCATCATTGCGTTGGCGGTGATCGCCGCACGCATGCAGTACGTCGATCTGACCGATACGCGCCGCGATGGGCTCAAGAGCCAGATCGAGATGGCGATTGCAGTGGTCAATGGCTACGCCGAGCGCGCCGAAAAGGGCGAGATCGACGTGGAGACCGCCAAGAAAAGTGCGCTGCATACCCTGTCGACCATGCGCGCACGTGGCGGTGTGGATTACATCTACGTCACCGACCAGACGCCGACGATGCTGATGCACCCCACCCGGCCCGACCTGGTCGGCAAGCCGTTGAGCGATGTGCTCAGCCCGGACGGCAAGCGCGTGTTTCCGGCGTTCGTCACCGCAGCGCAGGCCGGCGGCGGCTATGTCGATTACACCTGGGCCAAGCCAGGGCAGAAGGATCCGGTGCAGAAAACCTCGTACGCGGCGCTGTACAAGCCGTGGGGCTGGGTGATCGGCACCGGCGTGTACCTGGACGACACTCAATCGCAGGCGCTGGTTTTCACCGGCATCGTTGCGATCGCCGGAGGCGCCTTGGTGCTGATCAATCTGCTGGTGGGCTGGATCATCGGCAACTCCATCCTGGAGCCGGTGTCGCGGGCCCTGGCAGCCATCAAGGGTGTGGCGCGCGGCGACCTGAGCGTGCGTACCGCCGAACACGGCACCGATGAAATCGGCCAGATGCTCAAGGCGACCGACGAGATAGTTCACACCTTGGAGCGCTTCTCCGCGCAGACCAAGGTGATGGTGCACATGCATGCCGGCGACGATGTCACCCACCGCATGCCGACCGATTTCCCGGGCGTCTACGGCGAGCTGGCCACCGGCATCAACACGATGATCTTCGAGCACCTGGATGCCATCGTCGATGCGATCGGCATCCTCAACGAGTATGCGCAAGGCGACCTGTCGCGCAATGCCGCGCGCCTGCCCGGCACGCGCGCGGTGCTGCATGAAGCGATGGATGCAGCCAAGGCCAGCCTGCTGGCGATCAACACCGAGATCAAACGCCTGGCCCAGGCCGCGGCTAACGGCGACTTCAGTCAGCGCGGCGATGCGACGCGCTTCAAGCACGACTCGGCGCGCATGATCAACGACCTCAACGCGATGATGGAGGTCAGCGACCGCAACCTGGGCAAGCTGTCCGAGCTGCTGGCGTCCCTGGCCGAAGGTGACCTCACCGCGCGCCTGGACGGCCAGTACCATGGCGTGTTCGCGCGCATGCGCGACGACGCCAACGCCACGGCCACCCAGCTGGCCGGCATCGTGGGGCGCATCCAGCAGGCCGCCAGTTCCATCACCGGCTCGGCCAGCGAAATCGCCGCCGGCAACAACGATCTGTCGCAGCGCACCGAACAGCAGGCCGCCAGTCTGGAAGAAACCGCCGCCTCGATGGAGGAGCTCACTTCCACCGTCAAGCAGAATGCCGAAAGCGCGCGTCAGGCCAACCAGCTGGCGATCGGCGCCGCCAGCGTGGCCTCGCAGGGCGGCCAGGTGGTGAGCCAGGTGGTGGACACCATGTCCGGCATCCAGACCTCGTCCAGGAAGATCGCCGAGATCATCAGCGTCATCGACGGCATCGCCTTCCAG
This sequence comes from Xanthomonas cissicola, assembly GCF_008801575.1. Taxonomy (GTDB): domain Bacteria; phylum Pseudomonadota; class Gammaproteobacteria; order Xanthomonadales; family Xanthomonadaceae; genus Xanthomonas; species Xanthomonas cissicola. Next base: position 1,027 of record NZ_VZPL01000079.1, on the reverse strand, counting down.
ACCAATATCCTGGCGTTGAATGCTGCGGTGGAAGCCGCACGTGCCGGCGAACAAGGCCGCGGATTCGCGGTGGTCGCCTCGGAAGTACGCACGCTGGCGCAGCGGTCTGCCAGTGCGGCCAAAGAGATCAAGCACCTCATCGACGACTCGGTGGGCAAGGTTTCCGAGGGCTCGCTGCTGGTGGATCAGGCCGGCAAGACCATGGCCGAGATCGTCTCTTCGGTGCAGCGCGTCACCGACATCATGAGCGAAATTTCTGCCGCCTCGCAGGAACAGTCGGCCGGGATCGAACAGGTCAACCTCACCGTCACCCAGATGGACGAGAGCACCCAGCAGAACGCGGCGTTGGTGGAAGAAGCCACCGCCGCGGCCAATGCCATGCAACAGCAGGCGCAGCAGCTGGATGAAGCGGTGTCCAGCTTCCGGATCGTCGCTGCCGCCTCCAACCAATTCGGCCATGCAGGCGCACGCGCGCCGACGCGGGTTGCGCTGGCCGCCCACTGATCGCAGACGCCCCGCTACGGCGGGGTTGTCTTCTCCGCTCCCCCCTTTCCCTTCCCTTCCGCGGCTACGCCATGACCTCGCCTTCCACCCACTCACGTTTCAGCGGACGCCTGGCGTACCGCCTGATGTTCGGTACGGCGGTCATTGCCTCGCTGTGCTTCGGTTTGACCGCAGCCATCACCTATTGGCAAAGCAGTCGCGCATTGAGCGCCTCAGCGCAGGCCACGATGCAAAATGCCGCGCGCTACCAGGCCGAGCAGATCGGCAGCGACCTTGGCCAGGCGTTGACGACCGGCCAATCGCTGGCCACCACCTTGCTGGTGCAACGCGCCAATGGCGGCATCAGCCGCGACAGTGCCGCAGCCGTGGTGCACGACCAATTGCTGGATCACCCCGGGGTTCACCCCCGTTTTCACGGACACTTACAAGAAGGCCGATCAAGGCCATGAGGAGTGTTCATGTCAAAGCGCAGGAAGTTCACTGCCGAGTTCAAGCGTGGCGCGGTTGAGCAGGCCAGCCAGCC
>NZ_VZPL01000078.1 GCF_008801575.1 Xanthomonas cissicola | reverse complement strand
GCGTGCTCGCCTGTGGCGCGCTGCTGCTGTGGCCACAACCGGCCACCCACCGCACCCCGCCAACCGACCGCGTGGCCGCCGCGCGTGCCAGCAGCGGCGCGCCCACGCTGCGGCAGGCGCAGCTGCGCAGCAGCCCGCCGGCCTACACCGGTCTGCCCGCCGCGCGCCTGCCCGGCCTGGATGCGAAAGTGCCGGCCGGCACCCGGCTGGACTGGCAACTGCAGGTCGGCCCGGCGCCGCGCAGCGTGGCCGTGCGGCTCACCGACGGCAGCACCGTCGCGCTGGCCCGTCAAGGCCGTGGCGATATCTGGCAAGGCCACTGGGTCGCCGAGCGCGCCAGCCTGTACCGCATCCTCATCGACGGCGCGCCAGCCGACCGCCAGCTGCATCGGCTGGACGTGCTGCCCGACCGCCCACCGCAGGTGCGCGTGCTCGCGCCCGAGCAAAGCCTGGTGCTGTGGTCGCCGGCCAACCGCAGCTGGACGCTGCGCTTCGAGGCCAGCGACGATTACGCGGTGGCCGCCAACGCCGAGCTGCGCCTCACCCTGGCCCAGGGCAGCGGCGAAAACATCACCTTCAGCACCCAGGGCCGCACGCTCACCGGCAGTGGCCCGGCCAGGCAACGCAGCTTCGCCACCACCCTGGAGCCGCAAGCCTTGGGCATGGCCGCCGGCGACGACCTGATCGCCCAGCTCATCGTCCACGACGCCCGCCAGCCCGGCCCGCAGGAAGGCCGCAGCGCCAGCGTGATCCTGCGCTGGCCGCCGCCCGAACAAACCATGGCCGCCGGCCTGGAAGCCAGCGTCAAGCAGACCTTGCCGGCCTACTTCCGCAGCCAGCGCCAGATCATCATCGACGCCGAGGCGCTGCTGAAGGAGAAACCGCGCCTGGACGCGGCCACCTTCCTCAAGCGCTCGGACGCCATCGGCGTGGACCAGCGCCTGCTGCGGCTGCGCTACGGCCAGTTCCTGGGCGAAGAAAGCGAGGGCGCGCCGCAAGGTCCGCCGACTGCCGACGCGCCGCCCACCAGCGACGCCCCGGCCGACGAGTTGCCCACCGCCGACATGCCCACCGCCGATGCGCCAAGCGCGCCCGCCGCTGCTTCGGACACGCACGCCGGGCATGACCACGACGATCACGCTCATGACGCCCACGCCGCCGCACCCGGCGCTGCCGCACTGGACGACGACCACGACCACGATCACGGCGGCAGCAACGGCCGGCCCGAGCGCAGCAGCTTCGGCCAGGCGGAAAACGTACTGGCCGAATTCGGCCATACCCACGACCACGCCGAAGCCGCCACCCTGCTCGACCCGCAGACCCGCGCCCTGCTGCGCGACGCGCTGGACCAGATGTGGCAATCCGAAGGCGAGCTGCGCCAGGGCCACCCCGAGCGCGCGCTGCCGTACGCCAACAAGGCGCTGGGCTTCATCAAGCAGGTGCAGCAGGCCGAACGCATCTACCTGGCGCGCGTGGGCACGCAATTGCCGCCGATCGACCCCAGCCGCCGGCTGAGCGGCGATCGCGCCGGCCTGGGCGACCGCGCCGCCGGGCTGGACACCCGCCCGGACCCGGACCCGTCCGCGCTGCAGCTGTGGGATGCGTTGGGCGAGGCAGCCCCCGTGCCCGACGCCACCCTGGCCCGTTACGCGCAGTGGCTGCAGACCCAGCAAGACCGCCTGCACGACCCGCTGGGCCTGGCCGCCGCCGTGGAAACCCTGCGCGCCGAACCCGATTGCGCCCGTTGCCGCGCCCAGCTGCGCGCCCAGGTCTGGCGCACCCTGCTCGCCCCGCCGGCAGCACCACACCGCCGCGCCGCGCCCGACCCGCGCGGCCAGCGCTACCTGGATGCGCTGCGGCAGGAGATGCAGCCGTGAGTCCCACCCCGATCCGCCTTCTTCCGGTGCAGCGCTCGTTCGGACCGACGGTGTCTGTAGACCTGGCAGCAAGCGGTCCGCTGTCGTGCGCGCGGACCGCATCGCCAACGCTGCACGACGGGCGCTCTCTGGACGCATTGCGCCGGGAGCACCAACCATGACGCTCTCCTTGCCCTGGTTGGTCGGCGCGGCATTGCTGCTGATCGCCGTCATCGGCTGCATACGCCTGGTGCGGGCGCACCAACGGCAACCATATTTACGCACCCGGCTCTGGCTGCTGCTCGCCGCCCAACCGTTGCTCGCTGCATTGCTCTATCCGGTGCTGCTGCCCCCGCCACGCGCCGGTACCGATGGGGAACTGCATGTCGCCACCGCCGGCACCGCCGCCGGGCAGGTTTCCACTGGCGACCTAGCGCGCTGGGTCGCCTTGCCCGAGGCACCTGCATTACCGGGCGTGATGCGTGTGCCGGACCTGGCCACCGCACTGCGGCGCGCACCCGGCACCACGGCGCTGGTCGTGCATGGCAGCGGCCTGCCCGCCCGCGACCGTGACGGCCTGAACATCCCGCTGCGGCTGACGCTCGATCCCGCCCCACGCGGCGTGGTCGCGGTGTCGCCACCGCCGCCAGTGACCCCGGGCGACACCATTGCGGTGGCCGCGCAGGTGCAAGGCCTACCCGACGCGCGCGTGGAACTGCTCGATCCGGCCGGGCAGGTGGTGGACAGCGCCGTGGCCGACCGCGCCGGCCGCGTGCGCCTGCGCGGCCTGGCGCGCGCGCCGGGCCAGGTGCTGTTCGCCGTGCGTGCACACGATGCCAATGGTGTCGAACGTAGCCGCGTGGAGGTGCCGGTGCTGATCGCTGCCGTGCCGCCTATGCGCGTGCTGCTCCTGGCCGGCGCACCGCAGCCGGAACTGAAGTACCTGCGCCGCTGGGCCAGCGATGCCGGGCTGGACGTGCGTAGCCAGATCGCGGTCGGCCCCGGAGTGCAGCTTGGCGAAGGCGCCGCGCTGGATGCGGCCAGCCTGGACCGGCTGGACCTGCTGATCGTCGACCCGCGCCGCCTGGTCGCACTGGGCACTGCGCAGCGCCAGACCATGCGCGCCGCGATCCAGCGCGGCCTGGGTGTATTGGTGCGCACCGACGGGCCGCTGGACGCCGGCACACGCACCGCCCTGGCCGAGCTCGGCCTCGGCGTCAGCGGCGGCAGCACCAGCCGCCCGGTGCCTGCACCGCAGCGACTCTCGCCGCCGGCCGCACCTGCCGATCCTGCCGGCAGCCCCGGCGACGCCCCGACGCTGGCGCCGCTGCAACGTCGCGACCTGCAACCGCAAGCCACCGACGCCCTGATCGCCGCCCGCGCCGATGATGGCAGCGCCCTAGGCTGGTGGCGCGCCCAAGGCCGCGGCCGCATCGGCATCGGCCTGGTCGAAGACAGCTTCGCGCTGGTGCTGGCCGGCCGCAGCGATCTGCACGCCGCGCTCTGGGCGCAGTTGTCTGCCGCGGTCGCCCGCCCGGGCGGTGCGCTACCCACCCCGGTGCAGGAAGGCTGGTCGCAACAACGCATCACGCTGTGCGACCTGCGCGCCGACGCCTTGGTGACCGACCCTGACCGGGCGCGCCACCCATTACTGCCGGAGCGCAATGGCAATGGGCCGCGTTGTGCCGGCTACTGGCCGGCAACCCCCGGCTGGCATCGCCTGGAGAGCAGCAGCACGCAACGCTGGCTCTATGTACGCGCGCCCAACGACGCGCAAGCCATGTACGCCCAGCAACTGCGCGCAGCGACCAGTGCGCTGACAGGCGGCACTCCCTTCGCCCCCATCGCCACACCTGCCACACAACCCGGCGCGCGCTGGCCGTGGCTGCTGGCCTGGCTCAGCGTGGCCGCAGCGCTGTGGTGGTTTGAGCGAAGGCGAGCTTCGCAACGGGTGCCGTAACAAGCGCTTGAACGTATGAAAGGCAGCGTTGCAGATTGACGTTGCCAAGGGCGCAATAGCCTACTGCACGGAGACACGCGTGGTCTCGAATCTCGCGATGCGATTCAAAGCAGACGGCTTGCGGGTGCGTCATTTGGGCATCGTATTACGCACGCGCGTTGACCTCCGCACGCAGATGCGCAGGCTACACGGTGAGACGTTGCGCCGACCCAACAACATGCCCATCCACTACGCTCAGCAGTGCCGTCGATTCAACTCACCACCGTCACGCGCCGCCATACCCGGCAATGGTTGTTGGCCGGCAACGCGACATCGTCGATCAACTGCAACCCCACCGATGCCGCCAAGGCATCCACCGCTTCGGCATCGCGAATACCCGAGGCAGGGTCGCGCTCGCGCAGCATGGCGTCGAAGGCGCGATTGCTGTCGCTGGTGAATTGCCCATTGCGGTTGAACGGCCCGTAGATCGCCAGCACCGCATCAGGCGCCATCACCGCCGGCAATCCGGCGAACAAGGCCTGCACCTGCGGCCAGCCCATGATGTGCAAGGTATTGGCGCTGTAGACGGCGTCATAGCCGATCGGCACGCCAGCCGGTGTCGTTGGCAGTGGCGGCGGCGGTGCCAGCCACGCCCCCGGCACCGATGCCGCCTGCAGCGCGATCGGTGCCGGCGTATTCGGCAACGCCGCCTCGTCCAGCCACTGCCGCATGCCGGGCAAGTGCTCCGGATGGTCGCTAGCCTGCCACTGCAACCATGGCATCGCCGCAGCGAAATGCACTGCATGCTGGCCTGTCCCTGCGCCGATCTCCAGCACATGCCGACGGTCGCCGAGGTGGCGCAGCAGCACGTGCAGGATCGGATCGCGGTTGCGCGCGGATGCGGGCGAGAACGGCTTGGACATGCATGACCTCTGGGCGATTGGTGTGCACTGCGGCCGGCCTTCAAGGCCATGGGGTGGCGACAGGGCACCACTGTAGGCGTGCGGTCGGCTGGCATCCCGCAGCCGGCCGCCATGCGAAGCGGTCGCCGGTTATGCGAGGCCACAATGCCGCGCTACAGAAAATAGCGCTAGGTTCGATACCTCATCCACTAAATACAATGGATTGACTGTGTCTACCAGCAACCGGCGTAACGTTAGGAAGACCCTCGTTCTCTTCGCACTCGCCACCACCGCGATGTCCACCTTCGTTTCACCTGCCAGCGCGGCAGTGATAGGCAGTGTCACGGTCTACGGTACAGTGCTGGATGATACAAACTCCAGCGCCACCGCTTCTTCCAATGGGGCCGTCTACAAATACCTGTAGCAGGCTGCCTGGAGCTCGTGCAGGACCAGTTATCCAGCAACCAGATCGCTGGCGCTGACCAGGGTGGTCGCCCCATCAAGTGGCCAAAACGGTGTCTGGTCCAATGTCGTTGCTTACTGGGGACTGCAAGAATACGCCCTAACACGCGGCCGGCGACTCTGACGTCCGTGGTTGCGAGGCGAGGCAATGAGGGCCTCGCCTGGCAACCACGCTTCGCGGAAACACATGCGCCGGGCATCCCTCAATGCGGCGCCGGCAAGGCCTCATACGCACGCCGCACCGCTTCTTCGCCGAAGCGACGCTCCAGCCGACGCACGATGAAATGTCCGCGCGCCATCGCCTGGAAGTGGCGCATGAACACGGTATTGAGCGTGGCGCCGCTGACCGCGCCGACCAGCGGCACCGCCTGTACGGCGAGTTTTTCGCCCACGTTGACCGAAAACTTCGCCGCGATGCGCGAGACCAGCGAGACCAGCGCCGGTGCACCCTTGCTGGCGAAGCCGTGCGCGGCCACGTAGCTGGCCGCGGCGGTCAATTGCTGCGCCATCGCCGCACGCACTGCGAAGTAGCCGGATTCGGCGCCGTCGTCGCTGGCACTGCGGCCGCCATGCGCCAGCACTTCCAGGCACGCCAGCGCAGTTTCCGGGTCGTGCAGCGATTCGCCTTCGGCACGGGCGATATCGGCGATGGAGCGCAGCATCACCGTCGTGGTCACCGGCAGCTCCACCATCAAGCCCGGCAGGCCGAAGAACCCGCCTGCGCCGCCGGAAACCGCCACCGCCAACGTATGCCGCGTCGTGGATGCCGGTTGCTGCGCATCGGTCTTGCCGCGCAGGCTCAGCAACGCCGATTTCATCGCCACCTGCAGCGCGCGACGGGTCACGCCGTCGATGCTGCGGGTCACCACCTTGGGAAGCCGTTTGGTGATCAGGCTCTCGATCGGCGCGCCCAGCGCATTGGCCAGTTGCGCTGCCACGCCGGGGTTTTCCAGCAATGCGTGGGCCGTGGCCAGATCGCGCTGCGCGGCAGCGTCCATCACCGGTATCGGAAGCGTTGTCATGCCTGCTCATCATGGTTGGGACCTGGCCGATGGTACCCAGCGCGATGTGAGTGCCGCACAAGCGAACTGGACCCTGTTGGGCCTGCAGCGCATTTGGCTGTTAAAATGCGGAAATCATCGGCGTCCAAGCAGCGAATGCTCACCAGATGAATTGCGAGATCCGCCACAGCATCGTCATTGCCGCCGCGCCGGAAGTGGTCTCTGCTGCGTTGTCCGAGCCCAGGCAGCTTGCGCGTTGGTGGACCCGCGAAGTGAGCCTGGCCGACGATCTGGTGCGCCTGGACTGGAGCCGCCAGGGCTGGCGCGTGGAACTGAGTATCGATGAAGGCGCCGATCACCAACTGGTGTGCTGGCGCTGCCACGACTCCAACATGCTCGACACCGATGCCTGGAAAGGCACGGTGATGCGCTTTGAACTGCGCTCCATCAGCCAGGGCACGCAGGTGGATTTCGTGCAGTCCGGCTACCGCGATTCGCCGTGCAAGGAGGCCTGCGCGCGGGGCTGGCGTTTCTTTCTCGGCAGCAGCCTCAAACGCTATGTGGAAACCGGCGAAGGCGCGCCGTCGGCCGATATGCACATGCCCGAGTTGCCAGCGCAGAACCCGCACACCCCGCGCTAAAGGCGGCAGCGGCGAGCCGCAGCATCGGTCAACGCGCTGCGTCGATCACGTGCAACAGCGTGCCGACCTGAAACTTGGCGAAGTTTCAATCCATCCTGTGCGTGTCGAACAAGAACAGCCAACAAAGCTGCTGCGCAGATTGCCAACGGTCGCTGGCGACGGTGTGTTAGCCCTCATCGCGTCATCTTCGCCCATTTCGGCCTTCGCCCCGCCTTCAAGTTGGCAGCGATGCGCAGCGCCATCGCCGGCATCGCGTCTTGCGTTATGTCACCGGTTGCTGCAACAGCACGATATGCGCCTGTGGCGCAGACGCATGTCGTGCGGAAAAGCTGACAACTCACGCCGTGCGCGGTTGGCCCATCGAGGCTGCGGTGGTGACCGGCAACTGCGCATCCACCGTCACCGGGCTGTCGGCCTGCAGCAGGGCGCGCGCTTCGGCATCGCTGGCCACCGCCGGCGGCGAGCCGCGTAGCGGCAATCCTGCGGTTTCGCGCACGAACAGCATGGTCAACAAGCCGATCGCCGCTGCGCCCATCAGGTAGTAGGCCGGCACCAGCGGGTCGCCGGTGCGCTCCACCAGCCAGGCAGTGACCAACGGCGTGGTGCCGCCAAACAACGACACCGAAACGTTGAAGGCAATCGACAACGCGCTGTAGCGCACCGGCGTGTAGAACAGCGCCGGCAAGGTGGACGGCATCGAGCTGGTGAAGCACACCAGGGCCAGGCCAAGCAGCATCAGTCCGGCGAAGATCAGCCCATCGTTGCCGCTGCCGACCAGCAACAGGCACGGGATCGCCAACGCAAACAGTGCGATGCAGGCACCGATGATCATCGGCCGCCGGCCCAGTTTGTCGCTGAACATGCCACCGACGATGTTGAGCGGCATCATCACCAGCATCACCAGGATGATCAGCAACAAGCCCTTGCTCTCGGCGTAACCCATCGTGACGCTGAGGTAGCTGGGCATGTAGGTCAGCAGCATGTAGTCGGTGACGTTGAACACCAGTACCAGGCCCACGCACTTGAGCAGTTGCGGCCAATGCAGGCGCAGCAGCGTGGTCAGGCCCTGCGCGGCGGTCTGCCGCTCGCGCTGTTCGGATTGTTCGGTATGGGCGCGAAATGCCGGGGTCTCCTCCAGCTTCATGCGCATGTACAGGCCCAGCAGCCCCAACGGCCCGGCGATCAGGAACGGCACGCGCCAGCCCCAATCGAGCATCTGCGCCGGAGTCACGCTCATGTGCAAGGCGGTCACGGTGGCGGCGCCGGCGATGTAGCCACCCAGCGTGCCGAACTCCAGCCAGCTGCCCATCAGGCCGCGATTGCGGTCGGTGGCGTATTCGGCAATGAAGGTGGCCGCGCCACCGTATTCGCCGCCGGTGGAAAATCCCTGCAGCACGCGCGCCAGCAACAGCAGCGCAGGCGCCCACAGGCCAATGCGATCGTAGGCCGGAATCAGCCCGATACTGAAGGTGCCCAGCGCCATCAGGATCATCGTGGCGGCCAGGACTTTCTGGCGCCCGTAGCGGTCTCCGAGCGGTCCGAAGACCATGCCGCCGAGCGGCCGCACCAGAAAGGCCACGGTGAAGGTGGCGAAGGTCGCGATCAATTGTGCGGTGGGGTCGCTTGCCGGGAAGAACACCTGGCCCAGCGTCACCGCCAGATAGCCGTACACGCCGAAGTCGAACCACTCCATCGCATTGCCGAGCGCCGCAGCGCCGACGGCCCTGCGCAGCATGCTGCGGTCCACCACGGTGACCTCATCCAGTTGCAGCTGGCGGCGGCGTTTGAACCAGCCAAAGTGCGAACGCATCGCGCGGGCATCGTGCATCTATGGTCTCCGTAAATTGCGCCCGGGATATCTCGCCGGGCGCAGGCCGTCGCTACCCGCTCGCCCTGGCAACGCACAGGACACGGCACATCACGCAAGCGCATTGCACTGGATGACACCGGAGGCATTCCCGGACGGCCGCGTGGATTCAACGGCGCTGCGGGACAGACGACCAAGGGATGGGCATTGCCCAAGGGCTTGATCAGCGCGCTATGGTACTACAGCCGGTCGATTGATGCAGGCGCGACGGCGCCAGGCGCGGAAAACGCCTTGTTTCTGGCCGATTCGTCTGTACTGGTGCGCGATGCGCACGTGCCCGTTCGCTCTACGCATCCGCTGCGACGGTGTCGCGCACGCTCTGCACTGCGTAGCACCTGAAGCAGCACGACGCATCGGATGCTCGCTTGTTACAGCGAATAGGAAAACTGCTGCGCCTGCGTCAGGCCCAACTGTCGTGAGCCATTCTCAGCGCCGTGCAAGCGCATCTCGGGGCGATACGATGTTGCGCGCAATCAGGCTGCATCCAGCAGCGATAACAGGTCTTGCAGATCCTCACGCGTTTGCGGTCTGACTGCACGCGCCAATTCCTGCCCATCGCGCAGCAGGATGATGGTGGGCCATAATGTGACGCGAAAGGAGCGGCCTAGCGGCCGCCCTTTTTCATCTTCGATCTTGCGGTAATCGATCGCGTCGTATCCGCCCAACAGCTTTTGCAACAGCGGCTGCGCGGCAATGCAATGGCCGCACCAGTCGGTACCGAATTCCAGGACCTGCAAACCGGCCTGTGCCTCCACCGCGCTGCGTTCCGGTGCCTGGGCGGCGTACTCGCGAACGAACCCCATCGTCTGGATGCTCCGCTTGATTACGACAAGGCGCGCTGGATATCTTCCAGCGGCAGGTTGGTTAGATCCTTGGCCAGGTCGCCACCAGGCGCTGCTGGGTTTCCTTGTGCAGCAGCGGGCGCACGCGGCCCAGCGTGGTGGGGTCGGCCACCAGCACCAGATGCGTGTATTCGTGCTTCAAGGCGCCATCGTTCAAGGCGTGCGAGAGCTGCTTGGCGAATGTCATTTCGTCCAGGTCTGTTTCGGTGAGATCTTGCGGCGCCTTGCCGGCCGGGCCGTCGTCATCGACGTTCTGCACGTCGGTGCGCGCGTGCTGGCGCAGCACGACCTTGGCTTAGTTGCCGGTATTGGTGAACCAGCGGGCTTCGCCGCCGTCGGCCACCACTACCAAGGCGCCCTGAGGAATTTGCAGACTCATCCGATTTCTCCTGGTCGATGTCGACGCTGCAAGTGCAGCGCCAGTCGGCCTCAACCTAGGTGAGAAGATGTAAGGATTGCGCCTAGCCGGTGTCAGCAGCGCGTTAGTGCTGCGCGCCGAAACTGCGGCGACGGCAGCTCCAGATGCTCGCTGAAAAAACGCGCGATGACGCGTAGCGCCTGCTGGCTTTCCGGAAGCGTGTCGGAAATGGAAGGCATGCCGCAGCCGGTCCGCACCCGCGCGACGGCGAGCGCAGGTGTTGTTTTTTTGCTTGGCGTCCTGTCGGCAACGCGGCGTCATCCCGTGCGCTACGTCCGGCAGTGTCCGAGCGAGGGACGTCACGCCCTCGCCTGAGCCAGTGCATCGCCGTACACCGGGCACTGCATCAGCCCAGATAGGGGCGCTCGCTGGCAAACAACAACTGCTGCGCGCCACGCCGCCATGCATCCGGGCAGCGCTGGCCCAGCAGTACCGCCGCCATGGTGTACGCCAGGCCGCGGCCGACCAGGCTCACGCCGCCCAATGCCGCTTCGGCCTGCTGTTGGCTGCTGCCGGCCTGTACCGCGTCGAAGAACCGCGCGATGTAGGCGCCATCTTCGCCGGTGCCTTGCAGGGTTGCCGCGCGCAACGCATCCGTTTGCCAGCCCTCGCGCGCGGCCAGTGCCCAGGCGCTTGGTGCAGTGATGGCGTCGAGCCCGGCGCGCTCAGGTAGCACGCGTGCCTGCTGCAGCAATGCAGCGCTGGCGCCACGGGACGCGGCCGCGAGCCGGACGATGCGCGCCTGCACGTCGGCATCGGCGGCCGCCTCTGTCACTGCCGTGTCCAGTTGCCCGTGGGCCAGGGCGTAATAGCTGTGGTACGGCGTGCCCTGGGTGCGCTCGCCGCCCTCCAGTGCCACGATCGATGCCAGCGATGGCGACCGCTGCGCCATGCCCGGCAGGTCCGTCGCCAGGCCGCGGTAGCGCTGTACACGGGCCAGCAGCGGCAGCACGTCATCGGCCAGTGCCGGCGCGCGCGCTGCCTGTTCGTACAGCGCCTGGGCTTGCGGCAGATGCAGCTGACCGACCTGCACGGCCGCTGCAGCGCGCTGCAGCCAAGGGTCGTTCGGCCAGCGCGCCTGTGCGGCGACAAACGCCTGGTCGCGCTCGGGGGTATCGCTGCGGCAGCGGATCGCCGCGTACTGCAACGCAGGCGCATCCGGATGCGCCTGCGCAGCGGCGGTCTGCTGGCCGCACACCTGCGCCCGTTGCTCGGGCGTGGCGATGTCCTGCTGCATGCGCAGCGCCACCACATCTTGCGGGTTGCGCTGCAGGCGCTCGGCCAGAAGCGCAGGCACGGTGTGTGGCGCGGCGCGGCGCAATTGCTCCATCCACTGCTCCAGATACGCCGAGCCCGCATCGTCCCAGCGTGCGTGCGCGGTGACCAGCGCCAGATCGCGCTCCGGGCCCAGCTCGCCCAACAGCTCGTGTGGCGAACGCCCGGACACGGCCGTCAGCACGCCGCGGTACTGGCCGCCCTTGCCGCTGACCTTCTGCGGCGGCTCGCTGAAGATGTCCTGCGCCTGGGTGCGTTCCCAGCGTGTAGTGCTCACGCTGCGCGTGGTGTCTTCGCTGGCCGAGCCGTAGCTGGCGCGCCAGTTCAGCAGCAGCGCGGCACCGGCCACGTTGTAGGCGAACTGGCCGCCGTGGCCGCCACTGGGCGCATCGAAACGTTCGATCGCCGCGCCGTTGGCCGTGCGGGTTTCGACATGGTGGGTCGAGCGCTCCGACAGACGAAACACATGCCGGCCGTTGGCGGGGATGGTGGCGGCCTGCCCGTCGATGGCCACCGTCACGGTCTGCTGCAAACCGTTGTAGGCGACCACTTCGGCCATGCCCACCGCACCGCCGGCCCACAACACGCCAGCCACGATCGCTGCGGCCACCGCCACCCGCGCGACCGACGGAAACACGCCATCGGCGGCCAGAAAGCGCTGCCACAGGTTCTGCCGCAGATTGCGCTGGCGCACCTCGCCCGGCAGGCGGATTGGGTAATCGGCTGGCGCTGCCGGGGGCGTGTCGTCGGTCGGCAAGGTGTCGCCGTTGCGCAGGCGCTCGGCCACGGCGTTTTCTGCACGCAGCAACTCTTCCAGGCTGGCATCGCGCAGCGTGCCCAATGCGTCCAGGGTGACCTGCACCCAGCTACCGGCCGCCTTCATCCAGGCGTTGATGTTGTTGTCGTCGGCCTCGACCAGACCGAATTCCGGCAGGCACTGCGACCACTGCGGCTTGCCCAGGGCGTGCGCCAACGGCGCGTTCAACTGCACCTGCCCGGCCTGCGCGTACACCTGACGCAGCGCGCGTTGCACCTGATTGCAGGCCGCCACCAGCTGGCGCAATTCCTTGGCCGAGACGCGGCCATCGGCAATCACGGCGTGGAAGGTCTGCAGGTACAGCAGGTTGGCGTCTTCCAGATCGGCGATGGTGTGGTCGGTGTAATGCAGCACCGCCAGGTAGCCGCGCAGCAGCGCCGGCCAGCCGCCGCCGATGCGGTTGGCAGCCGCCAGATGCACGCTGCGGCAACACTGATCGTGGCCGCTGACGCGCGCACGCAGCACCCGCAGCTCGTCGTCCAGGTCGGCGATCACCGCCGGCAGCTGCGTGCGCGACAACGTGGTGCCCTTCCAGGTGACGACACCGCCGGCTGCGCGCAGCCCGCCATCCATCAAGCCTTGCAAGGTGGCGCGTTGACGCTCGCGCTCGCGCAGCTGTTCGATCGCCTGGCCATCGTCGGGCAGGTACAGGCCGTCCAACGCCTGGAGCAGATCGCCCGACGGCAGCGGTGTGGCGTACAACTCGGCCAGCGTGCGCGCGGTGCGCGTGCACGAGCGCCCCAGGTACAGCCCTTGGTAGCGCCGCGACAACGACAGGGCGGCGAATTCGCGTTCCAACTGCTCCAGCGAAACGGCAGTGTCCACACAGGTGGGCGCTTCGCCGTTGAACATGCCCAGCGACACGCGCTCGCGCAGGGCCTGCGCGTCATGCAGCAACTCCATCGCCGGGCGCGGATCGATGGCGCAGGCGATGTAGCGGCGTTTGAGATTCTCTTCGCGCGCGGCACTGGGCGGATGCGTGGCCCACATCTGCGAGGGCTGGGCGATTTCGCTATGAAACAGCCGGTGCATCGGCGCTGCATCGGTCGGTACCGCCGGCACTGCCCCATGGCCGGGGTCGTTCAACACCACGCGCATGTGTTCGATGATGCGCGACTGGATGGCGAACAGATCCTTGACCGGGCGGTCCTGAGCGAATTCGCGCGCGGCAAAGCGCAGCGCGCGCTGGAAGCCATCATCGGCCGCTTCCAGCTTGTGTAGTGCATGCACCAGCGCATCGCTGCCCGTGAGCGATGCGGCCACCAGGTCGGCCTGATACTCCATCTCGCGCGAGAGTGCGCGTTGCGCCAGCACCACGCCGCGGAAGGCGATTTCGACCAGCGAGCGGATCGACCACACGATCAACGACAGCCCCCAGCCGATCCACGCCACGCGCAGGTCGATGCGCGACAGCGTGGCCAGCACGCGATCCAGTGCGTCGCGCTTGCCCACGATGTGCGCGGCGATCTGCTGGGCGATATACACCCAACGGCCAACCGCCATGGTGCGCTGGGCGAAATGCCCGAATTCGTGGGCCAGCACCGCCTTCAATTCGCCCAGATTGAGCACATTGACCAGGCCCAGCCCGATATCCAGATTCTTGCGCGAGGGCAGCAGCAGATTGATCAGCGACAGGTCGTAGAACACCCCGGCGTTGACCTGCGCAGACAGATAGACCTTGTGCGGGCGCGGTGCCCCGGCATCGTCGGCCAGCCGGTACAGGAAGGCGAACAGCGCCGGCTGCTCGGCGGGGGTGAGTTCCAGCGCGCGGGTGTCGCGTTCGGCGCGCTTGTTGAACACCAGCGCCTTGGCCATGAACACCGCCAGAAACGCCGCGCCGGCGGCCACCACCCAAAGCCAGAACGCTTGCTCGCCGCCGGAACCCTGCAGCAAGCCGGCGACCAGCCGGTAGGCAGTCCAGCCGAACCACACCAGCAAGCCCAGGTACACGGCGATGAAACCGCCCAGGCCGAACATGGCCAGCCAGGCGTTGCGACGATAGTTGCTGCTGGGCGCAGTGAGCTGTTCCGGCACCACGGCCGGGCCTTGCGGATAGAGCGATTCCATTCGTGTCCCCTGATGAGTGGCCGGGCGCCACGCAGTCGTTCGGCATCCCGGCCGTGCGATTCGATCCGCCGGGCGCGCTGTCCCCTCGCCCCGGCAGCGCAGAAAATAGCCGAGCGCGGCGACAAAATCCATGTGGCCTGCGCGGCGCAGCACATGCCCGCCGCACGATCGCCTCAGCGCTGCTGTAACGCAGTCATGCCCGCGTGGCGGCGCGCTCGGCCTGTACCTGCTGCACCGCCTGCATGGCCGAGCGGGTCAATGGCGTGGGCAAGGCATCGAGTGCGAACCAGCCGAGTTCCAACAGCACCTGCGGTTCGCGCAGCACCGCCTGTTCCGGGCCCTGGATGCTGGCCAGATACACCGGTGCCACCCAATGCTGCGGCGGGTCCATGTCCGGCTCGAAGTGGCTGACCACGCAGAGCACGCGCTGCGGATGCACCTGCAGGCCGGTTTCTTCGAGCACTTCGCGCACCACCGTGGCTTCCACGGTTTCCATCCAGTCCACCTTGCCGCCGGGCAGCCCCCAATGGCCTTGCTCGGGCGCCCGCCCGCGCAGCACCAGCAGCAAGCGGCCGTCGGCCCGCTGGAGGAAGGCGCCACAGCCAACGCGCGGGCGTAACTCGGAAGACATCGGCATCAGCAACTCTCGCAGACTCTGGCGCATCAGTGTCCTAGATGTGGCGGCTGCGGGGAATGCTGGCCGCCATGTTCGATCGCCGCGCGCCTGGGCACTGAGGAGCGCCACCCAGGAAGCACCGGCTGCGGCGCGCAGAGACGGAAGGCGTGCGCCCTATCGCGTTATGGCAGCGCTGGTGCCCGATGACACCGCCTTATCACCGCATTGGCGAGGATGGCCGCCTTACGCGCCATGCTGGCGCGCAGCTGTTGGAGAGGTCCATGTCGCGAGTTCTCGTCATCGGCGGCCACGGCAAGGTGGCGCGCCTGCTCACGCCGCTGTTGGTGCAGGGCGGGCATCAGGTCACTGCGTTGTTCCGTAACCCCGCACACGAAGACGATGTGATTGCCGATGGCGCCACGCCGGTGGTATTGGACATCGAACGCGCGCAGACCGACGCCATCGCCGCGCAACTGGCCGGTCACGATGCGGTGGTGTGGTCGGCCGGGGCGGGCGGCGGCGATGCAGCGCGCACCTATGCGGTGGATCGCGATGCGGCCATTCGCGCCATGCACGCAGCCGAGCAGGCACGCGTGCGTCGCTATGTGATGGTGTCCTATCTCGGCGCCGGGCTGGAACACGGTATCGGGCCAGACGATGCGTTCTTCGCCTATGCGCAGGCCAAGGCCGCTGCCGATGCGCACCTGCGCAGTACCACGCTGGACTGGACCGTGCTCGGCCCTGGCCGGCTCACGCTGGACCCGCCCTCGGGCCGCATCACCCGCGACCCGGGCAGCGATGCCGACGGCGGCGTCTCGCGTGCCAACGTGGCGCGGGTGATCGCCGCCGCACTGGCAACGCCGGACAGCATCGGCAAAACGATCGGCTTCATCGACGGACAGACCCCCATTGCGCAGGCGCTGTCGCAGCTGGAATGAACGCAACACCCCGCGCGATCCGCACTGCACGCGGCAATTGGCTCCGGCTAACGAATTCCTAGCCGGCGCCCGCATAGTCGCCAGCGCAGCCCATTGTGGAGGTCGCTTATGTCCACGTTCGTCAGCCCGCGCCGCGCCGGGATCCTACCGCCGTATCTGCTCGAACACGTGGCGCAGGCCGCGCCCGCACACGCGCGCCAGTGCGCGCTGCTGTCGCGGCAGATCACCGCGCAGCTACGGCAGCAGCGCGCGCTGGGCTTGCTGGCACGCGCCGATGCGCCGGCGGCAGACGCCAAGGCGCAGCAGACCGCCCAGGCGGTGCAGCGGCGCATCTACGATGCCCAGCAAGGCACCACCCTGCCTGGCACCCTGGCGCGTGACGAAGGTGCCCCCGCGACCCAGGACGTGGCGGTGACCGAAGCCTACGACTACCTGGGCGCCACCCACGATTTCTTCCAGACCGTGTACGGGCGCGATTCGATCGACGCGGCGGGCATGCCGCTGATCGGCACCGTGCATTACGAGCGCGGCTACGACAACGCGTTCTGGAACGGCGAGCAGATGGTGTTCGGCGATGGCGACGGCGAGGTGTTCAACCGCTTCACCATCGCCATCGATGTGGTCGGGCACGAGCTCACCCACGGCGTCACCGAGCGCACCGCCAACCTGATCTATCAAGGCCAGTCCGGGGCCTTGAATGAATCGATTTCGGACGTGTTCGGCGTGCTGATCAAGCAATACACGCTGGGCCAGAGCGCCGACCAGGCCGACTGGATCATCGGCGCCGGCTTGCTGATGCCCGGCATCCAGGGCGTGGGCCTGCGCTCGATGCAGGCACCCGGCAGCGCGTACGATGACCCGGCCCTGGGCAAGGATCCGCAGCCGGCGACCATGGCCGGCTATGTCGACACGCAAGAGGACGATGGCGGCGTGCACTACAACTCCGGCATTCCCAACCACGCGTTCTATCGCGCCGCCGTCGCGATCGGTGGGGCGGCGTGGGAGAAGACCGGGCGCATCTGGTATCGCGCGCTCACCGGTGGCGAGCTGGCCGCCAGCGCGGACTTCGCCACGTTCGCCGACCTGACCGCCAGCGTGGCCAGCGCCGACTACGGCGCCAACAGCAGCGAAGCTGTGGCCCTCCGGCAAGCCTGGCGCGACGTGGGCGTGCTCGCATGAGCCCACAACGGCCACCAGTGGAAACGGGCGTGACCTTGCGGCTGGCGCGCGAAGGCGGGGTGGCGGCGTTTCCGGCCATGCGCCGCGAGCGCCAGTTGGCGATGGATGCGCTGGACGATGCGCAGCGGGTGCGGCTGCGCAGCGTGCTGGATCAGTGCATGGCGCACGCGCTGCCGGCGCCGCAGGCCGGCGGTGGCGATCGCCGCTATTTCAGCATCGTCTGGGATGGCGCCAGCGAGCCGCTGCGCATCCCCGAAGAACATGCACCGGCCGAAATCGTGCAGCTGTGGAAGCAGGGCACGCTGTAGCGCAGGCCGCCACCGCTGCGCATGCAGGCATTGTGCTGCGCTGACTCGCGCGCAACGCACGGCAGGCGCCCCTTTGCGCAAACGAAGACACCGCGCAATGCGCGGTGCCTGTCGGTCAGCGAAGATGGTCCAACTGCGGATGCCTGCACCCTTTAAGCTGCCTAGATGCTCTAAGGCTGCACAGCTGGTGACGCATAGTGGCGTGCACCGCGTTAGCGCCACGTGCAGCGCAGCGGTCAGTCTGAAGACACGCCCCTCATTGCTGCAGCGCACCGCCACCGGCGCACGGCACGGCGCGCCTAGTGCTCCGGATTGGCTTCCACCAGATGCGCCAACAGCATCAACGAATCCTGCCAACCCAGGTAGCAGGCATGCAGCGGAATCTGTTCGGGAATGCCTTCCTGCACCACGTGCAGATCGGTGCCGCACGGCAGCGTATGCAACTGCACCGTGGTGACCATGGTGCCAGGCAGCGAGGGGTCGTCGAACGCATCGTCGTAGCGCAACAGCACGTTGGGTTGCAGCTCGCGGTAGGTGCCGCCGAACGCGTGCCGCTCGCCATTGGCGAAATTGGTGAACGCCATGCGGAAGGTGCCGCCAACATGCGCATGCAAATGCTCCACGGTGCAGGTGAAGCCGTTGGGCGGCAGCCACTTTGCCACCGCATCGGCCTGGAGGAAGGCGCGATAGATCCGCTCGGGGCTGGCACGTATGACGCGGTGGAGCGTGACGGTGGACATGGGCACTCGCTTGGGCAGAGAACGTCTCTACATGCTAGCGACCAACCCGCCATTACACATCATCGACATGCCATGGCCCGCGTGCGCACGGTCATGTCCGGGCGGCGGCGGCTTCGGCGAGGGATGTCTGGTTGGTGCCTGCTGTACGCAACCCATTGCGTGAACCCGCGACGACGCGACGTTGGTTTTGCTGCGTGCGCGTACGGGCTTGCCCGTCAAGCCGTCGCAGTGCCTAGGGCCTGTTAACACTAATGGCCCGAGCGATTAAACTATTGGGCATGGAGATCACGCCAGCACAATTTTCTCTGATCGAACACTGCCTGCCGGCGCAGCGCGGCAATGTCAGCATGACCAACCTGCAAGTGGTCAACGCCATCCTTTACGTTGCCGAGCATGGCTGCAAATGGCGCGGCCTACCCAAGCGCTTTGGCAACTGGCATACGGTCTACACACGCATGAACCGTT
>NZ_VZPL01000077.1 GCF_008801575.1 Xanthomonas cissicola | reverse complement strand
CACGATCGGTCACTTGCCGGACCGCCTCGATCTTGAACTCATCCGTATACCGCTTACTGCTCATGGACACCTCCGAATCAGCCATTTTCCATGGCCTTGAGATGTCTAAGAAATCCTGGGCGTATCAGGTACGCCAATCGCGTTAAGGAAGACCAGTAATCACAAGTGACTCCAGCTGATGTCTCTTGGATCACTTTGAACGCGATGCCCATTTCCCCAAAGAAGCTCCCAGCGCCTAGTTGTCTGATATCGAGGTGAATTGCATGCTGCTGTATAAGTTCAAAGGTGCGAGCGACGCGCTCTATGCCCTCGACATTGCAATTCACGAACGGCTCTACTGCTCCGATTACGCTTCTTTGAATGATCCCTTTGAAGGTCAGTTTCGCACCTATGTAAAGCGTAGACAGGGAGACTTCAACTTACAATTCGGATCAAACTTCGGTTCACATGGACGGATCGCGTATCCGAGCTTGGATGACTTAATTGGTGGCAAAAAAGTGTGCAGCCTCACGGCCGCCTGGTCTGACGTGAGTATGTGGGCTCTCTATGGCGACAGTTCAAGAGGGCTTGCTTTTGAGTTCGAAGTAGATGAAAACCATCCTCTTCTTCGCCGGGTCTATTATCTCGAAAATCTTTATAAGGTCGAGAGCCGAGACCTAAAAGCTACGACGGCCGAAGAAGTTCTTAGCTTCAAAACAGATCACTGGCTGTATGAACATGAGTGGCGATTCATCTCCGACTCTTGTTACGTACAACTTCCTGGCCAACTGAAACGAATTCTGCTGGGCAACCGAGTAGACAAGGCGATGAAGGAGGCGGTCCTTAAGGTGGCGCCACCTAATGTGGCTGTCCACATGGTTAGCTTGGATCCTGCCGAGGTCTGCATGCAGATCGTTCATCCGCCGCTGGATCGATCTGCTATCGACCGGCCAAGTCGGGAACAGCAACTGAGGCCGTGAGGCCTAGCCGGTCCCACGCCATGGCCAGATTGGTTTGGCCAGCGCGCAAGTCGGGCATTAAGGCTTCAAAAAATCCTTCCACGTCATCATCTGCAATCTCCAGATCAACCCGAGCCATTGCAATTGCCTCGTGAAGTGGCGGTAGAACATGTTCTCTGTGGAGATCAAGCACCGCGAAAGCCAGCTTGGTCCATTCTTCATGGGGGGCGCCAGACGATTCCAAGAGCATTCTCTTAGCTTGAACGGCGAAAAAGATCGGCCCAACAACTGCCAAATAGCTTTTTCCCGCTCTCACCGCCTCCAGACTTGCTACTGCGCCTGCTGCGTTGATTTTTGCTAGCGCCGCAGTGAAATCTCGAAACGCTTCTGCTGGTTGAGTACGCGGATCAGCTAGCATCGCCGATGCCTGTGATATCTCAGTCATGCCAACAACTGCAGCAAGAATGGTGTCCTTCGCCGATTGATGTCGCCGGTCTTTTGCTCTTTGGAGCCGATCGTTCTTCAGTTGGAGGCTAATTCCGCAAAGTGCTGCCACAACTGTGATTACTCCAACAGCAGTGGTTGCTCCCGCGCCTATCCACGCGGCATGCAGCGTTGCCTGTGCAGCTATCCAATTTTCGATCATAGTTCCCCCGGTCACTTTTTTGTCAGACTACCGCATGCATAAGGCGGCCGGCTGGAGCATGCTCCAGGCGAAAGCCCGATGGCTAGCACCGAACTTAACTCGGTCAGGGGAGTTATTTCTTAGTAATTTTGCTAATTTGGCAGGCCGTCTCGACCTTTGAGACTTCGTCCCGCGAGAGTTCGCGTCATGTTGTCCCTCCCGCCACCCCATACCTATGCCCGCCTGCTTGGGCCGGCCTGCGACGATCCTGCGCCTTTGCGGCTGCCGCTCAGCGCGCTTCGGATCCAGCTCGGCTTCCCCTCGCCTGCCGAGGATTTCCAGGACGACGAGATCGATCTGAACCAGGTGCTGATCCGCAATCCGCCGGCCACGTTTCTCTACCGCGCTGAGGGCTGGAGCATGCTTCTTGCCGGTGTTTGCGACGGCGACATCTTGGTCGTCGATCGCTCGGCGCGACCGATCAGTGGCGACATGGTGCTGGCCATATGGGACGGCAATCAGCCAGTCTGCAAGATCCTGCAGGTCGCTTCCGACCACATCGAGCTGCACAGCCGCAACCCCCATTGCGCGCCGATCATCCTGGCGCCAGGCACGGAGGTTGAGGTGTTTGCCGTGGTCGGCGTCGTCCGCCAGGTGACCCGGACCCACGCACGCGCCGGCCGCTGATGTTCGCCCTGATCGACGGCAACAACTTCTACGCCAGCTACGAACGGGTGTTCCAGCCCGAGCTGCGCGGCAGGCCGCTGGTCGTGCTGAGCAACAACGATGGCTGCGCCATTGCTCGATCGGACGAAGCCAAGGCGCTGGGGGTCACGATGGGCCAGCCGATCCACAAGGTGCCCCCGCAGATCCGCCGGCGGCTCATGCTGCGCTCCGCAAACTTCGGTCTGTACGGCGACATCGCCTCGCGCATCGGCGTGATCCTTCGCCAAGCCGCGCCGCGTGTCGAGGTGTACTCCATTGACGAGTCCTTCCTTGACCTGGGCGGGATCCGCGATCGCTGGCAGCTCGCGGTCGACCTACGCGAGCGCGTCCATCAATGGACATGCATTCCGAACAGCATCGGCATAGCGCCGACGAAGACCCTGGCCAAGCTGGCCAACCGGGTCGCCAAAGATGCGGCGCGCAAGCCGGGCAGCTACCCAGCCGGCCTAGCCGGCGTCTGTGACTTGGCCGCGCTCAGCGTCAGTGAACTCGATGCCGTGCTGCGGGCCACGTCAGTTGGCGACCTCTGGGGCATTGGTAGGCGCTGGAGCGCCAGGCTGCAGGCACGCGGTGTGTATACGGCAGCGGATCTGCGGGATGCGGCTGCAGACGACCTGCTCGCGGAGTTCGGAGTGGTCATGGCGCGCACGCAGCGCGAGCTGCAGGGTCACGCCTGCCTCGAGCTTGAGGAGGTCGAGCCAGACCGGCAGCAAATCATGGTCAGCCGATCGTTCGGGACATGGGTAAGCGACCCGCAAGATATGTCAGAGGCGCTGGCCACTTTCGCCATGCGTGCCACCGAGAAGCTGCGCGCTCGCGGATTGACGTCGAGCGCGATTGGCATCTTTGCCGAAACGGATTCGTTCAAGCCGGGCGTACCGCAGCACAACCCATCACGCACCGCCCCACTCGCCTCCGCCACTTCTGACAGCCGCATCGTGCTCACGACTGTACGCCGGCTGTTCCAGGGCTTCATGCGAGAAGGCTCCGCCTACAAGAAGGCCGGCGTGTGCCTGATGGATCTAGCCAAGCCTGAAGACCTGCAGGGCGATCTATTCACTCCGGCTCGCATCGGCGACGAGAAGCTGATGAGCGCCTTGGACGCTATCAACTGACGCTTCGGGCGGGGTACGGCCGGCCTCGGTGCAAGCGGGTGCCAGAACTCTCCATCATGGGCCTCGCGGCAAGAGCTCTTGTCGGGACGCTTCACTACCTCACTGGCAGATCCTCCGCGCGCCACGTGCTGATCGCGCGCCGGCAGGCCTGACTCAGGCGGCTCGGACTGGCTCCAATTTCTACGGCAGCGCGCAGGCCTGGCCATCCAAGAGAGATGGGCGGTCGATGTGCGTGTGCTCAAGCGTAGACGCAAGTGCGGTGGCTGGAGTCCCGCTCAAGGCCCCCAATATGCAATTTTTGGGATGACCATCGGAGGTAGGTAATTTAGGTAATACGCCACCGGAAAGGCTAATTTATATCTATTTATCAAATACTTACATGCAAATATCAAAGGTAATTAAAGGGTAATTGGGAGGTAATGAGATTACCTTTTGGGGAGGTAATCCGTCTCCCAAAAAATAGCCTTAAATTTCAATCACATAACTTTTCTATGGGAGCCTGATTACCTTAAATCACCCCAAAAAGGTAACCTCATTATTCCCAATAAGATCAGTCGCTTAGTTCATTTTTCAGGCCACGGATTACCGATTACCTGATTCCGATGGTCATGTGCCGAAATGTGCCGGGGGGCCTAGCAACGGAACGCAGACGCGCCGCCACGCAAAGCCCCCAAGCACGCAGGGATTTGCAGGGAGGAGAGGCCCCCTTGAATCGCAGGGATCGGTAACAGCAGCGCGGCCTAGGTCCACCCTGCGGGGGTGCAGCGAAAACCACGCACGAAGACCGCAGGCGTGGCGGGGCGACGATTGCGCGCGCCAGGGCCAGCGCTGTCCGTGGGCGTCGGGGTTTTCCTACTGCGTCGGCCGCTGAAGACGGGCAACATAGGGGGCTGCATCCGGTTCCAACAGGGGCTACGACATGCCAAACATCCGCCGCCGGCCCCGCCTCCGTTACGGGCGGTCAGGCGCGGAGGTGGGTATCTGATGGAGAGGCAGCGAGGCGACTCACTTGTGGGCACCTGTTCGACGCATGCTGGATTGTTGAGAGAAAGCACCTATGAACGAAGCAAAAGAAGCCCGCGCAACACTCCAGAACGCACCTCAGAAGGGTGCGTTCTACATCCTCAGGTCCGACATGCGTGGCGGCGGTCGCGGGCATGGCGTGGAATTCGAGAATGAAGATGCAGTGCCGTTCCCAATTGCCTACAGCCGGCCAGGGGAGGACGCGGGGCTTGCCGCATTGAAGGAGGTTCCGCGCCTGCGCTACGACAGCCGTATCGGCGATATGCCCAATGACATGCACAGTGGATTCAAGCGGTACTGGCTGGTCTCCGAGCCGCTGAAGCAGGTTCTTGAGGCGGCGGACCCAGAGGGGTTTGCCTTCGCACTATGCGACTTCCGACTGGAAGACGGTACGCCTGGGGCACTGCACTATCTTTGCGAGGTAGTGCGGATTATCGACGCCATCGACGAGGAGGCATCCAGGGTCAAAGTGTTGACCGGATACCGTAATGGCAAGCACTACAGTGTTGCTGGCGGCGCCGACTTTGCATTCAGGAAAGACGTGATCGGCGCCGCGCATATCTTCAGGACACCTTATACATCAGATGCCTTTTGTGATCGATTCTTACGCGACACCTTGATTGCGCAGGGATTTGGGAAATCGCCCAGGACGCGCGGCGTCTGGCTGATAGACGCTTTCGGTTGCTGAGCGATGAATCTTTGAGCGCTTGATGGAGTGAAAGCAGATGCCGGCCAGTAACGTCATCCTTGAGAGTCATCATGTCATTGAAAACATTGTCTTTCGAGATCATGACTTGCTCAAGAAATTGCTTGAACATGACTTGATCGACAAGGATGTATCGACCAATCGCCTATATCTTCCGGTAGAGGGCAAGCTGGCCGACGAAATCGAAGCCTCCCCACATAGAGGACGCACGCGCAGCTCCTACACAAAAGCAATAGTCGGCTATCTTGACGATCTGATTGATTCCCCAGATGGCGAAGCCGCCATGGGCGATGACGCTGCTGCACTGAAGCGCGTCGCCGCCCAAGTACACGACCTGCAGGACACCCTCAAAGTCGCGCTGATCAATCGCGATATGTTCGCAACCACCCCGGATCACTTGACCAAGGCCGAGACGAACGCACAAAACCACCGCACTATTTCCGAGTACGAGCAATACCGCGCAGCCCATGCCGACCAGTTGAAAACGCTGCGTTCGATGAGCAATGTCGAAGCCGAGTGGGCCGCGATCACCCACTCCGAGCAGCGGATCGTCAGGGTGATCGATGACGCACGCACGACGGGCAAGAATCTGGTCGCGGTCCCGAATGAACGCGATGCCTTCATCCGCGAGATCGCCGGCCGCGAAGAATTGCGCATGGCCATCGCGCATGCCGAGGATGCCGGCCGAATAAGGCTATCCGAGTCCAACGCGGCCTTGGTCCAGCAGGTCTTGGATGACACACCGACAACCATCGGCGGTGCAGCGCGCAGCATTCGCCAAGGCACAGCCGCTACACCGCATGCGCCGTACACACCAGTCTCGCAACGCGGCTTCACCACCGCCGAGCTACTTGCCGGCGATCTTTCCACAGGCCAAGCCCTACGCACTGCCGGCCTACTCGCCACCGCCGCCGACACGGTGATGACCGGCCAGCGCGCCACACACTTACTCGGCCAAGACAATCCGCTGGCCGCGCAATCGGAGCTTGCGCACTTCGCCGGCCGCAACGTCGGTGGCTGGGCCGGTGGTACTGCCGCTGCCTACGCGTTGGGCAGCTCGGGCGCCGGGCCGATGGTGCTGATCGCCGCCGATGCGTACTTCATGACCAAGGCCGGCGAGAAGGCCGCCGATCTGTTCGACAACCGCGCCATCTATACCCAGACCGATCGCAATGGCATGCAGTGGTCGTTCAACGGCACCGCGTGGGCACGCGAGGGCAAGGCCGACACCACCAACGACGGGGTGGACAATCCCACCGCAACGCCTATCGTCGCCAGCTACCAAAAGGCGCGCGAACTGAATTACCAGGCCACCAACGCCGCTGCAGCGCTCGCCCTCAAGGACGCGCCCGCGCCCGTTGACCCGTATCGCCAGCCGGCCAATGCCACTGACCGCCCCAGCCTGAGCAGCGCCGACTGGCGACGCGATGCAGCGGACGGTCAGTGGCATCGGCTGGTCAAGACCGACATCAGTGGCGCCAACGATCGCGGCAGCTACGTGCAGGACACCGCCTCGCCGCAACGCGCAGCCGAGCTGGACGCGCAAGCGCAGGAGGTCATCGCCCGCAACATCGCCAACAGCCCCGGCGCCATCGCCGCGCGCTACGAACTGGCGCATCACCGCAACGGCTGGGCGGCCGATGGCCTGCCGATGTCGCCAGCGGTGCAGCAGGCGCTGCCCGATCCAGATGCCTTGACCGCCTCGAACGGCCAGCGCTACTACCGCGATATCGAAGGCCATTGGACCAGCAACGGCGCCCCACCCGATGGCAACCGCGTGCTGGAACTTGAGACCACGCGCGCGATGCTGCAACCGGCACTGGCCGAGCAGGCGCAGGCCATTGCCGCCATCCAGCAATCGCCGCAGGACGTACAAGGCGAGCAGACGCTCTACCGCTATCGCATTGTCGGCACCGAGTTGCAGCCGCAATGGCGTGAAGCGATCGAACTGGCGACGCAACGCACCCGCGAGGCAGAGGGACTCGCGGGCGATGGCGCGATGCAGTTGCAACGCGGCCCTGGTGGCACCTTCGGCGCCGATAGCCCGATTGCGCATCTGCAGCGCGGCCCCGATGGTGTAGAGCGCATTGCAGCGGTCACCAGCAGCGAGGACATCCGCCAGGCACTGCGGGATGTGCAGGCGCGGCAGCAACCGGCCGCCCCCACACAGCAGCTGGCCGCTGCGCCTCGCTCATCGGACGGATCCGCAGATGCGGACACCTCGTCTTCCGCCCCCTCCAACCAGCATGCCCTCGACGTGCAGGCACGGGGCCATGCGGCCAGCGCCGCGCAGGAGCGTCAGGAACGGCAGCAGGAGGACCAGCAAGCGCAAGAACAGCAGCTGGCGCAGGCACGTGCGTACACGCTGCAGGAGCAAGCCGCGCACGAAGACCGAGCGCAGGATGCTCAGGCGCTGCAGGCGCATGCATTGCAGGAGCTTCGCTGGCAAGAGTCGCAACAGCTGGAGCAGCAAGAACGCCAGGTACAGGACGCGCAGCAACGCGAACACGTTCAGCAGCAGGCACAGGACGCCCAGCAGAGCCAGCAGAAACGCCTGCTGGCGCAGACGGTGCAACATGCCGAGCAACAGCCGGGGCACGCCCAAGCGGCTCCACAACACGAGCAGGAGCCGGCACAGGAAGCCGTCTCGCGCGAGCCGTCGTCGCTCCAGGCGCAAGACACATCGGCGCACCAGCCCGAGCAGCGGTCTACCCCGAATGACATCGCCCAACGGCCCCAGGAGCAGTTGGCAGAGCCTGCGCAAGCACAGGCATCCGACGTAGCGCAGCAGCGGACGCAAAGCCAACAAGCGCAAGAAGAGCGCACGCAGGAAGTCCAGCAGCAGCAGACAGCACCGGCAAATCAGCAGCAGGTTGCGAACCTGCACAGCGGCCAACAGCCAATGACGGCGCCGGCCTCGGGTGCGCAGCAAGATGCACCGGCGCAGCAGCCCGAGCAGCCGGTGGACGCGTACCTGGCCCAGGCGGCGACCGCGCCTTCCGCGCCATCGCTCGCCACGCCGGTCTCCGCAGAACAGCGCGACGAGCAACAGGCGCGCACGCCACAGGCTCAAGCACTGGAAGCACCAGATACTCCTGCAGCGTTGCCAGTGTCCGCATACCTCGCGCGAGCGACAGGGCCATCGCTGGATATGCCGACCGCTGGCCGCTCCGTCGACGCCCCCGAGGGCGCGGCCGATGCGCGCGAGCCGCTTTCCGCGTCCTTGGCAGATGAGCACGACCGTCCTGCCGCTGTGCCCGTCGATCCGAACTCCTGGGAAGAAATAGAGCGCTCCATGCGTGAGCTGCGCATCCAACTCGAACAGGATCTCGAAACAGAAAACCGCGTCGCAGACGCGCGGCAGGCGCGCGTGGAGCGTGGTGAGCGGCCGTTTACCGAGTTGGAACTGCGTGATGGGTACGATCCGGATGGCCCCTCTGGACTGAGACCACCACGCGCCCTGCCGGCAGACACCGCGCCACAGTCTCTTGCCGCTGGCGAGCAAGAAGATCGGCCGCAGCCCCAGCGCAAAAACATCACCGGCGATCCGGATGTGGACGAGTTGCTGTACGCCATCGACTGCAAGAACGAATTGGCGATCGAACAGGCCTTGAAACGGGTCGCCAACAGTCCCTACAGCCAGGCCCTTGCCAAACAAGGGCATGAATTTCTTGATGCCCAGGCGATGCAGGAAGCCCAGGAGCAGGCGAGTACACGCCAGGCACTGAACATGGACGTCTCAACAGAGGTGCAGACCAGCCGTGGCCCGGTGATGGTGATGACACTGCCGCAGTTCGCCAACGGACCGGCGATGCAAGGTCCGCAGGGTGACGGTGGTGGTGGCGGAGATGGCGGCGGCGGCGGTGGAGGCGGCGGCGGTGGAGGCGGCGGCGGTGGTGGATAGCCGGAACACGTGCAGCAAGTTGAATCATCGAGAGAACACTATGGACATGCAGAACACCTCCGCGCTGCCCGATGTCAACGGGTCGGAACGCACGCTAAAAGAATCGATCCAGGCCCTGGCGGCGATGATCGGGACGCTGCAGCGGCGCGAGCACGCATTGGACGATCTGGTCCGGGAGCAGCTGCAGCTTCTGCAGAGCGCCGTCAACAGTGCCGATCAGCGCGTCAATCGCGTCGTGGAAAGCGCACTTCCCCGGCTGACGCGATTGAGCAATCAGGCGCTGACGCAGACGCTGGAACCGGCGGCCGAGCGATTCAACAAGAAGATGGCAACTGCGGAGCAGACGGTCCAGCAGGCGACCCAGCGTTACGCACACGCACAGCACTCCCTGGAAACAACGACAACGCGGCGCATGTGGATCGCATCGATTGCCTTGCTGGTGGCGGGTGTCATCAGCGTCGTCGTCGCCGGCTACGCGCTCTACAGCACAAAAGCGGCTGTCGCTGAAGCCGCCCAACTCCGGGCAGAAATTACCTTTTTGGATCGCGTTGCTCGTGCCAATCTCGTTGTCTGTGGCAAAGACAGGCTATGCGCCGAGATTGACAAGAAAGGGCCACGCTATGGCAATGGCGGCCAGTATCGCGTGATTGCCTTGCGCCCATCCCCCGCGCAATGAAAACCGAGCCGCCAGGGGCGGCCCGGTCGTCTGATTACAGCGCTGTCAGCCGGTCACGTGTAACGGTGGTGTACTGATCCGTCATCTCAATCCCGACTGCCTCGAATCCTTCCAGCTGCGCAGCCACCAACGTGGTTCCGCTGCCAGCAAACGGATCGAGCACGCGCCCACCTGACTCGCAGATCCGCACCAGCTGCCGCATCAATTCGGTGGGCTTGCCGGTCAGATGGTGCTTGTCAGCCTTGCGTACGGACTCGCGGATAACACCTGGCAGCACCGGCGCGCGGCGATCCAGCGGCATGTTGCCCTTGCTGCCCCACACGATGTACTCGGCCTGATTGCGGAAGCGGCCCAGTTGCGGCCGCACGCCCTCGGTCTTGTCCCAGACGGTGATTCCTCGCCAGGTGAAGCCGGCGATCTGCAGCGCGTCGGTGGTCAGCGGTAGCTGCCGCCAGTCGGTGAACAGCAGCACCGGTGCGCCATCCTTCAGCACGCGTGCGCACTCGGACAACCACAGGTGCATCCATTTCAGGTGCGAGCGTTGGTCGCGCTCGTCACCAACGAAGTCAGCGTGCCCGCCGTCGCGGCAATACTTGGTCGAGGGCGGCCGGGCACGGGCAGCGGCAGTCAGGCCGCCACTCGCATAGGGCGGGTCAGTGATCAGCGCGTCGAACGAATTCGCTTCGAGCGTGGGCAGGATGGTCAGGGCGTCGCCCTGCAGGAGCTGATTTTTCATGGTGAGAGCCTTCTTGGATTCGCTCGCGGCGATCGGAGGTGAGGCTCTCGGCCTTCAAGTGATTGAGCGTGCCGCAGCGCGGACACTTGATCTGAATTTCATCGAAGGCGCCGGCCTTGCATAGCAGGCGGGCGCATTCGCCACAACGGAGGTTCTTGAGCATTGCGTGGTCTTGCGTTGGGAAAGGATTACGCGGCCGCTGGTGGCGCGTAGGGGGTGAAGGCGATCACCTCATCGCC
The DNA here is from genome assembly GCF_008801575.1 of Xanthomonas cissicola. Lineage (GTDB taxonomy): Bacteria > Pseudomonadota > Gammaproteobacteria > Xanthomonadales > Xanthomonadaceae > Xanthomonas > Xanthomonas cissicola. The sequence continues at coordinate 8,295 of NZ_VZPL01000077.1, read as the reverse complement.
CACCCAGTCGTTGATCTTCAACATGCGCGCCTGCAGCGGTTCCAGCTCGTTGGCGGCCCAGACGGCAGCTGCCTCGCGGATCGACCCGAAACCGCCAGCGTTCTGCGGCACGATGCCCATGAGCTGCGGCGGGATGCGCAGCGCGGCCAGCATGTCGTCGCGGGTGATGCCCTTGATGCCACTGAACTCGTCCTTGGCCGCCACTTCGCTGACCGGGATGAGCTTCAGGCCATCCTTGTTGCCGCCTGGCGAGTACAGGAACAGGTTGCGGAAGTTGCCCGGCCCCTTGGCGCCCTTCATGGCGTTGCGCAGCGCATCGACGTCTTCCTGGCTTTGCTGCGGGTCCGTCAGGTACAGGATGAAACCGGCATGCGAACCGTTGTTGTAGTACTTGCGTCGGAATAATGTGGCCGACTCGTTGAGCAGCGCGGACTGCATCGCCGGCATCCACTCGGGCAGGCCGTAGAGCTCCTGATCGACATCGGCCTCGCGCAGCTGGAACACGCTACCCGGCTCGAACACATGCTCGTCGTGCCAGGTGCGCACCTGGAAGTACTCGCCCTCGGTGATCCCTCGCCGCACGTACTTGGACAACGGCGCTGCCAGCGACAGCGCACCGCCCATGCGGTTGCGGCGCCGCTCAAGGTAGCCATTGCCCAGCGTGATCCAGTCCAGCGACAGCTGCTCGAAGGCCTCGCGCGTCAGCAGCCGGTGCGGCTTGAAGGTGCGCGCCAGCATGTTGCGCTTGAAAATCAGCCCCGACTGCAGAAACGGATTGCTGCGCGTGGTCTTGGACAGGCCATCCAGGCCTACCGGCGGCTCATACCAGCGCCCGTTCTGCCAGCACTCCAGATAGTCCAGCACACCGCGCCCATCGAGCACCGGTGTGGGGTCGCCAAAGGTAAACGCCTCGGCGCGTGTAGGCACGGCGGGCGCTGCAGGCGCGGTGGCGGGCAGCTGGTCGGTCAACATCAAGAGATCTCCATGAAGCCGGAGTTGCGCGCGGTGCGCCCTTCCAGCGGTTCGTTCTGCAGCGCGTGGAACAGCGCCCACGCCAGGTCCGCGTGACCGGTCTCTTCCGAGCGGCCAGCGGTGAAGGTGGATTGCCGGCCGCTGGCCGTCATCGTCTTGCGGATGGCCATCAACGATTGCGCCACGTCGGTCCAGCCGGCGTCGAACTCCAGCCGGCCGTTGTGGATCACATCGAACGCCTTGAGCACCAGGCGCGTTTTGACCTCGGGCGAGTAGCTGAAGGTGACCAGATTCGGGAAGAACTGCTTCACCAGCTGCGCCACGCCGCTGCCCATGCCGGTGGTGTCGATGCCGATGTAGGTCACCCAGTACCGTTGCGTGACGCCATGAATAAATTTGGCCTGTGCCGCGAAGTCCATGCCACGGAACTGATGCCGTTCGAGGATGCGGAACTTGCCGCCGGGGATGGACGGTGGAGCCAGCACCACAAGGCCGGCAGTGTCGCCGGTGTCAGCCGGGTCGTAGCCGATCCACACCGCGCGATCGCCAAAGGGACGCAGAGCAAATGGTTTGTAGTCTTCGCCCCACTCCACCCAGCTGTCGACCATGCACGGCTGCAGCATCGCCAGCGGGAAGATGCTGGCGCCGTCGTCGACGAACTCGCACATCAACAGGTTGGCGAACGCGTCCGGGCTGTATTCCTCGCGCAGCTCGTCGATGTCGAACAGGTCGCAGCCACGGCGCTGGGCGTCAAGGATGTTGACGATCTGCCGCCAGGCGCGGTCCTGGCAGCGGCGCCCGCCGGCCAGCGCATCATGCGAGACATCGATCTGGATCCGTTGGGCAGCCGGCTTACCCTTGTTGCGGCGCTCGCCGGTCCAGAACGTATAGGCCTCGTGGGCCATGCTCGACGGCGTGCTGAAGTAGGTCTTGCGCCACTTCTTGTGCATCGCCATGCCGCTGGCGACCTTGTTCAATTCGTTGAACCCGTAGGTCCAGAAGAACTCGTCGAAGTAAAAATTGCCGTGGTAGCCCTGCGCCGTGCGCGCATTGGTGCCCGGGAAGAACAGCTCGGCGCCGTTGGGGAACACGATGCTGTCGCCGCCGGAGAGCGTCTCGTCGATCGTCTCGCGCACGAACTGCTGCATGTAGCCGCGGAACAGATGCGCCTGCGCCTTGGAGGCGCTGAGGAAGATCTGATTGCGCCCGGTGGTGAGCGCATCGATCAGCGCCTCTCGGGCGAAGTAAAACGTCGCACCGATCTGACGCGACTTGAGGATGATGCGGGTACGCTCGTTGCCGGCCCGGTACCAGTCACGCTGGTAATCGAAGCAGCCGTCGACGAACGCCGTGGTCAGCTGCTCGATCTGTTCCTCGGTGAAGTCGTTGCGCTTGGGCTTCTTCTTCGGCGCGGCGTTGCGGTTGGCAACGGCTGGATTCAGGTCGGCCTCGTTGCCGCCACCTTGGTAGCGCTGGATGCGCGCCTGGCGCTCCAACTGCCGATGCAGCAGATCAATTTCCTTGAAGTCACCGCCGGATTTTTCCGGCTTCATGATCAGCACGACCAGGCGCGCTTCCAGTGCACCACCGATGCGCTCAACGTTGTCTGCGCAATCCCACTCGTCACGCGACTTCCAGCTGTGTACAGTCTTCTCGTTCTCGCCGATGGCCTGCGCAATTTCGGTCACGCGCCATCCCATCCAGTACAGGAACTTGGCCTGTCTGCGGGTGTCCATCGGGAGCTGGGTGGCAACGCTTTGCATGCCGACCAGGGTGCGGCACACCTCTTATTCCCGACAGTTGAGCAACGCGTAACCACCTTGTTTACATGGTGTTTTCGTTGCTGCGCTATGCGTCGCATTTGACCATGGGTCATCGCAAACGCATCTAGCGCAGAGGGCACCCATGTCGGGCAAGACCAAAAAGTTCCGTTCCAACTGGTTCCGCGTGGCCGTCGAAGGCGCCACCACCGATGGCCGCACGATTCAGCGCAGCTGGATTGACGACATGGCCGCGACCTACAACCGCGAGACCTACAATGCCCGCATCTGGATTGAGCACATGCGCAGCCTGTTGCCGGATTCGCCGTTCCGCGCGTATGGCGATGTCACCGCCGTCAAGGCCGAAGAGGTGGAGATCGACGGCAGCAAGCGCCTGGCGCTGTTCGCCCAGATCGAGCCGACCGCCGATCTGATCACCATCAACAAGTCCAAGCAGAAGCTCTACACCAGCATCGAGGTGCAGGAGAAGTTCGCCAACACCGGCAAGGCGTATCTGGTCGGCCTGGCCGTGACCGATTCACCGGCGAGCCTGGGCACTTCAATGCTGACCTTCGCCAGCCAACACCCGGACGCCAATCCGCTCACCGATCGCAAGCAATCGCCGGGCAACCTGTTCACCGTTGCCGAAGAGACCGCGCTGGAATTTAGCGAGGTCAGCGAAGGTCCGGTCGCCAGTTTGTTGAGCCGGATCCGCACTGCGCTCAAAAGCGAAGACGCCACCGGCATCACCGCTGAGCAGTTCGCAGAGCTTGGCGAAGGCGTCGAAGAGATCGCCGAGCACGTGCGCGGCCAGGACGAACGCTTCAATCGCCTGCAGGCCGAACACAACGAGCAGAAGACCAAGTACGAACAGCTGGCAAACGACCTGGCGCAGCTGCGCGCCTCGCTCTCACAGCAGCCCGATCCGGCACAGCCCGCACGCCCGGTGGTCACCGGCGGCGGCGCGGCCGTACTGACCGACTGCTGATCCCACACCACACAAACGCCGCAGCGCCACCCCTTCGGAGCCACCATGCAAAACGCCACCCGCCTGCAGTTCAACCAGTTCGCCGATCAGATCGCCAAGCTCAATGGCATTGCCTCCGCCTTCCATTCCTTCGCTGTCGATCCGACCGTGCAGCAGAAGCTGGAAACGCGCATGCAGGAATCGAGCGAGTTCCTGTCCAAGGTCAACATCATCCCCGTGGACGAATTGTCCGGGCAGAAGGTGGGCATCGGCGTCACCGGCAGCATCGCCAGCCGCACCGATACCGGCGCCGGCAAGACCCGCACCCCGCGCAACGTGGCCGCGCTCGACAAGAACGAGTACCTGGCAAAGAAGACCGACTTCGACACCGCGATCCCGTATGCGCTGCTCGATACCTGGGCCAAGTTCCCGGACTTCCAGGCGCGCCTGCGCGATGCCATCGTCAAGCGCCAGGCGCTGGACCGTCTGCAGATCGGCTTCAACGGCACGCACGCCGCTGCCGACACCGACCGCGCCGCCTTTCCGCTGCTGGAAGACGTCAACATCGGCTGGCTGCAGCAATACCGCACCAACGCTGCCCAGCGCGTGCTTGCCAGCGGCAAGACAGCCGGCAAGGTCATTATCGGCGGTGCCGGCGCCGACTACGGCAACCTCGACGCACTGGTGTACGACGTCGTGAGCAATCTGCTGGACCCGTGGCATCGCAAGGATCCGAGCCTGGTCGTGGTACTAGGCCGCGACCTGATGCACGACAAGTATTTCCCGATGGTCAACAAGGACCAGCCGGCCAGCGAGAAGATCGCCACCGACCTGATCTTGAGCCAGCGCCGCGTCGGTGGCCTGCAGGTGGCCGAGGTGCCGTACCTGCCGGACGGCGCCTTGATGGTCACCTCGTTGGCGAACCTGTCGATCTACTACCAGACCGGCGGCCGTCGTCGTTACATCCAGGAAGTGCCCGCCCGCGATCGCATCGAGAACTACGAGTCCTCCAACGATGCCTACGTGGTCGAGGACTACGGCCTGGGCTGCGTCGTCGAGCACATCGAGATCGAGGCCTAAGCCATGGCCGACAGTCCCGCCAAGCGTCACCACAGCCGCGTGCTGGCCGAGCTGGAAGCGGCGCAGCGCGCTCCGCACCAGCTCATGGCCGGTGCCACCGCCTACGAGCAACACATGGCGCAGCTGCAGAGCGACCGCCTGCGCCTGAAGCAGATCCAGTCCGACCAAGGCAAGGCCGCGCTCAAGGTGCAGCTGCTGCCTGGCTATGTGCCATACCTGACCGGCGTGCTGGCCGGTGGCCAGGGTGCGCAGGATGAGATCGTCACCACGTGCATGGTGTGGCGCATCGATGCCGGCGACTATGCCGGCGCGCTGGAGCTGGGCGCTTATGTGCTCAAGCACAACCTGCAGATGCCCGACCGCTTCTCGCGCACGGTGGGCTGTGTGCTGGCCGAGGAAGTGGCCGAGGCGGCGTTGTCGGCGCAGAAGACCGGCCAGCCCTTCGATGCAGCTGTGTTGGCCGACACCGCGGCGCTGACGGCCGAGCAGGACATGCCCGACGAGGTGCGCGCCAAGCTGCACCTGGCACTGGCCCGCGCATCGCTGACCGGCATCACCGATGAGACGCCGGCCGACCAAGCGCAGCCCATCGCGGCTGCCGCTGTCGCCGATCTGCAGCGCGCCATCGCCTTGCACGGCAGCTGCGGCGGCAAGAAGGATCTGGAGCGCGCCGAGCGTCTCTTGAAGAAGTTCAGCGTTGAGCCTGCGGGCACCAGCGCATAACCGAGCGTCCCCGCAACCCTCGCCGGCTCGGGGCTGATCCACAGCACTCCATCGCTGCGGTGACGCCCCGACCACCGGCGATCTCTTCCGAGCCATCCATGAGCGGATTCACTGCCACCGGCACGACCAGCGCCACGCCTGATGCGATTGCCAATGCACCGTTCTGGCCGGCGATCGCACCGGCGAGTGTGCGGGCAAGCATGCGCCTGGATGGCACCGTCACCGATGCGCGCCTGCGCCACGCCATTGTGGCCGCCATGCTGGCCGTCAACGATGAGCTGGATGCTTGGGCGCAGGCGCAGCAGGCCGCCGGCTACGCGGCGCTGGCTGATGTGCCCAGCACCACCGTCGATGGCATCTCGCGCCGCGTGCAGCTCTACCTGCGCGCCGTCGCGTGTGCCACCGCCGTCGAGGTAGCAGAGCGCTACCGCAGCTTCGATGCGACCGACAGCGCCAACCAGCGCGCCGACGACTTGTCACCGAGCATCACCGAGCTACGCCGCGACCAGCGCTGGGCCGTGCGCGATCTGCAGAACCTGCCGCGCAGCACGGTGGAGCTCATCTGATGCGCGTGCACGCCATGCAAGGCGACACCGTCGACCTGCTGTGCTGGCGCCACCTGGGCAGCACGGCCGGCCTGGTCGAGCGCACCTATCTCCTCAATCCCGGCCTGGCCGAACTGGGCGCCGTGCTTCCGCACGGCACGCCGGTGGAGTTGCCCGAGGTAACCACCACCACGGCGGCGATGACGCCGCTTGTGCAGCTATGGGACTGACCTGATGACCGAACCCACCTCCGTATCGAGCGGCTTTTTGATCGCCACCGGTGTGGGCCTTGCCTCCGTGCTGCCTGGCATCGACGGCGATGCGCTGATCGGCGCCTTCGCGGGCGGCGCGCTGTTCGTCGTGTCCGCCGCCAAGCAACCGCTGTTGGCACGATTGATCTATTTCCCGGTAAGCGTGATTGCCGGCTACCAGCTGGCGCCGGAGCTGCTGCGCTGGTTGCCGATCAAGTCCAGCGGCGTGGCCGCTTTTGCGAGTGCGGCGTGCGCGATCACCGTCACGCTGGGCCTGATCGAAAAGAGCAAGTCCTTCGACTTTTCCTTCCTACGTCGTGGAGGTCCGCCCAGTGCATAGCCTGGTCACCGTCCTGACGTTGATGGCCTCGCTCGCCATCTGCGTCCGCCTGCTTACCTACCACCGCCCGGTCGATGCGCGCCATCGACGCGGCGCGGGCTGGTGCGCGTGGTTGCTGATCGCCAGCACCGGCGGTCAGGCGCTGCACATCCTGCTGGCCGGCGCCAGCTCGCAAGTCAGTCTCTGGCACCTGGGCACGTTGATCGTGCTGGCGGTGCTCACCTACCGCGCTCGGGGCAATGTGGCGCGCATCTTGAAGGTCGATTGATGTTCACCGATACCCAGCTCGCCTCAATCATGCAGTGCTCGGCGCAACGCGCACAGCGCTGGCATGGGCCACTGCTTGCCGCCGCCAATCGCTTTGGCATCACCACCAAGCGTCGCGCCGCGCACTGGCTCGGCCAGGTCGGCCACGAAAGCCTGAGCCTGTCGCGCATGGAAGAAGGGCTGACCTACACCACCAGCGCACGGCTGCTGGAAGTGTTCGGTACACGCATCACGCCCGCGCAAGCACCCAAGTTCCTGCGCAATCCGGTCGGCCTAGCCAACTTCGTCTACGCCGACCGCCTGGGCAACGGCAACGCCGCCAGCGGCGACGGACACCGCTATCGCGGGCGTGGCCCGATGCAGCACACCTTCCGGGGCAACTACCGCCGCATCGGTGTGCTGATTGGCCTGCCGGTGGAAGAGCAGCCAGATCTGCTGCTGCAGATCGAGCCGAGCGCCCTGGGCGCCGCAGCGTATTGGCAAGACAACGTCAACGTGCTGGCCGATGCGGGCGATGTGCTCGGCCTGGGCCGCAAGATCAACCTGGGCAACGTACGCGCCAAGCGCTTGCCGGAAGGCCACAGCGATCGCGTCACGCGCACGCAGCGCGCCCTGCAGATCCTGGGCGTCAACTGATGGTCACGCGCCTGATCATCCTGCTGGCGCTGGTTGCACTGCTTGTCGGTGGCTGCGTGTGGCAGGAGCAGCGCGTCAGCGCCGCGCAGAAAGACCGCGATGCCGCGCTGCAGGCCAAGCGCCAGGCCGAGGCGGAACGCGACAGCGCCAAAGGCTCCACCACCGTCGTGACGCAGTACGTCGACCGCGTGCAGATCGTGCGCGAGGCTGGTGCCACCATCACCCGTGAGATCCCGATCTATGTCACCCAGAAAGCCGATGCTGCTTGCGCTATCCCTGTTGGCTTTATGCGGCTGCACGACGCCGCCGCCACGGGCCACCCTGCCGGGCCGTCCACCGGAGATCCTGATGCGCCGGCCGCCGGCATTACGCTCTCTGGCATCGCCAGCACCGTCGCCGACAACTACACCAGCTGCCACGCCACCGCCGCGCAGCTGACCGCGCTGCAGGACTGGATCGACCTGCACGCACCGGAGCCGGCGCCGTGATCAAGCCCGCCAGCCTGCGCGCGCATCTGGTCGCGGCGTTGCCGGATCTGGCGCGCGATGCCGACCGGCTGCTGGTGTTTATCGACGCCGGCAGCCTGGTCAGCACGTTCCAGCCGGGGCTGTCGTTCGAGTATCAGTAGTCGTCCCTGAAAAACCCCTGTCAAACCTCCATTGCCATGTTTGCGAGCCGCATAGTGCTTGAGCACGTTGAGGAACGCTCCCGCACCACCTGCAACCAGGCACGCAAAAAGGCGATCCAGCGCAGC
>NZ_VZPL01000076.1 GCF_008801575.1 Xanthomonas cissicola | reverse complement strand
TGGCGTCGCACTACAGTACATCCAGCCGGGAAAGCCAAATCAGAATGCCTTCATTGAGCGCTTCAATCGTACGTTCCGCGAGGAAGTGCTCGACCTGAATCTCTTCGCCTGCCTCGACGAGGTGCGCGAAGCCGCCCACTGGTGGATGATCGACTACAACCAAGCAAGATCCCATGATTCGCTCGGCGGAATGACCCCGGTCGAGTACCGCAACAAGTACGCCGAAAGCTCTACTTTTAAAGTGCCTGCTTGACGGGGGAGCTTACGGCCCAGCATCAAGCTGCGCAACGATGGCGTTCCATTCCTCCTCGGTGAGCGTCCGGTCGCGCGCGTCATCCGAATTGAGCGATTTCAAGCTCTTGATCGGCGAGCGCAGATCAATCTGCCAGTTTTCGTGGGCAATCCGGAAGAGGTTTCGGATTGTGGTCAGGGCTCGCTTTTTGCTGCCCTGGGCCATAGGGAGCGTGGTGCCGTCTCGCTTGACCTTGATGTAGGCGTTCACGAACGAGCCGGCATGGCGCCCCAAGAAGTCATCCTGAGTCAAATCCTTGGCCAGCTTGCGGGTGAGGTGGGGCAGGCCGGTCTGGCTCAACCCAAGGCCTTTGCCACCTCCCAAGAAGAGATAGGCATTGGATTGGTCGGTCCTGACCGACGCGTGCTTGATGAGCCCATCATCGATCTCTTGGACAAACCGGCGCAAAAGATCCCCAAAGGTCCAGGCCTCTGCCGTGTGCGCGTAGGGCGTTTGCCGAAGCTCCAAGGAGGCGTGTTCTCGGCGGACATAGGCCTCGGCCATGAGCCGAGCAGCATCAATGTGATGCTCGGTATTCGGGGACGCCTTCGGGTCGATGGGGTAGCGCACCAGCGGGAACTTCAAGGCTTGCCCGTTGAGGGACCTTCGGATGCGCGCCTCCCACCTGAGTTGCCCATCCGTCCTGAGCGTCACGCCCGCCACCGAGCTAACGGCCTGGGAGGCCTTGATGCCGCGTGGGAGCGTGCCGCTGAAGGTCTTGGTGCGCCCAGGCTTGGCGGCTGTTTTGGCTTTGCTCACTTAGCGTCTCCCTGTATCCTTAGACAGATGGCCCCGTGGCACAATTGGATAGCGCGCGTCCCTCCTAAGGACGAGGTTGCTGGTTCGAACCCAGCCGGGGTCACCACTTTTTTGACAATCGGCATGACTAGGCCTGTCGTTACCACAGACTTGCCACAGTCAGGCTAGACTTCCACGCAAAGCCTTGTCCCGCTTGGGTCTTAGTCTAGCGACGTTGTCCCTCCTAAGGGGAAGGTCGCCCGTTCGAATCGGGCGGGGGTCACCAGATCGAGGTCGGCAATTCTCAGGGCCGCTTCTCACTTGCGCAGCCGCCGGATGCCGTGCCTCATGCGCATGTCTGCAGACTGTACTCATCAGGTTGCGTGACACATGGCTGCCTGACACCGGATATCTGCCGACCGATCTAGCCTCGATTCTCATCCGCGCTCAGGCAGCGCCGGGCGGGGGATCAGCCACAACTCCCCAGAACCCCGCAATTCTAATGAGTCAGATTTGAACGGGCTGCTCAAAAGTTTGCAGCGGGCTTGGCAGTGGCAGCCTCACAACCTTCAAGCTTGACCAGTGTTCGTAAACGAAGGCCTGCCTGCGCAGGCCTGCCACGTGGTCTTCCACCGGCCCTCGAATACTGCGTCTGTTACCGATGCCGCACCACCCGCACCGCCACCGGTCGTGCAAACTTGTCCATTGCCACCGAGGAGATGCGGCTATGCCGCAGCAGGGTGCCGAGTTGTTCGGTGGCGCCCAGACGCTGGTCGACGTCGGGTTCGGCGACGGTGCGCGGACGCTTGCGCTTGTCGGCGTTGACGAAGCGCAGGCGGTTGTATTCGGCCCAGCCAACCGTGGTGATCGCGCTCATCAAGGCGATTACCGGTAGGGAGCCCAAAGCGAACGGGTCCAGCGCGTTGTGTTGCAGATAGAGCTCGGTGTAGGCACTGCGCAGGCCGAAAAACCAGGCGATCAGCGTTGCCAGTGGTGCCCACAGATAGAAGTAGACCATCCATGCGCCGGCGGTGGCGGCGCCGTAGGCGAGGCGGCGCGAGCGGCCGAGGCGTTGCGGCAGGTTGATGATGGGCGGGGTCATTGGATTCCTCGGTCGGGGCTTTTCCAGCGAGCGCGCTTGTTGCGGCGCGCGAGCAAGGCACGTGGGAAGGCGATGACGGCGGTGAGCATGCCGATCATCCAGAACGCGGCCGGGTACCAGATCACCCAGAAGAACTGGCGGGCCAGGCCTTTTTCGTAGCGGCGTTCGATCATCAGGCTGGTGGCGAACTGCAGCAGGCAGACCACCGCCAGCACCAGGCCATGCCAGCGCGGCAGGATGGTGTCGACATACAAGGCCGGCGGCAGCGCAATGAACTTGCCGAGCAGCCACAGCACGATGATGAGCAGCATGGTGTACGCCCAGGCCAGGCTCAGCGCGTATTCCAGCAGCACTGCCCACATACGCCGGCTGCGCCATGCCAGCGCACGGCGGCCATGGCTCAGCAACACCTCGACACCGCCGCGCGCCCAGCGCAGGCGCTGCATCCACAGGCCGCGAAAGGTTTCCGGCATCAGGATCCAGCACAACGCATTGGGTTCGTAGCGGATATCCCAGCCGTCCAGCTGCAGACGCCAGGAAATGTCGATGTCCTCGGTCACCATGTTGTCGGACCAGAAACCGACGTGATGTAGCGCCGAGCGACGGAACGCGCAGATCACACCAGACACGGTAAACAGCCGCCCGTACACGCTTTGCGCGCGTTTGATCAGCCCGACGATGGCGGAAAATTCGCCTACCTGCATGCGGCCCATCAGTGTGGTGCGGTTGCGCACGCGCGGGTTGCCGGTAACGCCGCCCACGCGTGGGCCGGCGATCAGGTGGCCGACCATCCAGCGCGTGGCGTTCGGGTCCAGGATTGCATCGGCGTCCACGCACACCAGATAGTCCGAGCGCGCAGCCAGCGTGCCGACGCGCAACGCGTTGGCCTTGCCGTGGTTCTGCTCCAGATGCACCACGCGCAGGCGCGGGTGGTGGTGGGTGAGGTCGTCGAGTACTTCGGCAGTGCGGTCGGTGCTGCCGTCGTTGATGGCAATGATCTCGAAGTCTGCGTACTGCTGCGCGCTCATCGCCGCGATGGTTTCGGCAACGTGCTTGGCCTCGTTGTAGCAGGGCATCAGGATCGAGACGAACGGCTCGCTGGCCATCGGCGGTGGCTTGGATGGCCCGTGCGTGCCGCGCTCACGGCGCAGGTAGTAGTAGATGCCGCCGATCATCCAGAAGAACGCCATGATGATCGGGTAATAAAACGCAAAGTTGAACAGGGCGGCCAGTAGGAGGCTGGTCGTCATCGGTCATCGCTCGAGATAGGGAAATTGGCGAGCCGAGATGGCTTCGCGCGCTTCGGGCAGAGACGGATGACCACCGATGAAATCGTCGGGGTAATACGCCAGATGACGCACGCCGGCTGCCAGCAGCAGCTTGCTGTGCGCGAGCAACACTCCGTCGGGCAGCGGTTTGCCGCTGCGCCAGTCGAACGTCTGCAGTTCGAAGATGGTCTTGTCGAAACCGCGCGGCTGTTGGCCGACGCGTGTGGCCAGCTGCGTGAGCCAGGCATTCGCGTCGTTGGCTTGCTCCATGTACGGCATCGCCATCAGCGCGGTGTAGTCGTACGCGCTGGCAAAGGCCTCCAGACGCTGCGCGAACCAGGCCTCGCTGTGCGGTTCCAGCACCGGCTGTGCGAACAGATTGCGCACCGTCACCAGCTTCGGCCGCCAGCGTTCGGCGGCGGCTTTCAGTTCCTGGGTGAAGCCGATCAGTTGCTGCGTGCGCTTGGCCGGGTCGCCATTGCCGTAGGCCGGTATTTCGTCGTCGCGCAGGTAGGCATCGTCATGGAACAACAGACCTTCGAAGTAGGTATTGGCCGCGAGGTCTTCGTAGATGTCTGCCACCAGCTGGCGGGTGCGCGGGTTGCCTGGATCCAGGCGCGGCACATCCTTGGGGTCGTTACCATGAATCTGTAATGCGGCTTGTTGCTGCGCGTCGGGCAGATGGAAGCCGAGCACCGGCAACCAGGCGAAGACACGTACGCCGGCACGCGTGCGCAGCTGCCAGGCGACACGCCCGAACAGATCCGCGCGCATCGGGAGATGGCGGTTGGGGAAATACAGTGCATCTGCAGCGCCATCGCCATCCGGGTCGGCAAACGCTTGCAAGAACACATGGCTGGGGCCGATGTCCTTGACGCGCTGTACCAGCACATCGAGGTTGCGCTCCAGCTGTGCCGGGTCCGGGTCGTAGACATAATCCAGATCGACCTGGATCGCACGCACGCCGTCACGCGACAGATCACGCCGCAGTTCGCCAGCGAGATCGCGTACGTCGGGATTGTTGAACAGCAGCAGGCGGCCCAGGCTGGCCAACGATTGACCATCTACACGGTCGCGACCCTGCTGGCCGATATCGGCTTCGTGCGAGCGGCCTTCCAGGTCGAAGCTAAGCGTCATGCCCAGGCGCGCGGCGATCTCGTTGCTGGCGCGGTTGTAGGCAGCGTAAGGCCACACCATGGCGCGCGGCGGTTTGCCCAGATGCGCCACCATTGCGTCGCGACTATGGCGTAGATCGGTCTCGATCCGCTGACGATAATGCGCTTCGCTTTCGTACCCGTTGCCGGCATCCCAGCGCCGCGTGACCGCTGCCGGGGTTTCATTGCCGAACGGATTGCCCGGGATGCCTTTATGCAGGTCATCGCTGTGCGAGCCGATTTCGACCAGGCCGCTGTCCTGCATCTCGCGCAACTGTGCCCAGGTGACGAAATCGTCGCGGGTGAAATCGCGCGGGCCATAGGGCACGACCTGACCAGCCGGCAGTTCCACCCAACTGGTCACCGGTGCGACCAGCGCCGGATAGCCGTAGGCATGCAGCAGCGGGAACACCCGTGTATAGACACTGCGCAAGCCATCGTCGAAGGTCAGCAGCACCGGCCGCGAGGGCAGGGCACGCTTGCCGGCACGTGCATCGAGCACCTGTTGCACGCTGACCGGGTGGTACGCATGCGAGCGCAGCCAGTCCAGATGCGCGGCGAAATTGCTGGTGGACACCGCATAGCGATCGGGGTCGCCCTTGGCGGCGACGTCGTCGCGAATATCGTGGTAGCTGAGCACGAGCAGGCCCGCCTGCGCCGACGAGGCAAACGTCATCAGCAACAATGCGACCAGCAGCAGCGGCAGGCGGATCACGGCGTACCTCCCCATCGGAAATCAAGGTCCAATCCAAGTTGTTGTTCGCGCTGGCCGTCGTAGACCGGGCGCGACCAACTCACGCCGTAGCTCAATGCGCTGCCATCGCCCAGCGACCACAGATGGCGATAGGCAAGCGCAGGTACCCAGCGGCTGCCGAAGCCGGACTGGTAGGTCGGCCCGGCAGTCACTTCCAATCGCTGCCGAAACGCGTCGTCGTACCGGCGCCAGCCGATCTGTTCGATCCGTACGCCGGCGGCAACTGCAGAGCTATGGCGTGGATTGAAGTAATCGACCGCGCGGTCGTCTTCGGCGCGCCCGGCCGAGGCGGTGAACAGCCCATCGACCAGGACATGCGGGTTGGCCCACAGGCGTTGGCTACCGGAAAGATCCAGCTGATCGCGTCGATTGCCGTCGCTATAACGCAACTGGCGTGCCTGCAGTTCCCACCGGCTTTCGTCGCTGGGCGTCCAGCGCACGGCAGCGCCGATGCTGTCGCCGGTGATGCCCAGGCGGCGCGCCTGCAGCGAGGCCTCCGGGTCGCGTGTGCGCCAGGCGACGCTGCCATACCACGCATCGGAAAAGCGCCAGCCGGCATCCAGCGCCCAGGCAGTGCCGTCGCGATCGAAATCATCCAGGGCGCGGCCGCCGTACGCGCTGAAATCCAGGCGGTCGTAGCGGTAATGCGCACCCAGCCAGAAGCTGCGGTAACGCACGCGGGTGTCCTGGAAATCCGCCCAGTCATCGCGCGCGCGCAGGCCCACCCGCCAACGCTCGCCGAGTAACGGCGATTCGGCTTCCAGCAGCGAACTGCCGAAGTGATTGCCGAGCGGCGAGGTGCTGTTGGTCAGCGTGTCATTCTCGCTGCGTCCCCAGGCATGGCTCAGGTGCACCTGCCAGCCTCGTTGACGTTCCAGCGATGCGCCAAGCCGTTGCAGGCCGGCGTCGTCCGGATACTCCTGTTGCAGCGACGCGAACGCGGCATCCGCAAGATCCAGGCGATCAAGATCGCGTTGCGCTTCCACCACGCCGCTGCGCGCCTGTTTCTGATGCGGATCCAGCGTCAACGCCATCCGATTTCGCTGCAGTGCCCGCGTGGTCTGGCCGCGACGCGCTTCGATCGATGCCAGTGCCGCTTGTAGCTCGGCATTATCCGGGCCAATGGCCGCACGCTCGCGCAGCAATGCCTCCGCACCGCGATTATCGTTGGCCGCAGAACGTGCGGTAGCCAGCGCGATATCGGCGCTGAAGCGGTCCCAGTTTTCGTAACCGCTGGTGGCACCTTCCCGGCGCGGCCATGGGGCTTGCGTGGCGGCCAGGGATTCGAATAGCGGCATTGCTTCGTCGAAGCGTTCCTGCTCCAGCAATGCGTAGCCCAGCAGCAATTGCGTATTGAAGTCGTTCGGTGAGTGCTGCAATGCTTGACGAAGCACGCTTTCGGCTTCGGCAGGGCGGCGCAGCCCCATCAGCGAATCGCCCACCGTCGGCAGCACGTATGCCGGCACATCGACGCCTTCGGCACGCAGCGCCTGATAGTTGGCGATCACATCGCGGTGCCGCTGGCGTTGATTGAGCGCGACCAGGCTGTCCACGCGCAATCGTGTCGCTTCCCAGGCAGCCTGTGGAGGCGCGTCGCGCTGGATGCGGGCTGCATTGGCCAGCGCCTGATCGGTCTCGGCATAGCGATGCGTAGCATCCACCGGCTCGGCGCTGGCCCAGCCGATCATGCGTGCGACGCGGTCGTTATCCAGGCGCTCGCGTTCCTGCTGCGAAAACCAGTCCGGATGCCGCCACATCGCCTCGGCCGCGAGTTGCGCGCTGCCGAGGTCGCTGAGCGTGAGCGCGCGCATCGTGTAGGCGCCTCTATCGCGTGGGTCGGCATGCAAGACCCGCTCGTAGATGGCCAAGGCGTCCGCGTAGCGTTGCCGGCCGCGAAATTGCTCGGCCTGCTGCATGGGGGTGAGGGCAGTGGAGGCACCAGACACGTCCGCAGACCGCACTTCGCCGCTGTGCGCCTGTGGCACACATGCGGTGAACAAAGCGAGGCTGAGCAGAGGAGTGAGTGCGCCTGTACGGTCAGGACGACCGCGCTGCACGTGATTGCGTGAACAGGGGGAGGGGGAGATTCACGAGCGATCCCGGCTATGAAGTCCGGCGATACTGGGTATGCCGCAGTAAAGAGCATTTCATCACAATGTGGATGAGATGTTCATTGCTTCAGTTTGTTTGGCCTGGAACTGGTCTTGCCGTTTGAATGCGCGCGGGGGTTCATAGCAGGTGGCTAAATTTGTCCGCAGCGGGTTTCTATTCCTTATCTTCATTCAGAATTAATACCTGGGGATGATTCCATGCCCCTCATATGCCTGAAGAAGCATCTAACAGATGCGCCGGCTTATTTGCACGATGGCAGACATTGCGGGTACGTAGGGTCACTGATCATTGATTTGATGACGTGGGCGACTCGTCGCTAATCCGCTTTTTAAGTGATTTTCGTCACAAAATTAGAAAGGTCGGGTTTTTCTTACAGGGTGGCCCCTACATGGCGCGTTGACCGTTTTTTAACATTCCGTCACAGTTACACCGCATTTCAGCGTGCTGATGGATTGCGCCGCCGCTTTGGTGGCCAGGTACGTTGATGCGGGTGACGGCGCGCAGTAGCGCGACCGCCGCACAGGGGGCAGGACAGATGTGGATGCGATCGGCGCCCTTGGCGCTGGCGGTTTGCCTGTGGGCAATCGCCGGGCTGGCGGCTGCACAACAGTCGGCACCGACAACGCTGGATCGGCAGGAGCAATTGCGCCAGGCCGAGGAGATTCAGCGTCGCCAGGAACAGGAGCGCCAGGCGCCCTTCGCCGGCCCGCGCGAGGAAGCCGACCGTGTGGACGCGCGCAGCACCGTGCTGCCCAAGGAAGACCTGTGTTTTTCGATCACGCGCGTGCGCCTGTCCGGCGCGGGCGATGATGCGGCGCGCTTTGCGTGGTTGTGGACGTCGCTGCGCCGTTACCAAGGCCGCTGCATCGGGCGCGCCGGTATCGACATCATCCGGCGCCGCGCATTGGATCAGTTGGTTGCACGCGGATTGGTCACCACCCGCATCGGCGTGCCGGAACAGGATCTGTCGCGCGGCGAGCTACGTTTCGCACTGATGCCCGGCCGTTTGCGTGCGGTGCGCGTGGTCTCCGACACCGAAGGCGCGCACTGGAAAACCGCATTGCCGCTTCGCACGGGCGATTTGCTGGATTTGCGTGCCATCGAGCAAGCGGTAGAGCAGTTCAAGCGGCTGCCATCGCAGGACGCCAAGATCGATATCGCGCCGGGCGAGGCACCGGGCGAATCGGATCTGGTGATCACCTTGCAGCATGGGCGGCGCTGGCGCGGTGTGGCCAATGCCGACGATTCAGGGGTGGAGGCGACCGGTCGCGTGCAAGGTGGATTGGACGTTTCGCTGGATAACCCACTGGGTCTCAACGATCTGCTCAGCATTGGCTACAGCCATGACTTGGCCACGCGCGACGAAGAACGCGGCACACGCGGCAACAGCCTGAGTTACAGCCTGCCATGGGGATGGTGGACGTTTGCGCTGTCGGCATCGTCGTACCGCTATCACCAGCGCGTGGACGGGTTCTTGCAGACCTTCCGGTCCAGTGGCGAGTCTGGTAACGCGCAGCTGGATATTCAGCGCGTGCTGCATCGCGACGGCGCCAGCAAGACCTCGGCCGGTGTGGTGATTGGCCGGCGGCGTGCGCGCAGCTATCTGGATGGCGTGGAGATCGGCATCCAGCGCCGAGATACCAGCAGCGCGGAGTTCTACCTCACGCATCGGCGCTATCTGGGCGCGATGCAGCTGGACACTCGTCTGGCGCATCGGCGCGGCACGCCGTGGTTCAACAGCCAATGGACCGGCTACGACCCGCAGATCGGCTTCCCGACCTTTCGCTATGGGGTGACTACGCTGGACATCAGCACGGCCCTGCCGTTCAAGCTGGGCCCGGTGCCGATGGCGTGGGAAAGCAGCCTGCGTGCACAGACCGCTGGCGAACTGTTGCTGGGTTCGGAGTTCGTCACCATTGGTGGCCGTTACAGCGTGCGCGGTTTTGACGGCGAGGCGACGCTCGGGGCGGAAAAAGGCGCGTACTGGCGCAATACCCTCAGCTTCTCCGTGCAGCAGATCGGGTTGACGCCGTACCTGGGCCTGGAGGCCGGCCGCATCGATGGCACCAGCGCCAACGGGCTGCGCGGCCGCAGTCTGGTCGGTGGCGCGGTGGGTCTGCGTGGCGGTTGGTTCGGCGCCAGCGTCGATGCATTTGCTGGTTGGGCGATTCACCGTCCCGACGGATTTGGAAGTGCGCAGCCGGCCTACGGCGCGCGTGTGGTTTACCAGTTTTGACACGGATCGCGTCGCCAGCCGGCTGCGCGTTTGTTGATGGATGACGCCAACCGGCGGCGAGAGAGAAACGATGGACAACGAAGCGATGCGCGTGCGTGGTTACCTGGCCGAGCAGGGCAAGCGTGCGCTTGCACTGTTGCTGTGCTGCACGACCACCTGGACATCGTTTCCAGCATGGGCGCAGGTTGCGCCAACCGCCAACCCTGCAGGGCAGACTCCCGGTCAACAGGTCGCTGCCAATGGCGTGCCGGTGGTGGACATCGTCGCGCCCAATGCGCGCGGTATTTCGCACAACCGTTACAGCAATTTCAATGTCGGCCCGAACGGGTTGATCCTCAACAACAGCGCGCAGATCTCCAAGACCGAGCTGGGCGGTTACGTCGCCGGCAACGACAACCTGCAGCGCAGCGGCGCTGCGTCGTTGATCCTCAACGAAGTCACCTCGGGCAGCAGTCGCCTGCAGGGCTATACCGAAATCGCCGGTGCGAAAGCGCAGTTGGTGATCGCCAACCCCAACGGCATTTCCTGCGATGGCTGCGGCTTTCTCAATACCTCGCGCGTCACCCTGACCACCGGCACACCGAGCCTGGGCAGCGATGGTGCGTTGAACGGTTTCAGCATCACCGGTGGTGCGCTGAGCATCGGCCGCAACGGTCTGGACGCGTTCAACGTGGATCGACTGGATCTGCTGTCGCGTCAGCTCAGCGTAGACGGCTCGAACTGGACCAGGGAGCTGGTCGCCGCCGCTGGTGCCGGACGGGTGAATTACGACGGCATGCTGCTGGACGTCCTGCCAGGTGCCGACGGCGCCGCTCCTGCGATCGGTATCGATGTGGCGCAATTGGGCGGCATGTATGCCGAACGCATTCGCCTGATCGCCACCGAAGCCGGCGTTGGCGTGGTGAGCCGCGGCACGTTAGCCGCGCAAAGTGGCGACCTGCAGATCGACAGCGCTGGGCAATTGAGCCTGAGTGGAACCAACGTGGCACGCGATGGCGTGAATGTGCGTGCCACCGGGGCGCTGGATCAGCGTGGCGTGCTCGGCTCGCAGCAAGGCGAGGTGTCCCTGCGTGCGGCCAACATGACGCTTGCAGGCGACCTGGTCGCCGCCGGTGCGCTGGATGCGCAAGCCGGTGGCGTGGTGAACCATGTTGGCCGCAGTAGCGCGGGGGCGATCCGTCTGTTCGGTTCGCAACTGAATGCCGATGGCAGCTTGCACACCAACGGTGCGCTGGACCTGGGCGCTGATGGATTACTGAGCAGCAGTGGTGTGGCCTATGGCGGCGCGGGCGCGAATTTGCGCGCAGCGCAGATTGCATTGTCCGGTACCTTGCAGAGCGGCGCGGCGATTGCGCTGAATGCCACTACCATCGACGCGCTAGGCACGCTGGATGCGGCAACTGCGCTGCAGATCAACGGCAATGGCGATGTGCGTGTGGCTGGATTGGCGCAAGCCGGGCAGGGGATTGATGTACGTGCGGGTGGGCGCCTGGAACTGCAGGGGCAGCTGATCGCAGCCGATGCGCTTGCGTTGAACGCAGCGTCGATCGACATCGCACAGCGCGCTGCGGTGTCTGCAGGCAACGATCTGGACCTGCATAGCGCCGGTGCAGTCAACAACGCCGGTAGCGCGTATGCCGGCCGCGATCTGCGGTTACAAGCTGCCAGTGTCACCGCTGCAGGCAGTCTGTCTGCCGCACGCGATGCGCAGCTTTCTGTTGAAGGCCAATTGCTCAATAGCGGCACCATTGTCGCAGGCAATGCATTGAGCGCGGACGCGGCGCAGCTGCAAAGCAGCGGCGATATCGGCAGCCAGCGTGGCGATGCCACGTTGCGTAGTCGCGGCAATCTGCGCCTGAGCGGCAATACCGTTGCAGGCGGGGCATTAGCGTTGGATGCCGCAAGCGGCGCCCAGGTGTCGGGCACCGTGAACGCGGCCAGTGTCAACTTACGTAGCGGCGGCGATGCCAGCCTCTCCGGCACGCTGCAGAGCACGCGCGGCGCGCTGACGGTTGCCGCGGCAGGTGAGCTTGCAAACGATGCCGTCGTACGTTCGGCAGGCGCGCTCGATCTGCAGGCCGATGGCGTGGTGCGTCAGCGCGGCCAACTGCACAGCGATGGCGGGTTGCAACTGCGTGGCGGCAGTGTCGCCCATCACGGCCTGATCGATACTGGCGGTGACCTGCGCATCGCCAGCGTTGGGGCGCTGGCATTGGACGGCACCGTGCAGAGCGCAGGCAGTACGACCTTGACGGCGGCCGGCGCACTGGATAACAGCGCAAGGGTGGTCGCTGCTGGTCCACTGCAGGTGGATGCGGCCAGCCTGCGCAACGCGCAAGGCGCGGCATTCTCGTCTGGTGCCGATGCGCAGTTGCGTATCGGCGGCACGCTTGAGAATGCCGGCAGCATGTACGCTGCCAACGCATTGCAGATCAGTGTCGATTCCTTGATCCAGAACGGAACCGTCGGCTCAGGCAACACGCTGTCCGCAACGGTTGCCGGCACGTTCGACAATGCCGGCAATGTGGTGGCACGCAATGGGCTGCAGATCGATGCCGGCGACTTGCGCAGCAGCGGCCAGCTCGGCAGTGAAGCTGCAGGCGTCGTCTTGGGCAGCCAAAGCAATATCGCATTGCAAGGTGTGGTGGCTGCCGCAACCACCTTGCAGGCCAGTGCCGCGCGCGATCTGGAGCAGTCCGGCTCGCTGGAGGCGCAATCCGTAGCGCTGCGAGCAGGCCGCGACCTCGGCGCGAGCGGCACGCTGCACTCTGCCTCGACGTTGGACCTACAGGCGCAACGTGCATTGACTTTCGCTGCGCAAGCCCAGGCTGATGGCGACATCAGCATGCGCGCTGCCACGCTGACGACAGGCCAGGATGCGGTCCTGCAGGGCGCCGGTGTGATTGCATTGGATAGCGGCACGATTCATAGCCGCGGCAAGCTCGATGCAGGCAGCGATCTGCGTGTACGTAGCCTGGGCGACCTGACGCTGGCGGGCGTTGCGCAGGGCAGCGGCGATGTTGAGCTGACGGCTACCGGGGCGCTGACCAATGCAGCACAGGTCTTCGCCGGGCGCACCCTGACCGCGCAGGCACAAAGCCTGGAGAACACCGCTGCCGGCGTATTGGCCGGCGATGGGGATGTGGCACTCACCGCGGCAGCACAGTTGAGCAACGCCGGCCGCGTGCAGGCAGCCGGCGACCTGCAGATGACGGCGGCAAGTCTCGGTCAGAGTGGCAGCGCATCTGCCGGCAAGACCTTACGCGGCACAGTTGCCGGCACGCTGGATAACCGCGGCAACCTGATCGCCAGGGACGCGCTGCAGATCGATGCAGGCACGTTGCGCAGCACCGGCCAGTTGGGCAGCGAGCTGGCCAGTGTTGCATTGAGCAGCCAGGGCGCGATGCAGCTAGACGGTGTGGTTGCAGCCGCGACCGCATTGCAGGCATCGGCTGGCGGCGACCTGCAGCAAGCTGGTTCGCTCAAGGCGCAGTCGATTGCGTTGCAGGCCGGGCAAGACCTCACTGCCAATGGCAGCCTGCAATCCGCATCCACGCTGGATCTGCAGTCACAACGCACGCTTGCATTGAACGGTCAGGCGTCCAGTGCGGCCGATGCCACGCTCAATGGCGCAACCATCGCGGCCAGCGCTGCGGCGGTGCTGCAGAGCGGTGCGTCGATTACCTTTGCAGGCGACAGCATCGAGAGCCGTGATGCGCTCGATGCAGCGAATGATTTGACTCTACGTAGTGCGGGCGATTTGACGCTGGGCGGCGTAGCGCAGGCCGGTCGCGACATTGCGCTGACCGCAACAGGTAACTTGAACAACGGTGCCCAGGTGGTCGCCACGCGCGATCTGGGCGTGCAGGCTGCCAGTGCCACCAATGCGTCTGACGCAACCCTGGGTGCCAAGCGCGATTTGCGCGTCGACGTTGCCGGGGGGCTGGACAATCTCGGTAGCCTGCATGGAGAGCGCGGACTTTCGCTGACCTCCGGGTCGCTGTTGCAGCGCGGTCGTGTCTATAGCGGCGATGCGCTGTCGATCGCTTCCAACGGTGCGTTCGAAAACGCAGGCCAGTTGGTTTCTGGCAAAGCGTTGAGCATCACCGCCGGCAGCATTGTCAGTAATGGCCAGCTGGGCTCGGTGACCGGCGCGCTGACGCTGACCAGCCAGAACGACATCGCGTTGCAAGGCGTGGTGTCTGCCGCGACCACGTTGCAAGCCACGGCAGGGGGCGACCTTTCACAGGCAGGGACGCTCAGCGCACAGACCGTCGCGCTACAGGCTGGCCGTGATCTCGTTGCCGGTGGCACCCTGCAATCGGCTTCCACGCTGGATGTGCAAGCACAGCGCACGCTGAGCTTGAACGGGCAGGCGCAGGCCGGGACAGATGCCAGCCTGCATGGCAATCGCATCGCAACCGGTCGCGATGCCGTGCTGAAAAGCGGTGGTGCCATCACCCTGGACGGCGCCGCAGTCGACAGCCGTGGAACGCTGGATGCCGGGACGGATCTCGCAGTCCGCAGCACAGGCGATCTTGCCCTGGCGGGTGTTGCGCAGGCCAACGGCGATGTCGTGTTGAGCGCCAGCGGTGCACTGGGTAACGCCAGCCAGGTCTTCGCGGGCCGCGACCTTTCGCTACAGGCAGGTTCGATCAACAACGTAGCAGCCGGCGCACTTGCGGCAGCGGGCGGCGTCACGCTGGCGACAGGTGCATTGCAGAACGCCGGCAGCCTGCAGAGCGGCGGCGATCTGCGGATCACTGCAGCCAGCATGGACCAGAGCGGCACTGCTGTCGCTGGCAAGGCGTTGACCGCCACAGTCACCGGCACGCTGGATAACCGCGGCAGCCTCATCGCCAAGGATGCATTGCTGGCCGGAGCGGGCACGTTGCGTAGCAGCGGCCAACTCGGCAGCGAAGCGTCGACGGTGACGTTGACCAGCCAGGGCGAAATGACCTTGCAGGGCGTGGTCGCAGCAGCCAGCACGCTACACGCCGACGCTGGCGGCGATCTGCAACAGGCCGGTTCGCTCAAGGCGCAGTCCATCGCGCTGCAGGCCGGGCGCGATCTCACTGCCGCAGGCTCGCTGCAATCGGCATCGGGGCTTGATCTGCAGGCGCAGCGCGTACTTACGTTGAACGGCCAGGCGGTGTCCGCAGCGAATGCAACCCTGCGTGGCATGCAGATCGCGACCGGGCAAGCGGCAGTGCTGCAAAGCGGCGCTGCGATCAGCCTGGACGGCGCAGCGATCGACAGCCGTGGTGCACTCGGTGCCGTCACCGACATCGATCTACGCAGCACCGGCGATCTGGCGGTTGCAGGCGTGGTGCAGGCAGACCGCAACGTGGTGCTGAGCGCAACCGGCGCGTTGACCAATGCCGCGCAGGTCGTGGCCGGCGATGGATTGACTGCGACCGCAACCAGCGCGAGTAACACCGCGACGGGCGTGCTGCTTGCGCAAGGCAATGCCACGCTGTCCATTGCTGGCCTGCTCGACAATGCCGGTGCCGTGCGCGCCGGTCATCAACTCTCGCTTGGTGTCGGATCGCTACGCCAGACCGGTCAGGCCTATGGGCTCCAGCGGCTTGGTGTCAGCGCCAGCGGTGCGGTGGATAACCGGGGCGATCTGATCGGCGGCAATGCGTTGCGCGTGGAAGCAGCACAGCTGAGCAGCAGTGGTCAGTTGGGCAGCGAGCGTGGCGATGTGGCATTGATCAGTCGTGGCAACCTGCAGCTCGATGGCCGCTTGGCATCGGCAGGGGCGCTCACGGCACAGGCCGATGGCGCGCTGACGCAAAGCGGCAATTTGAGCGCAGCCAGCACACTTGACCTGCGATCCAAAGGTGATTTGACCGTAGCCGGCCAGGTCGCGGGTCAACAACTCACACTCGTCAGCGATGCGGTTGTACGCCAGCAGGGCACTGTCAGCGGGACCACGGTCGATGCGCAAGGCGCGCGCATCGAAAACGCCGGGCAAACCACTGCAGCGGGCAATCTCAGCCTTCGCGCAGGCGAGATCGGCATCACCGGTACGGTGGGTGCTGGCATTAACGCAGACGGCAGCCTGGGCAGCGGAAGCATGCTCAGTCTGGTTGCCGATCGTCAGCTCGCTGCCTCCGGCACACTGTTGGCAGGCGGCAACCTCACCGCGCAGGGCAGTCAGCTGCAGTTGGCCGGCGCCACCACGCGCGCCACCGGCAATGTGGCACTGACCAGCGGCGGTGCCCTCGATCACCGTGGCGGCAATCTGCTTGCGGGCGGCACGCTTACCGTGCAGGCCATCGGCGCTATCGACAATGGCCGCCTCAACAATGTGGGTGGGCAACTGCAGGCTAACCAGCTGAGCATCGATGGCGGAAGCCTGAGCAATGTCGGCGGTGGTCTGGTGCAGAGCGGCACTGGCGCGACCCGCGTGGTGATCGGGGGTGCCCTCGACAACACCGCCGGCACGCTCGCCAGCAACGGTCAGGATCTGACCATCACTGCTGCCAGCATCGAAAATGCGCAGGGCCGCATCGAGCATGCTGGCGCCGGCACGCTGTCGGTGACCAGCCGCGCTGCATTCGGCAACAGCAGTGGACGCATCCTGACGCAGGGTCAGCTGACCCTGGGTGCCAGCGGCGCCTTCAACAACCAGAGCGGCGCCATCGCGGCGGCAGGCGACGCAGGCGTGAGCGCCGCCAGCCTCAATAATCTGGCCGGGTCGGTGTCGGCACGGACATTGAACGTGCAAACCAGCGGCGCAGTCGATAACCGTAACGGTCTGCTGCAGGCAAGCGGTGGTGCGTTGGCCTTGCGTGCCGACAGCCTCAGTAATGCCGGCGGTACCGTGCAGGCGGTTGCCAATGCGGGCGCAGGCGGCGGTTTGCGCGTGGAAGTGAACCGCAGTCTGGACAATGGCAACGGCACGATCGGTGCCAGCACCGATGCGGTGATCACTGCAGAAAACATCAGCAGCATCGGCGGCAATCTGCAGGCCGGTCGCGACCTCGGCATCACCGCACGGGGCCAATTGGACAATCATCAAGCCGGCAAGCTCAGCGCCGGCCGTAATCTGAATGTGGCGGTCACCGGCGCGTTGCTCAATGGCGGCGGCCAGCTCGATGCTGGCAATACCTTGACCGCCTCTGCCGGACGGATCGACAACACCCAAGGCAGCATCGTCAACAACGGCAGTGGCCTGACCCGCATCACCACTGGCGGCGCATTGACCAACACCAGCGGCAATCTAGGCGGGCGCGGCAGTGTGGTGATCGATGCGGCCAGCATCGCGAACAATAGTGGCCAGCTGGTGGCAGGCGGCGACCTGATCGCCAATACCAATGCCTTGAACAACCAGGGCGGCAGCGTTTATTCCGGCGCCAACTTCCTGTTGCAGCGCGCAGGTGCCACGCTCGACAACCAGAGCGGCAAGATCAAAGCCGAGCAGTCGGTCCGTTTGAACCTGCAGAACCTCAGCAATGCCGGTGGCCAGATCGGTGCCGGCAGCGTTACCGGCGGCGCCGGCGATGTGGTTATCGACACGGTCGGCTTCGACGGTGGCGGCAGCATCCTCGCGCAGAACCTGCTTGATCTGACGCTGCGCAGCGACTACACGCACCGCGCCGGCGCCGACCTGGTCAGCAACGGGAACTTCAACCTGCGCGTGGGCGGCAACCTGGTCAACGAGTCCACGCTCAAGGCTGAGCGTACCCTGGATATCACCGCCAGCAGCATCACCAACCGCGGCGGCGCCAACATCCTCTCCAACGATACCCGTCTCAACGGTGGCAACGTCATCGACAACGCCGGCAGCGTTTCCGGCAACGGGGCGTTGTCGCTCGTTGCCAGCAGCGTTTACAACACCGGCAGCATCGTCGGTGGCAATGTCTCGGTGAATACCGGCACGCTGGTCAATGGCGCCGATCTGGGTGGCGCAACCGACAATGCGGCCTATGGTTCGGCCCTGCTGGGTTCCACCGGCAACATGAACCTGATCGTGCGAGATCAGTTGCTCAATCGCGATGCGCGCATCTTCAGCCTGGGCAATATCGCGATTGGTGGGGCGCAGGATGGTGGTGGCACCTTGGTATCGCGCACCGGGGTGGTGAATAACCTGTCGGGCAGTATTGAGGCCGACGGGAGCATCTTGATTGCGGCCAACCAGCTGAATAACCGGCGTCGTGTCGTTAACACAACCAGCGTTTCTACCGATCCCGGTAACGATGGTGTGTATGCGGGTGGTGAGCTGATCGAAGGCAAGGCGATCCGGAACATCCAGGGAGCCCGGGCCCCCTATCCTTACAAGGGGCTCGCGCCGGGTATTTATCGCAACTATCAGGTGATCCAGCAGGAGCAGCTGTCTTCGGCAAGCGCAGAGGGACGCATCGCGGCGGGCGGAAACATCCTGCTGTCGGGAAGCGTGACGAACAATGCCTCCACCATCGCTGCAGCAGGCGTGTTCGCTGCCAACCAGCGCGGTCTTGGCGGGCTCTCGGACGGGATGATCGTAGGCGGCGAGCAGCTACTCAACCAGGCGCTGGCGTTGAATCAGACGGTTCGACAAAGCGACGTGGAACACATCGTCACCGCGATCACCAACGACTGCATGCAGCCGGTCGGGCAGAAGGTCGTTTGCTATTACGAAGAAGAAGACCAGCGGCTGAGCTCCTCAACGGTCAGCAGCAGCTATATCGCCCTGGCCGCCAGCATGACCGGCAACCAAGGCGTCAGCATCAACGGCGCCAACATCAGCAACGGCGCTGTTGGTAGCGATGGTCGCAGCATCAGTGGCGCTTCGCTGACGGGTGTGGGCGCGCAAGGCGGCTTGAGCGGTCGCACCACGCAGAGCGCCGGCGGAGTGGGCGGTCAGGCCGTGGTTGGTCGCGCTAATGGCGGCGCGAGCAGCATCCGCGTTGCCACCGGCACCAGCGGCAGCGCAGGCACGCAAGTCGGCGCCAACACGCAGGACGCCACGCTCGCCACCTCGGGCGGCATCGTCAAGATGTCGGTCGCACCGGTGATGTCCAACGACAGTGGGCTGGTGCGCAGCAGCGTCGATCAGACGCATGTGCAGACCACCGCCGCCGGTACCGGTGTCACCGCCGGTGCGAACCAAACCCGCACGCGTGTCGATCCCGCCACCATCCCCGTCACCAACATCGTCGGCGGCGGGCAGACCTCGCTGACGCAGATCGATCTGCCCATCGGCGGCCTGTATCGCTTGTCCAGCGGCACGGCCACCGACCGCACCGCGATGGGCCGCGCGGCAACCAGCCTGGGCGGCATCAACGCCTGGCGCAGCAACGGCCCGGGCCGTCGCTACCTGATCGAGACCGATCCGCGCTTCGTCAACTACGACAACTTCATCAGCAGCGACTTCCTGCTGGACAAGCTGGGCGTGGACCCGGAGTGGACCCAGACCCGGCTGGGCGATGGCTTCTATGAGCAGCGCCTGGTGCTGGACCAGATCACTCAGCTCACCGGCCGCCGCTACCTGGGCAACTACGCCGATGGCGTGGCGCAGTACCGCGCCTTGCTGGAATCGGGCGTGGCCGCTGCAGGCCAGCTGCAATTGAGCATGGGCGTGGGTCTCACCGCCGCGCAGGCCGCTGCACTCACGCAGGACATCGTGTGGATGGTGGAGCAGGAGTACCAGGGCCAGACCGTGCTGGTGCCGGTGCGACGTCCACCCAATTTTGAGTAGCGCCTCAGTTTGGAGTCCAATTCCCTACCCCGAGGAGATTGGACGTGAAGAAACGTTTTACTGACGAGCAGGTCATCGGCTTTCTGCGCGAAGCCGAAAGCGGCGTGGCGAT
>NZ_VZPL01000075.1 GCF_008801575.1 Xanthomonas cissicola | reverse complement strand
CGGCCTGGCCAAAAACACCGCACACGTGCTGACCTTGTTTGCGCTCTCCAATCTGTGGATGAAGCGAAAGCAGTTGCTGCCGGCTATGGGGAGCGTGCGCCTGTAAACCAGGAAATTCCCACGGAAAGCGCCAGAAATGGCGAAATTCCAAAGATTCAAACGCCACTCTTCGGAACGACGCGACATCCCGCACTCTCAGGCCTCGTTATTCAGACCTTCCCTTGGAGCTGTAATAGCCCGGCGCGCCTTCCACTTCTTCCACCACCACTTCGGCGGCAGCCAGCGGCTTGCGCGCCTTGGTTTCTTCGCTGGAGTTGGACGGGTCGCCGTCGATGTATTGCGTCACCCAGCGCGTCAGCCAGCTCTGCATCTGCTCGCGATCGGAGAACGAACCGATCTTGTCGCGCACGATGCACTTGAGGTAGTGCGCAAAGCGGCAGCACGCAAACATGTAGGGCAGGCGCGCGCCCAACGCCGCGTTGGCGGTGGCATCCGGGTCGTCGTATTCGTCGGGCTTGTTGAGCGACTGCGCGCTGATGAAGGCGGCCATGTCCGAGTTCTTACGATGTACCAGCGGCATGAGGCCCATCTTGTCCAGTTCGGCGGAGCGACGGTCGGTGATCGCCACTTCGGTCGGGCACTTCATGTCCACGCCACCGTCGTCGGTGGGAAAGGTATGCGTGGGCAACCCTTCCACTGCGCCGCCGGACTCGATACCGCGAATGCGCGAGCACCAGCCGTACTGCTTGAACGAGCAGTTGATGTTCACCGCCATCGCATAGGCGGCATTCTGCCAGGTGTACTTGTTGGAATCCGCGCCGGCGGTGTCTTCCTCGAAATCGAAGTCTTCCACCGGGCTGGTGGCCGCGCCGTAAGGTAGACGCGAGAGCGTGCGCGGCATGGCCAGACCGATGTACTTGGAGTCTTCGGATTCGCGCAGCGAGCGCCATGCAGCGTAATCGGGCGTGGAAAAAATCTTGGCCAGATCGCGCGGATTGGAGAGCTCGCTCCAGTTGTCCATGCCCATCAATTTGGGCGCGGCGGCGGCAATGAACGGTGCGTGCGCGGCAGCGGCCACCTGCGCAATGCCGTTGAGCAGTTCCACATCCGGCGGACTCTGGTCGAAGTAATAATCGCCGACCAGGCACCCATACGGCTCGCCGCCGAGCTGGCCATATTCCTGTTCGTAGACTTTCTTGAAGATGGGGCTCTGATCCCACGCGGTACCCTTGTAGCGTTTGAGTACCTTGCCCAACTCTTTCTTGCTGATATTCAGCACGCGGATCTTGAGCTGCTGGTCGGTCTCGGTGTTGTTGACCAGATAATGCAGGCCGCGCCAGGCGCCTTCGAGCTGTTGCAGATCGGCGTGATGCAGGATCTGGTTGAGCTGTTCGGTGAGCGTGCGGTCGATCTCGGCGATGTAGGCCTTGATGGTCTGCGATACGTCTTCGCCAACCACATCGCTGCGGTTGAGCACCTGCTCGGCGAGCGTGCGCACCGCCGATTCCACTTCTTCCTTGGCGCGCTCGCTCTTGGGACGGAACTCGCGATTGAGCAGCGCGGCAAAGTCGCCCCGCTCGGTTGTTTCGGTGCTACGAGTGGCCAGTGCGGCTTCGGTCGCGGACATGGCTCAGGTTCCTTCCGGTTCGGACGCGGGCTTGGCGGCCGACACCAGCGACTGCAGCAACGCCGGATCGCGGATGGCGTTGGCGATCAGCTGCTCTGCACCGGCCTTGCCGTCCATGTAGGTGTCCAGGTTGGCCAACTGCGTGCGCGCTTCCAGCAATTTGGCCAACGGCGCAACCTTGCGCGCGATGGCGGCCGGCGAAAAGTCGTCCATGCTTTCGAAGGTGATATCCACCGCCAGCTCGCCTTCGCCGGTGAGCGTGTTGGGCACCTTGAATTGCGCGCGCGGGCGCATCGACTGCAGACGGCTGTCGAAGTTGTCGACGTCGATCTCCAGTGCCTTGCGCTCATCCAGCGAGGGCAGCTCACCGGCGTTGGCGCCGGACAGATCCGACATCACCCCCATCACGAACGGAATCTGCACCTTCTTCTGCGCGCCGTAGACCTCCACGTCGTATTCGATCTGCACCCGTGGCGCCCGATTGCGGGCGATGAACTTCTGACTGCTGGCCATGCCTGATCTCCGATTGAGCTTGCCCGTTGCGCCAGCGTGCGGTGCACGTGCGCTGC
This sequence comes from Xanthomonas cissicola, assembly GCF_008801575.1. Lineage (GTDB taxonomy): Bacteria > Pseudomonadota > Gammaproteobacteria > Xanthomonadales > Xanthomonadaceae > Xanthomonas > Xanthomonas cissicola. The sequence continues at coordinate 17,589 of NZ_VZPL01000075.1, read as the reverse complement.
GATGTGGCTTGGATGTCGCCGGCCCAGCCGAATGCCTGCAGCCTGCGTGCGACGCCGCTGCCGCGGGCTAGCCCGCAACCGCCGCGCACCACGCGGACCAAAGCGGCAGGCCGTGCGATGACGCTTTCTCAGCGCTGCGGCGAGGATAGGAATGCGCTTGTGGGCTCACCCGACAAATCGTCTCAATCGCCGCGATCGTGCAGACGCAGGCGCGGATGCGTGATCGCGCGCCTACTTTGTGAAAGAGGCGTGATGGGTTGGCGCTGCTTTTCTCGGTTGACCAGGGGACAGGCCCCGGGGAGTGGGCCGCAGGCAGCATCCGCATGAGCAGCAGCAGTCATTACAGCGCCATCGTTCCACGCGTATCCACGGCCGCGGAGGCGCACACGCCGCTGATGATCGATCTGCTGGCCTATATCGAGCAGCACATCGGCGAAGCGGAGCTGGGTACCGAGTCGTTGCAGCAAGCGTTCGCGTTATCGCGTGCATCGCTGTACCGCTTGTTTCAGTCGCGTGGAGGCGTGGCCAGCTATATCCGCGAACAGCGGCTCAGCACAGCGCACCGCTACCTGCAGGCCTACCCGGACTGCAGCCTGACCTGGTTGCTCTACGAAATGGGCTTTGCGTCCGAGCGCCAGTTTCAGCGTGCGTTTCAGCAGCGCTTCGGCATGCCGCCCATGCAGTGGCGTCGCCAGTGCCGCGCAGCACCGCATCTTCCTGCGCCACGGCGTGGTCACTACGTGCCGATGTGGCGCTTCATGCGCGAACTGAGTCAGCACGTACAACCCGAGTACGCGTCCACCCGCGGCGGCGCGGCCACACCCACGCATGGCTCTCCGCTGGTGCATACCGAAGCACTGCGCCGGCTCGCCCGACCGGCACCGCACTTTGCGGCACAACCGGAGCCGATGGAGAGCGAAGCACTTTGAGTTGCGTGGGAGCGCACCTGGGCGCGACGTGGATTACCTGGACGCCACACTGCGCCCGGGTACGCGCCTAGGTGAGACAAGGCAGTGGCATCGGCATCAGCGAATGACCAGTACCGGAATCGCACTGTGGGTGAGCACTTCCACCGTCTGGCTGCCGAGCAGCATGCGCTGCATGCCGCGGCGGCCGTGCGAGGTCATGATGATCAGATCGCTCTTGCAGTCCTTGGCGGTCTGCACGATGCCCTCGGCCGCGAAGCGATCCAGCACATGCCGCGGCGTGGCCTTGATGTTGGCAGCGGCGGCCAACTCCAACGCCGGACGCAGGATCTTTTCAGCGGCCGCTTCGCGCTCGGCGCGGTATTCCGGGCTGGCCTCGTAGCCCACGCTCCAGCCCATTGCGTCGTACATGCCCATCGCCCACGGCTCGGACACGGTGACGATATCCACTTTGGCACCGGTCGCCTTGGCCAGCTCCAGGCCTTGAAACAGGCCGCGATGCGAGAGCTCGGATGCATCGATGGCGATCAGGATTCGTTTGTACATGATGACCTCCCGGATGGACCGGCAGCCTCGCCGGCGACTTGAGATTGACAGCACTCCGCAACGCAGACCTTGAGATGGATCAATCTTGCAGGTGACGGACTGTAGCGCTCGAAGCGGCTCAGCTGGTTGACGAGCGACCATCCCCGGCGCCAGCAACGCGTTCAACACTGCCCTGTTCGCGTATGCGCTGCGCACCGGCCGCGTCCGCCTGGCAGCTGCGCGATCGCTTTTTGTAGCGGCTCTTCTTCGTTGCGTTCAGTCGGTGGGCGGCTCATCGGCAAGCCGGGGTGCGCGCACGCGCGCAGGATTGCCCACGGAGATCGCACCGGCCGGCACATCGCGCGTGACCACCGCACCGGCACCGATTACCGCATCGTCGCCGATGCAGACGCCCGGCAGGATGATCGCCCCGCCCCCAATCCACACATTGCGCCCGACGCGGATTGGCCGCCCGAACTCCAGCCCGCTGGCACGTCCGGCGGCATCGCGCGGATGGTCGGCAGCGTAGAACTGCACCGCTGGCCCCACCTGCGTTCCATCGCCGATGTACACCTGGCAGATATCCAGGATCACGCAATTGAAGTTGAGGAACACGCCCGCGCCCAGATGGATGTTGTAGCCGTAATCGCAATGAAACGGCGGCCGGATCACCGCATTCGCACCCACCTCGGCGAGCCGCTCGACCAGCAATGCATGCCGCTGCGCCGATGACTGCGCGCCAGTGGCGTTGTAGCGCTCCATCCACACCGCAGCTGCCGCCTGATCGGCCTGCAGCTGCGCATCGGCGGCGTTGTAGAGTTCGCCTTCCAGCATTTTCTGTTTTTCGGTCTGCATGCCGCCGGGTACCTATGCAATGAACTGCTGACAGGGTGGCATGGATGTAGCGCGGTATGCATCGAGCGATGCACCAATGGCCCCGATTGCCGGCTCAAAGTGGCTTGGGGAACCTCGCGATCTGGCTATGAGCTAAAGCGACTGGCGCGCTCACCACCGGGGTGGAAGCGCCCAATGGAGATTTCGAGCACCGGCCTTGCCCGCGTGCGGCTATCTGGCCATTCCATTGCTTGCCGCATCCGTTGCAACGCCGCGGCGCCAGCATCGATACTCCTGACCGTGCCCTTCCGGCACGACCACGGTCAAGGATGACGTCATGACACGATGTGTAGCCGCTTGCGTTGCGTTGTTGCTATGGGCATGCCTGAGCACCCCTGCGAGTGCAACTTCGTCGCTCTCGTTCGAAGGCGGCGGATACTGGATGGATTTCGAAATCGGTCACGTCACCGGGCCAGTGATCGCCAGTCTTCGTTTCAGTGCACCTGGCGACAGCGAGTCCGTGTCGTTGCGGGGCAATTTCCAGGTCAAGACGTTCGATACCAAACGCAGCATCCTCCGCCTGATCTACACAGGTAACGACACGCGCGTGCCGCCCTTTACCCTGGTCGTGCTCGCAAACAGGTCGACGCTGAGCGTGAACGGCAAGCAGATCAACTCAAGCTTCGGTTGGGAAATGTAAGCGCGCAACAGAGCAGCGCAGGCCACGCCTCATCCATCGATCATCTGTCGCAGATGATCACGCGATCTCGCTCGACGTGAGGTGCAGCAGCGGCCGGTTCCGCTTGCTGCATGCACAGTGCAACCGCACTACGCCCTGCTGCTGAAGAAAACGTAATCGCAGACGAGTGCAAACCTGACTAGACCACAGTCAGATTGGCGTAGGCCATCACCAGCCACTTGGCGCCGACCTCGTCGAACTGCACCTGCACGCGCGCATGCGCGCCAGCGCCTTCGTAATCGACGACCACGCCGCCGCCGAACTTGGGGTGTTCGACGTTGGCGCCGAGCTTGATCGGTGCCGTTTCCACGATGCCATGCACCGGGCCGCCGCGCGCCGCGCCCAGCGATGCGGTGCGCGAAACCTGCACCTTCGGGCGCACTTCGTTGAGCAGGTCGCGCGGAATCTCACGCAGGAAGCGCGAGGGCACGTTGTAATTGTCCTGGCCGTGGATACGGCGCGATTCGGCGTAGCACAGCACCAGCTTCTGCCGCGCGCGGGTGATGCCCACGTACGCCAGGCGACGCTCTTCTTCCAGCCGCCCGCTCTCTTCCAGCGAGCGCGCACTCGGAAACAGGCCGTCTTCCAGGCCGACCAGGAACACAATCGGAAATTCCAGGCCCTTGGCCGAATGCAGCGTCATCAGCTGCACGCCTTCTTCGCCAGCCTGCGCCTGGCCTTCGCCGGCTTCCAGCGAGGCGTAAGCCAGGAAGGCGACCAGCTCGGTCATGCCCTGGCTGTCTTCATCGTCCGGGCGGGTAAAGCGCGAGGCGACCGACACCAGTTCGTCCAGGTTCTCGGTACGCGATTCCGAATCCAGCCCGCCGCGGCTTTCCTTGGCCCAATGCTCGCGCAGGCCCGAGCGCATCAGCACATGGTCGATGCGTTCGGCCAGTTCCATCTCGCCGGTTTCGGCATGCAGCTGGCCGATCAGGCTGAGGAAGGTGGCCAGGGCATTGCGTGCGCGCGCGGCCAGCGTGTTCTGCTGCGTGCACAGCATCGCCGCTTCCCACAACGACAGCGCACTGGCACGTGCCAGCCGGCGCACCTCATCCAGCGTCCGGTCGCCAATGCCGCGAGTGGGCGTGTTGACCGCGCGTTCGAACGCAGCGTCGTCGCTGCGATTGGTCAGCAGGCGCAAGTAAGCCAACGCGTCCTTGATTTCGGCACGTTCGAAGAAGCGCATGCCGCCATACACGCGGTACGGCAACTGCTCGGAAATCAGCGCTTCTTCTAGCGCGCGCGATTGCGCGTTGCTGCGGTAGAGCACCGCCACTTCGCCATAACTGCCGCCGTCGCGCACCCACTGCCGTGCACGCTCGACCACATAGCGCGCTTCGTCCACTTCGTTGTAGGCCGCATACAGATCGATCGGGTCGCCATTGCCTGAATCGGTCCACAGCTGTTTGCCGATACGGTCCGGGTTGTGCGCAATCACCGCATTGGCAGCGCCCAGAATATTCGCGCTGGAACGGTAGTTCTGCTCCAGCCGCACGGTCTGCGCACCGGGGAAATCCTTCAGAAAGCGCTGGACGTTTTCGACCTTGGCGCCGCGCCAGCCGTAGATGGCCTGGTCGTCGTCGCCGACCACGAACACATTGCCCGATTCGCCGGCCAGCACGCGCACGAAGGCGTACTGGATGGCGTTGGTGTCCTGGAACTCGTCCACCAGAATCTCGCGGAAGCGCGCGCGGTAATGCGCCAGCAATGCCGGCGTGTCGCGCAGCAACTCATGCGCGCGCAGCAGCAACTCGGCGAAATCCAGCAGCCCGGAGCGGTCGCAGCGTTCCTGGTAGGCCGCATACACCTGCCGGCGCACCTCGGTCCAATCGTCGTTGGGCTCGGGCTGGATATGCTGCGGACGGCGGCCCTCATCCTTCTGCTCGTTGATCCACCAGCTCATCTGCTTGGGAGGATACTTGCTCTCGTCCAGCTCCAGCGCCTGCACCACGCGCTTGACGAGCCGCAACTGGTCGTCGCTGTCCATGACCTGGAAGCCTTCCGGCAGCCGCGCATCCTGCCAATGCAGACGCAACAGGCGATGTGCCAGCCCGTGAAATGTACCGATCCACATCCCGCGGCTGCCATTGCGCAGCTGCAGGTCGGTACGGTGACGCATTTCGCCGGCGGCCTTGTTGGTGAAGGTCACCGCGAAGATGCCGTGGTTGGGCACACCCTGGACTTCATTGAGCCAGGCGATGCGATGGATCAGCACGCGCGTCTTGCCGGAGCCGGCGCCGGCCAGCACGAGGTAGTGCCCCGGCGGCGCAGAAACGGCCTCGCGCTGGGCGGGGTTTAAATGATCGAGCAAATGAGAGACATCCACCGGCACATTTTACCGGTTGTGGCGTCGTTGCGGCTGAGATTGCGATGAAGCGGTTGGGTAAGCCCCTCCCCCATCGGCAGAGGGGTTGGAGTGAGGGTACGGGGCGAAGCAGTCGGTGCATCACTTCCGAAGGCGCGTGGCGACGCGTTTGTCACTGCAGGCACTGGCACATGCCTGAGGCGCCCTCATCCGGCGCTACGCGCCACCTTCTCCCGGGGGAGAAGGGAACAATGGGCCCCTCACCGCCCCAGCAATGCCAACACATCCCGCGCAATCGCCGCTGCCTGCTCACGCAACTCCGGCACTGCCAGGCTCTCCCACAGCGACCCGATCCGCAGGCTGCCTATCACCCGCAACCGCGGATTGGCGTGCCCCTCGGCATCGATCAGACAGCCATCGGCAGCGGTATCCACCCCGATCCCATGCGACCCGGCCACCGCAATGCCCTGTCCCAGCAGCTGCTGCAGCAGCGGGTTGCGCATCGCCTGCACGCGCATTTCCACGCCGGTGGCGTTGACCAGCGTCTGCACATCCAGCTGCAAGGCATGCCCAGCACTCGCGCCGGCACTGAGCCGCACGCAGGCGCCTGCCTGGAACGCCAGATCCAGCCGCGCGCGATGCAGCTGCAACTGTCCGCGCGCGCGCATCGCCTGCAGTTGCGCATGCACCGGCGCGGCGATGCGGTGACGATGCACATCCCAATAGCGCACCACGTGGCGCAGGAAGCGGCGTTGGTCGGCAACCGACAGCGTTTGCCACAAGACCTGATTCAGCGGGCGCACACGCTCCATCACGCCCTGCCAGGACAGGCCTTGCGCCATCGCAACCCGCGCATGCTGCCGCAAGCTGCGCATGCGCGCACGCAGCGACAGCGCCAGCAACGGCTGCGGATCGAAGTCCGCCGCAACGCAGTGCGCCTGCGGCAACGGCAGCAGCCCATGCCGCGACACCACGTGCACCGCCCCGCGATGCGCCTGCGCGGCCAACGTCATCACCGTGTCGGCCATGCTCAGTCCCGAGCCGACGATGCACACCGCCGCGTCCTGCGGCAACGCGGCGACCGCCTCGGTATCCCAGGCTTCCAGCCGCTGGGTTGCCGACAGGCCGGTGGCTCCGCGCAGCGGCAACGGCCGCAACGCATTGCCCACCGCCAGCACCACGCTGGTGGCATGCAGGGTCTGGCCATCGTCGAGCTGCAACAGCGCGCCATCGGCATCGGCGTGCAGCGTCTGCACGCGGGCGCTGTGCACGGTGAGCGTCGCCGGGCTCTGCACACGCGCGGTCTGCAGGCGATCGCGCAGGTAGGGCGCGTAGTGCCGGCGCCCCACGAAAGCCTGCGGCAGCCGTGCGTCTTCCAGCTCCGGGCAGCAGGCGTGCGCACGCAGGTAATCGACGAAATCCTGCGGTGCCTCCACCAACGCACTCATCCGCGCGGCGGGCACATTGAGCAGATGTTCCGGCCGCGCGGTGGAGTAGGCCACGCCCTCGCCCAGCACCGCGTGCGGCTCGATCACCACGATCTGCACCGGCGCCACGGCCTGACGCAACAGCTGCAGCGCCACCAGCACCCCAGATGCGCCACCGCCAACGATGGCGATCACTGCATCGCCGGGATCACGCAATTCATTCATCCGGCAATTGTAGGCGATGCGTCGCGTCGCACCGGTGACAGCGGCCATGCCGCCGCGATGGCCGGGATAGCCCCGCGTACGCGCGCCGGCGCGACGCAGCCGTCCAACAAAGCGGTCACCGGACACCTCCATTCGAGCGCGGGCGCGTTTGCATGCAGCGCGATCTTGCCGCCCCAGACGCGCCCCACTTCACCTGCCACCGCAGGCATCGCGCCGCGCCACAACGGGCACTGCGCGCGCATGGACCGCGCACGCCCTACATCAACGCATCGGCCAGCCGCGCAATGCCCTCGCGACTGCGGCGCCAGGCCGGGCGGCGACGCCACTGTTCCAACGTCAGTTGCCGCGCGTTGGCCAGATAGTCCTGCTCGATCTCGCGCAACCGCTGCACCACGCCAGTGTCGTAGCAGAGCATGCCGATCTCGGCGTTGAGCGCGAACGAGCGGATGTCCAGATTGATCGAGCCACCAGCGCGATGTCTTCATCCATGCTCAGGTGCTTGGCATGCAGAAAGTGCGGGCGATACAGCGCAATCTTCACCCCGCAACGCAGCAGCTCTTCGAAATAGGCCTCCTGCGCCCACGCGGCCAAGCGTTGGTTGTTGTGCTCGGACAGGATCAACTGCACATCCACTCCCGAGACTGCGGCGATGCGCAATGCGCTCAGCAAGGCTTCGTCGGGCACGAAGTACGGCGTGACCAGCACCACCTTGCGCCGCGCCAGATGGATCACCGCATTGATCGCATCGCGCGCATTTTCGAACGGATACGCCGGCCCGCTGGGCAGCAATTGCGTGGCGATATCGGCCTCGCACACCGGTGCATCGGGCCACACGTCCAGCCGCTCTCCGGTTTCGGTGAACCAGTCGCTGGCGAAGACCGCTTCCAGATGATTGACCACCGGCCCGCGCACGCGTGCCACCAACTCGCGATTGGGCACGCCATCAATGAAGCCGGCCTCGGCCAGATTCTGCGAACCGACAAACGCCACCCGGTTGTCGAGCACCGCAATCTTGCGATGGTTGCGCAGATCCATGCGGCCGCTGCGACGCCAGCGCAGGCCGCCCGGCAATACCGCCAACACCTGCACGCCACCGTCCTGCAGGCGCTTGCGGTAGCGACGCAGGCCGCGCTTGGCGCCCACCGCATCCAGCAGCACGCGACAACGCACGCCGCGCGCGCTGGCGCGTTCCAGCGCCACGACCACCGCCTCGCCCACCGCATCGTCGAACATCAGGTAGTACAGCAAGTGCACACGTTTGTCGGCCGCGTCGATCGCCGCGATCAGGGCCTGCAACGACTGCGCATAGTCGTCGAGCAATTCCACCGCGTTGCCCAGCGTGGGCATGAAATCGCCTTCGCGTTCGATCAGCGGCACCACTTCGGCACTGCTGGTGTCTGCCTGGGGCATCCAGCGCAACGCATGCAAGGGCAGTTGTTGTTCGCGAATCACCTGCGAGGCAGTGGCTTGGCGCTCCACCCGCAGCCGCGACAACCACGGGTGGCCGAACAACAGATACAGCGGCAGGCCGACCACCGGTACGAAGCCGATCAGCAGCAGCCAGCTGCGCGCCGCACCCGGCGTGGTGCGGGCGGGAATCCAGAGCAGCGCGGCCAGGCGGATCGCCCAGTCCAGTGCCAGCAGCCAAGTGCCTGTGACCCAATCGGGCAGCATCAGTGGTCCGTCTTCATCAGGAACCCGATTCTGACTTGGCCGCGCGTAAACGCAACGGCGGCTGCGCACAGGCAGCGGGGCAATAGCGAAACGGCCCGCCCTGGGCATCGGCAGGCTGCACGCGTTCGGCGCAGACCTGCCGCAACGTCTGCACGAAGGCCGACTGCATCCGGGTGGGATACCAGTCGCTGCGCGTGGTCATGCCGATCTGCCGGCGCAGCAGCGGCCCGGCGCTGCCGATCTCCTCCAGCAGGCCGGCGCGGCGCTCGAACAGGAACTGGTCGCGCGACATCAAGGTCAACCAGTCGCCCTCCAGCAGCAGGCCACGCACGGTCAGTTCGGCGCCGCATTCGATGCGCACCGGCGGCGGCTCCAGCTGGTGGTCGCCGAACAGCTGCTCCCAGCGCGCACACACCGGCGTGCCGGCGGCGGCGATCACCCAGGGATAATCGCGCAGTTGCGCAAACGCGTAGCCCTGCCCGGCCAAGGGGTGGCCGCTACGCGCCACGATCACCGGTTCGTCGTCGAACAGCGGCTCCTGCAGCACATCGCGTACCGGCAACGGGTCGCGCAGCGCACCGATCAACAGATCCAGGCCACCCTCGCGCAGATGCGCCAGCAATTGCTCGTACGGGCCCTCCACCACCTGGACGCTGGCGCCCGGGTGCGCATGCGCAAACCGCGCCAGCACCTGCGGCAACAGAATCGCGCGCGCCAGCGGCATCACCCCCCAGGGTGAGGCGGCCGGCGTGCTGCGAACGCAATGCGGCCACCTCGTCCAGACCGGCGCGCAACTCGGCCAGCGCCAGCCGCACCTGCCGCAACAGCCGCAGCGCCACCGGCGTGGGCTGCATGGTCTTGCCGCGGCGTACCGTCAGCGGCACTTCGATCACATCGGCCAGCGCTTGCACCGCGCGATAGATCGCCGGCTGTGAAACGCCGGCGCGCACCGCCGCCAACGCATAACTGCCTGCCACATCCACCGCCACCAGGGCCTGCAGCTGGCCCAGCGACACCCGCCGCTCCAGGCCAGCGCGCGCCGGCAGGCGCAGCGCGCGACGCGCGACCCCGATCCCCCGGCCCAGATGCGCCAGCACCCGCTCGATACGCGGCACCAGCAACCCGGCAGCCTCGGTGGCCGACATGCCACCTGGGTGCCGGTCGAACAGACGCACGCCCAGTTGCTGCTCCAATCGCGCCACGGCCTGGGTCAGAGCCGCCTGCGACAAATTCACCCGCGGCGCCGCCGCGCTGACGCTTCCGGCCTGGTGCACCACGACCAGCGCGTAAAGGTGACGCAGATTCGGTTCCGGGCTCGGCTGCATGCTCTAACTATAAGCAAAACCAATATGCATACCTCAAATGAATCTTGAGCCAGCTCGCTCTGCCCGGCCAGACTCGGCGCACTCTTAACGAGGATGGATGGATGAGCCAGGTCGTTACCCGGATCGAGCGTACGCCGTTGGCCATCGTCGACGGGCTGGCGCAGGCCGGCGTGGCGACCGTGCACGAAGCGCAGGCCCGCAGCGGCCTGCTGCACCATCGGCTACGTCCCATCTACACCGGCTGCCGCATCGCCGGCACCGCGGTCACCGTGTCGATTCCGCCCGGCGACAACTGGATGATGCATGTAGCCATCGAGCAACTGCATGCAGGCGATGTGCTGGTGGTCGCGCCAACCAGCGACTGTTGCGACGGCTACTTCGGCGACCTGCTGGCCACCTCGGCGCAGGCGCGCGGATGTCGCGGCCTGATCATCGATGCCGGCGTGCGCGATGTGCGCGATCTCACCGCCATGCAGTTCCCTGCCTGGAGCCGCGCCATCTGCGCGCAGGGCACCATCAAGGAGACGCTCGGCTCGGTCAACGTGCCACTGGTGTGCGCCGGGCAACTGATCCAGCCCGGCGATGTGGTGGTGGCCGACGACGATGGCGTCTGCGTGGTGCCGCGTGCCACCGCTGTCGATGTGCTGACCGAAGCGCAGGCGCGCGAGGCACGCGAACTACTCAAGCGCGAACGTCTGGCACGCGGCGAACTGGGCCTGGACATCTATGCGATGCGCGAACGTTTGGCCGCCAAAGGCCTGCGTTATGTCTGAGCGCGTGCGCGCGATGTGGATGCGCGGCGGCACCTCCAAGGGTGGATTCTTTCTGGCCGACGAGTTGCCCGCCGACACCGCCGCGCGCGACGCGTTTTTACTGCGCGCCTACGGCTCGCCGGACGCGCGCCAGATCGACGGCATGGGCGGCGCGGACCCGCTGACTTCCAAGGTCGCCGTGGTGTCGCGCTCCACGCATGCCGATGCCGACGTGGACTATCTGTTCCTGCAGGTGGCGGTAGACCATGCGCAGGTCAGCGATGCACAGAACTGCGGCAACATGCTGGCCGGCGTTGCCCCGTTCGCGCTGGAACGCGGCTTGCTGCCCACACGCAATGGCCAGACCCAGGTGCGCATCTTCATGCGTAACACCGGCACCCTGGCCACCGCCACCGTGCAGACGCCCGATGGCCAGGTGCGTTACGACGGCGATGCCCGCATCGACGGCGTCCCCGGCACGGCCGCGCCGATCGCGCTGGCATTCGCCGATATCGCCGGTGCTTCGTGCGGCGCGCTGCTGCCGAGCGGGCATGCGGTGGACACGCTCGACGGTGTGCAGGTCACGCTGATCGACAACGGCATGCCCTGCGTGGTGCTACACGCCAGCGATGTCGGCATCAGCGGTTACGAAGACCGCGCCACGCTCGACGCCGATGCTGCGCTACGGGCGCGCCTGGAAACGCTGCGTCTGCAGGCAGGTCCGTTGATGCAGCTCGGCGATGTGCGCGACGCCACGGTGCCAAAAATGATGCTGGTCGCCGCCCCGCGCGCCGGTGGTGCGATCAGCGCGCGCTCGTTCATCCCGCACCGCTGCCATGCCTCCATTGGCGTGCTGGGTGCGGTCACCGTCGCCACCGCCTGTCTGTTGCCCGGCTCGCCCGCACACGCGCTGGCGCAGGTGCCCGGCGGGCGCAGCCAGCGGCTGGACGTCGAACACCCCAGCGGCGCAAGCAGCTGCCTGATCGATCTCGATGCGCAGGGCGCCGTGGTCGGTGCCGCGGTGGTGCGCACCGCGCGCAAATTGTTCGATGGTGAGCTGTATGGCTGAGTATTTCGCTGCGTCGCCAAGCTGCGGCAACCGCCATCGCAGCGGCACGTGCGCGTGTTTGCCGTTCGAGCAAGCCATTGCTACGCAGTGCGCCGCGATCCGCGCCCATCTGCACATCGGGACCACCACATCCGCCGCGACCTGCAGCGTCCGTGCACCCGGCCGCCCCACCTTGCGCACAGGCAATCGCTGGCGCGCCGCTTCCGCTGCAACACACACACCATCGCCATGATCATCGACTGCCACGGCCACTACACCACCGCACCCGCCGCGCACGATGCGTTCCGCAAGGCGCAGATTGCGCATTACAACGATGCGCACGCACCTGTGCCGGTGTATCCGTATATCTGCGACGATGCGCTGCGCGAAAGTGTCGAGCTGCACCAACTGCGCCTGCTGCGCGAGCGCGGTGCAGACATGACGATTTTTTCGCCACGCGCCAGCACCATGGCGCATCACATCGGCGACGAAGCGGTGAGCCAGGTGTGGACGCGCCATTGCAACGACCTGATCGCACGCGTGGTACAGCTGTATCCACAGACCTTCATCGGCGTATGCCAGTTGCCGCAGTCGCCGGGCGTGCCGATCGCGCACGCGATCGCCGAACTGGAACGCTGCGTCAACGAACTGGGATTCGTCGGCTGCAATCTCAATCCCGACCCGTCCGGCGGGCACTGGAATGGTGTGCCGCTGACCGACCGCGCCTGGTATCCCTTCTTCGAAAAAATGGTTGAACTCGACGTCCCGGCGATGGTGCATGTCTCCGGCAGTTGCAATGCCAATTTCCATGCCACCGGCGCGCATTACCTCAATGCCGATACCACGGCCTTCATGCAGTTTCTCGAAGGCGATTTATTCACCGATTTTCCGCAGCTGCGCTTCATCATTCCGCACGGCGGCGGTGCCGTGCCGTATCACTGGGGCCGTTTCCGCGGCCTGGCCGACATGCTGGGCAAGCCTGCGCTGTCTACGCACGTGATGCGCAATGTGTTCTTCGACACCTGTGTGTATCACCAGCCCGGTATCGACCTGTTGTTCGAGGTGATCGACATCGACAACATCCTTTTTGGCTCGGAAATGGTGGGCGCAGTGCGCGGCATCGATCCGCAAACCGGCCACTACTTCGACGACACCAAACGCTACATCGATGCGCTGGCGATTTCCGAAGCCGACAAGCGCAAGGTGTTCGAAGGCAATGCGCGGCGGGTGTACCCACGGCTGGATGCGCAATTGCGTGCGCGTGGGCTGTGATCCCCTTCTCCCTCCGGGAGAAGGTGCCCGTAGGGCGGATGAGGGTACGGGCGAAGCCTCGTGCACTCAGAATAATTGCGTAGGCTTCGCCCCGTACCCTCACCCCAACCCCTCTCCCGAGGGGAGAGGGGCTTTGTCACGCACCTTTGTCTCTCTTGGGCTTGGCTGGCAACCCGATAGTGGAAATCACACTGCCATCGGCGCCTACACGCATCAAGACCATTCCCCAACCCCACAAACGCAAACACCCGCCTTGCGGCGGGTGTTTGCTTGGATGCAGATCGCGTAATCGGTGGATTACTTGATCTTGCCTTCCTTGTACATCACGTGCTTACGCACGACCGGGTCGTACTTCATCATTTCCATCTTCCCCGGCGTGTTCTTCTTGTTCTTGTCCGTGGTGTAGAAGTGGCCGGTAGCGGCCGAGGAAATCATACGAATCTTGTCACGCTTGCCTTTTGCCATGACTGCTTACTCCTCAGACCTTTTCGCCGCGCGCACGCAGCTCTTTCAGAACGGCATCGATGCCGTTCTTGTCGATGGTGCGCAATGCATGCGCGGAAACACGGAGCTTCACCCAGCGGTTTTCGCTGGCAACCCAGAAGCGACGCTCGTGCAGGTTGGGCAGGAAGCGACGACGGGTTCTGTTGTTTGCGTGGGAGACGTTGTTACCCGTCTGCACACGCTTGCCGGACACTTGGCATACGCGGGACATTACGCACCTCGATAAATGAATTGCCACCCATAGCCTGGGGAGCGGCGGCCCCGACAGCGCCAGGGCTGTCACGCAACGTTGGGAATCAAGAACTTACGCTGGAACAGGCCGGCAACCCCATTGCGCTGGGTACCGCCATCCGGAGCGATCCGGGCACAGCGAGCCGCGCATTATGCACGGCTTTCCTATGTGCCGCAAGCACTTAGCGGACCCAGGACCGGGCCGGGCCACGCATCGGACCCAAGCCTGCCTGGTCGCGGACGATTGCAGGTCGGGCTCACTGCCTGATCGCGCGATCATCCGCATGGCGGCGTACACGGCCAACCACGCCGTGCGCCCGCGTGACGCCCGCTACTCAGGCGCTCCACGCTCCCGACGGGGCGCCCGCTGCCGATGCAACCAGCGATACAGCACCGGCAACACCAGCAGGGTGAGCAGGGTGGAGGAGACGATGCCGCCGATCACCACCGTGGCCAGCGGGCGCTGCACTTCGGCACCGGCGCCGACGTTGAAGGCCATCGGCACAAAGCCCAGCGCGGCCACCAGGGCGGTCATCAGCACCGGTCGCAACCGCGCCAGCGCGCCTTCGCGCAATGCCCGCTCCAGCGGCATGCCGTCAGCGCGCAGGCTGCGCACGAAGGCGATCATCACCAGGCCGTTGAGCACCGCCACGCCCGACAACGCAATAAAGCCGACGCCGGCGGAAATCGACAAGGCCAGCACGCGCAGGGCCAAGGCCAGCACGCCGCCGGTCAGCGCCAGCGGCACGCCGCTGAACACCACCAGCGCATCGCGCAGCGAGCCGAAGGACCAATACAGCAGCCCGAAGATCAGCACCAAGGTGCCCGGCACCACCCAGGCCAGGCGCTGGCTGGCGGAGATCAGCTGCTCGAAGGTGCCGCCGTAGCCGATCCAGTACCCGGTGGGCAGCTTGACCTGCGTCTGCACGCGCTGCCGCACCTCGGCCACGAAGCTCCCCAGATCGCGATCGCGCACGTTCGCGGTGATCACGATGCGGCGCTTGCCGTCTTCGCGGTTGATCTGGTTGGGCCCCAGCACGGTGTCGATCTTGGCGACCTCGCGCAGCGGCACGGTGATCGGCTCGCCACTGCGCCAGCCTGCCGCGCGGCTGGACTCGTCCGCATCGGCACGCTCGCCATCGCCACGCAGCGGGATCGGCAGATCGGCCAGCGCAGTGGGGTCCTGGCGCAGAGATTCCGGCAGGCGCACCACGATGTCGAAGCGCCGGTCGCCTTCGAACAATTGTCCGGCCTCCTGTCCGCCCACTGCCGCGGCCACGGTGTCCTGCACCACACCGGGATTGAGCCCGTAGCCGGCCAGCGCGGCGCGATCGGGTACCACCGCCAGCATCGGCAGGCCGGTGGCCTGTTCCAGGCTCACATCGGCCGCGCCCGGCACCGCGCTGGCGATTTCCTGCACGCGCTGCCCGAGCCTGACCAGCGTGTCCAGATCGTCGCCGTACACCTTGATCGCCACATCCGCACGCACGCCGGAAATCAGCTCGTTCATGCGCATCTGGATCGGCTGGGTGAACTCGTAATTGTTTCCCGGCAACTGCTTCACCGCCTCCTCGATTTCGGCCAGCAACTGCGCCTTGGGCTTGCGCGGATCCGGCCACTGCGCGCGCGGATGCATGATCAGGAACGTGTCGGCGACCGATGGCGGCATCGGGTCGGTGGCCACTTCAGCAGTACCGAGCTTGCCGAACACATGCGCCACCTCCGGAAACTGCTTGATGCGCTTTTCCAGCGTGGATTGCATGGTGATGGCCTGTTCCAGGCTGGTGCCGGGAATGCGCAAGGCATGCAGCGCAACATCGCCTTCGTCCAGGTTGGGGATGAACTCGCTCCCCAGACGCGTGGCCAATACCGCGCACAGCGCCACCGTCGCAAGCGCTGCAATGCCCACCCAGCGGCTGTGCCGAAGCGCCCGATCGAGCAATGGCGCATAGACGCCGCGCGCCCAGCGCATCGCGCGATTTTCGTGCTCGGCCACCTTGCCGCCGAGCAGCAACGCAATCGCTGCAGGCACGAAGGTCAGCGACAACAGCATCGCGCCGGTCAGTGCCAGCACCACGGTGATCGCCATCGGGTGGAACATCTTGCCTTCGATACCGGTGAGCGCGAACACCGGCAGATACACCGCAGTGATGATGCCCAGGCCGAACAGGCTGGGGCGGATCACCTCGGCAGTGGCTTCGGCAGTGAGCTCGAAACGCTCATCGCGTTCGAGTACGCGCCCCAGCCGACGTTGCGCGTCGCCAAAGCGGCGCAGGCAGTTCTCCACGATGATCACCGCGCCATCGACGATCAAACCGAAATCCAGCGCGCCAAGACTCATCAGATTGCCGGACACGCCACCACGCACCATGCCGGTGAGCGTGAACAGCATCGCCAACGGAATCACAGCAGCCGTGATCAACGCTGCGCGCACATTGCCCAGCAACAGGAACAACACCACGATCACCAGCAACGCGCCTTCGATCAGGTTCTTGGCGACGGTGACGATGGTCCGGTCCACCAACGCGGTGCGGTCGTACACCGGCACCGCCTGAACACCGGCCGGCAAGCTGGCGTTGGCCACTTCCAGCCGCTGCGCAGCGGCCTGCGCCACGGTGCGGCTATTGGCACCGACGAGCATGAAGACCGTGCCGAGCACCACTTCGCTCCCGTCCTGGGTGGCGGCGCCGGTGCGCAACTCGCGCCCCTCGCCAACCTGCGCCACATCGCGCACGCGGATCGGCACGCCGGCGCGCCGATCCAGCACAACCGCGCCGATCTGCGCGATGTCCTCCACCTGCCCCGGCACCCGCACCAGAAACTGTTGGCCGTTACGTTCGATATAGCCGGCGCCGATGTTGCGGTTGTTGGACTCGACCGCTCGGGCAACGTCGTCCAGGGTAAATCCCAACGCGACCAGGCGCGCCGGATCGGGCGTGATATGGATCTGCCGCGCATAGCCGCCGATGGTGTTGACCTCGGTGACGCCCGGCACGTTGCGTAGCTGCGGGCGCACCACCCAATCCTGCAAGGTGCGCAGATCGGTCGCCGTCCATGCACTGCCATCGGGCTTGCGCGCATTCGGCTTGGCCTCGACCGTGTACATGAAGATCTCGCCCAGGCCGGTAGCAATCGGTCCCAGCTGCGGCTCCAGATCGGCGGGCAATTGCGACTTGACCTGCTGCAGACGTTCGGCCACCTGTTGCCGCGCGAAATACAGATCGGTGCCATCGGCGAAGACCGCGGTGACCTGCGACAAGCCATAGCGCGACAGCGAGCGCGTGGATTCCAGACCCGGCAAGCCCGCCAGCACCGTCTCCAACGGAAACGTTATCCTCTGCTCGGATTCCAGCGGCGAATAGCCCGGCGCTGCGGTATTGACCTGCACCTGCACGTTGGTGATGTCGGGTGTTGCATCGATCGGCAAGCGCGAAAAACTCCACGCCCCGATCGCAATCAGCACGCCTGTCAACGCCAGCATCAACCAACGTTGCGCAATTGCAAACCGGATGATGTTGGTCAGCATGACAAGCCCCTCCGCATACGCCTGGTAGCGCCCTGCGCCTGCCGGTGCCCTCGCCGCGTCACCGACCGATAACGCCGCCTCCCTACCGCGCAGCCGCGCAACACGCCAAACGAACAACCACCCAAACACCAGCGCTGCTCTAGCTCTAGGGAAGCTCTGAACAACGCACCACAGATACGCGACACTACCCGCCTCATCATGTAGAGGATCATCTATGCAGCTGACGTTCGGTGACGCTGAGGGCCTGGGCAAGCGCAAGCAGACCCGGCGCGAGAT
>NZ_VZPL01000074.1 GCF_008801575.1 Xanthomonas cissicola | reverse complement strand
CGGCCTGGCCAAAAACACCGCACACGTGCTGACCTTGTTTGCGCTCTCCAATCTGTGGATGAAGCGAAAGCAGTTGCTGCCGGCTATGGGGAGCGTGCGCCTGTAAACCAGGAAATTCCCACGGAAAGCGCCAGAAATGGCGAAATTCCAAAGATTCAAACGCCACTCTTCGGAACGACGCGACATCCCGCACTCTCAGGCCTCGTTATTCAGACCTTCCTTAAAGGGCGTCACGACTAACTTAAGGTGAACCTAATCGGCGATGCGGTTCAATGAAGAGCTCGTCTCTCAGTGTTTCCATCTGCCGGCGGTAAGAACAGGGTCGGCCTGCTGCGCAGTCAACCCAACCCAGTTGTCAGGGGGCTACCCAACAAACACCTGCCGATGGTCGCGAACAAAGTCATCGAATGTATGCGGCCGCTTCCCGGTGAGCCGCTCGATCTCGAACGTGGGATCGATGTCATGATGGCCTGCCACCACATCTGCGAATTGCACGGTCAGGCCCTTGGCCATCCACGGCGAGTTGCCGGTCGCACGCATCAATACGCGAAACACCGGCGTTGGCAGGTCGAGATAACGCACCTTACGCCCGATGACTTGCGATAGACGCGAGGTTGCCGCTTGCATGTCGAGCGTCTCAGGACCAGTGAGGAAATAGGTTGCGCCTGCGTGGCCTTCTTCGGTCAGCACCGTCGCGGCCACGCGCGCGATGTCGCGGGTGTCGATCCAGGACACGCTGCCGCGGCCGGCTGCCATCGGGAACGCGCCCTTGGCAATCGGATCCTTGAACCACAGGAAATTCTGCATGTACGCGGTGGGCTTGAGGATGGTCCACGCGATGCCTGACGCACGCAGGTGGTGGTCGATCAGCGCATGCGATTTCGCCCACGGCACCGGTGAGCGCACGTTGCAATCGGATGCCGACACTTTCACGATTCGGCCGATGCCGGCACGCTTGGCCGCATCGATGGCGGCCGTCTCCTGGACCACCTGTCCGGGTGTGGGCGGGGTGATGAGAAACAGCGTGTGGCAGCCCTGCATTGCGCCTTGCAGCGTTTCGGGTGTGTCGAAGTCGCCCAGCACGGCATCCACGTCCTTCCGTTGCAGGTCATCTACCTGCTCCTGCTTGCGGCACATTGCGCGAAACGGCGTGCCTGCTTCCTGCAAGAGCCTGCGCAGTTCGCCGCCGATACCGCCCGTGGCACCTGATACCAGAATCATGATTGCGTTACTCCTGCAGTTTGACGATGGAACCGATAGCGCTGGGCGCATCACCCAGATACTCCGAGATGACGGCGCTCATCTCTTCAAGCGTGCGGACGGCATCGCGGATGCGATCGATGCCGATCTTGCCCGCAATGGCTTGATCGACGGGGGCAACGGCGTTTTCAGCGCCGCTGACGGCCTTGATGCCTGCGCGGGTAAGGGCAACGAGCTTGGCGCGTAGGTGCTGCGGGTTCGGCTGGAACTCGACCAGTCCATGCTCGGCTAGTACATCGACGATGCGCTGCACTGCCTGCCGGGTGAGGCCCATGTTGCGCGCGATCGAAGCCGCGGGTAGCGGCGCTGGTGCGTAACGCAGCGCGGCCAGCACTTGCCACCACGCACTGGTGAGCCCCAGATGGGCAACCAGCGCGTTGCCAGCGCTGACCAGGCGGCCATTCGCCGCGAACACTGCCAACGCCAATTCGCGGACATGCTGGTTGTCGGTCTGCATACGGTTGCCGTTGTTTAATTCGACAGCACGTTGTCAATCTGGCGGTGATCTGCACGTGATTGCATGGCCTAGGGGCCGGTTTTGAAACGTGGGCTCACCACGAACAAAAAAAAGCGGGCCAAGCGGGTAACCCGTCTTGAGAGTGCATCTGTGCAATCCACGCACAGCGGCCAAGCATGTCGGTGGCGAAATGCAGGGAAAGTTGCCTGGCAGATCAGCTGAAAAGTTAATCAATGAAATGGTTTTGGTGGTTCATTGTCATCAGACGAGCACGCAGCGCGAGTGCAGCGGAGCACGCGGTTTTCCTTGGTATCGCTCAAGCGCTGTGTCCCATGGAATTGAGGTCTGCCGATGCGGCGGGTCTGATACTGAAGTTACTTGCTCGACCCAATGCGATCGGTCGGCGAGACGCGCCCGCCTTGGTGGCGCCGACCTAGCTGATGCACTCCTTGGTTGGTCCAGCTATCGGCCTGCATCGTGTTGGTCGGCCTTCCCTACGTGGCACCTGTCACCCGGCAGCGCATTCGATCGCCAACGGCAATGGGAGATGCCGTGCGCACGCCCCACAGCCGCGCTTGTTTGATTTTCGTCAATTCCACCGACACATGAAATTCGCAGGGGGGGTGCTTGACTGCATGGGTCAAGAATCGTTGCGGAGTCGCGCATGAGTGCAGTCACGGGTGGCAGGGTCGGTCGGGCAGCGTGCCGGCAAGCGTCAATACGGCTAGGTTCGGTACGTAGGGATGGTGGTGCGGCGCGCGGTGAGCAAAGTCTCGCAAGACTGCCACGTGGCACGCGTCCGCTGGCTTCCCACGTGACGGTGCGCGTGCGCGCCGTTGCCTGCTGAGGGGGCGCCATGCGCATCTGTGTTCTCAATGAAGCACTGAAGGACGCGAACGGGCTGGAGCAGCGCTGCGTGGCGGCGCGTGAGGCTGGCTGCGATTACGTGGTGATGGCGGCACCCTTCGAACGCGATGCCGAAGGCCGTCTGATCGAGCCCGCGGCCGGCGCCCAGACGCAGGCGCAGCGCCTGCAAGATGCCGTGCAGGCGGCGCACAGCGCGGGCGTGAAGCTGTTGATCGATGTGCGCCTGGACGAAGTGGGCGGCGCCAGTGCGGTGGTGCGCGACAACCCGCAGTGGTTCCGGGCGCGCAGTACGGCGGTCCCGGACCCGCGGCAGCCGCGTGCCACGCCGGAGGTGGCCGAAGCGCGCTTCGCCTACGCGCAGGAAGGTGCGGCGCTGGTGGAGTGGTGGAGTGCGCGCCTGTTGGAGTGGGTGAGCCAGGGCGTTGGTGGCTTCCGTCTGTTGCAGCCGCAGCAGGTGCCTGTACAGCGCTGGCGCGAGTTGATCGCGCGCGTGCACGCGCAGGCGCCGGAGGTGGTGTTTGCGGCATGGACGCCGGGCCTGGGGCTGGAGGCACTGCAGCAGCTGGCCGGTGCCGGGTTCGATGCGGCGTTTTCCTCGCTTGCCTGGTGGGATGGTCGCGGCAGCTGGTTCTTCGACGAAGACAGTGCACTGCGCGCGTTGGCCGCGCAGGTCGTTGCGGTGCTGGATGCGCCCGATGGCAAGCGCGCCGCGGCGCCCGAGCAGCACTGGCAACTGGCGCTGGCATTGGGCGGGGCATGGTTGCTGGACGATGCGCACCTGTCGGCATTGCCATCGTCGATCTGCGCCACCGACGGACTGCCAACCAGCAATGCAGGCATGCGGTTGCGCCCGCTGCTGCGGGAGGCGACCGGGCTCACCGCGGTGGCGATCGAGCCGCTGGGCGGCTTGCCCTCCCTGTTATTGATCAATGGCGACACCCAGCACGTGGTGCCGGTGCCGGCTTCAGACCTGTTGCGGCTGCTCGGCGATGCCGAGGCCTTGGTGGCCGAAGATGGCCGCACCTTGTCCGGCGCCACGCTGGAGGCGCTGGAGCCGGGCGAGGTGCGCGTGTATCGCAGCGTGCCGGCGCGCCATGTGCTGGCAGTGCCGCGCATGCGCCCGCGTGCGCAGACCGCCGGCACGTGGCCGCGCGTGTGCATCGAGTCGGTGACCCCGTCGGTGGATAACGGCCGTTTTCCAGTCAAGCGCACGGTGGGCGACCGCATTTGTGTGGAGGCCGACGCATTTTGCGATGGGCATGACCGCATCGCGGTGGCAGTGCTGTGGCGTCCGGCCGACGCCAAGGCCTGGGCCAGCGCGCCAATGCGTGCGTTGGGCAACGACCGTTGGCGCGCCGAGTTTCCGTTGGAACGCATCGGCACCTACGAATTTCGCGTGGAAGCCTGGCGCGACGTCTTCGCCACCTTGCATGCGGATCTGGAAAAGAAACGTGGCGCAAATACAGTGCTGCCGGTCGATGTGCAGGAGGCGGTTGCGGCAGTGCAGGCCGCACAGGCGCGCAGCGACGGTGCGCTGGCCGAGCGCTTGCAGACCGTGCTCACCCGCATCGGTGCGCAGAGCGAACCCCTGCAGCAGCTGGCCATCGTGCTGGAGCCGGATACCGCGCAGGCGATGGCGCTGGCCGACGACAAGCCGTTCCGCTCGGAATATCCGGTCACCTTCCGGGTGGAATCCGAGCGCCGCGCGGCGCACTTTTCCAGTTGGTACGAACTGTTTCCGCGTTCGCAAAGTGGCGATGCGAGCCGGCATGGCACGTTCGATGACGTCATCAAGCGCTTGCCGCACATCCGCGCGATGAACTTCGACGTGCTGTACATGCCGCCGATCCATCCGATCGGCCTGAATAACCGCAAGGGCCGCAATAACTCGGTCACGGCGGTGGAAGGCGAGCCCGGCAGCCCGTATGCGATCGGCGCGACCGATGGTGGGCATACCGAAGTCCACGCCGAACTCGGTGGGCTGGAAGGCTTTCGCCGCCTGATCCAGGCCGCGCGCGCACAGGGCCTGGAAGTGGCGCTGGATTTCGCCATCCAGTGCGCGCCGGACCACCCCTGGCTGAAGGAGCACAAGGATTGGTTCACCTGGCGCGCCGATGGCTCGATTCCGTACGCAGAGAACCCGCCCAAGAAGTACCAGGACATCGTCAACGTCGATTTCTACGCCAGCGGCGCGGTGCCGGACCTGTGGAATACGCTGCGCAACGCGGTGCTGTTCTGGGTCAACGAAGGCGTCACGCTGTTCCGTGTCGACAACCCGCACACCAAGCCGTTTCCGTTCTGGGAGTGGCTGATTGCCGATGTGCGCGGCCGGCGCCCGGATGTGGTGTTTCTCTCCGAAGCCTTCACGCGGCCGAAGATGATGTACCGGCTGGCCAAGTGCGGCTTCTCGCAGTCCTACACCTACTTCACCTGGCGCAACCACAAGCACGAGCTGCAGGCGTACGTGGAAGAGTTGAACGACGGCGTGCCGCGCGAATGTTTCCGCCCGCATTTCTTCGTCAATACGCCCGACATCAACCCGCTGTTCCTGCAGACCAGCGGGCGCAATGGCCATCTGATCCGCGCCGCGCTGGCCACCACGCTGTCGGGTTTATGGGGGATGTACCAGGGCTTCGAGCTCTGCGAAGCCACACCGCTGGCGCCTGGCAAGGAAGAGTATCTGGACTCGGAAAAATTCCAGCTGCGCGCATGGCCCGAACGCGTGCCCGGCGACATCGTCGAGGAGATCACCCGCTTCAACCAACTGCGCCGCATGCATCCGGAACTGCAGTCGCATCTGGGCACGCGCTTCTACCAGGCGCATAACGACCAGGTGCTGTACTACGGCAAATTCCTGGATGCCGGTTACCTGTCGCGCAGCCGCAGCATGGTGCTGGTGGCGATCAATCTGGACCCGCACGCCGGGCAGGACGCCGATATCGAAATCCCGTTGTGGGAACTGGGCCTGCCCGATCACGCCAGCGTTGCCGTGGAGGATCTGTGGGATGGCCATCGTTTCGCGTGGCACGGCAAATATCAACACATTCGTCTAGAGGCAACGCGACCGTTCGCGTTATGGCGCATCCGCGCAGGAGAGGTCGCATGAATGCAGTGGCATCGTTACAAGCCGACGCAGAGCAGTCGGCCGTGGTCGCCGACCAGCGTTGGTACAAGGACGCGATCATCTACCAGGTGCACGTCAAGTCGTTCTTCGATTCCAACGACGATGGCATCGGCGATTTTCCGGGGCTGATTTCCAAGCTGGATTACATCGCCGAGCTTGGCGTGGACACCATCTGGCTGCTGCCGTTCTATCCCAGCCCGCGCCGCGATGACGGCTACGACATCGCCGAGTACATGGCGGTGCACCCGGATTACGGCAGCATCGAAGACTTCGAGCAATTGGTGGCGCATGCGCATGCGCGTGGCATCCGCATCGTCACCGAGCTGGTGATCAACCACACCTCCGATCAGCATCTCTGGTTTCAGCGCGCACGCAATGCGCCAGCCGGCTCGCCCGAGCGCGACTTCTACGTCTGGTCGGACACCGATCAGGAATACGAAGGCACGCGGATCATCTTCTGCGATACCGAAAAATCCAACTGGACCTGGGACCCGGTGGCCGGGCAGTACTTCTGGCACCGCTTCTATTCGCATCAGCCGGACCTGAACTTCGATAACCCGGCGGTGCTGGACGCGGTGCTGGAAGTGATGCGTTTCTGGCTGGATCGCGGCGTGGATGGCCTGCGTCTGGACGCGGTGCCGTACCTGATCGAGCGCGCCGGCACTTCCAACGAAAACCTGCCCGAAACCCACGCCATCCTGCGCAAGATCCGCGCCACGCTGGATGCCGAATATCCCGACCGCATGCTGCTGGCAGAAGCCAACATGTGGCCGGAAGACACCCAGCAATACTTCGGCCAGAACGCCGACGAATGCCACATGGCGTTCCACTTCCCGCTGATGCCGCGCATGTATATGGCGATCGCGCGCGAAGACCGCTTCCCCATCACCGACATCATGCGCCAGACCCCGGAGATTCCGGAGAGCTGCCAGTGGGCGATCTTCCTGCGCAACCACGATGAGTTGACGCTGGAAATGGTCACCGATTCGGAACGCGATTATCTGTGGCAGACCTACGCCGCCGATCGCCGCGCGCGTATCAATCTCGGCATTCGGCGCCGCCTGGCGCCGCTGCTGGAGCGCGACCGCCGCCGTATCGAGTTGATGACTTCGTTGCTGCTGACCATGCCTGGCACGCCGGTGCTGTATTACGGCGACGAAATCGGTATGGGCGACAACATCCATCTGGGCGACCGCGATGGCGTGCGCACGCCAATGCAGTGGTCGATCGACCGCAACGGCGGTTTCTCGCGTGCCGACCCGGCGCAGCTGGTGCTGCCGCCGGTGATGGATCCGCTGTATGGCTTCCAGGCGGTGAATGTGGAAGCGCAGATCCGCGACCAGCATTCGCTGCTGACCTGGACCCGCCGCGTGCTCAGCGTGCGCAAGCGCTACCAGGCCTTCGGCTGCGGCAGCTTGCGCTTCCTGTACCCGGGCAACCGCCGCATGCTCGCCTACTTGCGCTGCTATCAGGATGAAACCGTGTTGTGCGTGGCCAACCTCTCGCACACGCTGCAGGCGGTGGAGCTGGATCTGTCCGAGTTCGAAGGTCGCGTGCCGGTGGACATCATCGGTGGCGGCAGCTTTCCGCCGATCGGTCGGTTGACCTATCTGCTCACGGTGCCGCCGTTCGGTTTCTATGCCTTCCAGCTGGTCAGCGAAGGCACCTTGCCGGATTGGCATGTGCCCAGCCCGGTGCCGCTGCCGGATTACCGCACGCTGGTGCTGCGCAGCGATGCCGACGAAAGCGCCGCATTACTGCCGCATCTGCCCACGCTGGAAGGCGAAATCCTGCCGGCGTGGCTGTCGGCACGGCGTTGGTTCTCGGCCAAGGACCAGGCGCTGCGCAGCGTGCGCATCGCGCGCCGTACGCCGCTGCCAGGCGATGAGCCCATGACGCTGCTGGAACTGGAGGTAGAGCTGGAAGACGGCCGCCACGAGCGTTACATGCTGCCGGTGGGCATCGTGTGGGAGCGCGAGCAGCCGAGCACGCTGGCCGAGCAGCTGGCGCTGGCGCGCGTGCGCCAGGGCCGCGAGGTGGGCTATCTCACCGACGCGTTTGCGCTCAAGCCCATGGTGCGCGGTGTGATCGATGCGCTGCGCAGCCATGCGGCGCTGGACTTCTGCGACGGCGACGATGTCGCCCAACAGGGGCAGGTCTGCTTCGAAGCCACGCCGGCACTGGCAACGCTGGACATCCCGCAGGATCCGGAAATCCGCTGGTTGTCGGCCGAACAGAGCAACAGCTCGCTGGTGGTCGCCGACAAGGCCGTGTTCAAGCTGCTGCGGCATGTGGCCGTGGGCGCCAACCCGGAGATCGAGATCGGCCGCCGCCTGACCGAGATGGGCTACGCCAATGCCGCGCCGCTGCTGGGCAGCGTCAGCCGGATCGACGGGCAGGGCACCGTCACCACCATCGGGTTGTTGCAGGGCTTCATCCGCAACCAGGGCGATGCCTGGCGCTGGACGCTGGACCATCTGGCGCGCAGCTTCGACGAATACGCCACTGCGCAGACCGACGAAGCGCGCGCCGAAGCGGTCGCCGGCTACGATGCCTTCGCCGCCGTGGTGGGCAAACGGCTGGCCGAATTGCACGAAGCGCTGTCGCGCGGCACCGACGATGCCGACTTCGCGCCGCAACGCATCGACCTGCCCACCGCCAACGACGTGGTGGCCGGCGTGGGACGCCAGGTCGAAGAGATGTGGGAGACCGTCAACGCACGCTTGGCCGGCAGCGAAGACAGTGCCGAACGCGAGGCGCTGGAGGCGGTGTTGGCGCAGCGCCCGCAGCTGGATGCCATGCTCGCCAAGGCGCCGAGCGTGCTGGCCGACTCCTTGCTCACGCGCGTGCACGGCGATTTTCACCTGGGCCAGATCCTGGTGGCCTTCGACGATGTGGTGCTGATCGACTTCGAAGGCGAGCCGGCCAAGCCGCTGGCCGAACGCCGCGCCAAGGCCAGCCCGCTGCGCGATGTTGCAGGCTTCCTGCGCTCGCTCGATTACGCCAGCGAAGTGTCGGCACGTGGCGAGGAAGGCACCGCCGCCCGCGCCGGTGTTGGTGTGGATACGCATCTGGACCAATTCCTGGTGCAATTCCGCCGCCGCTCCACACAAGCCTTCCTGGACGCTTACCATGCCGTGCTCGACGCCAGCGCCCATCCGTGGATTGCGCCAGCGGCGTTCAATGCAGCCACCTTGTTGTTCCTGGTGGAGAAGGCTTGCTACGAAGTGCGTTATGAAGCGGCCAATCGCCCAGGGTGGCTGATGGTGCCGATCGAAGGCTTGCGACGCATCCTGCAACGCGCACGCGCCGGTGCAGGAGACACATGATGAGTGGAGTAATGACAGCAGTGAGCAATCGATGGGATTCCGGCGTGGTACGCGCCCTGGCAGAAGCGCGCCAAGGCGACGCGTTTGCGGTCTTGGGTGCGCACCCGTCCGACAAGGGGCGCTTGTTGCGCACCTATCTACCCGGCGCCGACCGCGTCAGTGCGGTGCTCGACGATGGGCGGGTGGTGGCGCTGGACGCCGGCCCGGAGCCGGGCCTGTTTGCCGGCGAGTTGCCGGCGCACGGCGGGTATCGCCTGCGCATCGGCTGGCCCGGTGGCGAGCAGGAGACCGCAGACCCGTATGCGTTCGGCCCGCAGCTCAGCGACTTCGACCTGCACCTGATCAGCGAAGGCCACCATCTGCAGCTGGCCGACGCGCTGGGCGCCAACGTGGTCGAGGTGGAGGGCGTACGCGGCACGCGCTTTGCCGTCTGGGCACCGAATGCCTCGCGCGTGGCGGTGGTGGGCGACTTCAACAGCTGGGACGCGCGCCGTCATCCGATGCGGCTGCGGCATCAGTCCGGCGTGTGGGAATTGTTCGTGCCCGACGTCGGCCCCGGCGCGCATTACAAGTACCAGCTGCGTGGTCCGCACGGGCACGAGTTGCCGGCCAAGGCCGACCCGGTGGCGCGCCGCGCGGAGCTTGCGCCGGGCACTGCGTCCATCGTGGCCGATCCCACGCCGCATCAGTGGAGCGACGACGGCTGGATGGCCACGCGTGCGCGTCGCCAGGCCCACGACGCGCCGATGAGCATCTACGAGATCCACGCCAGCTCGTGGTTGCGCGAAGCAGGGGTTGATCTGGATTGGGATGGGCTGGCCGACCGCCTGATCCCGTACGTGGCCGACATGGGCTTCACCCATGTCGAGTTGATGCCGGTGAGCGAGCATCCGTTCGGCGGTTCATGGGGTTATCAACCACTGGGCCTGTTCGCGCCCACTGCGCGCTTCGGCACGCCCGATGGATTTGCGCGCTTTGTCGACCGCTGCCATCGCGAAGGCATCGGCGTGATCGTCGACTGGGTGCCGGCGCACTTTCCCACCGATGCGCACGGGCTGGCGCATTTCGACGGCACCGCGCTGTACGAGCATGCCGACCCGCGCGAAGGCTTCCACCGCGACTGGAATACGCTGATCTACAACCACGGCCGCCGCGAGGTGTCCGGGTTCCTGATCGCCAGTGCGATGGAATTTCTGCAGCGCTATCACGTGGACGGCCTGCGCGTGGATGCGGTGGCCTCGATGCTGTACCGCGATTACAGCCGCAACGCCGGCGAGTGGATACCCAACATCCACGGCGGGCGCGAGAACTACGAGACCATCGCATTCCTGCGCCGGCTCAACGAGGTGGTGCGCGAGCACACCTCGGGCGCGGTAATGATTGCCGAAGAATCCACTGCGTTTCCCGGTGTCACCGTCGAGGTGGCGCACGGCGGCCTGGGCTTTCACTACAAGTGGAACATGGGCTGGATGCACGACACCCTGCATTACGCCGGGCTGGACCCGATCTATCGCCGCTACCATCATGGTGAGCTGACTTTCAGCATGGTCTATGCGTATTCGGAGCGCTTCGTGCTGCCGATCTCGCACGACGAAGTGGTGCACGGCAAGGGTTCGTTGCTGGGCCGCATGCCGGGCGACGATTGGCAACGCTTCGCCAACCTGCGCGCGTACCTGGGTTTCATGTTCACCCACCCGGGACGCAAGTTGCTGTTCATGGGCTGCGAATTCGGCCAGCCGACCGAGTGGAATCACGACGCCGGCCTGCCGTGGCATTTGCTCGACGACCCTCGCCATCGTGGAGTGCAGACGCTGGTGCGCGATTTGAACCGGCTGTATGTCCAATACCCGGCGCTCCACGCGCACGACGACGATCCGTCCGGGTTCGCCTGGGTGGTGGGCGACGATGCCGGCAACAGCGTGGTTGCGTTTCTGCGCAAGGGCAAACGCGGCGACGCACCGGTGCTGGTGGTGATCAACTTCACCCCGGTCGTGCAACACGCTTATCGCATCGGTGTGCCACAAGGCGGCCAGTGGCGCGAGGTGTTCAATAGCGACGCCGGCATCTACGGCGGCAGCAACCTGGGCAATGGCGGCAGCGTCACCGCCGAGCAGCAATCCATGCATGGGCACGCGCAATCGCTGCCGCTGCTGTTACCACCGCTGGGCGCCATCGTGCTGACGCCGTATGGCTGATGCCCCCCCTGCGCCTCTCACCGGGCAACTGGCCCGGTGGGAGGCGGTAGCTGCGTCATGCATCCAGCTGTCGTTGACGGTGTGGGTCATGCGCTGGCATCGCCTGCATTCCTGCACTCCCACTCGACCGTGATGGCATTGATCTCTCCAGGCCGGGAGTTTCGCAACAGATCATCCAGCAGCAGGTCGTCTCGATGATCACGCGCAAACGCGGTGATGGCCAGACGGGCACCGGCACGCGGATCGGCGTGATCTCCGATACGCACGGCCTGCTTCGGCCCGAAGCGCTTGCCGCGCTCGAGGGCTGTGCGCACATCATCCATGCCGGCGATGTTGGCACGCCGCAGGTGCTTGAGGCATTGCGGGCACTGGCACCGCTGCATGCCATCGCAGGCAATATCGATGACAAGCCCTGGGCGGCGGGCCTACCGCAGACGCTGGATCTGCAGATCGATGGCGTGCGCATCCATGTGCTGCACGATCTGAAGACGCTGGCACCGCAGGTGCAGGCCGACGTCGTCATCAGCGGCCATTCGCACAAGCCGCTGGTGCACATGCACGATGGGGTGCTGTATCTCAATCCGGGCAGCGCCGGGCCGCGTCGTTTCAGTCTGCCGATCAGCGTGGCCACGCTGTGGCTGGGCGATGGCGCGCCACGTGCGCACGTGCAGCCATTGGCACTGGTTTGAAGCCCAAGGCTGAGTTCGCTGACTTGGCATGCACACCGGCGGGGCCATGCTCGTGGACCACGTTGTTGCAAGGAATTCCCATGAATACACGTCGCCAATTCCTTTCTGCTGCCGCGGCCGGTACTGCGGCATTGGCCGCTGCGCCGTTGATGGCGCAATCGTCGGCACCCGGCAGCGTGATGCCCACGCGCGGGAAAACCGATGCGGGCGCATTGCCGACCAATCCGCTCGTCAAGGGCGGACGCTACCGGCCTGGCAGTCGCCTCGGCTTCGGTGGCGTGGCGATCGGTAATGGCTTTGCGCCTGCCACCGACGCACAGAGCGAGCAGACGCTGGCAGCGGTGTGGGAATCGGGCGTGCGGTATTTCGATACCTCGCCTTGGTACGGGTTGGGCTTGTCGGAGCGACGCACCGGCCATCATTTGCACAACCATCCGGCCGACGATTACGTGTTGTCGACCAAGGTCGGGCGCTTGCTCACCGCGACCGACACGCCGCCCAAGACGATGTGGCAGCAACCGTCGCCGTTCGACTATCGCTACGACTACAGCGCGTCCGGGGTGCGGCGCTCGATCGAAGACAGCCTGCAGCGTCTGGGTGTGTCGCAGATCGACATCGCGTATATCCACGATCTCTCGCCAGAGAACGAAAAAGACCTGGGCATGCCGTGGGAGCAGCGGTTCGCCGAGGCGGTGAAGGGCGCGATGCCGGAGCTGACCAAGATGCGCAAGGAGGGCTTGATCAAGGCCTGGGGCTTTGGCGTCAATCGTCCTGAGCCGGCCTTGCGCGCAATCGAAGAAGCCGACCCGGACATCTTCCTGCTCGCCTGCCAGTACTCGCTGCTCGACCATGCGCAGGCCTTGCATGACACCTTCCCGAAGATCGCAAAGCACGGCGCCTCGGTTGTGGTCGGTGCACCGCTGTTGGCTGGCTATCTGGCCGGGCGCGAGCGTTATCTCTACGACGGCACCATTCCGCCATGGGCGCCTGCCAAGCGGCACAAAGCGCTGGCCATCTGCGACCGGCACGGCGTGGATCTACGCACCGTCGCGCTACAATTTGCTGCGGCCCCGCAGGTGGTGTCGGCCGTGATTCCCGGTGCGCGCACGGCCGAGCAGGCACGTGCCAATGCGAGCTCGATGCGGGTGGCGATTCCGTCGGCGGTGTGGGAGGCGCTCAAGCGCGAAGGCGTGATCGAGGCAGACGCGCCGGTGCCCGCGGCGCGTTGAGGGCTGAGCCCGCGCGCAGCGTAGGGTGTTCGCGCTGCATGGCAATCAAAACGTCCCGCGTTGAATGAACGGCGCTTGTTGATACAACAGGCGCTCGCCACCACGCGGATCCAGTTCCAGCCGGCTTGGCGTGTCGAACACCAGCGTTTCGCGCCGTTTCAAGGAATACGGTTTCCAGTACGGCGCGCCGCGACGATTGGGGTCGCCCTGCCGCGCAAACGCAAGCAGCGCTTCGCTCATCTGCTCGGCCATGCGCTGCGCATCGGCACCATCGCCGGTGCGCGAGCCCGGCTGGCGCACGTTGTCGAACACCAGCGGAATATCCAAGGTATGGAAGGCGCCGAACTTGCCGCCATCCAGCGGCGAACCCCAATCCAGTTGATAGACCCAGGTGGGCGCGCCCTGACTGGCACGCGCTTGGGCTTCTTCAACAGCGCCGCGCCACGAGCGGCCGGCGGTGGTGGCTGCGAAGAACACCTGCGACGGCGTGTACTGCGGATAGAGCCGCCGATATTCGGCAATGACCACCTGCGGCAACAGGTCCACGTATTGCTGCGCCTCCAGCCTGGCCGGCAATTCGTCCCAACTCAGCGCGAAGTTCTTCGCATCGTTGCCGAGAAAGCCGCGTGTTTCATCGCGCGTATTGCCGATCACCATCGGAATACGTGCCGACTGCACCGGCGCAGTCGGCCAGAACGGATGCACCGGCACGTTGCGCGCATCCAGCACCGGGCCGAAATACAGCGCCGTGCTTTCCACCCGCGACGGGTCGCGCACGTGCGCGGCGGCCAGCAGTTGGGCCACAGGCAGCGTGCGCATGCGCGCGATCTCGCTTGGCGAAATCTTCAACGCGTCCAGCAGCAGCTGCGCGCGCTGGGTGGCCGCACGCGGCCCGGCCACGGTGACCTGTTGCCCGCTCATGGTCCAGGCGCGATGAAATAGCCCGCGCGCGGCCGGCATCGCCATCAGCGTGGCGATTTTGGCGCCACCGCCCGATTGCCCAAACACCGTGACATTGCCGGCGTCGCCGCCGAATTCGGCCGCGTGCTGGCGCACCCACTGCAGCGCCTGGATCAGGTCCAACTGCCCCGCATTGCCGGAGTCGGCGAAACTGGCATCGCCCAGCTGCGCCAGCGACAGATAGCCGAACAGGTTGAGCCGGTGATTGACGGTGACCACCACCACATCGCCGCGCTTGCACAGGCGCACGCCATCGTAGAGCGGATCGCTGCCGGAGCCGGTGGTGTAGCCGCCGCCGTGGATATAGAACAACACCGGCCGCTTGCCGCCATCGCGCAGGCCGGGTGTCCACACATTGAGGAACAGGCAGTCCTCACTGGTGGGCTCGCTGGCCTTGGGCTGTGGCGCCGCTGCACCGAAACCGCTGGCATCGCGCACGTGGTGCCACGGCGTTTCCTGCAGCGGTGCCTGGAAGCGTCGCGAAGCGGTGTCGCCGCCATAGGGGATGCCCTTGAACACGCAGACGCCCTGGTCGCGGTAGCCGCGCAGCGCGCCGCCACGCACGCGTGCCAGCGGCGCGCCATGGTCGCGTGGCGGCGCAAGTACGGCCGCGGCAGCGAAGCCGGGAAGCGTTGCTGCCGCAGTCGCGAGCAGGCCACCACGCAGCAACGTGCGGCGTCGCGTGTCAGGAGTGGCTTGGGTTGTCATCGCGCCATCTCCTTCGCGGTGTAGGTGTAGGTGTCGGTGCGGGCTTGGCGACATGCGCGATCCAGGCTTGCGCCAGCTGCGGCCATGCGGACACGGTAAGACCGCTGCCGCTACCGCTGGCGGTACCGAAGCCATGGCCGCCCTGCGGGAATACGTGCAGCTCGCTGGGCACACCAGCGCGTAGCAGCGCATCGTGCATCAGCAGGCTGTTGCGCACCGGCACCACGCTGTCGTCCTGCGCATGCAGCAGAAAGGTAGGTGGCGTGCGCGCGTCCACGTGCAGCTGTGGCGAATAGGCCTGCACCTGCGCCTGGCTCGGGGCGCTGCCGAGCAGGCGTTCGCGTGAGCCTTTGTGCGCGTTGGCGCTGTCCATGTCGATCACCGGGTAGATCAGCAACTGGAAGTCCGGTCGTGCGCTCAGTGCATCGGCCGCGTCGATGGGCGGATACACCTGCGCGGCGTAGCGCGTGCCCAGGCTGGCGGCGACATGGCCGCCGGCCGAAAAGCCCATCACGCCCACGCGCTGCGCATCGATGCCATAGCGCGCCGCATTGGCGCGGATCAGCCGCAAGGCACGTTGCGCATCGGCCAGCGGCACGTCGGCGCCGTTCGGGTGGCCTTCGCCCGGCAGCCGGTAGCGCAGCACGAACAGGGTGATGCCGGCGACGTCGACAAAGCCGGGCACCAGCGCGCTGCCCTCGTTGTCCAGCACGATGCGTTGGTAGCCGCCACCAGGCGTGACCAGCAGGGCGGTGCCGTTGGGCTGTTTGGGCCGGTAGACCACCAGATACGGCGTACTGACCTGCTGGATGTAGCGATCCGGCTGCGTCGGCTCGCTGCTGCGCTCGACGATGCGCTGCGGTTGCGGCAGCGCCGTATCCCCCGGTGCCAGCGGCGTTGGCCATAGCGCGATCCGGCTGGCTTGTTCGGCGGCAGTATCGGCGCTCGGTCGCTCGGTCGCTCGGCCGCCGGCGCCGGGCCGGCCAGCAGCGCGCCCAGCACAAGGACCGCCAGGCCATGTCGCGTGGCGCGCGAAAGTGCGGTCAACGCATGCGTTTGGCGTGTCTGTTGCATTCACCCCTCCCAGGGCCACTTCGTCACCGCGACCACAATTGCCGCAGTGCACATTGCCAATGACACCGGTTTACCATATACAGCACACCGTGCCACTGTCGATTGGCAGTGCAACAAAAACACCTATCAGGGAGACACCCTTGAGCAACGACGCCGCCACCCCACCATCCTCCACATCCTCGCTGTCGCAGATCGCCCAGCGCTTTGTGGAGGCACGCCGTGCAGGGGCATCGCTGCCGGACTTTCCAGGGCAGATCCCCGACGATCTGCTCACCGCCTACCAGGTGCAGGATATCGCCATCAGCCAGTGGGACGACCAGGTGGTCGGCTGGAAGGTGGGCTACATCGCCGCCGAGCGCCGCGATGCATCGGGCGACGAGCGCCTGCTGGGCCCGATCTTCTCGCACAAGCTCTGGAATGCTACCGGTGGAACAACCGAATTCCCGATCTATGAAGGCGGCTTCGGCGCAGTGGAAGCCGAATATGTCCTGATGCTCGGTGCCGATGCCCCGGCCGATCAGACCCACTTCACCCCGGAGCAGGCCGCACAGCTGCCGGCCACGTTGTTCATCGGGGTGGAAATCGCCAGCAGCCCGCTGGCCACCATCAACCAGTTGGGCCCGCGGGTGGTGATTTCGGACTTCGGCAACAACAACGGCCTGATTCTGGGCCCGGAAGTGACCGATTGGCTGGCGCGCGACGAGGCTGCGCTCACTGCCCAGACGCTGATCGACGAAAAGGTGGTCGGCACCGGTGGGGCCACCACGTTGCCGGGCGGGCTGCGCGCGGCCTACGCATTCGCGCTCAGCCGTTCGGCACAGCGCGGGCGTCCGCTCAAGCGCGGTGATCTGATTGCCACCGGCAATGCCACCGGTATCCACGACATCGAAGTGGGGCAGCGTGCCCTGATTCGCTTCGCCGGCATCGGCGATATTTCCTGTACGGCTGTGTCCGCCAGTTGACGGCGGTCCCCGTGACCAGACGCTTGGGAGAGCGCCAATGATCACACGCAGACATTTTCTCGGTGCCGGGCTCGGCGCCGCTGCCGCCGCCCCCTGGTGGGGTGCCGGCGCCACCACGCCGGTTCCCGGCGGGCAGTTGCTCACCGCCACCGACGTGCACGTCGGCGATTACCCCACCGTGGAAGCGGTGCGCTGGTTCGGCAAGCAACTGGAAGAACGCACCAATGGCCGGCTCAAGCTGCGCCAGTACCACTCCGGCCAGCTGGGCCGCGAATCGGAGGCGATCGACATGGCGCGCTTCGGCGCCATCGACATCACCCGTGTGTATTCCGGCGCGTTGAACAACACCTTCCCGCTCACTCAAGCGCTGTGCCTGCCGTATGTGTTCGACTCGGTACCGCATCTGCGTCGCGCCATCGACGGGCATGTCGGCGACAGCGTGCTGCGCAGCTTCGAGCAGCGCGATCTGGTCGGGCTTGCCATCTACGATTCTGGCGCGCGCTGCTTCTACAACACCAAGCA
Organism: Xanthomonas cissicola; assembly: GCF_008801575.1. Lineage (GTDB taxonomy): Bacteria > Pseudomonadota > Gammaproteobacteria > Xanthomonadales > Xanthomonadaceae > Xanthomonas > Xanthomonas cissicola. Next base: position 2,640 of record NZ_VZPL01000074.1, on the reverse strand, counting down.
TCCGCTGCACCGCCCGGAAGATCTCAAGGGCCTGAAATTGCGGGTGGCTTCGTCGGACATCTTCCTCAAGTTGATGCGCATGCTGGGCGCCAACCCCACGCCGATGTCGCTGGGCGAAACGTTTTCGGCGATGGAAACGCACATGATCGACGGTGCGGAAAACAACATGCGCAGCTTTCAGTCCAGCCGGCATTTCGAAGCCGCGCATTACTGGTCGCAGAGCGAGCATTCCTACGCGCCGGACATCCTGGTGATGTCGCGCCAGAGTTTTCAATCGCTGAGCGCGGCCGACCGCGGCCTGGTGGTGGAACTGGCGCGCGCCTCGGTGCCGGTGATGCGCAACTTGTGGGACGCCTCCGAGACGGTGGCGCGCAAGCAGGTGATCGACTACGGCGTGAAGCTCAATCAGGTCGACATGCCGGCATTCCGCGCTGCCGCTGCGCCGCTGTTGGCCGAATACCGCAAGCAGCCGGAGATCGAAACCCTGTACCGCCGCATCCGCGATTTCGCATAGAGGTGTCCCGATGACCGAACCCGAGACTGTTGCCGTCCCGGTCGCGCCGTTGCAACGTGCGCTGGACCGCGTTTCCGATATCGCCGTGGGCGTGGCCTCATTGGCGCTGCTGGGCCTGGTGGTCGTGCAGGGCTGGCAGGTGTTCACCCGCTATGTGCTCAACGACTCGCCCAGCTGGACCGAACCGGTGACCCTGTTGCTGCTGAGCACCGCACTGAGCCTGGGCGCGGCGGCCGGCGTGCATACCAACCGCCACTTCGGCTTCTACCTGCTGGGCGACCACATGCCGCCGCTGGTGCGCAAGATGTTCGAAGTGATCCGCCCGCTGATGATCCTCTCCATCGGTGCGGTGCTGGCATGGTGGAGCGCGGCACTGCTGGTCGACGGGCTGGATATCAAGATGGCCGGTGCGCAGATGCCGCAGAGCATCAACTACCTGCCGCTGTCGATCGGCGGTGCGCTGATGGTGCTGTTTGCCGTGTTCAAGTTGTGGCGCGTGCTGCGCCCGGTCCATGTCGGAGGAGTGCGCTGATGGGCATCGCCATGTTGTTGGGCACCTTCGTGGTGCTGCTGCTGATCGGCGTGCCGGTGGCCTACGCCCTGGGCGCGGCGGCGCTGGCCACGCTGCTGTATTTGGACCTGCCCACGGTGGTGCTGGTGCAGCAGATTTCCGCCGGCAGCGGCTCGGCGTCGTTGATTGCGATTCCGCTGTTTATCTTCGCCGGCGAGCTGATGCTGCGCGGTGGCATTTCCGAACGCTTGATCGCGTTGGCCTCGTCCTTGGTCGGGCGTGTCCGCGGTGGCCTGGGCCAAGTCAGCGTGCTGTCGTCGCTGTTCTTCGGCGGCGTCTCCGGCTCGGCGATTGCCGATGTCTCGGCAGTCGGCGGCACCATGATTCCACAGATGATCAAGCGCGGTTACGACCGCGATTACGCGGTCAATGTGAGCATGACCGCTGCGCTGGTGGCCTTGCTGGTGCCGCCTTCGCATAACCTGATCCTGTTCTCGGCCGCGGCTGGTGGCGGCTTGTCGATTGCCGATCTGTTCGCGGCCGGCATCTTCCCCGCGTTGTTGATGACCGCCGCGATGATGGTGACCGGCTATGCGGTGGCGCGTCATCGCGGCTACGGCACCGAAGCCTTTCCTGGTTGGCGTGCGGTGGCCTTGCGCCTGATCGGCGCGCTGCCCGGCCTGGGGCTGGTCGGGTTGATCTTCATCGGGATTCGCGCCGGCATCTTCACCGCGGTGGAAAGCGCCGCCATTGCAGTGGTGTACGCATTGATCGTCACCGCGTTGTTGTATCGCCAATTGCGTTGGGCCGAGTTCTTCGCTGCGGTGACGCATGCGGCGCGCACCACCGGCGTGATCCTGTTCGTGATCGCCACCGCTGCTGTGTTCGGCTGGTTGCTGGCCTATCTGCAGGTACCTGCAGCGGCGGTGAAGTTCCTGCAGGCCATTGCCGACAGCAAGAACACGGTGCTGCTGATGATCGTGGTGATGCTGCTGTTGCTGGGCATGTTCATGGACCTGGCGCCGAAGATCCTGATCTGCACGCCGATCTTCCTGCCGGTGGTCAAGGCCTACGGCATCGACCCCATCCACTTCGGCCTGGTGATGGTGTTGGCCGGCGGTATCGGCCTGATCACGCCGCCGATCGGATCGGTGTTGTTCATCGGCACCTCCATCGGGCAGATCACCATCGCGCAAAGCATGCGCACCATCTGGCCGTTCTGGCTGGCGGCGTTGTGCGTGCTGTTGATCGTGGCGTTTTTCCCTGAGTTGTCGCTGTGGCTGCCGCGCGCCCTGCGCGCCTGAGCCGGGGTAACTGCGTGATGGCATGACTGGCAGACGGGCGATCGGTACGGCTTGTTCGCGTCGTATCGATCGCCTGCCATCCACCTGCAAGCGTGCCAGACACCGTTGCCGGTGGCAGGGTTCTACCGCATCTGGTTAACCGGTGGCATTGCCCGCCATCGTGGTAAAGCCCGGCATCCGGGACTAGGGCCTGTTAACACATCCGAAGCCCATCAACGACTAGGACGAAGCTGAGGAATCCAAGGAACATGACATCCAGCTTCTCGAAGCGCGAGAAAATCCGGCGGTAGCCTTTCAAGCGACGGAACAGT
>NZ_VZPL01000073.1 GCF_008801575.1 Xanthomonas cissicola | reverse complement strand
ATCTCGCGCCGGGTCTGCTTGCGCTTGCCCAGGCCCTCAGCGTCACCGAACGTCAGCTGCATAGATGATCCTCTACATGATGAGGCGGGTAGTGTCGCGTATCTGTGGTGCGTTGTTCAGAGCTTCCCTAGGAGGCGGGCACTATGCGCGGCTGCCGGCCAGCATCGTTGAACTGAGCCGATTGACCGAGTTGCGTATGTTGCGCTCGTCGCATTTTCGCGAGTTGCCTGAAAACATCGGTCTCATGCAGGGGCTCAGGTCGCTGGAGGTGGCATCGAACTCCGAGCTGGAGCAGCTTCCTGGCAGCCTCACCCAGCTGCATCGGCTGGAAAAACTCACCCTGTCGTCCAACCGCCGGCTGGCGCATTTGCCCGAGGACATCGGTCAACTGCACGGCTTGACGGAACTCTCGCTCAAAGATTGCGCCGCGCTCCAGCAACTACCCGACAGCGTGGGGGATCTCGCTCAGTTGCAACTGCTGGACCTGCGCGGCACCGGCCTGCAGACTCTTCCGCAGTCGCTGGCCCGACTGCCCGCTCAGTGCGATATCAAGGTGCCGGATCATCTGGCAGGCCAATTGCTGCAGATCCGCGACCCGGAGCGCGCTGCGCGCGAGGCACAGCGCGCGGCACAGCGACTGGCCGAGAGAAGGCGGCGCGCGCCCGTGCCGGCGGCGCAACAGGCTGGGTCGTCCTGGAACCGCGTCCCCGAGTTCGCGCGCGTGCTGCGCACTGTCGATGCCGACCTGGGTGAGCGTTTTGACAAGTGGACGCAAGGCTTGGCGCAAACTGCCAGGATCTTCGGCGCATCCATCACGCCGGCCGACATGCCCCTGCTGGACCAGGTGGTGGCCGAGGCCATTCGCTCACCCGAATTTCGCAGCAGCTTCGGCCAATTTTTGAGCGACCACACCGTCAAGACGCTCAACATGGATGGCATGACGCATGTGGGCGGTTTCGGGCCCGCCGTGCGAGGAGACGCCAAAACCGCGTTTTCCGAGATGCTCAAGCACAAGCTCATGCACACGCAGGACCACCAGACTGCACTGGGCCTGCTGCAGGACGCCCTGCAAAATCCAGACTTGGGGCTGCCCAGGGAGAGGCTGCTGCGCAGCAGGAATAAACTCACCGGGCGTGTGGAGATGTGGCCGCCATTGAAGGCCTATATTTCCATGCACGATGTGGAGGGACAAGCGGCGCAGGATGCGGCGATCACGTGGACGATGGCGCAGTTCGAAGAAGCGCAGCAGGGTGGCATCGGGGACGCAGAGGCCAAGCAGGAGTCCGAACGTGCGCAGGCCAACGCGAACCGCTTCATCGAGCAGCGAGCCCGTGTACTGCTCAGGGAATGGGACATCCGTTAGACCCTGGAGACCGGTGATATCGCGCCCGGCACTTTAAACGGCAGGCATGCTGGCGATGTTGATCGCAGAGCTCGGCGGGTGTTTGCCCGCCGAGCCCATGCAGTCTTTATTGGATGCCAGCAACCAGCCAAGCGTCGGCCGGTCTGTTTGATCGCTTCGCTCACGCCGCGGAACCCGTGCATATCCAGAACGCCGCGTTGTTCGCTGTCGTTGAAGCGTTCCATGAAGCCGCTTGACTGCATGGGGCATCTATCCGCTGCGCGTCTGCGTTGAGGGCTGGTGCTCCCATCTGTGGCCCGACCAGTCCGGATGCCAATGGATCCGGATAGACCTTTCGATGTACAGACAACAAAAAGCCCCCGATCTCTCGAGGGCTTTTGTTCATCCCAGGACACGCCTGGAACGGAATTTGGTGCGCCCGGAGGGATTCGAACCCCCGACCAATGGCTTCGGAAGCCACTACTCTATCCGGCTGAGCTACGAGCGCCTGGCCGCGCATTATGCCAGAACAGCCGGTATGCGCGTGATGGGGCCGGGCGGCGCGGGACCTGGGTGAGCCACGGCGTCACTGGAGACGTCATGACACCGGCCTCTCGGCCCGGGCAGTCGGTGGGTCGCAACCGGATGCCCAGGTTCGAGCGCACCGGATCCAGGCCGTGCAACGGTGTCGCCGTCTCAAGCGGTAGTCTGCAGAACGCAAGCCCGCTCAACGTCACCAGCCTGACCGTGCGGTTGAGCACGCACCCGAGCGCGGTCACTGCCGAGCTTGCGTTGTAGCCGCATACCCGCCGCACGCCTGACTGCGCCAACGTCCGGCTTAGCCGCTTGCGACCACGTCGTTCAGGCCAGCCGCACCCGTGAACAGCCTGCCATCGCGGACGCAGGGCTTTCCCAGGATTGCCGCCCGGGCAGCGCCCACCCCGCACATGACCACGGCCAAGCCGCGCTGCTACCCTTTGCCGCATGAGCAAGCATGGTGTCGAACAACTGCCCGCAGCGCGCGCGCTGACGTGGCCGCAGCGATTGGGCCAGTACTGGAAGCTGGTCCGCGGCGACCGCCCGATCGGAAGCCTGCTGCTGCTCTGGCCCACCTGGTGGGCGTTGTGGCTGGCCGCCGACGGCCTGCCGCCGCTGTGGACGCTCTTCGTGTTCACCGCCGGGGTGTGGCTGACCCGCTCGGCCGGTTGCGTGATCAACGATTACGCCGACCGCTGGCTGGATCCGCACGTGGAGCGCACCAAATCGCGTCCGCTGGCCACCGGCGCGGTCTCCGGGCGCGAGGCATTATGGGTATTCGTGGCGCTGATGCTGGTGGCCTTCGCGCTGGTGCTCACGCTCAACTGGCTGACCGTGATGCTGAGCGTGCCCGGCGTCTTCCTGGCCGCCAGCTACCCCTATCTCAAGCGCCATACCCACCTGCCGCAGGTCTATCTGGGCATGGCGTTCGGCTGGGGCATCCCGATGGCCTTCGCCGCCGTGCAAGGCAGCGTGCCGTTGCTGGGCTGGCTGCTGTATGCCGCCAACATCCTGTGGGCCACCGCCTACGACACCTGGTACGCCATGGTCGACCGCGACGACGATATCCGCATGGGCAGCAAGTCCACCGCCATCCTGTTCGGCAGATTCGATCTGATCGCGCAAGGCATCCTGTATGCGCTGATGGCCGCGACGCTGGTAATGGTCGGCCTGCGCGCTACTCTCGGTGTGGCGTACTGGGCCGGCCTGGGCGCTGCAGCGCTGCTGGTCGCCTACGAATTCCGCATCGCCCGCCACCGCGAGCGCGGCCCCTGCTTCCGCGCCTTCCTGCACAACAACTGGGTTGGCCTGGCGATCTTCGTCGGCATCGCAGTGGCGGTGGCAGGGCGTTAGATTCGGGATTGGGGATTGGGGATGGGAAATTCGTCGATTGAAGGTCAGACCTTGAAATTGCGAGCAAGGATTCAAGCCCGCCACCAGCTTCAACTGCTCTATTCCTCAATCTCTTCTGGCCATCCACCCGCCGAAGCCGCATCGCCATCCATCGCGCTGTGCCGTCGGACAAAGAGCCCGTCTCCTGCGGGAGAGAGGCTGGGGTGAGGGTGCGGGCGAAGCCTCGCGCACCCGGCGGCCGCCGGCTAGATCACGGCACCCGCGCGCAGACCCAGGCATCCACCCGTTGAACACCCGCCTTGCGCAAGGCCTTGGCCGCGGCGTGGAGCGTCGCGCCGGTCGTCATCACGTCGTCCACCAAGGCCACATGCGCCGGCAAGGCGCCGCGGACCTCGAACGCATCGCGCAGATTGCGCTGCCGCTCGGCCGCATCCAGTTCGGATTGCGGTGCGGTCGCGCGAACCCGGCGCAGCAACGGCTGGCACGGCAGCTGCAGCGCGCGGCCCAGCGGTCGGGCCAGCTCCAGCGCCTGGTCGTAACCGCGCTGGCGCAGGCGCTGCCGGTGCAGGCTTACCGGTACCAATGCCTGCGGGCGCGGCAGCCCCACGCAGCGCCGGGCCATCAGTTCGCTCAGCAGGCGGCCGGCCGCCAGGTCCTGATGGAACTTGAACCGCCGCAGCAGCCCATCCACCGGCCAGCGATAGGTAAAACAGGCATGCACCCGCTGCAGCGCTGGTGGGTGCTGCAGGCACTGCCCGCACAGCACCACCGCGTCGGAGGCGAACAGCTGCGTGGCGCAGCACAGGCAGGCGTGGCCATGATCGGGCAAGGCGGCGCGACATGCAGGGCATAGATCGCCGTCGGGCGTGCCGGCCTCCGCGCAGACCAGGCACAGGCTCGGCAGCAACAGTCGCAGCACCCGCTGCGGCCATCTGTAAACCGATCGGACCTGATTGAAGTTGACAGTCTCTTGCATGCTCACCAGACTGCCTGGCTTCCAAGCCGCTGACTGTCAGGAAACTCCGATGTCTGTTGTCGTCCGCCATGACTGGGATCGCAAAGAGCTGCAGGCGCTGTTCGATCTGCCGTTTCCGGAGCTGCTGCACCGCGCGGCCAGCGTGCATCGCGCGCACTTCGATCCGGCGCAAGTGCAGGTGTCCACCTTGCTCTCGGTCAAGACCGGCGGCTGCCCGGAAGACTGCGCGTATTGCCCGCAGGCGCAGCGCTACGACACAGGCGTGAGCGCGCAGAAGCTCATGGAGACCGAAGAGGTCGTCGCCAAGGCGCGCCAGGCCAAGGCCGCCGGCGCCTCGCGCTTCTGCATGGGCGCCGCCTGGCGCTCGCCCAAGGAGCGCGACATCCCCAAGGTGGCCGCCATGATCCGCGAGGTGAAGGCCATGGGCCTGGAAACCTGCGCCACGCTCGGCATGCTCGACGCCGGCCAGGCGCGTGCGCTCAAGGACGCCGGGCTGGACTACTACAACCACAATCTGGACACCGCGCCGGATTACTACGACTCGATCATCCACACCCGCCAGTATCAGGACCGCCTGAACACGCTGGAGCATGTGCGCGATGTCGGCCTGAAGACCTGCTGCGGCGGCATCGTCGGCATGGGCGAAACCCGCGAACACCGCATCGGCCTGCTGCTGGCGCTGGCCACGCTGCCGGCGCATCCGGATTCGGTGCCGATCAACCAGCTGGTGCAGGTACCCGGTACTCCGCTGCACGGCACCCAGCAGCTGGATCCGTTCGAGTTCGTGCGCATGATCGCCGTTGCCCGTATCGCCATGCCGAAATCGATGGTGCGCCTGTCCGCCGGCCGCGAGACGATGAGCGACGAACTGCAGGCGCTGTGCTTCCTGGCCGGTGCCAATTCGATTTTCTACGGCGAAAAACTGCTCACCACCGGCAACCCGGACACCGAGCGCGACCAGGCCCTGTTCCAGCGCCTGGGCCTGCGCCCGATGCAGGTCACCGTCGATGCGGCCGAGCACGATCACCCCGGCACCGTCCATGCGGAGATCACCCGTAGCGCGGCCTGCGAGCACGCCGCCTGACCCGGCGCACGGCACCGGTCGTCGGTGGCGGCTGGGCGCCCTGAGCCCGGCACGCTACGCTAGCCGGCCTTCCCTGCCGTTGAACGCCCCCATGGCTCGCCCCGATCTGCACGAACGGATTTCGTCGCTGCGCAAATTGCGTGTGGCCCAGGAACGGGTGCGGGTGCGACGGCAGGTGGGCCGGCGCGATGGCGTGCGGCTGGAGATCGACGGCCGTTGGCTGACCGGTTTCTGTTCCAACGACTACCTAGGCTTGTCGCAACAGTTCGAAGTGGTCGCCGCGCTGCAGGATGCCGCTGCCCGCGATGGTGCCGGCGCCACCGCCTCGCATCTGATCTGCGGGCACCACACCGCGCACGAAACATTGGAACGCGAAATCGCCGAATGGCTGGGCTATCCGTCGGCGTTGCTGTTCGGCAGCGGCTTCATCGCCAACCTGGCCGTGCAACAGGCGTTGCTCAGCGAAGAAGACGATGTCTGCGTGCAGGACCGGCTCAATCACGCCAGCCTGCTCGATGCCACGCGGCTGGCCGGTTGCCGGTTGCGGCGCTATCCGCACCTGGATGTGGAAGGCGCGATGCGCCAGCTCAAGGGCGCGCCCGAAGGCGCGGCGATGCTGGCCACAGACGGCGTTTTCAGCATGGACGGCGATGTCGCGCCGCTGCGCGCCTTGAGCCTGGTGGCACGCATGCAGCAAGCGCTGTTCTATGTGGACGACGCGCACGGTGTTGGCGTGCTCGGTCCGCAAGGGCGCGGTTGCGTCGCCGATGCCGGGTTGGGCGTGGCCGAAGTGCCGTTGCAGTTGGTCACCCTGGGCAAGGCGCTCGGTGGCTACGGCGCGGTGGTGGTGGGCGAAGAGGCGTTGGTGCGCCATCTGGCCGAAACTGCGCGCCCCTACATCTACACCACTGCATTGCCGCCGGCGCAGGTCGCGGCCACCCTGGCGGCCGTGCGCCTGGCGCGGCGCGACGATTGGCGGCGTGCGCGCCTGGTCGAATTGATCGGTGCGTTCCGCGATGGCGCGCGCAAGCACGGCTTCGAACTGATGGCCTCCGACACGCCGATCCAGCCGCTGCTATGCGGCGAGGAAGCAACCGTGATGGCGATGTCGGCTGCGCTCGAACACGCAGGTTTCATGGTTGGTGCCATTCGTCCGCCCACCGTGCCCGAAGGCAAGGCGCGCTTGCGCGTCACCTTGTCTGCGCTGCATACGCCGCAGCAGGTGCAGGCACTGATCGAGGCCATCGTGCAGGCGCGCGATGTGGTCAGTCGGCAGCCGCTGCGTGCCTCTGCCTGAGGCGAGTGGCAGCGCGTGGCTGGCCTGCACGCAGACACGCGCGGGCCACTCAGCCAATGCAGCGATCGCACGACGCACCTGCGTGGCAGGCGACCACGGCGCGCTGACCGTGCATTGCGCGATGGTTTGCCTGCATTGGACCAGCCGTGCAACCGGTGCGTGCCGGTATCCGATTGCACCCCGGCACTGACATGTCACGCGCGACACCAGGCACAGCCACGGCGGCGCAACGTCGCGTGTGGGAAGCGTTGTCGCGGCTGTACCTGGACAGCGACAGTTGCGACGACGACGGCATCGCACGCGTCCTGGCTGCCTCGCCCTTCGCCCTGGAACAGTTGCGCACGATGTTGTTGTACGAGGTGCACCCGGTGCTGATCGGCAATCTGCGCAGCGTGGCCGGCGTCTGGGACGGCTTCGATCCCGACTGGCTGGCGGCGGCGATCCAGGTGCGGCGCGCACGGCGCCGGCATTGGCCGGCGCGCTGGCGCTGGTGCGGCCATGCGCGTGCGCAATGGGCGTTGCTGGCCCCGAGAATCCTCGCACTGCGTGCAGCCGCCACGCATTGACGCCAAGACGCTGCACCCAACATCGGATCTGCGTGCCTCCAATCACCAGCGCGTATCCCACGATGCGTGCCGGCACGCCACAATCGGCGACAATGCGCGCATGCATATCGATGTCATCGGCCACGGGCCTGCGCTGGTTCTCCTGCACGGTTGGGCACTGCACGGCGGCGTGTTCGCACCGCTGGTGGAGCGCCTGGCGCCGCACTATCAATTGCATCTGGTCGACCTGCCCGGGCACGGCTTCAGTCGCGACGACAGCACACCGCTGGCCTTGCCCTATGTGGTTGCAGAAATTGCGGCCGCCACACCGCCGGCGGTATGGCTGGGCTGGTCGCTGGGCGGGCTGTTTGCGCTGCATGCGGCCGCCACCCTGCCGCAGGTGCGTGGGTTGGCGATGATTGCCGCCACGCCGCGTTTCGTGCGTGGCAGCGATTGGCCGAGTGCCGTCCAGCGCGAGGTGTTCGTGCAATTCGGCGTGGCGTTGTCGCGCGACTATCGCGGCACGCTGGAGCGTTTTCTTGCGCTGGACACGCTCGGCTCGGCGCATGCACGCAGCGAACTGCGCAGCCTGCGCGAGACGCTCACCGCGCGCGGCGAACCGGCACCGGAAGCGTTGCAGCAAGGGCTCACCCTGCTCGAACGCACCGATCTGCGCCGCACCGTGCCGCAGCTCGCACGCCCCAGCCTGTGGATCGCCGGGCAACGCGATCGCCTGGTGCCTGCCGCCGGCATGCATGCCGCCGCCGCGCTCAGCCCGCACGCGCAGGCGCTCACCATTGCTGGCGGTGGTCACGCGCCGTTTCTTGGTCATGCAGATCAGGTGAGCGAGGCACTGCAACGCTTCGTTGCGTCCGTGCCATGAGCCGATCGTCGATCATGCGACATCGCTGATCGAGGGACACTCGCATGGATCTGGGAATCGCTGGCCGCTGGGCGTTGGTCTGCGCCGCAAGCAAAGGGCTGGGTCTGGGCTGCGCACGTGCATTGGCCGGCGAAGGCGGCAATGTGGTGATCGCCGCGCGCGGCCGTGAGGCACTGGAGCACGCCGCCGATGCCTTGCGCGCATTGCCCGGCTCTGGCGAAGTGCGCAGCGTGGTTGCCGATATCGCCACGCCGGAAGGGCGCAGCGCCGCACTCGCGGCCTGCCCGCAGGTCGACATCCTGATCAACAACGCGGGCGGCCCGCCGCCAGGCGATTTCCGCCAGTGGGAACGCGCCGACTGGTTGCGCGCGCTAGACGCCAACATGCTGGCGCCGATCGAACTGATCCGCGCCACCGTCGATGGCATGCGCGCACGCCGCTTCGGCCGCATCGTCAACATCACCTCCAGCGCGGTGAAGGCGCCGATCGACATCCTTGGCCTGTCCAATGGCGCGCGCGCCGGCCTCACCGGCTTCGTCGCCGGGCTTGCGCGCAGCACCGTGGCCGACAACGTCACCATCAACAACCTATTGCCTGGGCAGTTCGCCACCGACCGCCTGCGCGGCAACTTCGCCGCCATCGCGCAGCAACAGGGCAGCAGTGCCGACAAGGTCGCCGAACGCAAGCGTGCGGGCATTCCGGCGGCGCGTTTTGGCGAGCCGGACGAGTTCGGTGCGGCTTGCGCCTTTCTGTGCAGCGCGCAGGCCGGCTATATCACCGGACAGAATCTGTTGATCGATGGCGGCAGCTATCCCGGCACGTTCTAGCGTGGCGTCGTCGCGCACCACGCATCGATTCCCTCCGCCCTAGCCCTGGGGCGACAATAGCGGCGCCATGACCAGTACTTTCGACCCCCGCCACGTCCGGCGCGCCTTTGCGCGTGCCGCCAGTACCTATACCGCCGCAGCCGCACTTCAACGCGAAGCGGAAACCCGCCTGCTCGAATCGCTCGACTACCTGGGCGAGCAGGTGCCCAAGGTGGCGCTGGATGTCGGCGCCGGCCCCGGCCATGCCAGCGCTGCAATCAAGAAGCGCTGGCCCAAGGCGCAGGTCATCGCGCTGGATCAGGCCATGCCGATGCTGCGCCAGGCGCGCAAGGCCGCGGGCTGGTGGAAGCCGTTTACGCAGGTGTGCGCCGATGCGCGCGCGCTACCGGTCGCCGACGGCAGCGTGGATGTGATCTTCAGCAATCTGTGCCTGCAGTGGGTGGAAGACCTGCCGACCGTGTTCGCCGGTTTCCGCCGCGCTTTGCGCCCGGGTGGGCTGCTGCTGTGCTCCACCTTCGGCCCGGAAACACTGATCGAATTGCGCGATGCCTTTGCGCAGAGCGACCCGGCCCCGCACGTCAGCCGCTTTGCGCCGATCGCCCAATTCGGCGATGCCCTGCTGATGTCCGGGTTCCGCGACCCGGTGCTGGACCGCGACCTGTTCACCCTGACCTACAACGATCTGCCCGCGCTGATGCGCGAACTGCGTGCGATGGGGGCAACCAATGCGCTCAGCAACCGCCGTGCCACCTTGACCGGACGCGGTCGCTTCGCGGCCGCCAGCGCTGCCTACGAACCGCTGCGGCGGCCGGACGGCACCCTGCCCAGCTCCTGGGAGGTGATCTACGCCCATGCCTGGGCACCGGCGCCGGGCGCGCCCATCCGCGAACACGGGCATGACGTCGCCAGCGTGCCGGTCAGCGCCATCCCGATCCGCCGCCGCATCGACTGAGCGGCGGTACAGAACGTTGGTCGTCGCGCATCCACTGCCGGTGAGACACAGAGTATTGCGCCCCCGCTCATGCTCACCTGTCAGGCTCGGCGGAGACTTGCTAGAATTCTGAAGTTAACGGCCGCACCTCCCTGTTGCGGATCACCTTGTTCGATGGTGGCTACCGACACGACGCAGCAGTGCTGCGTGCGCTGCTTGGCAGCCACTATCACGTTTGCGGCCCCCCGCCCCCCCAATCGGCCTCCCCCATGTTGAAGTGGCTCCTCATCGCGTTGTTCATCGCATCGGCGCTCTACATCCATTACCGCGGTCGCGTGCGGCACCGGCTCAGCCGGCAGTTGCTGGACCATTCCACCTTCATGGCCCCCATCAACACGCTGATGTACCTGTGTTCGCGGGTGCCGACCACGCCATTCATCGACCCGGGCAAGGAATTTCCCGAGCTGGCGCCGCTGCGCGCCAGCTGGCCACTGATCCGCGACGAAGCGGTGGCGTTGCAACAGATGCAGAAGATCCGCGCTGCTGAAGGCTATACCGACATCGGCTTCAATTCGTTCTTCCGGCGTGGCTGGAAGCGCTTCTATCTGAAGTGGTACGGCACCGCGCATCCGTCGGCAGCCGAATTGTGTCCGCAGACCACCGCCTTGCTGAAGTCCATTCCCACGGTCAAGGCAGCGATGTTCGCCGAGCTGCCGCCGGGCAGCGAACTACGCCCGCACCGCGACCCGTTCGCCGGCTCCATGCGCCTGCACCTGGGCCTGGCCACACCCAACGACGACCGTTGCTTCATCGACGTCGACGGGCAACGCCACAGCTGGCGCGATGGCGAGTGGACCATGTTCGATGAAACCTACATCCACTACGCGCGCAACGACACCGACCAGGACCGCATCATCCTGTTTTGCGATATCGAACGCCCGATGCGTTGGCGCTGGGCGGCTGCGGTGAACCGCTTCGTCGGCCGCAGCCTGCTCTCGGCCGGCGCCTCGCCCAATCAGGAAGGCGACAAGACCGGCGGCATCAATCGCGTGTTCCGCTATTTCTACGCCGCACGCCTCAAGGCCAAGGCGCTGAAGGAACGCAACAACCCGCTGTACCAGGTGCTCAAGTGGGGCATCTTCATCCTGGTGGTGGTCGGAATCGTGCTGCTGTAACCCTCGCCCACCCACCTAGGAACGCACTTGGCGCGACCGGCATAGCCGGTAACGCCTCATCGCGCGCAAGCGTGCTCCTACATAGGCGCAGCTCCGGCCGCGATACCGCACCAATCACGTAGGAGCGCACCCGGGCGCGACCAGGCATTGCCGGTAATGCCGGTAACGCCTCATCGCGCCCAGGTGCGCCCCTACGCAGCGCTGGCCGATGCGGTCGATGTGCTCAGCGCGATACCTGCGCAATCCATTCCTGCAGGTTGTAGTAGTTGGTCACGCGGGTGATCTTGTCGCCGCGCACGTCGAAGAACGCACCGCCCACCAGCACATAGGTCTGCCCGGTGGCCTCCGGCAGGCCTTCGTCGGTGGTGTGATAGACGCCATGCACCACGTACTCGGCGCCGACCCGGGTGCCATCGTCGTTGGCGATGACGACCACATCGCGCAATTGCTCGCGGTAACTGTCGTTCATGCGCTGCAGGAATGCGGCAAATTCGTTGCGGCCGATTTCGCGTGGACCTTGGTTGAGGTCATGGGCGACGTCCTCGGCCAGAAACGCCAACATGCCGTCCCAGTCGCCACGGTTGAATGCTGCGTAGTAGGCCTGGACCAGGCCGATGGCGTGTTGCCGATGGGTCTCGCTCATGCTCGAACCTGCCGCTGGGAAAGCCGCATCATAGGCCTGCGGTCACGACCCTTGCACCACCAGATCGCGGTGGAAGTAATACACCTCCTGCAACAGGAAGCGCCAGCTGGTGTGGAAGCTGCGAAAACGCGTGCTCGGCGTGGACGAGGCCAGCGCGTCGATACCCAGTTCCTGGCTCAGTCGCAGCGCACGCGCCATGTGCAGTGGGTCGCTGACGATGATCGCCCGATGCAGGCCGTGCCGCTCCATCAGCGTGCGCGCCTGTTCCAGGTTCTGCCGGGTGGTGCGCGAGGTGGTCTCGATCACGATGGCGTCCGGCGGGATGCCGTGGCGCAGCGCGTAGCGTCGTGCTACCTGCGATTCGGCAAAGCGCGCACCGTTGCCGAAGCCGCCGGTGAACAACAGCCGCGGCGCATAGCCCTGCGCGTATAGATCCAGTGCGTGCCGGATGCGTTCTTCGAACACCGGCGAAGGGCGCGCATCGTAGGCGGCCGCACCCAGCACGATGATCACATCGGCCGGCGCGGCCTGATCGCGGTCGCCGATCCACACGATCCAGCCTGCCACGGCCACCAGCCAGATCAGCGCCAGCATGCACAACCGCCAGCCCCAGCCCCACAGGCCGAGCCCGCGTGAGCGCCTGCTCACGCCGCGACCCAAGGCAAGGCGTCCAGATCGACATTGCCGCCGGACAGGATCAGCCCCACTCGCCGCCCGGCAAACCGTGCCGGCTGGGCCAGGACCGCAGCCAGGGCGATCGCCGAAGACGGCTCGACCACTTGCTTGAGCAACTGCCAGACCAGCCGCATGGCCTGCACCACCGCGGCATCGTCCACCGTGATCACCTGCGCACCGGCGCGCTGCAGCACTGCGAAGTTGGGCGCGCCCAAGGTGCCGCGCAGGCCGTCGCAAATGGTGTCCGGCACGAAATCGACCAGCCGCTGCCCGGCCGCCAGCGAACGCGCGGTGTCGGCTGCGCCGGCAGGCTCGGCCAGCACCAGCTCGCAGTCCGGCGACGCCTGCAGCGCCAGTGCGGCACCGGCCGCCAGCCCACCACCGCCGACAGGCGCCACCAGCACATCCAGCCCGCCGCTCTGGTGCAGCAACTCCAGCGTGGCGGTGCCCTGCCCGGCGATCACTGCACGATCGGTATACGGGTGCACCAGCGTGGCGCCGCTGCCGGCCTGCACCTCGGCGCACATCTGTTCCCGCGCCGCGATGGTCGGCGCGCAACGCCACAACGTGGCGCCGTTCCGGGAGATATTGGCGAGCTTGGCCGGCACCGCGCCCTCGGGCACCACCACATGGCAGCCGATGCCGCGCGTGCGTGCCGCAAGCGCCAGCGCCGCGCCGTGGTTGCCGGATGAATGCGTGACCACACCGCGCGCAGCCAGCGCATCCGGCAGCGACCACACGGCATTGCAGGCACCGCGGAACTTGAATGCGCCACTGCGCTGCAGATGCTCGGCCTTGAAGAACAACTGCGCACTGCTGAGCGCGTCCAGGCTGTGCGATGTCAGCAACGGTGTCGGCGCGCAGTGCGGCGCGATCCGCGCAGCGGCTTGCAGGACGTCGGAATGGGCAAGGGGGACCGTCTCGATCATGCCTGCAAGATTAACGTATCGCCTCCTCTTCACGGGTCGCACGCCTACCGCCGCGCATGCTGGATCGATGACAAAGCGTCGCAATGCCGCACAATTAAGGACCGATTCAATGCATCGGTTCGACAGTGGCACCATGGTTGCAGGAGGGCACCATCCATGAAATTCCGTCTGATCTTCGCCGCCGGGCTGTTGGCCCTGGGCGGCTGCGCAACCTACGACTACACCGGCGGTGGGTCGGGCGGCTATTACCGTGGTGCGCCTGCCGTGCAGTATCGCTATCCGCCCGGCTACTCCCCGTATTTCTACGGCAACCCGTACGGTCTGCCGTATGGCTATGGCGCCGGGTCGATCGGCCTGTACGACTACCCGGTGTACCCGGTTTATCGTGGTGGTGGCGGCTACTACTACCGGCAGTACGATCGCCGTCCGC
The DNA here is from genome assembly GCF_008801575.1 of Xanthomonas cissicola. Lineage (GTDB taxonomy): Bacteria > Pseudomonadota > Gammaproteobacteria > Xanthomonadales > Xanthomonadaceae > Xanthomonas > Xanthomonas cissicola. The sequence continues at coordinate 7,224 of NZ_VZPL01000073.1, read as the reverse complement.
AGTACCGTCCGCCGCGCCCGAACGGCTCGTTCAACAACGGGCCGCGCCCCGGCGGCTCGCGGCCGCAACAACCCAACCGCCCTCCGGCAACCGGCGCACCGCCGTCGCGGCCGCCACCGCGTATAGGCGCACCGCCGCGGGTCATTCGCGAGATCCAGCGGCAAACCGCACCGCGCACTACACGCGAACAGATTCCGTAGGACGCTGACTGCGACCTGGCCCACACTTGGCGATATTGGGGGCTTGCGTTCAGCTGACGATTGGCTGCAAGCTAGGTGCTCTGTGTGACCCGCCACGTCATTTTTTGACCGGGCCAGCCCCACTGAATGACTTATGTCGATGTCCGACAGGGAAATCTGGATCCCCCCTGTTCCGGCCCTGTCGGATATCGGCGCCTACAACACAGAAAGCCCCGGCATGCCGGGGCTTTCTGTTTTTGTTCGATGTTGCCGAGCAGGCGCTGCAGCGCAGGGGGCGCATGCGCAAACTCGCAGGAATCATAAAAAATAAGGGCCGGCAGTCCCCCGACTACCGACCCTTACGCTACCCCATCGCACGCGCGGCTGGCCCCTGTTCCAATTCCAGCCTTTGCGCCCATGTCGCAATGCCACGACGGGTGCAGTAGGGATATCCGCACGAAACATGCCAACTTGAGGGTCACTTGCTGTAAATGTGATTTGAATCACATTTTCTACCGAACAAGTGACCTGGCCCGCCCTTCAGCCGATACTTCCGCGGCCGTTTTCCCTTTTCCGCTCCTGGTCCACGTTCATGTCCGACTCCTTTTATCGCTACGACGTCATCGTGATCGGAGGTGGTCATGCCGGCACCGAGGCCGCCCTTGCGTCTGCACGCGCAGGGGCGCGCACCTTGCTGCTCACCCACAACATCGAGACGGTGGGGGCGATGAGCTGTAACCCGGCCATCGGCGGGATCGGCAAGGGCCACCTGGTCAAGGAGATCGACGCACTCGGTGGGGCGATGGCACGCGCAGCGGATCTGGCCGGCATCCAGTGGCGCACGCTCAACGCCTCCAAGGGGCCGGCAGTGCGTGCCACGCGCTGCCAGGCCGACCGCAACCTGTACCGCACTGCGATCCGCTGCATCGTCGAGGCCCAGCCCAACCTGACCGTTTTCCAGGCGGCCGTGGACGATCTGATCATTCATCACGGCGCCAGCGAAGCCGACAGCGTGCGTGGGGTCATCACCCAGACCGGGCTGCGTTTCCAAGCGCCTTCGGTGGTGCTGACGGCCGGCACGTTCCTGGCCGGCAAGATCCATGTCGGCCAAACGCAGTACGCGGCCGGGCGCATGGGCGATCCGCCGGCCACCACGCTGGCCGCGCGCCTGCGCGAGCGCCCGTTCGCGATCGACCGGCTCAAGACCGGCACCCCGCCGCGGATCGACGGGCGCACCCTCGATTACGGCGTGATGGCCGAGCAGCCCGGCGACGACCCATTGCCGGTGATGTCGTTCATGGGCCAGGTCAGCGACCATCCGCGCCAGGTCAGCTGCTGGATCACCCAGACCACCGAGCAAACCCACGAGATCATTCGCAACGCGCTGCATCGCTCGCCGCTGTATTCGGGGCAGATCGAAGGCATCGGCCCGCGTTACTGCCCGTCGATCGAAGACAAGGTGGTGCGTTTTGCCGAGAAGACCAGCCACCAGATCTTCGTCGAACCCGAAGGCCTGGAAGTGGCCGAGATCTATCCCAACGGTATTTCCACCTCGCTGCCGTTCGATGTGCAGCTGGCACTGGTGCGCTCGATCCACGGCTTTGCGAACGCGCACATCACCCGCCCCGGCTACGCCATCGAGTACGACTTCTTCGACCCGCGCGGGCTCAAGGCCTCGCTGGAGACCAAGGCGGTGGGCGGGCTGTTCTTCGCCGGGCAGATCAACGGCACCACTGGCTACGAAGAGGCGGCCGCCCAGGGTCTGCTCGCCGGGCTCAACGCAGCCCGCCACGTGCAGGGGCTGCCGGCGTGGTCGCCGCGCCGCGATGAGGCCTACCTGGGCGTGCTGGTGGACGATCTCATTACCCACGGCACCACCGAGCCGTACCGCATGTTCACCAGCCGCGCCGAATACCGATTGCAGCTACGCGAGGACAATGCCGATGCGCGCCTGACCGGCGTCGGGCGTGCGATGGGCCTGGTGGACGACGCGCGCTGGGCGCGCTTTGCCGCTAAGCAGGAGGCCGTGCAACGCGAAACGGCGCGGCTGTCTGCACTGTGGGCCACACCGGGCAATGCGCTGGGCCGCGAGGTGGCCGACGCGCTGGGCGTGACAGTCAGCCGCGAAACCAACGTGCTGGATCTGATCAAGCGCCCGGAACTCAATTACGCCACTTTGATGCGGGTGCCGACCCTGGGCCCGGGCGTGGACGATGCGCAGGTGGCCGAGCAGGTCGAGATCAGGGTCAAGTACGCCGGTTATCTGGATCGCCAGCGCGACGATATCGCGCGTCAGCAACGTCACGAAACCACGCCGATCCCGGACGGTTTCGATTACGCCAGCGTGCGCGGCCTGTCGATCGAAGTGCAGCAGAAACTTGAACGCGTGCGCCCCCAGCACATCGGTCAGGCACAACGGATTCCCGGCATGACCCCGGCGGCGATCTCGCTGCTGCTGGTGCATCTGGAACGCGCGCGACGCAGCCAAGTGGCGTGATCGACGCGACGGGCCCTGCCCGTCGCCAGTGATCGTTGGCATCCATCCCTCTGACGACAGCGGGCGACCGCGCCGGTCATCGCGACACGATGGCGTGTCCCGATTTGCGAACACGCGGGCGAGCAAAGGCGACCTGAGCCGACCCAACGGTCGAAGCGGGCTCGAGCGTTATTGCTATGATTTGCCAACTGACGACATATTTCGACACATGAACGTATCCAGCACGTTATTGCCGGCGATGTTCCGCAGCGTCTGCGCTCTGCTGCTATCGACAGTGGCATGCAGTTGGCCGGCACATGCCAAGACCGAAGAAGACGGGCGTTACTGGCTGAGCGTCTACGCGCAAGGCAAGCTGCCGGTCGAAAACCTGTACTGGAGCATGGATGTCCATCCGCGCTGGCGCGAGGAAGGCGAACAGTTCGATCAACTGATCTTGCGCCCTGCCGTGTTCTACCGGCTCAATCCCAAGGCCAGTTTCTGGATGGGTTACGACACCATCATCAGCCATCCGGCTGGGCAGCCATCCAACCGCGAAAATCGCTGGTGGGGGCAATTTCAATATCAATTCGATCCGATCGCCGATATCACCATTACCAGCCGCACGCGCCTGGAACAGCGTCACCGCGAAGGCTTCAACGATGAAGGGTATCGCGTGCGGCAAATGATCCGCGCGGTGCGCCCCAGCGGGTTCAGTCCGCAATTGTCGTGGGTGGCGTTCAACGAAGTGTTCGTCAATCTGGATCAGACCCGATGGGGCGCGCAACGCGGTCTCGATCAGAATCGGGTATTCGTCGGCATCAACTGGAAATTCAATGCCATTGCCAACGCCGATGTCGGTTACCTGAATCAGTTCGTCAACACGCGTGCGGTGGATCGGGAAAACCACGTCTTGATGACCACGTTCCGCTTCAATTTCTGAGCACCGCGTGCGCGTGGCCCAGTTGCAGGGCGAGGTTGAAGGCAGTGCGTTTCAATCGACGCCGGACGCCATGCTGGGCGATTCGACAAGACCTGCGCGTTGCCAACGAACAGCCGATGACAACCATGACAGTCCACGTGGTGCGCAGCGCCGTCGGCGCCGGCATACGGGCAGGCGCATGCCTGCATCCAGGTCTTCTTGTCGCAGGGCGCACAGGCATGCGGTGCCACACGCACCGAAGCTGCAGCGATACCGCCAGTGTTGCGGCAGCGCGAGCCTCGGCACGGCTGCCGCAGGTCGTCAGGCGGCCCTGCGTTCGATCGCCGGCAGCAGGCGCTGGCGTAGCGTCAGTGCCGCCAGGTCCAGCGTTTCACCGGCGGCACGCAAGACGCTGCCCATGTTGATGAAGCCGTGGATCATGCCCGGGAAGCTATGCAGGGTGACTTCCACTCCTGCCGCACGCAGGCGCTCGGCATAGGCGCGGCCTTCGTCGTAGAGCATGTCGCGGTCGCAGACCACGACCAGCGCAGGCGCAACGCCGGAGACATCCGGCGCCAGCATCGGCGAGACACGCCAGTCGTTGGCCACCGCCATATCCGGCAGCAGATGGCGGTTGAAGAATTCCACCGCTGCCGCAGTCAACGGCGGCAGGCCGGCGTTGAGCGAGCGCGATGGATACAAGCCGCTGTCCTGGCGCGCGTCGGTCAGCGGATAGACCAGCAGCTGGCAACGCAATGCGATTCCGGCATCGCGCGCGGCCAGTGCGGCAACCGCGGCCATGGCGCCGCCGATACTGTCGCCGCAGACGGCAAGGCGCTGCACATCGGCGCCGACCGTGTCCGGGTGCGCAACCAGCCAATGCAAGGTCGCGATGACATCTTCCACACCGGCCGGCGCCGGGTGCTCGGGGGCCAGACGGTAATGGATCGCCAGCACCTGACAGCCAGCGCGCGCTGCCAATTGCCGACACACATCGTCATGGGACTCCAGATCGCCGACCAGACCGCCGCCGCCGTGCACGTATAGGCAGGTCGGGGCTGGGCCGGTTGCGAGCCCCGTGGGGCGATACACGCGCAAAGGCACTACACCGGTAGCGGCATCGGCCTGCAGATCGCGTACCTCGGCCATCTCGAGGCGCTGGAAACCGAACTGCGCGCCCACCGCGCGCATCATCGCGCGCGCGCCTTCGATCGGCAGGGTGTCCATGGGCGGCTGCGCCGCCTCTTGAAGCTGGGCGAACAGGCGCACGACATCAGGATCAAACGACATGACGAACTCTCCGATAAGCAGTTGTCGAGCTTGCCAGATTGTTATGAATCATCACTATTCACATCGTTAACTAGTGTTAACGGATTGACCGGCTGGCCGGGCATGCATGCGAAAAGCCAAGGATTGCCGGGAAAATAGGCGACCACACGTGGATCGGCCTCTTGGCAACGGTGCAGGTACGGCAGCCCGCGCGTTGAATTTGCTGCGCTGCATCGCGACCACTGCGCTGCTAAGGACCTGACAGCTGGCGCAGCGGCCTGTTGGCAATTGCTAATCGTTGTCTTCGGCAGCGGCTTCGCGGCCTTGCTGGCGAATGAGGTTTTCCTGGCGCGCATCTTCGATCGAGGCACGGACGGCGCGTACATCGGCGCGGCGGGTGTCGAATTTGAAGCGCCCGGTGAGCGCGCTGTCCGGGCGCAGTTCGCCCTTTTCGAACAGCGCCCACATCTCTTCGCCGTAATGGGTGTCCAGCAGCTCGGGCGCGAAACGGCCAAGGCAATCGCGCAGGTTGTGCACGTCGCGCAGCAGCATGTCGCGCGCGGCATTGTTGCCGGCGGCGCTGACCACCTGCGGAAAGTCGATCACTACCGGGCCATCGGGCGAAACCAGCACGTTGTATTCGGACAGATCGCCGTGCACCAGGCCCAGCGACAGCATCTTGACCACATCGCCGATCAGGCTGGCATGGAAGGCGCGCGCCTGATCGGGCTCCAGTTCCACTTCGCCCAGCCGCGGTGCGCTGTGACCGGCGTCATCGGTGACCAGGTCCATCAGCAGCACGCCGTGGAAGTAACCGCGCGGTTTGGGCACGTGCACGCCGGCATCCACCAGTTGATAGAGCGCATCGGCTTCGGTGTTCTTCCAGGCGGTCTCAGCTTCCTTGCGGCCGAACTTGGTGGCCTTGCCCATCGCGCGCGCCTGACGGCTGCCACGCACCTTGCGGCCTTCCTGGTACTGCACGCGCGCCTGGAAACTGCGTTGCGCCATGTCCTTGTAGACCTTGGCGCACAGGATCTCGGCGCCTGCGCTCACCACGTAGACGGATGCTTCCTTGCCGCTCTTCAGTGGTCGCAACACTTCGTCGATGACGCCGTCGTCGATCAGCGGCTGCAGGCCGTTGGGGGTTTTCATGGACTAAGAGCACCGATCCGTCACAAACCAGCAGCGATTATGCGGCAAGCAGGGTGAAGCGCTTACATGCCCACGCACAGAGTGTGAGCCGGGGCATGCCATGGCGCGAGCGCTTACCATGCACGGACCTGTCCGCTGCCGCATTCCTATGCCCGAGCCCGCCTCCAGCCGCCGCAAACGTCCCGCCGCCGTGGTTGCGGCCGGCAGCGATCGCGGCCTGCCGCATGAGCTGATGCAGCAGATCGCCGCCGCCCAGGGCGATCCGGACTTCATGACCTCGCTGGGGCGCGGGCTGGTGGTACTGAGCGTGTTCGCGCAGCACGCGCGCGAAGTGACGATGTCGCAGATCAGCCTGGAAACCGGCATTTCGCGCGCGGCTGTCCGGCGCGTGCTGCATACGCTGGCCAAGCTCGGCTATGTGGGCGAGCAAGGACGTGGCTACGTGTTGCTGCCGCGCGTGCTGGGAATCGGCGGCGCGTACGCGGCGTCTTCATCGATGACGGCGGCCGCGCAGCCGGTCCTGGACGGGCTGCGCGACCAGTTGCACGAGTCGTGTTCGCTGGGCGTGCTGGATGGCGACGACCTGTTGTACGTGGCGCGATCGGAAACGGTGCGCATCATGTCGATCGGGCTGCGCCCCGGCACGCGGCTGCCGGCCTACTGCACCTCGATGGGCCGCGTGTTGCTGGCCGCCCTGCCCGGCGACACCTTGCAGGCGTATCTGGAACGTACCACCTTGCGTCCGCGGACCGACCGCACGGTGACCCAGGCCTCGGCACTGCTGGAGGTGCTGGCGCGCACGCGCCGCGAAGGCATGTGCCTGACCGATCAGGAACTGGAAATCGGCCTGCGCTCGGTCGCCGTGCCGGTGCGCAACCTGCGCGGCGAGGTGATCGCCGCGCTCAACATCGGCGCCCAGGCCGGGCGGGTGAGCCTGCAGACGATGCAGGCGCAGTTGCTGGAACCGCTGAAGCAGGCGGCGCAACGGCTGGGAACCTTGCTGAGCTAGGGAAGGTCTGAATAACGAGGCCTGAGAGTGCGGGATGTCGCGTCGTTCCGAAGAGTGGCGTTTGAATCTTTGGAATTTCGCCATTTCTGGCGCTTTCCGTGGGAATTTCCTGGTTTACAGGCGCACGCTCCCCATAGCCGGCAGCAACTGCTTTCGCTTCATCCACAGATTGGAGAGCGCAAACAAGGTCAGCACGTGTGCGGTGTTTTTGGCCAGGCCG
>NZ_VZPL01000072.1 GCF_008801575.1 Xanthomonas cissicola | reverse complement strand
GCTGCGCTGGATCGCCTTTTTGCGTGCCTGGTTGCAGGTGGTGCGGGAGCGTTCCTCAACGTGCTCAAGCACTATGCGGCTCGCAAACATGGCAATGGAGGTTTGACAGGGGTTTTTCAGGGACGACTATTTAATAGCTGTTCGCGATCAACAACAGGACGCCAGTGCAAGAGAAATAATCGATCAGATTACTTCACGCTGTCGGGGTGAGGTTGATTATCGGCAGATGAGTATCCTTAGCCCACGAAGCGCCAACTTGGGTTTGATAAGACCCCTGGTCATTGGGGCGAGCATATCAAATGAGAATGTGACTTCAGGAACCATTGGCCTATTCGTCAAGCGTCCAAACAGCTCGAAGCGTTACCTGCTGTCCAACTCACACGTTTTAGTGGACGACAGATCTAGTTCTAGTCTTGTCATACAGCCTGGATCAAGTGAAAAAGTTCCTGGAAAAAACCGAGTTGCGACCCTTGCAGATTGGATTTCCGTTACCGTGGGCTCGGTTAACTATATTGACGCGGCGATTGCAGAGATTGATCCGTCGATCAAAGATAGCGGCAACATCCTAGCCTCGGGCCAGCCAATTCAAGGCTTGGCGGAAGTTCAAGGCCCTGGCATTCATGTATCAAAGAATGGCCGAACTACTGGCTTAACACACGGCTTAACCCGAGGATTCGGCCTGGGCAATATTTCAGTAGAGTGGGATAATGGCGTAGCAAGCTTTAGCGATGTTTTCGAATCTTATTCTGCTAATGGCAATTTCTCAGCAGGCGGGGATAGTGGCTCACTCATCTATGACAAGCAAAACAGAGGAGTAGGACTGTTATTTGCGGGCGGTGAAGAATTGAATACAGGGCTCGATATCACTTATGCGATCCCCTTGACAACCGTGCTCAAGGCACTAAACGTAGTGATTTAGGAAATCACCATGATTAGCAATATCCTTAACGACCAAATCAAGCGAGTTGAGCAGCTGAAAGATATCGCCCAATCAGAAATTTCCAGATTGGCGCGCATTAATGGCGTTGGAATAACCTGGCATAATGAGAAAAACTGCTATGCACTTCAAATCAATCTATTGGATAATATTGCTGCAGAGCTACCGAGAGAATTTAGAGGAGTTCCGATTATTTATCACATCATGGGTCCGATCACACTTCGTCGCAGTGAATAGCCGAACCACCCAATTACAAATCAAACAACGCAACGTCTAGGCGATGCTGCGGGCAACCAATTGGTCGTAGCCTAGCGATTTTCTAAGCCGATACATGAAATTATATAGAAGCAAGCAAGGAGTGCCCAAGTTTTCGGGCATCCCTTGCTCTGGCATTTGCAAAACTCAACCTGGGAAAGCCGGGAACTTCTCATCCGGATGCTTGGCTTTCCATTCCTTGTAAGACGCACTGCCCTGCCAAATGGTGAAGGCCTTAGGCGGGCGACCACGCCCTGACCATGTCTCTTGGTTGTGGGGCAGCCAATACTTGGGCACCACTTCTTTCCTTGTGGAAGCAGCTTTCTTCGGCTTATCTATCCCAAGGCCCAGCAGAGCCGCAATCTCGGACTTCTGCTTTGCACTGAGATGCTCGGCGTATTGGTCGAGAAGCTTGACGATCTCCGAATAGGCTTCGGATGATTGCTGCTGGCGTAGCTGAGCTTCCTGCTCTTCCAACTTCCGAATTTCTTCTGCCAATTTTTCCTTGGCAGCGGCAAGGGCACTCAAAGACGCGGTTGTCATTCAGGACTATTCCAATCGGTTGACGGTTGATTAGCAAATTATTCGGGAGAAATTTATCGCAGCAAAGCTGTGTCTGGTCAAGTCAGCAAGCTCAACCCTTTGGCTTTAGTAGCATGTTTTCGCAACATCCTAAGGAACTGGCCGAATACGCTTAAACGATACAGCTTTCATGCCCCCGTCTGCACCAAGGCATTTGCGAAGAAGCTCGAGGTTCAAGCCGTAGTGCAACGATTTCAAACCCGGAGAGTGCTTGCTCAAGCCGTTGAGCTTTTCTGCGACGGTGAAATCACGGCTATACGTCGCGTGGTGCTCGTTGTCCAATTCATGACCCACGATCTGCGCGCGCAACTCCGAAGGACACCCAGCTCCTTGCAATTCCTGGATCACCGACTTGCGAAGTGAATGGAAGCCGCGCTTGGCCTTCGGCCACTCTTTTCCGATCTGGGCGAGATGGCGACTGAACGCCTTGGTGATCCAATTGCCGGCTCCATTCTTGGCGTCCGCCCTCGCTTGGGGGAACAGTCGCTTGTGTCCAGCCGTCTTACAGGTATCGACCCACTCCATAAAACCTAGGGCCAAAAGATCCGGATGCAGCGGCACCGTGCGCAAACTCACTTCGGTCTTGACCTTCTGGTGCTCGCCTTCATCCGAAATCCGGATGCAAGGGATCTTGCCCTCTTTGAACACATCAGCCACCAACAGCTGCCCGACTTCTGATGCTCGCGCCCCCGTATAAAGACCAATCAAAGCTGCCCATCGGGCATTGGCCGAGAGTCGTTCGAAGTTGACCGGGGAGAAGATCGTTTTGATTTGCTCACGGTCATAGGCTTTGAACCCAAGCTTGCGCCTGGCACGCTTCTCTCGCACGGAGTAGCTCACATGCCCGGATGCGGGGTTGTCGTCTTTGGGGTAGTAGCCAGAGGCAATCGCCCAATCAAAGAAGCCGCCATTCCCGCCCACATAGCTTTGCTTGTTTGTGAGTGTTGGTGTCGAAGCACCCTTCTCCCGCATGTGCTGATACCAGCGAGCCAAATCAGGTCGCGTGATCGTATGGAGCTTGGTCTTTGCCCCCAAAAAAGCGACCAGCGAGTCAACAGCCGCCATCTTGATCGTGTAGGTCTTGGGGAGGGTGCGACTCTTGATGGTTGCCAACCAAGTCTCGCGCGCCTTCGACAAAACAATGACCTCGGCCACCTGCGGCAGAGAAGTTTTCGGTTGAACTGTAAGACCAGGGTCAAGAGCGCCGATGGCGGCGACTTCTGCCGCATTGGCCCAGGTCTGACTCTTGCGGAAGAGCCGAAGATCTTCGTCGTTGTCGATCTGCCAGCGCTCAATGATCGTGCCATCCGGCGCTTGCGTGCGATGCAAGGTGAGCTCACGAAGCGAAGCTCCATGGCCTAGACGCTCGACCAAGGCTTCCATGTCTTTCTTGCCCAGCTTATCCACACGTCGATCCCTCAACACGTCGAAGGCCTGAGCATAGCCTGCGGCAAGCAGCAATGCGCGCAGACGCGCACTGGCAAGCTCGCTGGTGTGGAGGGTTCGTTTGATGACCTTTCGGTCGAGCACACGCTGCAGATCGACAGGCACGCGCTGACGAAAAGCCCAGTGACCCGTTGGAGAGCGAGTGAGGTGATGAGGGATACGCATCGGGGGAGATGTGTCCCGATTTGTGTCCTGCCGTAGACCTTCATCAAGCTGGAAATAATTGTTAAAAATCAACAACTTAGATCCAACTTGGCGGAGAGAGTGGGATTCGAACCCACGGAAGGTTTGACCCTTCGCCGGTTTTCAAGACCGGTGCCTTAAACCGCTCGGCCATCTCTCCGATGCTGCTGCGCGTGACCGCCGAAGGCATCGGATGTCACGCGGGCGACCCGCCTCGCGCGGGTGGCCTGGCTGTGGCCGCACGAACATCCTGTGCGGCCCGCTCTCCCAGGATCGCTCCCGGGCGCGCATTCTCGCATGCCCGGGCGCGTTTTGCTCAGTGGCACCGCCGCCGCTGGCCGGCGCAGCGTGCTGCCCACGCATGCCGCTCGGCTGCTACACGGTGTGGTCGGCCGACGGCGTCTAAGCACGCAACCCGCCGGACATCTGAAGCGAACTGACTGCTGAACAGCAAGGGGACTGCCAGACAACATGCCGGCCAGCCTCGGCCGTCAACCTAGGCCTTGGCCAGCTTCGTCACGGACGCTTAGCCCGCTTCGGCCACCACCAGGCGCGGCGCCGTGCCGGCGGCACGCTTGAGCTTTTCCGCCAGTTCGGCGCAATTGCCGCCGCAATCCAGCCGCGAGCGTTCGATTTCCTGGGGCAGGTGTTCGGCCAGGAAGTCGATGAACACCCGCACCGCCGGCAGCAGGCCGCGACGCGAGGCGAACACGGCATGGCAGATGCCCTGCGGCAGCGACCAGTGCGGCAACACCACTTCCAGCTCGCCGCTCCGCACCGCTTCGGCGCATACGGTTTCCGGCAGCATGGTGATGCCGAAGCCGTCGCGCGCCATCGACTGCAGCAGCGGGAAGTCGAAGCCGGCCAGGCGTGGCTGAAGATCGACGCGGCGCATTTCGCCGTTCGGGCCGTGCAGCTCCCAGCGCTGATGCGCTTCGTCTTCGCTGGTGCTCATGGTGGTGTGGTTGGCCAGCTCGCTGGGGTCCTTGGGGCGCCCGGCGCGATCCAGATATTTGGGACTGGCAACCAGCAGTTCCTGCACCTGGCCGAAGCTGCGCATCACCAGGCTGCCGTCGTCGTCCAGGCGCGAGCGCACACGCAGCGCAATGTCGTAACCCTCGTTGATGACATCCACGCGGCGGTTGCTGATATTGAGCTGCAGCCGCACCTTGGGATACTTGGCTAGGAATTCCGGCAACAACTTGGGCAACTGGATCTGCGCAAGCGAAACAGGAACGCTCACACGCACAAGACCGCGCGGCTCGGCGCTGAGACGATCCACCACCTCGCGCGCGGCCTGGGCCTCGGCAAGCATGGTTTGCGCATGCCGGTGCACGCTGGTGCCGACGTCGGTCACCGCGAAACGACGCGTGGAGCGCTGCAACAAGCGCACGCCCAGGTCGGTCTCGAGCTGGCTGATGCGGCGGCTCAGGCGCGATTTGGGGATGCCCAGCGCACGCTCGGCAGCGGCAAAGCCGCCGTGATCCACCACCATCGCGAAGTAATACAGGTCATTCAGGTCGTGCATGGCGCATGTATCCATGGATAGAACGATAAGTGATATTTAATCACCTTTATTCCAATAGAGCAACGACCTAGGCTGCACACCTCCGCGGCGATGCCGCTTGCCACAGGTCACCTTCATGAAACTGCTGCACCTCGATTCCAGCGCGCTCGGCGCCAATTCCATCAGCCGCGAACTCAGCGCCGCCGTCGTGGAGCAGCAGCGCCGGCTCCATCCCGAGGTGCACGTGTCGTATCGCGACCTCGACCGCGACCCGATTCCGCATCTGACCGCGCAAACGCTGGCGCAGACCGATCCGGCAGAGGCCGCGGCCGCCGAAGCGTTGATGCAGCAGTTCCTGCAGGCCGATGTCATCGTGATTGGCGCACCGATGTACAACTTCGCCATCCCTTCCACGCTCAAGGCCTGGATCGATCGCATTGCAGTCGCCGGGCGCACCTTCCAGTACACCGCCAATGGTCCGGAAGGCCTGGCCGGCGGCAAGCGCGTCATCATTGCCAGCGCGCGTGGTGGCCTGTATGCCGATCCCACGAACGATTTTCAGGAGCCGTATCTGCGCCAGGTATTGGGCTTCCTGGGCATCGACGACATCAGCTTCGTGCGCGCAGAAGGCGTGGCGTATTCGCCGCAGCATCGCGCCGATGCGCTGGCCTCGGCGCTGGCCGGGCTGTCTGAAGAAGAGGCTGCTGTTGGCGCGTAAGCGTGCGGCGTGATGCGTCGACGCATCGAAAGATCGTCATGACGGCGACATGCCGTAAACGAAAAACGGGACCAGCGCTGGTCCCGTTTTTTTTCGTCAATCTCCACTAGCAAAGGAGCTCGCGCTCAAACGCCTCAAACGATGTGCGCCAGACACGCAGACTGCACTCCACACTCGCATTTGTCGGCTACCAAAGCGTCGCGAGCACGCGTTTGGTGGGCGCGGGTCTAGCCGGGCAACCGCAGTGCCCGAACGCGACATGCGCACCGAACACCGCCCGCGCCGCCTGGTGATGGGCGCCGCCCTCCTGTTAGCGGCGCTCAGCCGATCCGCTCGATCCCGCCCATGTACGGACGCAGCACCTGCGGTACATCGATCGAGCCATCGGCATTCTGGTAGTTCTCCATAACCGCGATCATCGCGCGACCCACGGCAGTGCCCGAGCCGTTGAGCGTGTGCAGCAACTCCGGCTTGCCGCTGACCGGGTTGCGCCAGCGCGCCTGCATGCGCCGCGCCTGGAAATCGCCGCAATTGGAGCAGGACGAAATTTCGCGATAGGTGTTCTGCGACGGCAACCACACCTCCAGATCGTAGGTCTTGATCGCGGAAAACCCCATGTCGCCGGTGCACAGCAGCACCTTGCGATACGGCAGACCGAGTTGTTCCAGCACCACTTCGGCGCAACGCGTCATGCGCTGATGCTCGGCATCGCTGTCTTCCGGCGCACAGGCGGTCACCAGCTCCACCTTTTCGAACTGGTGCTGGCGGATCATGCCGCGCGTATCGCGGCCACCACTGCCGGCTTCGGCGCGGAAACACATCGAATGCGCGGTCATGCGCAATGGCAGACGCTCGGCGTCGACGATCTCCTCGCGCACGATATTGGTCAGCGGCACTTCGGAGGTAGGGATCAGATAACGGCGCGACTCGCCTACTTCGGTCTGGAACAAATCGTCTTCGAATTTCGGCAGCTGACCGGTGCCGCGCATCGAATCGGCATTGACCAGCAGCGGCACGTTGGTTTCTTCGTAACCGTGTTCGCCCACATGCAGGTCCAGCATGAACTGCGCCAGCGCACGGTGCAGACGCGCGACCGGACCACGCAGCACGGTGAACCGCGCACCCGACAATTTGGCTGCCGTTTCGCCATCCAGCCAGCCGTGCGGCGCACCGAGTTCCACATGGTCCTTGACGGCGAAATTGAACTGACGCGGCGTACCCCAACGCGATTGCTCGAGGTTCTCGCTCTCGTCCTTGCCAAGCGGCACACCCTCGGCCGGCAGATTGGGCAGGCCAAGCGCGATGCCTTCGAGCTTGGCGCGAATCGCATCCAGCGCGTCTTCGGACGCCTTGAGCTCATCGCCGAACCCGGCCACTTCGGCCATCAGCGCGGCCACGTCTTCGCCCTTGGCCTTGGCCTGCCCGATCGCCTTGGATTTGGAATTGCGCTGGCTCTGCAGTTCCTGCGTGCGCACCTGGATACGCTTGCGCTCGCTCTCCAGCGACTCCAGTTCCGCAGTGTCCAGGGAGAAACCGCGCGTGCTGCGCAGGCGCTCGGCAAGGTCGGCGGGGTGTTGGCGAAGCAGGGCCGGATCTAGCATCGGAATATGTGCGTCAGTGGAATAGCGCGAGATTATCGCCTGTTCCGTCACCTGCTGCGATCGATTCACTACGGCTATGCCAGAATTGCGACGATTCTTCAGGTGAGTCCTATGCCCGCGCCCCGTCCCGCGTCCGATCGCCCTATCGTTCTGCGTCTGCCCCGCCACACGCTGAAAATCGCCGGCATCGCCTTCGCTGCCGGCCTGCTATTGTTCCTGCTGGTCTGGGCCACCGGCCGCAAGGACGACTTCTATAAGGCCTCGCCGGCGCAGCCGACCGCAGGCGCGCAGACCGACGACACCATTGCGCCGCTGCCGGCACCGTTGCCCGCCCAGGACGGTGCCAGCGACATGCCGCAGGCCAAGCCGCCAGCCGAAACCCCCACCCTGGTGGACACCGCACCACCGGCCCCACCCGCTCCGACGCCGCTGCCGGAAAATGCGGTGCCAGGTGCCGCTGGCAGCGCCGTGCCGGTCAACGCGTCGGTGGCTGGCGGAGATCGCCCGGTACCGATCCAGGGCCAGATGCCGCCGCCCCGCTACCCGCCCGCTGCGCTGCGTCGCGGCGATGCCGGCGATGTGGTGGTGCGGGTCGACGTGGATGCCGCCGGCAATCCCGGTGGCGTGACCCTGGTGCAGCGCAGCGGCTCGCGCGATCTGGACCGTGCGGCCATGGAAGCGGTGCGGCACTGGCGCTTCCACCCGGCGCAGCGCAATGGTCAGCCGGTCGCTGGCAGCATGGACATCCCATTCGAGTTCAAGCCGGCGCAGTAAGCGCAGCTAACCCTTCGCAGCTGATCCTTGTCACTGCGTTGCGCGTATCCAGGCCTGAGGTGGCAGGCTCTGTGAACGCCCCGCAGCCGGAAGCGCCATATTGTTTAACCGCGCCGCAATGTCAGCTTGACTAAGCTGAACATCCGGCAAGCTCTAGCGCTTCCTCTACCGGCTGCCTTAGCTCTCCCTCAGGTATCGCCAACCAGACTGGTCCCGTCATCCCCAGATGCGCAGGAGGCCGGCCATGTCCGTCACTTCGAATCCTTCATCCACTCATCCATCGTCGTTGCCGCGACACGGCCGGCGCCCCCAAGAGCGGCAACAGAACGTGGCGAGCGACGGCGCGTCCCCCTGGATGTGGGCAACGTTGGTGGCGCTGCTCGTCGTGGTGCCCAGCTGGTGGTGGGCACGCCACAGCGATGAGTCATTCGCTCCCGATACGCGGCCGCTGCCGGTGGAAAGTCGGCAGATCCTGCCAACGACCGATGGCCCGCGCGCGATGACGATGGTGGCGCACCAGCCTGCTCGCCCAGCGATCAGCAGCGTAGAAGCCAAGCCGCTCCCGGGCAACGCAATGCCGAGCTACCCCGCCGCCGTGGCGCGTGCCGGCATCCAGGGCAGCCGCACCGCACGTCTGCAACTGGATGTACAGGGCCGGGTGAGCGATGTGACCATCGTCGAGCGGAGCGGGAGTGACGACCCGCGGCTGGATGCAGCGGTGATGGAGAGCTTGCGTCGGTGGCGCTTCGAGCCCGCCACGCGCGACGGCCACGCAGTGGTGAGCAGCGTGCAGGTGCCGGTGGAATTCACCGCGCAGCGGTGAGGACTTGCTTAGCGCTGCGGCTTTTTGCCCTCAACGGTGGAGATGTCGCGGCCGTCGTTTGCCTCCTGACTCGCTGGCAGACCCTGCCAAGCCACTCGGCGGAGAATAGACGCGTTACCGATGCCCGGCAGTTTCCAGCCCGAATCCGACGTCCTGTGCCAGGGTGTCGAAGCCCGGGAACGAGGTCGCCACATTCGCCACGTCGGTCACCTGCACCTGACCCATGGATAGCTGGCCGGCAATGGCGAACGCCATGGCAATGCGATGGTCGCCATGACTTTCGATCACGCCGCTGCCGATGCTGCCGCCATGGATGGTCGCACCATCCGGCGTTTCGTCGACCTGTATGCCAAGCGTGCGCAGGCCGGCGGCCATCGCCGCCAAGCGATCGGACTCCTTGACGCGCAATTCGGCGGCGCCGGTCACCACGGTCTGCCCGCTCGCTGCAGCGGCAGCCACGAACAAGGCCGGGAATTCGTCGATCATGTCCGGCACCAGCGCCTCGGGAATCTGCGCACCGCGCAATGGCGCGTAACGCACGTGCAGATCGGCGACCGGCTCACCGCCGTGTTCGGCATGGTTTTCTTCGCCAATATCTGCGCCCATCAGGCGCAACGCGGCCAGCAGCCCGGTGCGGCGCGGATTCAATCCGACCGCGCGCAGCACCACTTCCGAGCCGGGAACGACGCTGGCCGCGACGATGAAGAACGCAGCCGACGAAAAATCCGCAGGTACCGCGATATCGGTCGCGCGCAGACGCTGTCCACCGCGCAGACGGGCCTTGCCAGGCGAAAAATCGATCTCCACGCCGAACGCCGACAGCATGCGCTCGGTGTAGTCGCGGGTGGGATGCGGCTCGGTCACCGAAGTCTCGCCCTGCGCATAGAGACCGGCCAGCAGCACCGCAGACTTGACCTGCGCGCTGGCAACCGGCGAGACGAAATCGATGCCGTGCAGCGCCTGCCCACCGCGTACGTGCAGTGGCGGCGTGCCGTCGTCCTGCGTCTCGATCCGCGCGCCCATCTGCGCCAGCGGGCCGGTCACGCGCCGCATCGGCCGCTTGGATAACGACGCATCGCCCACCAATACGCTGTCGAAGCGCTGCGCAGCCAACAGGCCGGCCAGCAGACGCATTCCGGTGCCGGCATTGCCGCAATCCAGCACCTCGGTCGGCGGCTGCAGACCATCTACACCCACACCGTGCACGATGCGCTGCGACGCCGACGGCGTTTCGATGCGCACGCCCAGCTTGGCGAAAATGGCGGCGGTAGAGCGCGTGTCCTCGCCTTCAAGAAACCCATCGATCTGCGAAACGCCGTCGGCGAGCGCGGCGAACATGACCGCGCGGTGCGAAACCGACTTGTCGCCAGGAATGGCCAGGCTGCCCTGCAGTGCGGTGCCGCGTCGGGCAATCCAGTGGTGCGTACTGCTGCTCATGCATGTGATCCGATGGCTGCGGCATCGCCAACGCCGACGATGCGCTTGAAGAAGGGTGCGGCGTCGCCGTCAATACAAGGCCGCGGCGCGTCGGCATGGATTGTCGTACCGAACCTCGATGCTCAGGGAATGGCCACCGGATACGAACCCAGCACCTTGATCTGTGCCGAGTGCGCTTTCAGTTCGGCCAGCGCCTGCTTCATCGCATCGTCTTCGACATGGCCGATCAGATCGATGAAGAAGCCGTATTCCCACTTGGCCTGATGCGAGGGCCGCGATTCGATGCGGTTCATGCTGATGCCGTGGCGTGCGAATGGGCTGAGCACGTCGAACAACGCACCCGGCTTGTCGTGGATGAACACCAGCACCGACGTGCGGTCGTGCCCGGACGAAGGAAAGATCTGCCGCCCGATCACCAAGAAGCGCGTGGTGTTGTCGTCGTCGTCCTCGATCGACTTCATGATGACTTTCTTCAAGCCATACACATGCGCTGCGCTTTCGCCGCCGATGGCCGCGGCATCTTCAGCATTGCGTGCGCGGCGTGCGCCTTCGGCGTTGCTGGACACTGCGATCTTTTCCACCTTGGGCAAATGCGAGCGCAACCAACCCGCGGTCTGCGCGAACGACTGCGAATGCGCGTAGATGCGTTCGATATCTTCCAGCCGGCCGTTGCGCGAAAGCAGGTACTGATGCACCCGCAGCTCGACTTCGCCGCAGATTTTCAGGTTGGAGGTCAGGAACATGTCCAGGGTGACCTGGATGGTGCCCTGCCCCGAATTTTCCACCGGCACCACGCCGAAGTCGGCATTGCCGGCTTCCACTTCCTGGAACACTTCTTCGATGGTCGCCATCGGCAAGCCCACCGCCGAGCGGCCGAAATGCTTGAGCACCGCCTGCTGGCTGAAGGTACCTTCCGGGCCGAGATAACCGATCTTCAGCGGCTCCTGCTGAGCCAGGCACGCCGACATGATTTCGCGGTAGACGTGCACCAGCACTTCGTCGCTGAGCGGGCCTTCGTTGCGGTCTACCACCATGCGCAGCACCTGCGCCTCGCGCTCGGGGCGGTAGTAATCCACCGCCGCCGCAAGCTTGCCCTTGGCCTTGCCGACCTGATGCGCGAAGTTGGCGCGCTCGGCAATCAGCGCCTGGATATTGCGGTCGATCTCGTCGATCTTGGCACGCACATCGGCCAGCACCGGCGCGGCGGTCTTGATCGCGGCCTTTTCAGCCGGCGTGTTTGCAGGCTTGCCGGCTGAAGCACTCGTCGCTGTCTTGGTCGGCTTTTTGTTGCCGCCTGTGGCGGCCGTGGGCTTGTTGGACTTGGGGGCCATTGCTGGGCATTCCTAAAATGGCGGCGCATGTGCGCTGGCAGCGCATGCGCCTGCGCGGCAGACGCCGCAGGTAGATGAAGACTCAGCCGTGACGCTGCTGGAAGTCGTGCATGAACGCGGCCAGCGCTTGCGCGCCCGCCACCGGCATCGCGTTGTACAGCGACGCCCGAATGCCACCGACTGCCTTGTGACCCTTCAACGCGAGCAGCCCGGCTGCCTTGGATTCGCTGCCGAACAGCGCATCCAGCCGCTCGTCCGGCAGAAAGAACGGGATGTTCATGCGCGAACGCACTGCCGGTTTGATCAGGTTGCGATAGAAGCCGCCGGAACCATCGATGGCGCCGTACACCAGCGCGGCCTTCTCTGCATTGCGGCGCGCAAACTCCTGCACTCCGCCCTGCTCCAGCATCCACTTCACGGTCAGCCCGAGCAGATACCAGTTCCAGGTCGGCGGGGTGTTGAGCATCGAATCGCGCGCGACATGCGAGGCGTAATTGAAGATGTCCGCACGCGGTTGCCCGGCACGTTCCAGCAGATCGCGCCGCACGATCACCACCGAAATGCCGACCGGACCAAGATTCTTCTGTGCGCCGGCGTAGATCAGGCCGTAGCGCGAAATATCCAGCGGCTCGGAGGCGATCGACGAACTGAAGTCGGCAAACAACGGCAGCGTGCCCACGTCCGGCGTGTCGCGAAATTCGACGCCATGGATGGTTTCGTTGGCGGTGATGTGCACGTAGGCCGAATGCGGCGACAAGGTCCAGCTGGCCGCAGCGGGAATGTCGACGAAGCCATCGGCCTGCGCGTCGGCGGCGATGCGCGCATCCACATATGTGGCCGCCTGCTTGATCGCGGTCTTGCCCCAATGCCCGGTGATCACGTAGTCGGCCGCCTGGCCGGGCGCGGCGAAATTCAGCGGCAGCAGCGCCTGGATGGTGGTGGCGCCACCGGCGGTGAACAGCACCGCATAGTCGTCGGGAATCGACAACAAACTGCGCAGATCGGCTTCGGCGGCAGCGGCCACCGCCATGAAATCGGCGCTGCGGTGGCTGATTTCCACGATCGAGGCGCCAACGCCGTTCCACTCGACCATCTCTGCCTGCGCCTGGCGCAGGACCGATTCCGGCAATGTCGCAGGGCCGGCACTGAAATTGAACGCGCGTGTCATGGCATACCTTGTCGAGCTAGCCTTCTAGTATGCCGCAGCGCATCGGGCTTGGCAGCGGACAAAAAAGTTGCAGCTGCATCCTTTTGACTGAGCCTGACGTAACGTAGCGATGCGCCAAGGCGAACTTGTGTCCTGGTTCGTTACTCTTACCGCTGCAGCCACTGCCGGAGCCTGCCATGTCGTTTCGCGATGCTTTGAACTTGCCGTCCAGCGAGATCACCGATGAGTCCGTTTACCGCGACCGTCGCCGGCTGCTGCAGTTGTTTGCCTTGACCCCCGCGCTGGGCGTGGCCGGGTGCGCCGAGGCCGACCCGCCGCCGCCCAAGACCGTGGTGACGCCGGCGCAGGCGCGCAGCGGGTTTCGCACAGCCGAGGAACTGACCCGGCTGGAAGACGTCACCAGCTACAACAACTTCTACGAGTTCGGTACCGACAAAACCGATCCGTCCAAGGCGGCCAAGACCTTGAAGCTGTCGCCTTGGACGGTGAAGGTGGGCGGCGAATGCGAGAAGCCCGGCAGCCTGTCGCTGGACGAACTGCTCAAGGGCATCGCGTCGGAAGAACGCATCTACCGGCTGCGGTGCGTGGAAGGCTGGTCGATGGTGATCCCGTGGACGGGCGTGCCGCTGGGCGAGGTACTCAAGCGCTTCGCGCCGACCTCCAAGGCGAAGTACGTGGCATTCACCACCCTGGCCGACCCGCAACAGATGCCGGGCGTGCACTACCGTTCGATCAACTGGCCATATCGCGAAGGCTTGCGCATCGACGAGGCGATGCATCCGCTGACCCTGCTGGCCACCGGCCTGTACGGCAAGCCGCTGCCGCAGCAGAACGGCGCGCCGCTGCGGCTGGTGGTGCCGTGGAAGTACGGCTTCAAGAGCATCAAATCGATCGTGGAAATCCGTTTCGTCGAAAAAATGCCCGAGACCGCCTGGCACGATCTGCAACCTTCCGAATACGGCTTCTTTTCCAACGTCAATCCAGCGGTGGACCACCCGCGCTGGAGCCAGAAGACCGAACGCCGCATCGCCGGCACCGCCAGCAAGCTGTTTGCCGAACGCATCGCGACAAAGCCCTTCAACGGGTATGCCGATCAGGTCGCTTCGTTGTATGCGGGCATGGATCTGAAGAAGTGGTTCTAGGCAACACACACTCTGACATCGACCCGGCGTAGGAGCGCACCCGGGCGCGACTGGCTTTATCGGTCATGCCAGTCGCGCCCGGGTGCGCTCCTACGCTTCAGCATCGTTTCCTTCTTCGAGTTCGCATGGCCAAGACATCCACGTCCGTGATCGCTGCCAAGACGCTGGTGCATGCCGCGGCGCTGGCGCCGATCGCCCTGCTCGGCTGGCAATTCTGGCAGGTGTGGCAAAGCGGCAGCGATGCGCTGGGCGCCGACCCGGTGGCCGAGATCGAACACCGCACCGGGCTGTGGGCGCTGCGTCTGTTGCTGATCACGCTGGCGATCACGCCGTTGCGCCAACTCACCGGGCAGGCAGTGGTGATCCGCTTCCGCCGCATGCTGGGCCTGTACGCGTTCTTCTACGCCACCGTGCACCTGGCGGCTTACCTCACGCTGGACCTGCGCGGCTTCTGGACGCAGATTTTCGAGGAGATCCTCAAACGCCCCTACATCACGGTGGGGTTTGCGGCGTGGTTGTTGCTGATGCCGCTGGCGATCACCTCTACCCAGGGGTGGATGCGTCGGCTCAAGCGCAACTGGGGCCGCCTGCACATGCTGATCTACCCGATCGGCCTGCTGGCAGTGCTGCATTTCTGGTGGCTGGTGAAATCCGATATCCGCGAGCCGGCCTTGTACGCCGGCATTCTTGCGGTGTTGCTGGGCTGGCGCGTCTGGAAAAAACTCAGCGCGCGCCGAACCACAGCAAGGCGCTCAACGCCGCCGCCAGCAACACCGCACTGAGCAGCAACCAGGGCCAGCGTGCCACCTTCACCGGTGCGCGCGTCGGCTCTGCAACGGCGCGCGGCGGCGGCAGGGGTTCGGTATCGGGCAGATCCCAGGTGGTGCTGTGGTGCGTCCGCGGCACTTCCACCACGAAGCGGTGGCGCGCATCGAAGACGACCTGATCGCCCGCCTGCAGCCAGCCGTCGCGCACCTGGACGCCATTGATCCAGCTCCCCTCTTCCGAACCCAGATCACGGATCAGCACACGGTCGCCGTGCCGTTCCAGGCGCGCATGCTGCGCCGCGAATGCCGGGTCGTCGATGACGATATCGGCGGCGGCATCGCTGCCGACCAGACGCGCGCGATCCAGGGTGAAACTGCGACCGTGATGACGCCCGCCGATGCCGCGCAACAGCAGGCAGACCTCGCCGAGGCTGGCCGTGTCGTCTTGGGTATCGTTGGCCGGCGCACTGGACGGGGCACTGCGCAACAGCATTTCCACGCCATCGGCATAAATCGCATCGCCCGCACGCAGCAGCGCCATGCGGCGCACCGGGCGCCCATTGACGTGGATACCGCGGATTCCGTTGGCGACCTGCAGCCACAGGCCGCGTTGGTCCAGGCAGAACTGCGCCAACAGCAATGCGCCCTGCGCATCGCCGACCACCCGCACGCTGCCGGAGGCATGACGGACGATCCGGTGGACGCCGGGCTTGAGGGAATGATCCGGCTGCTGCCGGTGGGTGAAGTGAACTTGCAGGTCGCGCACCCGCCGCAGCCTAGCAGGTTTGCCCCCATGCGCGGCCATCCAGGAGTGATCGGAGCGTGCTGGCGCGCTGCCGTCGGCTGAGCAGGCGCCGCGGCGGCAGCTCGCAGACCCGCATGTCTGACATCGACAGCGACGCCACGCGTGGCCGCACTTGGAGCCTGGCCCGCGCATGCGCACAATGCGCCCTCACTTTTCGCCTGACCCATCGCACCCATGTCCAACATCGATATCCGCCACGACCATTCCTTGACGCCGGCCCAGGCCCGCGCGGCCATCGACGAGGCGGCGCGCAAGCTGACCGATCGCTACGGCGTCGCCTCGCATTGGGAAGGCGACACCTTGCGTATCGCACGTGCCGGCGTGGACGGGGCGATCGCGCTGCTGCCGCAGCAAGTGCACGTCACCGCCGAGCTCGGCTTTTTGCTATCGGCCGTCCAGCCGATGGTGGAATCGGAAATCCGGCGCCTGCTGGCCGAAAAACTCGCCTGATCGTGCCGTTGGCGCTGCGTTCCTTCAGCCTCAAGTCACCTGCTCGGGCGCGTGCGCGTAGATGCTTCCAGTCCGCCTGATCGGGCACTGCTTCACCTGCCCGATGCAGGGTCGGCACTAGGGTGAACGCAATGTCACGTTGGCAACCTACAGGAGCATCGCATGACGACCGGATACGATCACGACGGTAACCGCGGCAACGCGGCCCAGGGCTTCCAGGCGCAGGCGGAACAGATCTCGCGCCGGCTTGGCGAATCGGCTCAGACCGTGTGGCTTGCTGGCCTGGGCGCGCTCGGGCGCGTGCAGAACGAAGGCAGCAAGCTGTTCGACTCGCTGGTACGCGAAGGCGCCGCCTATGAACGCACCGGTCAGCGCAGGGCGGCCGAGAGCGTAGATGAGTTGCGCGAAGAGGTGGAAACCCAGTTCGAGCAGGCCCGCGATACTGCGGTACGCGGCTGGGACAAACTGGGCAAGGCCTTCGACGAACGCGTGAAGGGTGTCCTGCGCACGCTCAACATTCCCGAGCAGGAAGAATTGGACAACCTGCGGCGCGAGGTCGAGTCGCTGAAGGCCCAGGTCCGCGCAAACACGGCGGCCACCAAGCGCGCCAACCGCACCGCCACCCAGGCGGCGCAGGCTGCCAGCGAGACGACGACCGGTGCTGGCGGCGCGGGCGCCGGGGCGGCATCGTCGTCCAGCAACCCCGGTGCGTTCGACCCGGAATAAGAGCAACGGTGAACGCAACCGCGCTGTCATGGGACGGCGCGGTTGTCGCCCAGGACGGTGGGAAAATCATCGCCGGCGCAGGTCCGCAGACTACGCTTCGACAGGCGTGCCGGCGTGGTCGCCCCCAGGCACCTCAAGCAGTGTCACCGGCTGCGCACCTGACCTGGTGCGGGCAATTGCCCTGCGTGGTGCGCTTGTTGAAGCGGCAGCCCGGCATTGGCGATGGTTCGACGTGAAGCCAGGAGGCGAGTCAGATCCGCATAGCCTTTGGAATCAGGACCTTAGCGCTTTGACACAGCCCTACCTCCCGATGTTGCAAAGCAACATGATTTTTCAGACAATCGGGAACGACCCGCCAGTCCTGCGTTACGAAGTCCGTTTGCTCCCCTCCCCTCACGGCTTCGGACTGGCGGGTCTTTCGCTATCTGGATCACGGCTCGCGATATCGCCGCGCACGATCCATTGACGAATCTTTCGCGAAGGATTCTTCTACACGCACGATTCGTTATACGCGCCATTGCCTGATGCTCATGCCTTCCTGGATTCTGGCGCCCTTGGCTGCACTGCTGCTCTGGCTGGCCGTGTCTGCCTATCTTTGGCTGGTGCGACGACGCGCCAATGAAGTGCATGAAGGCGTACGTGCGCTAGCCATCATGCACTGGCGCGATTTTTCCGCCGTGGTGCTGCGCGTTCTGCAGGATCAACGCGGATGGCAGCCCACGCAGTTGCCGCAGGACGGCCTGCCCACTGCCGATTTCATGATGCAGACCGAGCATGGCACCCGGCTGGTGGCCTGCAAGCACGGGCGCGGTTATCGCATCGGCGTGGCGGCAGTGAACGAGCTCGGCGCGATGGCGCGGCTGGCTGGCGCCAACGGCGGCGTGATGGTGACCGAAGGCCGCATGGAGCGCGAAGGTATCGCCGCCGCGGAGAAACAATCGATCGAAGTCCTGGACGGTGTGCGTCTGTGGCCGCTGCTCAAACCTTATCTGCCTGGCGACGTGGAAGCCGGCGTGGTCGGTGCGGCGCGCCGCCGCGCGATCCGCCACAGCATCATCGCCGGTGCCGCGCTGGCGACGCTGGCAGTCATGGCGGTGCTGACGCTGCGCCCGCCGGCTGCACCGCGCACTGCGGTGTCTTCGCCTGTTCCCGCGCCGGCTCGCGTGATTGCTGCGGCTAGGCCTTCCGCCAGTCCCGCCCAGCCGGGGCCGTCACCCACTGCGGCGCCCGCGGCAGTGCCGGCACCAGGCGCAGAACCGGATGCGGCCACCATCCAGGGCTATCAGCGCGAGGTCTCCAAGGCGCTGGCGCAGACACCGGGGCTGGTGCGCGGCATCTGGCTGACCCAGGCGACCCTGGTCGTGGACCGGACGGTGGAAGACAGCGCGGCATGGCCGCTGATTTGCCGCGAGCTGGAACGCTATCCCTACCTGCGCACGGTGCGCGTGCAGCTCAACCCGCGCCCGGGCACCGCCGAGCCGGTGCGCTGGCGTCAGTGCAGCACGATCTGATCCTGGGGCGTTGGCGGCTGTCATCGTGCCGTGCGGCTTGGCCTGCTCAGCTGGGCACCTGATCGTGAAGCGCAGTCGCCGCCATCTTGGCGTGCGACTTCAACACGGCCGATCACCGTGCAGCCAACAATCCCCGGCGACTTGAGCGCTGCGGTAGCGCATCCGTCGCTTGCCGACATCACCTCAACGCAGCCCCGGCGCGAACCGCGCCACCAGATCGTACGACCCGCCTAGAAACATCTGGCGCACGTAGGTGACCGGCAGGTCGCCGCGCCAGGTGTGGCGGTCGATCACCAGGCAGGCCGCGCCATCGTCCGCCTGGAGCTGCTCGGCCTGCGCGGCATCGGCACTGGCAGCGCTGATGCGGTGCTCGGCGCGCGTCCATGGCACGTTGCGCAATAACCAGCTGCCCGGCGCCACCTCCGTGAACGGCTGGTCCAATGCGTCGGGCACGGTGGCGATATCGATCACGCGGTGCTCCAGCGCAAACGGGCGGCCGTCGGCCAGGTGCACGCTCTGCAATTCCAGCACCTTGCCGGTGCTGCCCAGCGCACGTTCCTGCGGCACGCGCTGCCGCACGTTGCGCAGCTGCCGCGACAACAAAGAGAACCGGTACGCATGGCCGCGCGTGGTCATTTCCACTTCGATGTCCGGGATCGAAAGCGCCACCTGTTCCAGATGCGGGTGCTGCCGTGCCACGAATGAACCGGTACGGCGGCGGCGTTCGATCATGCCGGCATCGGCCAGCAAGCCGAGCACCTTGTTCACGGTCATGCGCGAGCAGCCGTACTGCGCCATCAACTCATGCTCGGGCGGCACGCGGTGCCCGGGCGGCCAGTCGCCGCTATGGATGCGTTGTTCCAGATCCTGGCGGATGCGCTGATGCAAGGTGCCAGGCACGATGGTGGTGATGGCGTTCAACGCGCGGGTCTCCGGAAAGAGCGGCTATTCAATCGGCATGCCACATGGTCGGCAGCGTGCGCCAGCAGCACGTTGCGGCATGCACCATGCACGCTGCATGGACGAGGGCACTGGTGCACCTGCACCGCCGACGCTGCTGCCTCTGCAGCGGCTCCTGGAGCAGCACTGCGCGCGCATCCGTTTGAAGCGGCTCAGGCGCAGCCACTGGCGGTTGCGGCCGGGGCCCGTCATCGGCAGGTGTAAAGCGTACACCACGACTTCTGCGCGCCGTTGGGCATCCACCTGGCCACTCTTTCATCGTGCGATGGCCAATGTCACTGGCCCAGCAGGCTGCGCAACACCGCGGCAAACCGTATGGCGATACGGGCGCGGTCGACATGCTGCCCGTTGCGCACCACCCAGCGCCCGCCGCGCCAGACGTTGCGCACCGCGGTGCCACGCGCGGCAAACAGCCAGCTGTCCAGCAAGGCGTCGTCGCTGCGCGCCAGCAGGGCCGGATGCGCCGCGTCCAGTTCGATCAGATCGGCCGCTGCGCCGGCACGGATGCCGGTCTGCGCGAGGCCCAGCGCCTGCGCAGCACCCATGCCAGCCTGATCGTAGAGCCAGCGCCCGCTCGAGACAGGCCCCTGCGCCAGGACATTGCGCGCCTGCAGCGTCAGGCGCTGGCCGTACTCGAGCAGGCGCAGTTCTTCGGCCGCATCGATCAGCACATTCGAATCCGAACCCACTCCAAAACGCCCGCCCGCAGCAGCAAAGGCCTGCATCGGGAACATGCCATCGCCCAGGTTCGCCTCGGTGATCGGGCACAGCCCGACCACCGCGCCGCTGGTGACAATCGCCTGCAGTTCGCGTGCATCCACATGCGTGGCGTGCACCAGGCACCAGCGCGCATCCACCGGCGCGTTGGCCAGCAGCCACTGCACCGGGCGCTGCTTGGACCAGGCCAGGCAGGCGTCCACTTCACGCTGTTGCTCGGCGATATGCAGATGAATGGGGCCATCGGTAAGCGGCACCAGCGCTGCCAGTTGCTGCGGAGTGACCGCGCGCAGGCTGTGCGGCGCCAGCCCGAGCACTGCGTTCGGCAGCGCTTTCAGGCTGTGTCTGCAGTCGTCCAGCAAGCGCGCGAAGCCGTCGATGTCGTGGATCAGACGGCGTTGCGCCGGGCTGGGGGCAGCACCACCGAAATCCGAGTGCGCATAGAACACCGGCAACAAGCTGAGCCCGATACCGGTGTTGGCGGCAGCGGCGGCAATGCGCTCGGACATTTCGCCGGCCTGCGCATACCGCGCACCGCTCGCCGCGTGGTGCAGGTAATGGAATTCGCCGACCCGGGTGAAGCCGCTTTCGAGCATTTCCACATAGGCCTGCTCGGCGATCGCCTGCAGGCTGTCCGGGTCGAGCCGGTCGACGAAGCGGTACATCAGCTCGCGCCAGCTCCAGAAGCTGTCGCCGCTGCGCCCACTCACTTCGGTCAACCCCGCCATGCCGCGCTGAAAGGCATGGCTATGCAGGTTGCCCAGGCCTGGCAGCAATACCTCGCAACGCGTGTCGGTGGGGGCAGCAGGCGCATCGACCTGCACCGCGCCGATACGGCCCTGCGCTAGTGCGATCCGCACGCCGCTCGCCCAGCCGTCGGGCAACAATGCCCGGGCGGCCCAGAACACCTGCATCTGTTGGTCTGCCAATGGACACCCTCGATCGCCGAATCTATTGTATATACATACCAGACACCACGAGCCTGCGCCATGCATTGCGACGTTCTGTGGCACAACGCGCAACTGATGACCCTGGATGCGGCCGCTGGCGGCCTGGGCATCGTGGACGATGGCATCGTCGCCTGCCGGCACGGCCATATCGTCTACGCCGGCGCGGCCGCACAGGCGCCCGCACTGCAGCCCGACACTGCGCACGACTGCCAGCGTCGCTGGATCAGCCCCGGCCTGATCGATTGCCACACGCACCTGGTGTACGCCGGCAATCGGGCCAACGAGTTCGAGCAACGCCTGCGCGGCGCCAGCTATGCCGACATCGCCGCAGCCGGCGGCGGCATCGTGGCCACGGTGCGCGCCACCCGCGCCGCCGACGATGCGGCATTGCTGGCCGCCAGCCTGCCGCGCCTGGATGCGATGCTGGCCGAAGGTGTGACCACGCTGGAAATCAAGTCCGGCTACGGGCTCGCGCTGGACGATGAAATCAAGCAGCTGCGCGTGGCGCGCCAGCTCGGCGCGCAGCGCAAGGTGGAAGTGGTGCCGACCTTCTTGGGCGCGCATGCCGTGCCGCCTGGCGAGCAGGCGCAGCCCTACATCGACCAGGTCTGCACGCAGATGATTCCGGCGATCGCCGCGCAAGGGCTTGCCGAGGCGGTGGACGTGTTCTGCGAGCATCTGGCGTTCTCGCAGGCGCAGGCCGAACAGGTCTTCATCGCGGCGCAAGCGCATGGTTTGCGCATCAAGATCCACGCCGAACAATTGAGCAACCAGCACGGCGCCGAACTGGCCGCACGCTACGGCGCGTTGTCGGCCGATCACATCGAGTACCTGGACCAGCACGGCGTTGCGGCGATGGCCGCTGCCGGCACGGTGGCAGTGCTGTTGCCAGGCGCGTTCTAGGGCCTGTTAACACATCCGAAGCCCATCAACGACTAGGACGAAGCTGAGGAATCCAAGGAACATGACATCCAGCTTCTCGAAGCGCGAGAAAATCCGGCGGTAGCCTTTCAAGCGACGGAACAGT
>NZ_VZPL01000071.1 GCF_008801575.1 Xanthomonas cissicola | reverse complement strand
CACCGAAATCGAACGCTGGCGACGCGAATACAACGAGGACCGACCCAAGAAGGCGATCGGCGGCATGACCCCGGCTGCTTATGCCCAACATCTGGCAAACACCGATATCATTACCCCCGGACTCTAAACCAAACCACTACTCAGGGTGGGGGGACGTCGCAGCTACAACGCAATGCGTTGGGGCAATACGGGTATGACAGCGCCATCGCGCACCTCCAGCGCGGCAGCGATGGGGTGACTCGTGTGGTGGCCGTGACCAGCAGCGAAGACATCCGGCAGGCGTTGAGCGAGGCGCAAGGCAATCGACCAGAGTCGCCAAGCCTAGGGCGCGTGCCTGAGGGAACGGCTGAGGCGGACACCTCGGCCTCCGAGTCGTCCAATCCGCAGCAGGTGCTGGATATCCAGGCGCGCATGCAAGCCTCTGTCGCGGCGCAGGCGCGGCAAGAACGCGAACAGCAAGATCGTCTTGCCCAGGAGCAACACGTCGCGCAGGTGCGCGAGCACCTCCAGCAGGCACAGCCAAAGCGCGAAGATCGGGCGCAGAGCGAACAGGCAGTCCAGGCGCACGCGGTGCTGGAAGGTCAGCGACAAGCAGAGCAGCAGCGTGAGCTAGAAGAGCGTCAACTACAGGAGCGGCAGGCACAGACCAGCCAGCAACGCGAGCTGCAGGAGCGTGAGGAAAGGGATGTCCAGGAACGTCAGGTGCAGGAGCGCCAAGCCCAGGACAACCAGCAGCGGGACCAGCAAGACCGCCAGGCTCAAGAAGCCACGCGGGTTGAAGTCCAGGAACGTCAGGCTCAGCAAGCGCAACAGCAAGACCCCAGCCAGCACGCCTCGCAACAAGCCGATCCCCAGCCGCACGCTCCGACTACGGCGCCGGCTCAGCAAACGCCGCAGCCCGAGTTGCAGCAGGCAGACGCCCACCAGCGATTCGAGGCGAATAACCAACAGGTAGGCGAACGCGCGGCTCACACTACGCTTGACCCACGGACGCAGTCGCCTCGTCCAGGCGACGCGCAGCCGCATCAAGCACAAGAAGCGGCACGCGCGCTGGAAACGCATGCGTTGGAGAGTCGCGATGCTGCGCACCTCCAAGGGCCTCCTTCTCGGGGCCGGGAATTCGGCAGCCAGCCTTCACAAAACGCGGAGGCCGATGCGGTGCCGCCAGCGCTGCAGCAAGACGTGGCGCGTGAGCAGGAGGCAGCGCCGGTTCGCGTCATGGCCCCAACAACGATTGCGTCAGCAGACCCGTTGATTGCATCGCAGGCCGCAGCGCTTACAAATCCTGAGCAAGAAACCAAGGCCGAGCAGCCCCGTCCCTCCGATGGCTCGCTCACTGAGCATGGAGCGGATGTGCGGCCAGCAGAACACTTTGCGCAGGCACACGAGCAGTCCTTGGAAGCCAGCGCTGTGAATCGCTTCCCCGCAGGGTCGGCAGAAGTGGAGGACTTGCGCACCCAATCGACCCCGACACAGGACCGCAGTGCCGCAGACCCGGGCGGCGCACTGTTCCTGGAAGAGACCATGCGCTCGCTGCGCCAGCTGCAACAGGAGATCGAGGCGGCGGATCGGAAAGACGAACGCTTCCACAAGGAATGGAGGGAGTATCGCGAGCGTGGAGAACCTTATCCCTTCGCTCAAAAGAGGGCGCTAGACCAGGAGGGTGGCAGCATTGATACATTCAGCGCGCACCAACCAAGTGGACGCTCGCCCAGTGAAGCGGCTGAGCAAGCCGAGTCCTTTCCGCTTCTAGCTCAGCGTTCCACCGGGCCACGGGTAGGAGATACACCAAACGATTCGTCGAAAGCTGAGCGCAAATCCATCACGGGCGACCCGGACGTGGACGAAGTGCTCTACGCGCTCGACAGCAAGAACGAGTTGGCGATCGAGCAAGCGCTGAACCGAGTAGCCAACAGCGCAGCAACGCAGGCGCTCATCAAAAGAGGCAACGATTTCTTGGAAGCGCAGGCCCAGCAGGAGGCCCAGGAGCACGTCGCTACACGCCAGGCGTTGGGGATGGATGTCTCAGCGGAGATCAACACCAGCCGCGGGCCGGTGATGGTGATGACCTTGCCGGAGTTCGCCAAGGGGCCGATGCAGAGCGGTCCTCAGGGGGATGGCGGTGGGGGTGGAGACGGCGGTGGAGGCGGGGGAGGAGGTGGTGGTGGTGGTGGAGGCGGCGGTTAGTCAAAATCGCTTCCGTGACCAGCCGAGCTCAGGAGACTTCATGGACAGGCAAGACGCGGCCGCAATGGCGGAAATGATGGCCACGTTGAATGCATCGAACGCCTCGTTGCAAGAGACAGTCAAAGTGCTGACGACGCTGGTGGCATCCATGCAGCAGCGCGAACAACGGTTGCGCGATGTGGTTGCCGAGCAACTTCAGGTAGTCCAACACGCGGCCAGCAGCGCCGATGCCAAGGTCAATCGGGTGCTGGAGAATGCATTGCCGAGGCTAACGCAACTGACCAATCAGGCGTTGACGCAGACGCTGGAGCCAGCCGCCAAGCGATTCAACAAAGAAATGGCGACTGCGGATGAGACATTGCAGCAAGCCACTCGCCGTTACGCGCATGCCCAGCAGTCCTTGGAAACAAAGATCACGCGACGCATGGGCATTGCATCGGCCACGATGCTCGTGGCCGGCGTGTTGGGCCTGGGTGCGGTGGCCTACTCGGTTGGCATGATCACCGAAAAGCGAACCGAACTCGCGCAGCTTCGAGCGTCCATCGACTACCTGGATCGCGTGTCCCGTGCCGACTTGGCTCCCTGTGACGAAGGCCGGCTCTGTGCCACCTTCGAGAAGAATGGGCCGCGTTACGGCAACCAGCGGCAATACAGAGCGATCAATCTGCGCGCAACATCAGATTCGCAATGATGCGACGTCGTCATTACAGCCACTGGCTTGCACGCGACAGGGGCGGCCGAAAAAGCCACCTTGCGTGCGGTCGCGCCTAAGCGGCTCATCGAACCCGTCGGCTACATCCGGCATTGCCCAACCCAACCGAGCCGACGCAATGCGTTGCACTGCAGTCAGATGCAACGCACCCGCCACTCGCTTCAGGCAGTGGTGCCCGCCAAGCATGCGCGCAACGCGCGCCGCTTCTTGACGGGTCACAGATTCCAGTCGATCCGCATGCCCGCAATCAGCGCGTTCTTCAGATCGGTGGTGCGGGTCGGTTCGTTAAACTGGTCGGGGTTGATCACGTAGTGCAGGTTCGGGGCGATGCGCAGGCGCTTGGTGACCTGGATGCCGTAGCTCAGCTCCATCATGATCTGGTTGTCGGCTGGGGTGCCGGTGCCGCCGGCGGAGGCGCGCGCCAGGCGCAGGTTTTCGATCGCTTCGTCGCTGCATTTCTGCTGCGTGATCACAAACGCAATGTTGTCCTGCGGGCGGCTGGCGAAGGTGCCTTTCTGCACCAGGCCGAGCTGGATGAAATGGTCCTCGATCGCTTGGCCGCCGGTGCTCTGCAGCACAGCGCCGAACACGGTCAGGCCGCGCGTGCCCGACGGGTCGGGATTGGTCACCTGCTGTTCGAAGCGTGCGAATACGCCCGAGCGGCCTTGCTTGTTTTCATACCCCAAGCCGCTCAGCACGGCCGGGTTGCCGTTGCGGTCGCGCAGTGGGTCGGTGTAGTCGGAGTTGTCCTGCCAGCCGCCCAGTTCGTACATGGCGGCCATGCTGCCGTCGCCGCCCTTGTTCTTGTAGCCCACGGCATAGGGCACCACCACGCCGGTGGTGTCCTTGGTGCTCCAGTTCAGCCCGTGCTGGCCGTCCTGCGCCTGGATTGGGTTGACCTCGTAGGCGCCGACATGCAGATAGACCGTCGGTGTGACCCAGGCGGTAGCATGCGCGGCCCAGCTGGAGACCGGCCAGTAGGTGAAGTTGCTGGTGCGGAACACGAAGGTGGGGTTGCCGCAGGCCGAGTTGCCCTGGAAGTACTGGCACAGGTCCGAGCCGAGGAAGTGGATGTTGGCCACGCTGCGGCCGGCTTCCAGTTCCAGACGGTCGTTGAAGAGCTTCTGCAGCAGGGTGAAGTTGGCCAGGCGCGTGCCCTGTCCGCCGTAGATTTCTTGCACCGAGGTGCTGTTGCCGATGCTGCTGTTGGCCAGGTTGGTGCCGTGGCGGTTGGTGACGTACAGCTTCACCGTGGCGCCGTTCCAGCCGAACGGGCGGTCCATGTCGACATCGGTGCCGACCATCAACTGGCCTGCGTAGGCGTCGCCGCTTTTGCGGCCGCCGTCGATCATCGAGGCGGCTTCGCCGGTGTAGCCCAACTTGAGCTTGAAGGCGTCGGCGGCGTCCTGCGCGTGGGCGAGCGGGGGGAGTGCCAGGGTCAGCGACAGGCACAGCAGGCGGGGGCGGGCACGGCGGGGGGCGAGGGCGGTCATGGCAAGACTCCGGACAAAAGGGCGTGGCCGTGGTGGCGAACGCGACAACAAGTGGGTGGGCAAGCCGCTGGCGGCGCACCTGGGGGCGCAGCGCAGCGGTGAAGCAGGTCAGGGGCGCGCGGGAACACTCGGGCGCGTCAGGTGCGGCGGCAGGTCCGTGCCGCCGTTGCTGGATCAGGCGACGACGTCGGTCACCGGCTTCTTGAGCAGGCGCAGCGCGATGGCCGTGACCACGACGCCGACCACCAGGGCCAGCACGTAGTTGAGCAGGTGGGTGACGGCGTTGGGGATCAGCAGCACGAAGATGCCGCCATGCGGCGCCTTCAATTCGGCACCGGCGGTCATCGAGATGGCGCCGGCCACGGCCGAGCCGATCACCAGCGCCGGGATGGTGCGCAACGGGTCGCGCGCAGCGTACGGGATGGCGCCTTCGGTGACGAAGGCCAGCCCGAGCACGCCGGCGGCAGTGGCCGATCCGCGTTCTTCGGCAGTGAAGCGGTTGCGGAATACCCAGGTCGCCAGCGCGATGCCCAGCGGCGGGGTCATGCCGGCGACCATGGCAGCGGCCATCGGCGTATAGACCTGGCTGGCGATCAGGCCGGTGGAAAACGCATAGGCCGCCTTGTTGACCGGCCCGCCCATGTCGAAGGCCATCATGCCGCCGAGCAGCAGGCCCAGCAGCAACGCGCTGCTGCCCTGCATGCCGCGCAGCCAGGCGGTGAGCCAGGCCAGCAGGTCGGCCACCGGCTGGCCGAACACGTACATCATCGCCAGCCCGACCAGCAGGGTGCCCAGCACCGGCAGGATCAGCACCGGCTTGAGACCTTCCAGGTTGCGCGGCAGGCGGATGTAGCGGTTGAGCGCAGCCACGCCGTAGCCGGCGATGAAACCGGCAATGATCCCGCCGAGGAAACCGGCATTGAGATTGGCCGCCACCAGGCCGCCGATCATGCCGGGCGCGATGCCGGGGCGGTCGGCGATGGAGTAGGCGATGTAACCGGCCAGGGCCGGCACCATCAGGGTGAAGCCGGCCTTGGCGCCGATCTGGAACAGCGACCAGGCCAACGTGCCCTGGTGCGCATCGTCGCCGGCGTAGATGCCGCCCAGCGCAAAGGCCAGCGCAATCAGCAGGCCGCCGGCAGTCACGAACGGCAGCATGAACGAGACGCCGGTCATTAGGTGCTTGTAGGCGCCGGTGCGGCCATTGCCCTTGTTCCCCGCGGCGCTGGCAGCGGTGCCGGTGGCGGGCGTGGCGCCGCCCTGCACGCTGGCCTCGGCCAGGGCCTTGTTGATCAGCGCCGGGCCATCGTTGATCGCCGGCTTGGTGCCGCTCTTGAACACGCGCTTGCCGCCGAAGCGGGCCAGATCGACCTCGCGGTCGGCCGCGATGATGACCACGTCTGCCGCACGGATTTCATCGTCGGTGAGCGCGTCCTGCGCACCCACCGAGCCCTGGGTTTCCACCCGCATCTGGTAGCCGAGCTTCCTGGCGGCCTGCTGCAGGCCTTCGGCGGCCATGAAGGTGTGCGCGATGCCGGTAGGGCAGGAGGTGATGGCCACGATGCGCTTGCTGCCGCTGGCGACGCCACCGGGACTGCCGGCGACGGCCGGGTCGGCGTGGGCGGCCAGCTTGCCGATCGCAGCGGCCGGGTCGTCCAGCACCGCGCCCAGGCTCAGGCGCACCAGTTGCGCATCGCCAAAGCGAGTGGTGTCGGCATCGGCGTCGCCGACCACCAGGACCTGGGCGGCACCGCTGGCGAGTTCGCCCGGCAAGGCGCCGAGTACGCCCTGGTCGCTGCGGATTTCGATCGTCACGCGACGGCCGGCGGCAGTGGCCGCGCGGCGCAGCGCTTCGGCCGCCAGGACGGCTTCGGTACTGCGTTCGCTAGCGGCGATGACCACGATGGAAGAGGACATGGCAAAACTCCTGCTGTGTTGCGGTCGCCGGTGTTGTCGGCGGGGGAATTTCAAGCGTTATGCGTGGCGGTGATGCGCGCGATCTGCCGCTGTCTGCAACTGCCGGCCCGACGGCCACCTGGGTGCATGCATCGGCAGTGGCCAATGGCGGCTCATGACAGCATTTCGATCACGACGTCGGTTGCGGCGCGGCGCACGCCTTCTGGCGTCATCCGGCGCGCGTCGCCGCTTTCCAGCCGGCACATCGAAAACGCCGTGGCCAGCCGTGCGCACTGCTCCAGCGTGGTCGCGGCATCGAGCGAGGCGGCGGCCAGGCCGGCCACCATCGCATCGCCTGCGCCCACGCTGCTGCCGTGCGCCAGGCGTGGCGGGCGGGCGATCAACCGCTGGTCGCGCTGCACGAACAGGGCGCCTTCGGTGCCCATCGAAATGACCACCAGCTGGATGCCGCGTGCGATCAGTTCGTGCGCGGCGGCGCTGAGTGCGCCGCGGTCGTTCAACGGGCGGCCGGTCCAGGCCGCGAGTTCGTCGCGATTGGGCTTGACCGCGTACGGCAGCGCCTCGCGCGCGGCATCCAGCGCGCTCACCAGCGGCATGCCGCTGGTGTCCAGCAGCACGCGCGCACCGGCAGCGCTGGCCTGGGCCTGCAATTGCGCCCAGCTGTCGTCCGGCAGCCCGGCCGGCAGGCTGCCCGACAGCACCACCGGCAGGCCGGGGCGCAGCAGCGGGGCGAGATGATCGGCCACGCCTTGCAGATGCGCAGGCCCTAGGCGCAGGCCGGGCAGGTTGATGTCGGTGGTGTCGTTGCTGCGCGCGTCGACCAACTTGAGATTGGTACGGGTTTCGCCGGCCACGCGCTGGCAGTGATCGGCGATGCCGCGTTCGCGGAACAGGGCTTCGAATACGCCGGCATTGCCGACCCCGAGCACGCCCAGCGCAGCAACCTCGCTGCCCCAGTCGGCCAGGCACGCGGCCACATTGATGCCCTTGCCGCCGGCATCGTTGCGCACGCTGCTGGCGCGGTGCACGGCGCCAGGCTGCAGGTGTTCGAGCTGGATGGTCTGGTCGATCGCCGGGTTCAGCGTGACGGTGATGGCCTGCTGGCTCATGCCTTGTCCTCGCGCTTGGCTTCCAATGCGCGCACCTGTTCGGCGGTTTCGCAGGCCAGCGCTTGTTCGGCGAGCTGTTGCAGCTGGCTCAACGCGGCGCCGCGCAGGCGTGCCTTGACCGCCGGGATGTCGTTGGGCGTCATCGACAATTCCTGCACGCCCAGGCCGGCCAGCAGGCTGGCGCCGAACGCATCGCCGGCCAGGCCGCCGCAGACGCCGACCCAGCGGTCGTGCATGCGTGCGCCTTCGATGGTGCTGCGGATCATGCGCAGCACCGCCGGGTGCAGGCTGTCGGCTTCGGCCGCCAGTTCCGGGTTCTGGCGGTCGATCGCCAGCACGTACTGGGTGAGGTCGTTGGTGCCGATCGAGAAGAAGTCTGCGTGGCGCGCCAGCACGTCGGCCTGCGCGGCGGCGGCCGGCACTTCGATCATGATGCCGATCGGCACTTCCGGTGCGTCAAGGTCGGCGCGGATGCGTGCGCAGATCTCGCGCAGCGCGATCAGTTCCGGCACCGAGGTGATCATCGGGAACATGATCGACAGCCGCGCGCCGTCCTTGGCGGCGCGATACAGCGCACGCAGTTGCGGCTCCAGCAGGTCGGGGCGACGCAGCAGCAGGCGCGCGCCGCGCACGCCCAGGAACGGGTTTTCTTCGTGCGGCAATTCCAGATGCGCCACTTGCTTGTCGCCGCCGATATCCAGCGCACGCACGATCAGCGGGCGGCCATCCAGCGCCTGCGCCATTGCCAGGTAGGTGGCGTGCTGTTCGTCTTCGCTGGGGGTGCGGCCGCTTTCCAGGAACAGGAATTCGGTGCGCATCAGGCCAACGCCCTCGGCGCCCTGGGTCAGCGCCATCGCGACCTGATCGGGCAGATTGACGTTGGCGCCGATGTCGATGTGGTGGCCGTCGGTGGTTTCGGCCGGCAACGCGCGCTGCGCCGCTTCGCGTTCGCGAATGGCCTGCTGCTCGGCGATATGCGTGCGTGCTGCGTCCAGATCCTGCTCGGACGGGTCGATGTACAGACGCCCGCTGCTGCCGTCGATGATGGCGGTGACGCCGTCTTCGATTTCCAGCAACTGGCCGCCGGCCGCGACTAGCGCCGGCAGGCCGAGCGTGCGCGAGAGGATGGCGGTGTGCGAGGTCGGGCCGCCTTGCGCAGTGGCCAGGCCGAGCACACGCGCTGTATCCATGTTGGCGGTGTCAGAAGGCGACAGGTCGCTGGCGAGCAGGATGCACGGCTGTTCGGGCAGGTCGGTGAGACCGGCGCCGGCCGCGGCCGGGTCGAGCTGGGCCAGCACGCGCCGGCCGACATCGCGCAGATCGGCCGCGCGACCGGCCAGCACCGGGTTGCCGAGTGCGGCCAGGCCGGAGGCGATCTGTTCCACCGCCTGGTGCCACGACCACGCCACGCCGTGGCCTTCGACCATCAGCTGGCAGGTGCGGGTGATCAGGTCGGTGTCGTTGAGCAGTTCGGCCTGGGCCTTGAAGATGGCCGCGTCCGAGGCGCCGAGCCGGCGCTGTGTGTCGTCCTGAATCGCCGCGAGCTGCTGGCGGGTGCGGGTCAGCGCGTCGTGCAGTTGCGCGCCGCCATCGCCCAGGCCCACCGGTTGATCGGCCACTTCGGTCTGCGCGGCGCGCAGGCGATGGACGATGCCGATCGCCACGCCCGGGCTGGCGCCAATGCCGACAATGGCCGGCTGCGCTTGCGGCGGCGTCCAGCCGGCCACCGGGGCGGCGCGACGTTGCGCGGCGCGCTCGGCATCGGCCTTTTCCTGCGCGGTCAGGCCGTCCATGACGGCGCGCAGGCGCTTGAGCAGCTCCGCTGCGTCGCTGCCTTCGGCCGAGACGGTGATGCTGTCGCCGGCACGCAGGCCCAGCTGCAGCAAGCCGACCAGGCTCTTGGCATCGGCGGCCTGGTCGCCGGCGCGTACCTGCGCGCGTGCCGAGAAGCCGCGTGCGGTCTCGGCCCAGCGGGTGGCCGGGCGCGCGTGCAGGCCGCTGGGGTAGGCGATGGTCCACTCGAATGCTTCGGCCAGGTCGGTGGCCGGCGCGGCATTGGTCTCGGGCGCGCGGTCGCCGGTGAGTGCGGCCACGATCACGCCGGGGTCGTCGGTACTGAACAGCGCTTCCAGCTGCGCCGGATCCTGGATCAGCCGGGTCAGCCGGCGCAGCAGGGTGATGTGGGTGTCCGATTGCGCGGCGATGCCGACCACCAACCGGGTGATCTGGCCGGGGTTCCATTCCACGCCGTCGGGGAGCTGCAGCACTGCGATGCCGTCGCGGCGCACCAGGTGGCGGTCTTCGCCGACGCCGTGCGGGATCGCCAGGCCGTGGCCCAGGAAGGTGTTCGCCAGGCCTTCGCGCCGCCGCATGCTGGCCTCGTAGCCCGGCGCGACGCAGCCGGCCGCGACCAGTAACTGGGCGGCCTGGGCGATGGCGTCGTCCTTGTCGCGGGCTGAGGCGCGCAGGCGCACAAGGTCGGGGGTGACGGGGGCGGGCGACGGAGAGGACAAGGCGGGCTCCGGATGAGGTGGGGCTGGGAAGTATAGTGGGAACGTTCCCACGATTCAGGTCAATGTGCGGTGCACAAAAACGCTGTAGTGCTTTCGGGTTAGCATCAGGGCCGACACCGCGCGTGGGTCAAGGTGCGCAAAATGGAGCGGGAACGGTCCCAGTGAGTATCAGCATCAATGACGTGGCCCGCGTGGCCGGCGTATCCAAGTCCACGGTGTCGCGCGCGCTGGGCAGCGGCCCTGTCAGCGACGAGGTGCGGGCCAAGGTGGAAGCGGCGGTGCGCCAGACCGGCTATCGGCCCAACCTGATGGCGCGTCGATTGCGATCCCAGCAATCCGGCATCCTGGGGGTGATCGTGGCCGACATCCGCAACCCGTACTTCACGGCGCTGATCCGTGCGGTGGAAGAGGTCGCCTACAAGGCCGGTATGCGCGTGACCCTGTGCAATACCGATGAAGATCCCGAGCGCGAGGCGTTATACCTGGAGCTGATGCAGGAAGAACGCATCACCGGGCTGATTTTTGCGCCGACCCGCGTCACGGTGGGGCGCATGCACGAGCTGGCGCTGGATTACCCCACCGTGCTGGTTGACCGCGCCGGCCCTGGCAGCCGT
Organism: Xanthomonas cissicola; assembly: GCF_008801575.1. Lineage (GTDB taxonomy): Bacteria > Pseudomonadota > Gammaproteobacteria > Xanthomonadales > Xanthomonadaceae > Xanthomonas > Xanthomonas cissicola. The sequence goes on along the minus strand of NZ_VZPL01000071.1, from coordinate 12,267 downwards.
TATGACAGCGTCGTGCTGGACAACGGCGCGGCCATGGCCGAGCTGGTGGCGCATCTGCAGGCGCAGGGCTATCGGCGCATCGGCGGGCTGTTCGGCAGCACCAGCACCACCGCGGCCGAGCGCCGCGACGGCTACCTGGCAGCGATGCGCGCACAGGGGCTGCAGCCGGATTACCGCGAAGTGGCGCCTACCGCCGAGGCGGCGATCGCCGAGCTGGGGGCATGGCTGGCCAACGACCGGCGGCCCGAGGCCATCGTCACCAGTAACAGCCTGCTGCTGATGGGCGCACTGAAGGCCGCACGCACCGCCGGCCTGCGCCTGCCGCAGGATCTGGCCCTGGCCGGGTTCGACAACGAGCGCTGGACCGATCTGGTCGAGCCGGGCATCACCGTGGTCGAGCAGCCGGTGGAAGACATGGGCCGGGCGGCGATGTCGCTGCTGCTGGAACGGCTAAGCAATCCGCAATTGCCGATCCGCCGCATGGTGATGACAGGACGCTGCGTGGTGCGTGGGTCGACCGGCGCGCGTATTGCGGGCGTGTAGGGCGGTGGCTTTTGGGTGCGGTGGCTTTAACGGTCATGCGTTCGCGCCCGGGTGCGCTCCTACAAGGATGGTTGTCTGCCGCGCGTTGCGGACCTGCACGATGTCGGTGAGCCGGAGGTGTCACTGGGCTTGATTATTCAGGCCATCGCGCCGATCACCGCAACCTGCCGACCATCGCACCCTCGTAGGAGCGCACCCGGGCGCGACGGGCGTTATCGGGAATGCGTTCGCGCCCGGTGCGCTCCTACAAGTGGCGGATTTCGCAATGGTTTCAACGATGCCGCACAAAAAAGCCCCGGCAGTGCCGGGGCTTTTTGTTTGCAATGACTGCCTGACTCAGCGATCCGGGCGGTGGGTGCCACCCTCGTTCTGCACGGCCAGGTATTCCTTGGACTGTTCGTCCAGCTTGTCGCCCAGCATGCGGCGCACCACCACGAAGAACAGCGGGATGAAGATCACGCCGAGTACGGTGGCGAACACCATGCCGCCGATCACGCCGGTACCGATGGAGTGACGCGAGTTGGCGCCGGCACCGGTGGAGATGGCCAGCGGCAACACGCCCAGGATGAACGCGAACGAGGTCATCAGGATCGGGCGGAACCGCAGGTGCGCCGCTTCCAGGGTGGCCTCGCGCAGGGTCTTGCCCGCCGCCCGCTGCTCCACTGCGAATTCCACGATCAGGATCGCGTTCTTCGCCGCCAGGCCAATCACCGTGATCATGCCGATCTTGAAGTACAGATCGTTCGGCAACCCACGCAGCATCGAGAAGGTGATCGCACCCAGCACGCCGATCGGCACCACCAGCAGCACCGCCACCGGAATCGACCAGCTCTCGTAAAGCGCGGCCAGGCACAGGAACACCACCACCACCGACAACGCCAGCAACAGCGTGGCCGCATTACCGGCGATGATTTCCTGGTACGACATGCCGCTCCAGTCGAAACCGAAGCCCGGCGGCAGATCGTTGTTGACGATATCTTCCATCGCGCTCATCGCCTGGCCGGAACTGCCGCCAGGAGCCGGGTTGCCGACGATGTTCACGGCGGAATAGCCGTTGTAGCGGTTCAGGGCCGGCGAGGCATAGTTCCACTCGGCCTTGACCACGTTGCTCAGCGGGATCATGGCCGGCTGACCGTCGGTGCCGGTGGCGGTGGCGCTGGGAGTGAAGAAGTTGCGCAGCGACTCGGGGCCGGCGCGGAACTGATCGTCGGCACGCATGTTGACGCGCTTGATGCGGCCCTCGGCGAAGTAGTCGTTGACGTACACCGGCGCCAGCATCAGCTGGATCGAGCTATAGATATCGCTGACATCCAGGCCCATCGACTGCGCCTGTACGCGGTCTACGTGCAACTGCAGCTGCGGCGAGTTTTCCAGGCCGTTCGGACGCACGCCCACCAGGGTGTCCTGCTTCTCCGCGGCCTTGCCGAGCACGATGTTGCGCGCATTGATCAGCGCCTCCTGGCCGGCACCGGAACGGTCCTGCAGCCACATGTCGAAGCCGCCGAACTGGCCCAGGCCCTGCACGGTGGGCAGGTTGACCACGAAGATCTGCGCGCCCTTGATGCCATAGAAAGCGCCATTGAGTTGCTGGATCAGCTGCTCGGCAGTGACGTCGCGTTCTTCCCACGGCTTGAGCCGGATGAAGCCCATACCGACGTTTTCGCCCGAGCCCAGGAAGCTGAAGCCGGCGATCTGCAGCATGCCTTCCACGGCCGGCTGCTTCTCCAGCACCGCACGCATCTGCGCGAACGCCTCGTTGGTGCGGATCTTGGTCGCGCCCGGCGGCAGCTGCACGATGGCCACCGCAAAGCCCTGGTCTTCTTCCGGCAGGAAGCTGCCCGGCATCCGCGTAAACAGGAAGCCGCACAGCACCAGCAGCGCCACGAACGCAATCATCCATGGCGGCGAGCGCTTGAGGGTATGGCCCACCACGCCGACATAGCGATGCGCCAGCTTGTCGTAGTACTTGTCGAAGGTGCGGTAGACCCAGTTCTTTTTGGTGGAGTGGGTCGACTTGAGGAACGCGCCGCACAAGGCCGGCGTGAAGCTCAACGCGAGGAAGGCGGAGAACCCCATCGACATGGCGATGGTCAACGCGAACTGCTTGTAGATCGCGCCCGAGGCGCCAGGCTGCAGCGAGGAGGGGATGAACACCGCTGCCAGCACCACGGTGATGGCCACCACCGCGCCGGTGATCTGGGTCATCGCCTTCTGGGTGGCCGCCTTCGGCTCGAGGTGTTCCTCGCTCATGATGCGTTCGACGTTCTCGATCACCACGATCGCATCGTCCACCACGATGCCGATCGCCAGCACCATCGCAAACAGCGTCAGCTGATTGATGGTGAAGCCGATCATGTACATGCCGAAGAACGTGCCCAACAGCGCGACCGGAATCACCAGCGTGGGAATCACGGTGGCGCGGAAGTTCTGCAGGAACAGCAGCATCACCAGGAACACCAGCACGATGGCTTCCACCAGCGTGTGGATCACTTCCTCGATGGAGATGCGCACGAAGGTGGTCGATTCGTACGGCGCAAACCAGGTCACGCCCTGCGGGAAGGTCGGCTGCAGTTCGTCGAGCTTGGCGCCGACCGCTTCGGAGACGTTCAACGCGTTGGCGCCCGGCAACAGCTGGATACCGAAGGCACCGGTGGGCTTGCCGTTGTACTGGGTATCGAAGCCGTAGTTGCTCGGCCCCACGGTCACGCGTGCAACGTCCTTCAAGCGCACGGTGGCGCCGTTGTTGTCGGTCCGCAGGATGATGTTCTCGAACTGCTCGGGCGAGCTGAAGCGGCCTTCCGCCGACACCGTGGCGGTGAAGCTGATGCCTTCCGGGGTCGGGTCCGCGCCCACCGAACCGGCCGCGAACTGCACGTTCTGGTTACGCACCGCGGTCAGCACCTGGGTCGCCGACAGGTTGTAGCCCTGCAGCTTCTCCGGGTTCAACCAGATGTTCATTGCGTACTCGGCGCCGAACTGGTTGGTGCTGCCCACGCCGGGCACGCGCGAGATCTGCTCGAGCACGCGCGAACCGACGATGTCGTTGAGCGCGTCGCGGTTGATCGAGGGGTTGTCCGAGCGCAACGCGGCCACCATCAGGAAGCCGGCGTTGGCCTTGGCCACCACCACACCTTGCTGGGTCACTTCCGAGGGCAGGCGCGGCGTGGCCAGCGACACCTTGTTCTGCACCTGCACCTGGGCGATATCCGCGTCGGTGCCGGTTTCGAAGGTCAGGGTGATGGTCACGCGGCCGTTGGCGGCCGAGGACGAGTTGAAGTACAGCAGGTGGTCGATGCCGGTGAGCTGCTGTTCGATGACCTGGGTCACCGCCTTCTCGGCGGTGTCGGCGCTGGCGCCGGGGAAGTTGGCGGTGACGGTGACCTGCGGCGGGGCGATCGTCGGGTACGACTCGATACCCAGATTCAGGATCGAGATCACGCCCGCAAGCGAGATCAGGATCGCCACCACCCACGCAAAGACCGGGTGTTCGATAAAAAACTTAGGCATGTCCGGGTTCCGTCACTGCTGCTTGGACTGGGAGTCGGCCGGCTGCGCGGCCGCATCCTGCTTGGGCTGTTGCTGGGCGGCCGGCGCCGCTGCATCGGCCTTGTCGGCCGACGGTGCGGCTTGCGCGTCGCCGCCCTGTGCCGCGGCAGGCGCCGCGCCCGCTGCGCCGGGCTGGCCGCCTTGTGCCGGCTTGTTCGGATCCCACGGCACGCCCTTGGCCGGCTGCCCTTCCTTGGCCTTTTGCACGCCATCGACGATGACCTGGTCGCCCGGGGTCATGCCGCCGGTGACGATCCACTGGCCCTTCTGCTGGCCGTCGACGGTGAGGTTCTTGCGGACCACCTTGCCGTCCTTGCCCAGCACCAGGGCGTAGGGTCCGGTGGCATCGCGCTGCACCGCCTGCTGCGGCAGCAGGTAGGCATTGTTGCGCTGGCCCAGGCTGGCCTTGAAGGTCACGAACGCGCCCGGCAGCAGCGATTGTTCGGGGTTGGGCAGGGTGGCGCGCAGCGACACCGCACCGGTGCTCGGGTCCACCGTCACCGCAGACACGTCCAGCGTGCCGGGGTGCTGGTACTGCGTGCCGTTGCCCAGCTCCACGTTGATGGAGGACTTGCCGTCGCCGCTGAGCTGCACGTTGCCGCTGCTCTGCGCCTGACGCAGGGCGGCCAGTTCTTCGCTGCTCATGGCGAAGTTCACGTACAGCGGGTCGATCTGGTCGACGGTGGTCAGCAGGGTGGCTTCGCCGGCACCAACCAGTGCGCCTTCGGTCACGCGCTGAATGCCGGCGCGGCCGGTGATCGGCGAGGTCACGGTGGCGAAGCCGAGCTGGATGCGCGCGGCCTCGACCGCGCCGCGCGCCTGTTGCACGTTGGCGCCGGACGAACGCTCGTTGGCTTCGGCGGTGTCGATGTCGGCGCGCGAGACGTACTGCTGCGGCGCCAGGCTGCGCGCACGCGTCGCGGCGATCTTGGCGTTGGTATAGGTCGCTTCGGCGGCGGCCAGCTGGCCCTGCGCCTGCAGCAGCGTGGCCTTCAGCTGCGACGGGTCGATCTGGAACAGCGGCTGGACTTCGGTGACGTTGGCGCCTTCGGTGTACAGGCGCTTGAGCACCACGCCGTCCACGCGCGCGCGCACGTCCGCCGAACGGTACGCCGACAGGCGGCCGACCAGGTCGCGTTCCAGCGGCAGCGTCTGCGGCTTCATCTCCAGCACCGACACTTCCGGCGGCGGCGGTGCCTGCTGTTGTTCGGGCTTGCTGCAGGCAGCCAGCGCCACGGTGATGGCACAGGCCAGGCCGAATGTGCGGAGCGGGGCAATCATCAGGAGGAACTCCGTTAGGGTCTTGAAGTGAGAAGAGAAGGCGGTGGCGGCGTCGGCGCGGCAGGAGCCGGAGCAAACGCACGCAGGAAGGTGTCCACGGCGAACTGCGCCCACCGCTGCCTGGCGGGGAGGCCGGCGCGATGGGGAACTTGAAACCGTTGGCGGTCGAAATCCAGCCCGACGATCATGCTCAGCAGCAGTTCGGCCATGAAGTGCGGATCGTCATGCCGCAGTTGGCCGGCGTCGATCGCCTGTTCGAAGCGATGCGCCAGGCGCTGCTGCATGCCGACCACGCCGTCGTGGAAGATCTGCTGCGACTGGTCGGGAAACCGGTGCGACTGGGCTTCGACCAACCGGCAGGTCTGTAACACATCGGGGTTGTTCAGACGGTCAAGATGGGCCAGCGCGAAGGCCAGCAGATCGGCGTGGAGATCGCCCGAGACCGTGCCCAGCGGCCCGGCCGCCAGGCGCACGTGGTCCTGAAGTACATCGCGCAGCAGGTTTTCCTTGCAGCCGTAGTAGCTGTAAAGGGTCTGCTTGGAACAGCCGGCCCGCTCGGCCACCGCATCCATGCTCAGCCGCATGCCACGCTCGGCAAGCAGCGCATGCACGGCCGCATGGATGCGGCGGTCGCAGTCCGAACGCCGGGCAGCACGGTGGGAACGAGGAATCATGGCGGTAGACTATACCGTCCAGTTTAGTTTTTAAACAGGCTTGACGGCCGCAGCGTTGTCTGCACAACGCCTTGTGTGCCAAGCCTTTGGCCGGACTTTGCCGGTTGTGGCGATCCAGCCCCGCCTTCCTGCCGTCGCGTCTTCGTCCATACAGACATGTAGCGCTTTTGCATGCCGCCAGAGGCCATCGCAGCCCACACATTTGCGCTATGCAGCAAGGCGTCGTCACTGCGCACCGGTACAATTCAGGTTTTCCACCGAGCATTCCAGCTCTACTCATGACAGCCAAGAAAGCCGCTTCGAAATCGTCCACGACGTCGGTCAAACCGGTCGCCGAACGTGCCGTCCCCGTGCTTGCCACCGAACCGCAGGCGGTGACCCTCGAGCCGGTGTTTGCCGCATTGCGCAAGCGCTACCCGGCCGCCCGTCAGGCCGAAGTCCAGGCGTTCGCCGCCGACTTCTACCGGCGCATGGAGGAGGACGAATTCCCGAACCATCCGCCAGAGCAGTGGGCGGCGCTGGCATCGGACATGCTGGAGTTCGCGCGCGCGCGTAAGGCCGGCACGGTCAACGTGCGGGTATTCAACCCGACCTTGAAGAGCCACGGCTACGAGTCGCCGCATACCCTGCTGCAGATCGTCAACGACGATATGCCGTTCCTGGTGGATTCGGTCAGCATGACCCTGGCTGACCTGGGCATCGGCGTGCACGTGCTGGGCCATCCGGTGCTGCGCATCGCGCGCGACAAGTCCGGCAAGCTCACCGCAGTGGGCGAGGGCAAGAGCGAATCGCTGATGGTGCTGGAGATCGACCGCCAGCCGCCGGAAGAAATGCCCAAGCTGGAAGCGGCAGTGCGCAAGGTGCTGGCCGAGGTGCGCGCCATCGTGCAGGACTGGTCGGCGATGCGCGAGCGCATGGTCATGCTTGCCGACGATCTGGCGACCCGCCGTCTGCCGATCGACGACATCAGCCGGCATGAGGCCCAGGAGTTCCTGCGCTGGGCCGCGGCCGACCACTTCACCTTCTTCGGCTACCGCGAGTATCGGGTGGAGAAGCAGGATGGCCAGGACGTGCTGGCGCCGCTGGAAGAGACCGGCCTGGGCCTGCTGCGCGGACGCGACACCTCGCCGGCGCGCCCGGTGACCACGCTGGCCGCGCATGGGTTGAACGCCTCGTCCAAGCTCAAGGATGCGTTGATCCTGACCAAGACCAATGCACGCTCGCGCGTGCATCGGGTCGGTTACATGGATTACATCGGCATCCTGGAATTCGACGCCAAGGGCCGCATCGTCGGCGAGCAGCGCTTCCTGGGCCTGTTCACGTCCAGCGCCTACAACCGCCGCCCATGGGAAATTCCGCTGGTGCGTCAGCGCCACGAATACGTGATGAGCAAGTCGGGGCTGACTCCGAGCAGCCATAGCGGCAAGGCCTTGCGCCACATCCTGGAAACGCTGCCGCGCGAGGAGCTGTTCCAGTCCAACGAAGAAGAGCTGTATCGCACCGCGATGGGCATCCTCGGGCTGCAGGAGCGCGTGCGTAGCCGCCTGTTCCTGCGCCGCGACAAGTACGGGCGTTTCATCTCGGCGCTGGTGTACATCCCGCGCGAACGCTTCAACACCGATGTGCGCCTGCGCATCGAAGCCTTGTTGAAGGACGCGCTGCACGGCGAATACATCGACTCCAGCGTGGTGCTGGGCGAATCGCCGCTGGCGCAGCTGCACCTGATCGTGCGTCCCAAGAGCGGCGAGGCGCTGGAGTTCAACACCACCGAACTCGAATCGCGGCTGGCGCACCTGCTGCGCAACTGGCGCGATGCCCTGCGCGAAGCGCTGGTTGCGCGGCATGGCGAGGCCAATGGCCTGCGTATGGCGGCCAACTTCGGCCGCGCATTGCCGGCCGGCTATATCGAAGATTCGTCGATCGAATCGGCGGTGTCCGACGTCGAGCATCTCGCCTCGCTGGACGGCCCGGACGATCTGCATCTGAGCCTGCAGGAAATCCGTCGCGACGATGGCGTGCGTCTGGACGCGGGCGAAGGCCTGCGCCTGAAGCTGTACCGCCAGCTCGACGATATTCCGCTGTCCGATGCGATGCCGATGATGGAAAACATGGGACTGCGCGTGATTTCCGAGCGGCCGTATCGGTTGCAGGTGGGCGAAACGCCGGTTTACATCCAGGATTTCGAGGTCGAATCGACCTCCGGCAAGATCAATGCCGCACACGCCGATGCCAGCTTCGGCGAAGCGTTCGAGCGCATCTGGAACGGCGACGCCGAAAACGACGGCTTCAATCGCCTGATCCTGGCGGCCGGCCTGCATTGGCGCCAGGTGGCCTTGCTGCGCGGCTACTGCAAATACCTGCTGCAGACGGCGGTGCCGTTCTCGCAGGCCTACGTCGAAGCCACCTTCACACGCTATCCGCTGCTGGCGCGCTTGCTGGTGGAATTGTTCGAAGCGCGCTTCGATCCGTCCACCGGCGCTGAAACCGAGGCACAGATCTTCGCCGGCCAGGAGCGCCTGCGCGAAGAACTGTTTGCATTGGCAGGCGGCGACGAGGCCACGCTCAAGGCGCTGGAAGCCGTGCTGGAAGCACGCGGCGGCGATCGCAACGCGCAGCAGGACGCTACCCGCGCCACCTTGCTGAAGTTGATGGATCGCGTGTCCAGCCTGGACGAAGACCGCATCCTGCGCAGCTTCATCGATGTGATCGATGTGACCTTGCGCACCAACTATTACCAGACCGACAAGAACGGCAAGCACCCACACTGCGTCAGCTTCAAACTGGATTCGGCGCGGGTGCCGGATCTGCCCAAGCCGCGTCCGTATCGCGAAATCTTCGTTTACGGCCCGCGCGTGGAAGGCGTGCACCTGCGCTTCGGCGCGGTGGCGCGTGGCGGTCTGCGCTGGTCGGATCGCCGCGAGGATTTCCGTACCGAAGTGCTGGGCCTGGTCAAGGCGCAGATGGTCAAGAACACCGTCATCGTGCCGGTTGGCGCCAAGGGCGGTTTCTACGTCAAGCGCTCGCCGGTGGGCGGCGACCGCGATGCCATCCAGGCAGAAGGCATCGCCTGCTACAAACTCTTCATCCAGGGCCTGCTCGACATCACCGACAACATCGTCGGCGGGAAGATCGTGCCGCCACCGCAGGTGGTGCGTCATGACCAGGACGACCCGTACCTGGTGGTCGCGGCCGACAAGGGCACTGCCACGTTCTCCGACATCGCCAATGGCCTGGCGCTGGACCACGGCTTCTGGTTGGGCGATGCGTTCGCCTCCGGCGGTTCGGTCGGTTACGACCACAAGGGCATGGGTATCACTGCGCGCGGCGCGTGGGAATCGGTCAAGCGCCACTTCCGCGCCATGGGCCGCGATTGCCAGAGCCAGGACTTCAGCGTGGTGGGCATCGGCGACATGTCCGGGGACGTGTTCGGCAACGGCATGCTGCTCTCGAGGCACATCCGCCTGCTGGCCGCGTTCGACCACCGCCACATCTTCCTGGATCCGAACCCGGATGCAGCGCTGTCCTTCGCCGAGCGCGATCGCCTGTTCAAGCTGCCGCGTTCCAGCTGGGCCGACTACGACGCCAAGCTGATCAGCGCCGGTGGCGGCATCTATCCGCGTACGCTCAAATCCATCGACATCAGTGCACCGGTGCGTGAAGCGCTGGGCCTGGGCGCCAGCGTCAAGCAGCTGTCACCGAACGAACTGATGAACGCCATCCTCAAGGCCCCGGTGGACCTGTTCTGGAACGGCGGCATCGGCACCTACGTCAAGGCGGCCAGCGAGTCGCATGCCGATGTCGGCGACCGCGCCAATAACGGCTTGCGCGTCAATGGCGGCGAGTTGCGCTGCAAGGTGGTGGGCGAGGGCGGCAACCTGGGCCTGACCCAGCTGGGCCGCATCGAAGCGGCGCAGACCGGCGTGCTGCTCAACACCGACTTCATCGACAACTCGGCCGGCGTGGACACCTCCGATCACGAGGTCAACATCAAGATCCTGCTCAACGACATGGTGCAGGCCAAGAAGCTGACCTATGACGCACGCAACAAGCTGCTGGCGTCGATGACCGACGAAGTGGCCGACCTGGTGCTGTGGGACAACTACCGGCAGAACCAGGCCATCAGCCTGATGGAGCGCATGAGCGTCAAGCGGCTCGGCTCCAAGCAGCACTTCATCCGCACGCTGGAACTCCAGGGCCTGCTGGATCGGCAGATCGAGTTCCTGCCCTCCGATGCCGAGCTGTCGGCACGCAAGGCGCGCGGCCAGGGCCTGACCCGGCCGGAGCTGTCGGTGCTGTTGTCGTACTCCAAGCTGGTGGCGTTCCAGCAGCTGCTGGAATCTGACATTCCCGAAGACCCGTACCTGTCCAAGGAATTGCAGCGCTACTTCCCGCAGCCGTTGCAGAAGAAGTACGCCGATGCGATGGAGCGTCACCGCCTCAAGCGCGAGATCATCGCCACCGCGGTCACCAACACCACCATCAACCGCATGGGCGCCACCTTCCTGATGCGCATGCAGGAAGATACCGGCCGCAGCATCGGCGAGGTCGCCAAGGCCTATACCATCAGCCGCGAAACGCTGGATGCGCGCGCGCTGTGGACGCAGATCGATGCGCTGGACGGCAAGGTGCCCGAGTCGGTGCAGATCGACGCGCTGGAAGTGATCTGGCGTCTGCAGCGCTCGTTCGTGCGCTGGTTGCTGCTGCGCCCCGGTCAGATGCCCGGCATCACTGCGGCGGTGGAGCGTTACCACGGCCCGTTCAACGACATCCGTGTGGCGTCGGGCGTGCTGTCGGATGCACAGCGCCCGCAGTACGAAGCCAGCGTGCAGGAGTGGCAGGACAAGGGCCTGACCCCGGCACTGGCGCAGCAGTTGTCCGAACTGCGTTATCTGGAACCGGCCTTCGACATCATCGAAACCGCGCGCACCCGCAAGCTCAAGCCGGTGGACGTCTCCAAGGTGCATTTCCGCCTGGGCGAAGCGCTGCGGCTGCCGTGGCTGTTCGAACAGATCGACGCGCTGGAGGTCAACGGCCGTTGGCATGCAGTGGCGCGTGGCGTGCTGCGCGACGAACTGGCCGCACACCAACGCGCGCTGGTCGGCCAGGTGCTGACCATGTCCGGCAACAGCGCCGAGGCCAAGGTGGCCAACTGGATGCAGCGCGACGATTCCAGCCTGCGTTTCACCCTGGCCATGCTTGCCGATGTCGCCGAGCAGAAGACCCTGGACTATCCGACCGTGTCGGTGGCGGTGCAGCGGCTTGGGCAGTTGGCTGCGCACGGGGTGTAAGTGCTGATCGAACCGCGCTGACGGAACGTAAAACCCGTCGTCGCGGTTCTCTTTAGTCGCTCCTGGAACGGGATTTTCAGGGCGGCTATGTAGATGTAATATTGACGAAGAGGGGCGGCCATGGCTGCCCTTTTTTCGTGTATAAAAATCAATTATTGAAGTAACTCAGGTGGTGGCATAGTAGCGCGGTCTTTAGCTTCGGTTGCGTGTAATTTGAATAAATTAAATTACGAAATATAACAAATAAAATCTCTGATTTTATTTGTTATATTTTGTTCAGCTTTCGTTAATTTTTATAGGGAAATAGTTGCGTTGCGGTAAAACACTCATGGAGAATTTATGGAAAGGCATTTGCATTCGCAGCTAAATTATTACTTTTTACTTCTGTTTCCTTCCCGGTACTGGGTTTCGCTCAGGAAAATCATTCCCGAACGTCAATAACCAGCGAAATTACCTATGCGGCAGGCCCGCTTGAAGCGAAAAAGATTGCGCAGTGGCTATCAACAGCACCAGGGGCAGGGAAATCTTTCGATTCGAATGTGACATTTTCCGGGGATGTCACCGTGCGTCTTGCCAGTGTCAATAGCGGTGGAATCCGCGCTCTTCAGGAAGCGCCACCTGTCCCACTTCCTACAAGTGGTTCTAATGGTCAAACATTTGGAATTTCCAGCTGTGCGGGCGGCGTCTCTAGGACATGGTCATATACGTGGCAGTCTGGCGCTAACGGCAGCGGTGGTGGCTGGGTGTTGACTTCTTATACGTACAACCGAACAAGGAGTTGCGGTACGGGTGGAGCCTGCGACGTCCACCCAATTTTGAGTAGCGCCTCAGTTTGGAGTCCAATTCCCTACCCCGAGGAGATTGGACGTGAAGAAACGTTTTACTGACGAGCAGGTCATCGGCTTTCTGCGCGAAGCCGAAAGCGGCGTGGCGAT
>NZ_VZPL01000070.1 GCF_008801575.1 Xanthomonas cissicola | reverse complement strand
AGATTTCCCGGCGGGTCTGCTTGCGCTTACCAAGGCCCTCGGCGTCACCAAACGTCAGTTGCATGGATCACTCCTCAACGTAGGTGTGTAGTGTCGCGCATCTGGGGGCGTTGTTCAGAGCTTCCCTAAGGCTTCTCTGCGGCGTGGAGCGTTTCGTGTGCCGCACGCATTGGGCCATAATTGTTCGCTTGACCGAGGGTGTAATGGTCGGGTGGGTAATACGCCGGAACCGCATCGAGCGCGGCGATATCGCATCTCCTGTCCGGTTGGATCGGCGCACGGCTTCGCGCCGACCGTCTATTACTCACCCGCCCTGTTTTCCTGCCGACTCGGGTAGCGGGGTGCAGGGGCGGAGTATCTACGGATAACACATCACCACCAAGTGGAGTTGCCCATGTCATCCAGTCGCCTGGACCTGCCAGAACGATACCGTTTGCATGCGTTATATGAAACCGGCATGTCGATACGGGCCATCGCCAGTGTGTTGGAGCGCGCGCCCAGCACGATCAGCCGCGAACTGCGCCGCAACCAGCTCGCTCGGCAGTATCTGCCAGATCACGCGCAGCGCATCAGCGAGCATCGGCGCACGCAGGCAAGCCAGCGTCCACGCATCGACGCTGAGCGCATGGCCCAGATTAAGGTCCTGCTGAGCGAGGATTTCAGTCCAGAACAGATTTCCGGTCGCACCGGCTTGGCCAGTCACGAATGGATCTATCGGCACATCTATGCCGACCAGAAGCGTGGTGGAGCAGCGAAGCCGCATCGGCGACTGGGAGCTGGATACCATCCGGGCCTCACACGGAAAGGCGGTGGTGGTCAGCATGACCGAACGCCGCAGTCGCCTGTATCTGCTTGGCCTACTTGCCTGACGACACCGCCTAGAACGTGCGCAGCGCCATCGTTCAGCGGCTGGGTAGCCTACGCTATACAGTGCACACCCTCACCGCCGACAATGGCAAGGAGTTCGCTGATCATCGCCTCATTGCTGCCTGCTTGCAGAGCGATGTCTATTTTGCAGATCCGTACTGCGCATAGCAACGAGGAAGCAACGAAAATGCCAACGGGTTGACCCGCCAGTACTTGCCACGACAGACCGATGCTCCATCCCGCAGAGTCAGCTCATCGCCGCCATCGTGCTGCTTGATCTTCCAAGTGTCGACATCACCGTGCAATGCCTTTCTCGGATTCTCGATCGTCTGGGAGAAAGGCATGACGGGAGCACCCACGCCTACTGAGTAGGCAGGTGAGGTGCAATTTTCCGTCGCAACGACCTCATAGATAATTGACTGTTTCTTTTTCCGGCTTCGACGCGTGATCGATTTCCCACACTTGGTCCGCCTGCGCCTGTTCGCAAGCGCACTCAATAGAGCATGGGCCCGGTCGGCTGGATGATCTTCTTCAAACCGTCTTGCAGCGCTTCGCGGGCCGCTCTGCCCGCCGCATCAATGGCGTTGTCCACCGCCTGGCCGGCCGCGCGCTGCGCGCGCTCCTTGGCGGCGGCGGCCGCCTGCCGTGCGGATTCGACCGCGTCGCCGAGGCGTCCGCCCTGGTACACGGCTTCGTCTACGAGCTGGAGCCTTTCGTGGTCGCGGTCGAACACGCGGCGGTAGTGTCCGGGGCCATTGGCCTCGCGCCGGGTCGCGGTGCCCAGCACATTGCGGACGATCCATCCATCGAAACCGGCACTGGCGCGCAGGTCCGCCGCTTCCTTGTCGGTCATCAGCGGAATCGTGGCGGGATTGCCGTCGTCGTTGGCCTTGGGGTTCTGCGCCAGCACGCGCTGCTCGAAGTGGTTGAGCGCGTAGCGTTCGGCCTGCTGGCGCGCCTGCACCGCACCTTCGAACATGCCGTGTTCGGCGGCGGCATCGGCCGCCTTGAGCAGCGCGGCATGCTGTGCGTTCTTCTTGCGTATCTCGTTGGCGAAGGCGTTCTTGTCCGCCTGCGACACCGGGCCGAGCAGCCAGAAGCCGGCATGCGAGTCGTGCACGAAGTCGTCGAAGAAGCGATCCACCTCGCCCGGAATCGGTGAGGTGTCGTCCACCGCCGCCAGCAGATCGCGCTGCGTCCTGCTGGGGTCGGGCGGCACCTGCACCGTATGCGACATGCCTTGCGAGTAGAAGGTGTAGCTCGATGGCTGGCTAGCCGTGCGCGCATGCGCGATATCGGCCTGCCAGTCCAGATTCCCTTCTTCCAGATCGGTGCGGTCCTGCGCTGTGGCGTGCTGGTAGCTCGCCATCGCACGGAACTGCGCGGTGTCCCGCTTGGACGCGCGCCAGCGCCAGTAGCGCTGCATCTGCTGCTCCATGCGGTTCTCCATCACCCCGCGCTTGGTGCCGGACAGGTTCTCGCCTTTTTCGTTGGCGGGCGTCCAGTCGAGATAGGCGGAGAAAGCGGTTTCGAGAGCAGGGTCAATTTTGAAGTCCCGCTTTGCAGCGGCTTCCAACTCGTCCAGCGGAGAGAGTTTTACACCGTTGTTCGATGCCTCGAAGTACATATCGTTGAGCGGTATCTGCGACATCAGGCTGGATCGCCCGCCGCGCGCCTTGCCCTGGTCGCCCGGCGAGTAGCCACCGCCGATATCCGAGTGCGCACCGGGATAGACGTATTCCTTGGTGTGCGCCGGCCAACTGCCGCCAGCGCGCGCGGTGGACAGCGGGAACGAGCGCCGGATCTCATGCCCGGCCACGTAGTGGACGGCGCCCTCGACCTCGGGGATGCGCATGGTCTTGTTGGCCCAGTCGAACAGGCCGCTGCCAACTGGCGACGAATCCGCCAGCAGCACCGAGGCCACCGTGTCGTAGATGCCGAGGAAGCGCAGATTGACCTCCGCAGGCCCCACCTTGCCGCCGGTCGCCAGCGCCAGCCAGTTGCAGAAGGTGCGTGCCTCGGCCGCACCGCGCGAGAAGCCGAACACCGACAGATGCAGCTTGGTAATCGTCGGCCGCTTGTCGGCCACCTGCTTGAGCAGGCGCCGGTCCAGGTTGCGGAAGATCGATTCCATCTTGCCATCGCCGAGCCGGTACCAGGTGTGCAGGCCGGAGAACACCCCGGTGACCAGGTCCTTGGTTTCTGATTCGTCCAGCAAGTCGAAGCCGTTGACCGAACGGTTGACCGCGTTGTAAAGCCGGGTCAAGGCCCAGTGGATGCGATCCTCGCCGCCACGGGCCATGCTCTTGCCGGTGGTGTCCTCGGCGAGCTCGCCGATTTCCTTGAACTTGGTCCCGACGCCAGGAACGTAATAACGGAAATACTCAACCCTGTCTTCCTTGTGCGCGTCGTAGAGACTGACGATATTGGAGTGCCCCTGCAATGGGCGATCGCGCTCCATATTGTTGTTGGTGCCATCGAAGAAGATCGCCACATGGATCTCGCGCGTGCAACTCAGGCCGTCCACCGACGAGAAGCAGGCCTTGCTGGCGCGCTGGCTCAGTTCGCGCGCGCTGGGCGTGCGCTGGTTGCGCGAGAACTTGCCCGGCAATTCGGTCTTGCCGTCGGCCGCCGCACCGTACTTGTCGTTGTCCCAATGGTCGCCGGGCTTGGCGGTGGGCAGCCATTCGTAGGCGGACGACCAGGTCTTGGACAGATAGGGCTGCTGCGGCGTGTGACGGAAAAGCAGGATCTGGTCGCCATTGGGCAATACGCGCGCGGTCAGCGTCACCCGCTCCCGCGTCTCGAAATACCAGCTGTCCACCGCGCCATCCTGCAGGCGCTTGACCGCGTACCACCCAGGTTTGAAGTCGCTCATGGCTGGTGCTCCGCATCGGTGTGTTCGGATTTTGCGTCCGGCAATATCGGTGGCGGCGGTAGCGGCGGCCAGTTATCGGGTTTGACTGGTGCATCGGGGCCTTTGTAGCCTTTCGATCCGGTCGAGCCGTTCCAGATCAGCAGCCGCACCTTCCCTTCCGGCAGAAAGTGGACATTGAGCGTCGTCCCGGGTTTCTCATAGCGTTCGATGGGGACGACCTTCTCGTGCCAGGTTTCGGTTGGATCGTCACCGCCGGGAATGCCACTGGATGTTGTCCAACGAACTTTGGCGGTCAGGCCAGGGTGCCATTGGCGTGGATAAGTGACGCAGCAGACGAAGCTCCCGCCGCCGCCGTACGGGCGCGAGTTTCCACCCCATTGGCCGTCGATATAGAGCTGGTGAATATAGTCCTGGGTATGGTTGTACGGACTGATGCTCGCTTCGGCAGTTTTGGACGGCTCGGCTTTGCAGGCGGCCAACAGTGAGAGCAGGGTCAGCGCCGCCAGCAAGCGGGCAACGGCACGATAGCTTCTGCTATGAGTTTGGTATTTATCGTGGTGTTGCATCATGTCCTCGTATTGCATTGGCAAAGCAGTGGTGCGTTGGTTGCAGGAATTCAGTGCACCAGAGTGCGCCGCTAGTATGTGGGACGGAAGTACAGGATCTGGTGGCCGTTCGGCAGCATGCGCGCGGTCAGCGTCACCCGCTCCCGCGTCTCGAAATGCCAGCTGTCCACCGCGCCATCCTGCAGGCGCTTGACCGCGTACCACCCAGGTTTGAAGTCGCTCATGGCTGATGCTCCGCATCGGTGTGTTCGGATTTTGGGTCCGGCAATATCGGTGGCGGCGGTAGCGGCGGCAAACCTTCGGGTTTGACTGGTGCATCGGGACCTTTGTAGCCTTTCGATCCGGCCGCGCCGTTCCAGATCAATAGCCGCACCTTCCCTTCCGGCAGAAAATGGACATTGAGCCGCGTCCCGGGTTTCTCATAGCGTTCGATGGGGACGACCTTCTCGTGCCATGTTGGTGTTCCATCATCTCCGCCAGGAATGCCACTCGATGTCGTCCAACGAACCTTGGCGGTCAGTCCTGGGTGCCACTGGCGTGGATAAGTGACACAGCAGACGAAGCTTCCCCCTCCCTCGAATGGATATGAGTTCCCGCCCCACTGTCCATCGATATAGATCTGGTGAATATAGTCCTCGGTATGGTTGTACGGACTGATGCTCGCTTCAGCAGTTTTGGACGGCTCGACTTTGCAGGCGGCCAATAGCGCGACCAGCGCGGCACAACCGAAGGCGCTGCGAAGGCTGTTGTGCGCGCTCATGCGGTCTGCTCGCCGAACGGGCTGCCATCGTGCCGCGGCGGGTCGGCGTCGAGCTGCTCCCACACCTTGCTGTCCCACAGCGGCATGTGCTCGGCCAGCGTGTGCTCGCCGGCCTGCACCACCGCCCAGGTGTCGGCAAGGGCATGCAGACGGTGAAACCCTTCGCCGCAGGTCATGCTGAGCACCACGAATTGCAGGCGGCTGTGCGGATCGCGGACGCGGTAACTGTCCGCGGTCTCCAGGATGGCGCACAGCCGGGCGTGGAACTGGCCGCGCTGCTCGGCGGGAACCAGGCTGGGCGTCTGTTCGAGCAACAGGACGAAGATCGCATCGGCGTCCGACGCCGCGCGCAAGGCGCGGAACTGTGCGGCGCTCAGCCGCAGGTGCGCGGCGCTATCGGCGGCCACACCGCCGGGAGCGGGCTGCCAACGCGCGTAGGCGGCATGGCGGTCGATCCAGCCCCAGTCCTCGATCGCCTGCTGGATGCGGCTGCGCTGCGCGGCATCCAGCTGGCGCAGCAAGCCGGGCAGCACGCGGGTGTCGGCAAAGCGGCAATGCAACGGCTGTTTGCGCTCTTCCACGGCGATCTTGGCCAGAAAGCCGGCCAGCGCCTGCAGCTGTGCCGGTTCCGCCACGCCGTAAAGGAAGCTCAGCGCGGGAGCGCCGGCCGTCCAGTTCAACAGGGTTGCTATCTGCTTCGCGTGCGCCGCCGGCTCGGTGTCCAGCGCCACCAGCCACACGGCATGCTCGGCAAAGGCCGCCAGACTGGAGGCGGCATAGGCGTTGTAGTGCGTCCATCGGTTGCGTTGCATGCGGCGATGCAGCGTGGTGGCATCGAGCAGCGCCAGATCCAGTACGGCCCAGGATGGATGGCTTGCGCAGATCGCCGCGGCGAGCGCCTGCTGTTGCGCGGCATCGGGACGGTCGTAGGCGAAGTCGATGGAATTGCTCATGGTGGCCGCCGCGCTTATTGGAGAACGGCGAACGGCGCGCCGGCACGTGCCGCCTTGAGCATGCACTCCACGCAGACCGACTGCGGGAACAGTGGCAGCGGCGCGCTGCGCTGCACCGGCCCCACGAACGATTTCTTGCTGGCCTGCACGGTGATGGTGCCGGGGCAGGCGAAGGTGATGTTGCCGCCTTCGATGGTCACGCTGGCCCCGCCGGCCACTGCCAGATGGATGGTCTTGCCTGCCGCCAGTTCCACTTCGGCGTTGGCGCTGACCAGCTTCAGTCCTTCTTTCGACTGCACGCGCACTTCGTCCGACTGCGCCTGCACGTCCAGCGCGCCTTCGCCGCTGACGAGGCTCAGGCTGTTGGCTTGCGTTTGCCCGCCGTCCACCGCCGCGGCCAGCACGCCGATCGCCTGGCCGCTGTGCAGGCGCGCGTTACCGGCGATGGCCGCTTCGCTGCCGCCGCCGCTGGCCAGCGTCAGCGTCTCGCCCACGCTCCAGCTCAGGCCCTGCCCGGCCACCACGCCGATCCCCGCCGGTGCGGCCAGGCCCAGCAGCGCATCGCCGGTGTGCGGCACGCGGCCGTCGCCGGGGCTGGCGCTGCGCTCGGCCGCCGCGCCCTTGGCGTCGGCGTAGGCTGTGCCCGGCACCGTGGTCTTCACGCTGGTCAGCAACGCCTGCAGCGGCGCCTGGTCGGGGATCAGTTGCGACTGGTTCGCCTTCTTTGCCCCTTCGTGCGCGGCCAGCGTCACCGTCTGGTGCGTGCCCGCCGCCTGCGAGAACGTCTTGCCCAGCGTCTGCAATTGGGTCAGCAGCGCGCTGGGCTGGGTCGCCTCGCCGGCCGGGCCGCCGCTGCATGCATAGCTGCTCAGCCACAACCCCGAGGTGGCCCGCACCGCGCCCCACGCGTCGGTGCGCAGTTCGAAGCCTTCCCCGCGGAAGCTGCCGCGGTAGTTGTCGGCCTGGTGGATCAGGTGCCCCAGGTTCAGCTGCGTGGCCGCCTGTGTGGTCGCAAGTTGCAAGCGCAGTTGCTGGTCGCTGTCGTCGAACACCAGCCGGCTGTGGCCAGCGCCGCCCCATTCCTTGGATTGCACGCCCCACAGCGCGGTGGCGTTGCGGTGGTTGTCCGCGCCGCCGCCGGCGCCGTGCCAGGCCGGGGCGTGGCCGCCGGCCAGGTTGGCCTGCGCGCTGGGTTTGCCGTCGCCGGCCTGGGCATACAGGCGGGTGTCGGCCTCGGCGCTGGTGCCGCCGGGGGTGGCGGGAACGCCGGCTTCGCCCTTGCCGTTGTACAGCGCCCCCAGCACCACCGGACGGTCGATGTCCCCCTCCAGGAAGCCCACCAGCACTTCCTGGCCGACGCGCGGCAGGAACTGGCTGCCCACGCCCGGGCCGGCGTAGCGCTGCGCCACCCGCAGCCACGTGCTGTCCTGCGCGGCCGCGCCGGCGGCCTCGTGCTGGAAGTGGAACCTGACCCGGATCCGGCCCAGCGCGTCGGCATAGACCTCCTGGCTGCCGCCGGTGCTGCCATCGGCGCCGACCACGATGGCGCTCTGGTAGCCCGGCGCGGTCGGCCGCGGGTTCAGCCGCGCCCCGGTGCCGTCGGCCAGTACCGGCCGCCACGGCTGCTGCCGGTCCACCGCCTCGAAGGCGTTGCCGTAGCCCACCGCCTCGGCCTGCGCCCAGGTGCTGCGTGCGGCCACCGCGCTGGCGTCCGGCCACGCCGGCGCGGCGCCCAACTGCGCCTGCAGCGCCGCGCGCACGTCCACCGGCAGGTTGTTGATGCCCGCATGCCACACCCGCGTCAGCAGCAGCTGCGCCGGCGGCGCCTGGCCCTGCTGCGGCGCCTGGGTCAGCGTGAACCAGGTGCCGGCGCGCAGCGTGCGCACCGTGCTGCGGCCCTGCCACGGCGACCACTGCGCCTCCTGCGCTTGCGCCATCAACTCCGCATAGCGGTCCGCTTCCTGCGCGCTGGCGAAGGCGTACATCCCCACCGGCTCGTACACCTCGCGCAGCGATTGTCCGCCGCCGCCGTGCAGCGGCAGTTGCGCGCTGCGCGCCTGGCGCGTCTTGAAGTCTTCGCTGAGCACGGTCAGCCGACCGCTGCCCAGCCGCCGTGTGGCGCCGATCGCCAGCACGCTGTCGGCCGCCTCGGTGGCGTCGCTGCGGTGGTAGCGCAGCCCGCCGCCCTGCGCCGAACTGGGGTCCTGCGGTTGCGCGGCGCTGTCGGCGAACACCACCAGCTGGTGCCCGCATGGCGACGCGTCCGCCTCCTGCAGCCGCCAGCCCAGCCCTTCCTCGGCCAGCAGCCGCTGCACGAAATCCAGGTCGCTCTCGCGGTACTGCACGCAGTAGCTGCGCGGCCGCGCCTGGGCCAGGAACCCGCTCACCTCCTCGCTCCACTGCCAGCTCGCCATCGGCGCGTAGTCGGCAAACACCGCTTCCACGATCTGCACCAGCGTGCGCTCCTGGAACACCCGGCTGTGCCGGCCCTGCGACAA
This sequence comes from Xanthomonas cissicola, assembly GCF_008801575.1. Taxonomy (GTDB): domain Bacteria; phylum Pseudomonadota; class Gammaproteobacteria; order Xanthomonadales; family Xanthomonadaceae; genus Xanthomonas; species Xanthomonas cissicola. The sequence continues at coordinate 14,611 of NZ_VZPL01000070.1, read as the reverse complement.
CCACCACGTCCACGGCACCAGGCCTACCCGGTAGCGCGCCAGCCCGCCGTCGCTGCCCAGTTCGTACGCTTCGTGGATCAGCCCCGTGCGCGGGCTCTCGCCGCCATCGGCCAGCCGGGTGTACAACGTCGCGCGACGCCCCAGCCACGCCTCCAGCGGCAAGCCCGCCTGCGTGCTCAGCACGTCCACCCACCACACGAACCCCTCGCTCAGGCGTTCCGACCCGCTCCAGCGCTCCACCACCTGGACATCCCCGCCAGGCAGCTGCAAGCGGTATAGGCGACCGCTGTCGGACAGCAAGGCCCCCTGAAACATCAACGCATTCAGTGCTTCCATCACAATACCTCTGTCCCCGGGCCAGACCTCCCCGGACAACATCGTTTCCTGCCCCTGTGGGGCGAATTTAACAGATGCACGCTGCCGTGGGCAGGACCGTCCGCCCTCGCGGCGTACCGTCGGACCGGCACCGTCGGCTCAGTGCTGCTCGGGCAATCCTGGCAGCTCGGACGACGTGCCAGCGTTGTCGCGCGTGTTCTTCTGAACCGCGATCGCCGCGAACAGGCTCAGCGCATAGGCCATTGCTTAGAAGCCTTTTTCGCGCAGGGTCAGCGACGCCCAGCAGCAGCGGCAACCACGACGGGCCGACGAAGGCCACGGACGGCTTGTTGGCAATACGCGTTCGCATGATCACTCTCCTTGGAAAAATGAAGAAGTCCGCTTCCATGACGGGCTTGCGCCAGCTGCATTTTGCCGGCATATCCAATTCGAAAACGCTCCATGGCTTCGGTCGGGCAGCGCTGCGGGGTTTCCCCTGGCACACGGAGGCGCAAGATTAACTGGGCGCGACGAACAATAAACCAGGAGGGCAGCGTGGTCCATGAGTGGATGCCGGCAGGAGGATCTTCGGCAGCAGGGTCGGTGCCGGCTGGTGGCCTGACAGGTCCAAACCATAGGGCAGTTCTTGCGCGCACGCTGTCGTGCCATTGATCGAACTCACTTCTCCCTCTCTGCCTGCACCATGCACGGGCAAGAGGGGCGCGAGCTGCTTGTGGATGGATGCGGCCCTAAGGTTTTGCAGAAAAACCTGACCCGCCGCCGCACCCCAGGCACGCTAGAATTCCCAACGCCCCCTCAACGACGAGAACTGCCATGCTGGATCTGGATGCCCTGCTGGCGCCGATTTCCGACCATCAGCCGGCCGGCGAAGACCTGTCTTTCTCCATCGAGTTCGATCGCATCCAGGAAGCCAGGCGCTCGGACGATCCGACCCTGGACCAGGGCGAGTGGCAGACCGATATCAAGTATGCGGACTGGTCCAGCGTCGCCCGCCAGTGCGGCGATCTGCTGCAGACGCGCACCAAGGATCTGCGCTTGGCCGGCTGGCTGACCGAGGCGATCACCCAGATCGATGGCTTCGCCGGGCTGGCGCTGGGTTACCGGCTGATCGCCGGGCTGTGCGACCGGTACTGGGACGAGGTGCACCCCCTGGTCGTCGACGGCGACCACGAAGAGCGCATCGGCAACCTGAGCTGGCTGCTGACTAATTCGTTGCAGTGGTTGCGTGCGGTGCCGATCGCATCGGGACCGCAAGGCCGTTTCGGTCTCAACGATTTCGAGGCCGCGCATACACGCAGCGCCAATCCCGGATCCGGCGACGAAGAAGGCCAGCCGAGCCTGGAGCTGCTCGAGGCCGCACGGCGCGATACGCCTCACGATTTCTACCGGCAGTTGGTCGATGCGCTACTCAATTGCGCCGAAGCGCTGCAGGCGCTGCAGGCGACGGTGGACGAGCGCCTGGGCATCGACGGACCCAGCTTCAGCGCGGTGCGCGAGCAGGTGGAACATCTGCAACGTACCGTGGCGCGGTTCGCCCGCGATGCCGGGCTGCTGCTGGATGGCGAGGCCGATGCCGGCCACCACGCAATGCCGGACATCGGGTTCGACTCGACCGCGACCAAGGACGCGGCGCCTCCGGCACCCTCGACGCTACGCGAGCCGGGCGGCGCACCGACCACCCGCAAGGAGGCGCTGGCGCAGCTGCGTCGGGTCGCCGAATTCTTCCGGCGTACCGAACCGCACAGCCCCGTCGCCTACCTGGCCGAAAAAGCCGCGCGCTGGGGCGAGATGCCGCTGCACGTGTGGCTGAAGCGGGTGATCAAGGACGACAGCGTGCTCAATCAGATGGAAGAGATGCTGGACGTCAACCAGAACCTGGACCAATAGGTATGAAACCCGCGCCGTCGCCGCGCGCAGCGGGGACGCTTGCCCGGGCGCCTACTGGATCTTGAACTGGATCCGCCGGTTGCGCGCGCGTCCGTCCGGGCTGGTGTTATCGGCCACCGGTTCGTCGGGCCCCTTGCCCTGCACGTTCATGCGCGCGCCGTCGATGCCTTTCTGCACCATGTAGTCCTTCACGGCCTGCGCGCGCGCCTGGCTCAGCGCGAGGTTGCTCTCGCGTTGGCCGACATTGTCGGTGTGGCCGATGATCAGGAAGCGCGCGTCGTTCATCTGCGACATCTTTTCCACCATCTCGTCGAGGATGCTCATGCCCAGCGGCGTCAGCCGTGAGCTGCCGCTTTGGAACTCGATGATGCGGTTGCCCAGGGTCTGGTCCAGCACGCCCTGTTCCGAGCCGCCGAGCTTGAGGCTGTTGGTCACCGTGTAGGAGGTGTTGCTGGCCAGGCTCAGGTCGCTGGCGACCTGTTGCCGCTGCGCTTCGTTGATCACCTGCCCGCTGATTCGCACCGCCTGGCCGTTGACCTCGAGCTTGCCGGCCGAGACGCGCATGAGCCCAGGCGATACCATCTTGGCGACGTACTCGCCCCAGTTCGGCGGCGACGGAATCGATTCGACCTGTACCCGGTCGACGATGCGGGCACTGCCGTAGATGTCCTGCAGTTTCTTCAGGATGCGGGCCTTGGTGGCCTGATCCGGCACCACGCCCTCGACGACCGCCGGGCGTTCGCCGGCACCGCTCGTGGCAGGCGCGGCGACCTGTGCGGACGCGGCGAAGACGGTGATCAGGCCACTCAGGGCGAGGGATTTGGCACTCAGGTGTCGCATGTTCATGTCCCCAGGAAAGTCTCGCCGAACAACTTGCGGGCCGTCTTCAATGCCAGGTCGTCCCGATCCAGATAGCTGGCTAGCTTGTTGAGGTTGTAATCGCTGTGCAGGTAGTCCTCGACCCAATCGGCGTCCTGCACGCGGATGAGGAAATCGCCGGCCTGGCGCGGATCCAGCGCTGCGCGCAGCGCCTGGTGGTCGGCACCGTTGAAGCCGATCAGCATGCGCGGTGCGGCATCGTTGCGAATCAGCACCGCCAGTTCGAAATCGCCGCGCGCAACGAAGCAGGCGACGATGTCCAGCCAGAACGCGGCCAGCAGCGGCCGGTACAGCGCGTCCTGCACCAGCGGAAGCTCCAGCGCCTTGTCCACCGACACGTTGCCGCCAGCGAGGATCGGCTGCAGCAGCAGGCCCAGTGCCGACAGCAGTTTCTTCAACGACACGTCGGGATGGCCGGCCGCGCGCAGCAAAGCCTCGATCGAGCCGACCGTCTGGATATCGAGGAAGTCGTTGAAGGTGGCGTTGTACGCCGACGCGTCGGTGCTCAGCGTGTAGCGGGTGTCGGCGAGCGCGGTGAGCGCCGGGCCGGCGTCGTCGGCGACCACCGCCTGCTTGGCCATCCGCGACAGCCCGGACCAGACCTTGGACATCGCAAGCGGACTGCGGGCGATGAACGACAGCGGCTCGCTGGCCTCCAGACGGACCGCCGACAGCAACGGGAAGCGGCGCTGCGATGCATCGCGACTGGGCTGGAAATGCCCGCACAACACCATCTTGCTGCGCGAGCCCAGGAACGCGTAGTGGATGTCGGGCGCTTCGTCGTAGAGCCGCTTCCAGTCCGGGTTCTGGCTCAGCAGATCCACGCTCAGGCCCGCCCAGCGGTCGAGCCAGCCGAGCAGTTGATGGTTGTCGGCCGCGCGCACGAAATCGCCGCGGGAAGGTACCTTGCCGAAGTAGGAAACGCCTACACTGACTTCGCGACTCATTGGCCACCTTCTTGTGCGGGTGCACCCGCCGGAACCGGACCGCGCGGCGCAGCGGCCGCTGGCGCATCGGCACCTACGGTTGTCGGGCTACCAGCCACCGTCGCCGGAAGTTGCAGGCCACGCTGCCAGTCGCCGCCCCCGGTAGCCTTGCCGGCACTCTGCACGATGCGCATCTGCACGCTGATGGACACGCCTTGGTCGCTCCAGGTGAAGCGACGGGTGGCATCGTCCACGGGTTCCTGGGCGGCTGCCTTGATCAAGCGGCTAAGGCCATTGTCGCCAGGCGCATTGAACATCTCGACACTGCGCCCGTCGCTGGTGACCGCGGTGATCTTGGCACCGGGCACCGCACCGGCGTTCGGCCACTGCATGGTCATCCACTGCGGCGGGGTGTTGCGGTAGCGCAGCGTCTGGCCAGAGATGTCGATGGTGTATTCGATCGCGCCTAACGCCGGCGTCGGCAGGATCTCGAAGATGCTGACGTCCTTGGCCACCGCGCCGGACTGGCCGCTGACCCAGTTGCCATAGTTGGCCACCAGTTCGCTGGACAAGGCGATGCCGATGCCCGCCCAACGCCGCGATTCGAGCAGGTTGCCGCGCTGTATCACCAAGGTGCCAAGTGCGTCCTTGTTGAACGCGGCGATCGCGCCGCTGGCGCCAAAGATCGCAGCCACGTCGCCGGGGGCGGCATCCACGTCCGTGTTGAGGTTGAACGGATAGCGCTGGCCGATGCCGTTACGGAACGGTTCGTAGACCTGCGCCGCCCACACCCGGTTGATCTCGTTCTCGGTCGGCGGCACCAGCGCGGCGAAGGTCTGGGTCAACGGACGCAGCAACAGCGGACGCATCGCGTCGCGCTGGGTTTCATCCAGCCCGGTCAGCATCTGCTCGTCCACCAGGGTCAGCGCGGCGCTGAGTTCGGAGCCTTCGTTGCTGAAGGTGTCCTGCATCAGCTTGCGCGCGCCGACGCCGATCTGGCCCTGGTTCTTGATCGCGTTCATGCGCGTGCGCAACTTGGCCAACTTGTCGAAGTAGGCATCGATGACCGCCGGCTCGTCCTTGCGCTTGGTCATCAGCCGCGCCAGGCCCTCGAAGGTCTTGCCGATCGGGCCGACCGGCTGCTGCTCAGCCTTGCGGGCGTCGGCCGGATCGCTGCGCAGGATCACCCGCTGGAACCAGGCGACGGCCCCGCCGGACGCCTTCTTCGATAAGGCTTCGGCCATCGGGTTGTCCCAGATGGTCTGCTCGTTGATCTTTTCCAGCAGCTTGCGCAACGGCGAGTTGGCCGGATCGCCGATGCGGTTCATCCGCGACAGCGCCTGGTCGAAGCCCTGGAAGGGCGCCACGCTGACGCCCTGGATGAACTTGCGCCACTCCTTGGCGTATTCCTGCTTGTACGCCGTCACCAGCTCGCGCGCGATGTGCTCCGGGCTGCCGGCCAGCGACAGGTCGCTCTGCTCGCTCGTGTCCAGGACCCAGTCGGTGGTGCTGAGCTGCGTGTTGGCCGCTTCCTTGATCGCGTCCTTGACGTATTCTTCCCATGCCTCGCGCGAGAACGCGCCGGAAATGGCGTAGCTGCCGGTGATCGCGCCGCTGTTGGCTTCCTCGCCGATCAGCGCGTTGACCGTCACCGTGGGGAAGCGCGCCGCCGCGCGCGCCTTGATCTGCGCGAACACCCGCTGCATCGCCGGCTGGCCCTTCATTACCCGGGTCAGCGCCTCACGGCTGTCGTTGACCAGGGTGACCTTGGTCTGCACCTGCGGCCACTGCGGATCTTCGGCCTGGGCGACGTAGAACGTCATCAGTTTCTCGGCCGCGCGGGTCATCTCCTCGCGGGTCATCTGGCCGCGATTGGCGTCCAGCCAGCCGCGCCAGAACAGGGTCAGCTGCTGCGTCAGGTGCGCGCTCTCCACGTGCTTGCGGTTGCCCAGCATCAAGTAGGTCTTCAGCGCGTTGTAGGCGTCGTTGGTATCGGTCGGCGACGCGTCCTGATACAGCACGCTGTCCTGCTGCGCGGCCTGCTGCAGGCCGGCCGACTTGCCGAGCCTGTCGCGCTCGCTGACCACTTGCCCCAGGAACGACTCCAGATTGGCCGTGGTCGGCTCGAGCATCACCTGGCGCATGCCGTTGTAGTACTCGGCCAGCAGCTTCTTGCGGATGTTGCCGCCCTGGTACAGGCCCAGCCCGGAGGTGATGCCGCCCTTTTGCTTGTAGCGGTCCAGCTGCTCGAGCCGATCCTGCAACAGCAGCAACGCGTCGATGCGCGATTGCAAGTCGACCCGGTTGGCCTGCACGCGCACGGCCTGGTCCAGATCCTTGGTGGCGTTGTTCACCAGTTGCACGTTGGTGGTGTACGACCAGGCCCACAGACCCAGCGCCAACGCCAGCACGGCGACGCCACCGAGGAAGACACCGTAGCGCAGGCGGTTCTGGTGCGGGCTGGAGTACTGCCGGACGAGCTGTTTGTCGGCGAAGATGACCTTGCGGAACAGGTCTTTCAGGAAGTAAGCGGTCTGTCCCGACGGCACCGCTTCGCCGGGCTGCGCAAGCGCCTGCAGCGCGAACTGGCGGCTCACGCGCTCGGAGGCGTGGTGCACGGAATGGCCTTCCTGCAACGCGCTGCTGAAGTAGAAACCGCGGAACACCGGCTTGAACTGATAGGGGTTTTCTTCGAACAGCGTGGCGATGAAGGTGCGCAGCGCCGGTTTGATGCCGACGAACTCCAGCGGCAGTGTCAGCAGGCCCGGCGACACCTGACGCCCACGCTGCATCGCCATGTGCGCCAGGCTCATTTCCTTGAGGCCTTCGGCCAGTTCGTCGAAATGAGTGTCGAACGCGGCCAGCGCATCGGTATTGGCGGTCGGATCATAGGGCAGGGTCGCACCCCACACGTTCTCGCGCTCGGACGGATCCAGATTGTGGAAGAATTCGGAGAAGCCGGCGATCAGGTCGGCCTTGGTGAACACCACGTATACCGGCGCGAACACTTCCAGGCGCTCGGTGATTTCCTGCACGCGCTGGCGCAGGTTCTTGGCCAGCTCGATCGCGAACTCGGGCTTGCTACCGGACAGTTCGGCGATGCTGGCGGCGATGATGATGCCGTTGATCGGCGCGCGTGGCCGGTGCTTTTTCAGCAGCGCGAGAAAGGTGAGCCATTCCAGGCGGTCTTCGACACTGACCGAATACCGACCGGCGGTATCGAGCACGATACCGGTCGTGGTGAAGTACCAATCACAATTGCGCGTGCCACCGATGCCCTGGATCACGTTGCCGCGATTGTCCTCGAACGGGAACTGCAACCCGGAATTGAGGATCGCGGTGCTCTTGCCAGCCGCCGGATTGCCGATGATCACGTACCACGGCAGTTCGTACAGCGCCGCCTTGCCCTTGAGCACGCCGAGGCGCGAGGACTTGATCGCCTTGACCGCCTCGAACATGCGCGAGCGCAGCGCTTCGGTGTCGGCGCGAGTAGCCGGTTGCGCGGCCGCGACCGCGCGGTCGGCTTCGCCTTGCACCATCGCATCCAGGCTGCGCGCGGCGCGGCGCGCCATGATCCGGCGCACGATCCACACCAGCAGCCATATCAACAGGCAAACCGCCAGCGCGACCGCCACCCACAGGCCGATTTCGCGCAAGCCCTCGGCGCCGAAGTAGGCGACTGCGCCCGCGGCGAGCAAGCCTAAAACCATCCAGAGGCGGTAGTCGCGAAGGTAATAACTGAGATTGCTAAACATCGGGCGCTGTTCCGGTTAGGCGGACGCCGGCACGGCGCCGACGTCGGTATCTTGCTGGGGGGAAAGACGATGGCTGACGAGCGTGGCAATACGCAGGCCTGCCTGATCAACGCCCAGCATCAGCACCGCTTGTCGCCCGGCGGCGACATGGGCGTGGGCAAGTGCGAGCATCACCAGCGGTTGCACCGCGGCCAGATCGCCGGTGGTGGCGGCCAGCGGCAGGCACTGCAAGGCGGTGTCCAGATGCGGGCAGGCCAGCGCGGCAGCGGCAGCGGCTTCGGCCGCCAGGTTGGCACGGTGGTCGGCGTCGCTGAGCACCAGGTCCACTTGCGTGGGAGCGAGCGCGGCGCGCTGCAGCGTCTGCGCCGCCAGCTCTCCGGTCAAGCGCGCACTGGTCTTGGCGCCGCTGTCCAACGGCATGCCTACGCGCTGCAGCGGATGCAGCAGCACGTCGCCGGACGCGCCCGGCCCGCTCGCCAGCAAGATTCCGCTGGCGCCCTCGCCGGGTACGCGTCCGTCGGGCGAACGGCGCGTCATCAGCCGCCCGCTTTCGAGCATCTGCTCGATCTGCGCCTGATCGATCGTCGAATGGCAGGCCATGATCAACTGCCAGCCGTCCACCGCCGACTCCGCGCCACGCGCCAGTCCTTGCAGCCGCGACCATGCATCGTCGGCACCCGCCATCGGGATGACCTCCACCCCGAAGCGGCGCGGATCCAGGCCGTGTTCGCTGGCGGACTCCAGCATCCAGTCGCCCAGCGCCTGGTGCAGCGACGCGGGCCAGTCCGCGGGCAGCCACAGCTCAATGCGCAGCACGTTCTGCACCTGCGCCTCGACCCGGTGACGCAGCCCGGCCACCACTCGGTCCTGGGCCTCGGGCAGCGGCGGCAGCGCCTGCGCAGCCTCCAGCAACAGCGCCTCGGCGATCGGTTCGAGCAGAGCGATGGCACGCGTGTGATGCTCAAGCGGGCGCTCGTTGGCGCCCGCGTCCGATGTGGCCGAGGCGAGCATCGCCTCGGCCACATCGGACGCGGCCAGGTCCGGCACCTGCACGACAAAAACCGGCAGCCCGTCTCGGTCGCGGAACTGCTTGTGCAGCACAGGCCGCGGCAGATTGCCGCGCAGCGCGAGAATGGCCTGCGGCTGCTGGCCCAGGGCCAAGTTCACCGCACCGGCGAGCAGTGCCGGCCTGGCGCCGGTGGCCGGCGGCGCCTCCAGAGAAGATGAACTCGCAGCGGCCGCTTTGGAATCGCTGTGCTCGACAGCCTTGGCCGCAGCGCTGTCCGCGGCGTCGGTGGCGCGCGACAGCGAGCGCCGGCCCATATCGCGCAGCAGCCAGTTGCCGCCCAGTAGGCTTGCAGGCAGGATGCTCAGATAAGTCAGCATCTCCATGCAGTTGGGCGTGGTGCCGCTGCTGCGCCAATAGAAGATCGAACCACCCCACGCAACACCGAAAGACACGGCCGCAGACAACGCGTTTCGAACAATTCCGGACATTAGCATCCTCGCTCCATGAGTGGATTAGGCATCGACGGGAGCCGAATCACCTTGCCTCGTCATCCTATGCCGGTCGTTCCCTGGGTGGAAATCAGTGCCCCCCCACAGGCGGTCTTGTCGCCGTGCCGAGCCACCGGCTTGCCGTCGATCATCACCGTGGCGTCCCCGCTGGCGATCTCGGTCTGACCGTGCACGTTGCACACCACCTTGTCGCCGATACGCGCCACTGGCTTGCCGTCCACATCGGTTTCGGCCGAACCTGTAACCACGCTCCCGCCATGATCGAGTTGATCGCCCACAAGAATAAAAGGTCGTGACATCAGTATTGCCTCCATGGTATTTGTGCCGGGGCCGGTCCGTCGCCGCCATTCGCCCCCGTGGGACGCGATCGCCGCCACGCAGGAGAAGATAGCAGGAGTTCAGCCACGGCTCACCCTTGGGCCAATTCAGCGCGCTTGGCGGCGCGGGCGCTGCGGCAGGCCTCCAGCTTCTCCAGATGCACGTAGTCCTTGATGCTGCGCCAGCTGCCGCCCCACTCCAGCCCGGCCTGCTGCGCAAGCTCGCCGTAGAGGAAGTAGGCGCGTCTGGTCCACGGATCGCCCACGTCCCACTGCAGCTTGCCGTCGCGCAGCGGCGCGCTGTCCACCGCCAGGCCGTACTGGTGGCAGCTCTGCCAAGAGCCGGCGCGGGTGGCGCGGCCGCCGCCCATCAACTCGGCCTGGCGCTCCGGGCTGCGATAGCCCTCCACCAGCACCATTTCGTAGCCGTACTGGCGACGCATGACCTCGTAGATCGCGAGCACGCGCTGTTGCAGGTCGGCGTCGATGCTTTCCCAGCGCCGGTCCGCGGTGACGATCTCCGGGCGGGTGCGGCGGATCTCCTCGGTGGTGAATACCTGCGGCGGCGGCGGCGGCGGCGGCACCAAGCGTTCGCCGCGCAGCAGCTGCGCCACCATGCTGCTGGATTCATTCATGTCCTCGGCACGGAAATCCTCCAGCGCCACGTTCTGCCGGACCAGCAGGATCACGCTCGGCGGCACCAGCAAGAGCAGCGTCGCGCACAGGATGACCCAGCGATGACGCCGAAAGAAATCCGTCACCCCGCCGATCCCGCCGCGCACCCCCTCGCCGACTCCGCCAGCGCTGCGGCCCACGCGCTGGCCGACCCGCACGGCGCCTTGCCGAAGGCCGCGCAGGCGCTCGCCTAACCAGGCCTGCACCCGCTCCAGCGCCTCCGGAAACAACAGCAGCCAGCAGGCGATAGACACCACCAGCAGGAAGATCACCACGCCCGCAACGACGACTACCACTACATCCCCCTGATTATGCTGCTGATTCCTGTGCGGTTGACGGGCCGGCGCCAAGCACTAGAATGAAGATAGACGAATCCCCGGCGCTCGCCGAACAAGGGCTGGATTGCACTTGAATAATGGCGGATTAAATCGCCCGAGTCTTCTTTCGGGCCAGGGACAGACCCAGCCACCCGGCTCCGGGCGCATTTTGGCCGATATGGAAGGCCGCGCAACCAGCGCGCCGTCCAGCGTCCGTGCCAAGGCGCCTCGGACCCACCCCACCCGCTTGGTTCTGATCGCCGTCCTCGGAGTGGCGCTGCTGGGCGCGGCGTTCACGGCGCTGCGCTGGAATGCCGGACGTGCCGAGGCCGACGCCGAGTTCGACGCCTACACCACCGTGCCGGCAACCGACACAGTCTCTCCGGCCAATCCCGCAACGGCCGCCGGCACCGCCGCCACAACACCGGCGCCGGGCGGCGCAATGATCGTAGACGACAACGCCGTCAGCGATCCGACCCGCGCCGTCGACGGATTGCCCAGCGCCTCATCCGCCAGCACCACCAGCGCCGCGACTGCGCCGGCCAAGCCGGCTGCGGCCGCCTCGCAGCGCAAGCCACGCGCTGCGCCGGCCAACGGCAAGCACGTACAGGACGACAGCAGCGACCTGCTGGCCACACTGATGGGCATCATCAAGCGCGACGAAAAGCCGACGGCAAAACAAGACTCGATTGATTCGCTGATCGCGAAGATCCAGGCCGATGACAGTAAGAACGCGACCGAGACCGACGCGGCATTCGACGCGATCGGCTCGCGCTCGGCGTCGACCAGCTCCAACGTGCAGAGCCAATTGCGCAAATGTCCCGGCGCCAACACGATGGCCGGCCTGGAGTGTCGCAAAAATATCTGCGTAGCGCTCACCGGCAAAGATCCGGCCTGCCCGTCGCACTGACGCGGCGCATCGCAAGCGATTCCTCGCCATTGCAGCCATGGGCGCCACGTCGCTGCGCTATCTTGCGCCGCCACGAGAATGAAACGTCCACTCCAGTTATTTGAAGAGATGACTCTTGCCGAGGACAAAAACTTTGCTTCTTTGCCATCTGAATGGCTGAAGAAAATCGAAAACTGGCTGATGATCAGTTTCTTGATCACGATTCTCGTGATTCTATGTTTTGCAGCGTGGTATCGCTATGGGCCAAATGCGCCAGTCGTGAAGATGATCGGTGCAATGCAGGTTACCAATTAGGTCCTGCTCTTTATTGCACTGCTTTACTTTGTCACCCTCAGCATTGGGCTCTATCAATTCTTTCGGCAACATCGGAGAAAAAGCTTCCTGATTAGCCCTGACTCTCAGCCATGAAAATTGCTCGCTGCACGAACCGGCTCTGGACATGGGTTGGATTGCATCATGGCCGTGGCAAGTCGTTGCAGCATCTCGCGCAAGCGGAATCGACGATTAAAACGATAGGCCGCTTCTCCCAGGTAACGCCTTGCGTATTTGCCTTGCGCGATAGCGTGATACACGCCACTGATGGCGCGTTTGAGATTGCCCAGCACCACGTTGAGCCAACGTGCACCAGCCGTTTCGGTCGCGGCACGACCACCGCCAGTGTCCAGCGTGGTGTGCGCGTGGCCGGCGTCTTCTAGCCGGCGGAAGCAGGCCAGCCCATCGGGGTAGACCTCGCATTCGGGCGCCAGGCGACGGGCAATCCAGTCCTGCAGCGAGGTGTTATCGAAGCTGCGCACCGGCTCGATCACCACAAAGCGCGGCGCGGTGAAGGTGGCATCGGTCTGCACCGCAATCAGGAACGCTTGTTTGTTCTCTGATCCGCGTCCGGCCTTGCCACCGTTACGCTCGCCGCCGAGATAAGCATCGTCGATCTGCACAAAACCCGCCAATTTCCGCGTGGCTTCGCGCTCGGCCATGACCTGCATGATCTTGTGCTTCATCCGCCAGGCGCTCTTGTAGTTCACCCCCAGATGACGCATCAGCTCCAGCGCGGCCATGTTGGTTTTGGTCGAGGTCAGCAGGTGCAAGGCCAGCATCCAGGTGCGCAGCGGCAGTTTGGTGCCTTCGAACATCGTGCCTGCCATCAGACTGGTCTGATGCCGGCACGCGCTGCATTGGGAGTAGATCGCAGCACCCCGCTTGAAACGCGAGCGCACGCGCCCGGCACAAACAGGGCAACGAAAGCCCTGCGGCCAACGCCACTTGTAGAGCGCGCGATAGCACTTGGCATCAGTGCCGTAGGACGCGAAGAACTCAGGCATCGACAATCCAGCCTGGAACTGCACCGCATTGATGCTCATCACGTCACCTCGTTGGCTTCAGATGACAGCAGCATCCACACAGCGCGGCGCAGATCCTGCGACTGATGGCTGAGGGTCAGGGCTAATTAGGAAAAGCTTTGCACTTATATTGAGACGTTTGGAGAGCGATCTTTTGGACGACGCTCAGTTTCTCGTAAGGCTAGCTGAATTTGACAAAATAACCCTTGAGTATGGATTGCTACATTATAAGCATCGCTGGAGTACTGTTGACGGACGAGTCTCGCTTCTGGTCGGTGATATTCGAAAAATCGGAATCTTCCCAGCTTTTGCAGCTGCCGCTACCTCTTGTCACTATCCTAGCCAAGCAAGACAGTATTTTCATGCTGTGGGCGCCCTTGATCCTGGCCTGTTGTTTTTATCTGATCGCTTCTATGCGACCGGTCGACGTGAACGCCCCGATCAGGTGATAGCTCTGCTGGAGTTGGTTATTCGTCACGAGAGAACACGATTTAGCAATAGAGCGCCAGAGCAGCATAGCTCAGGGAACACAATAAACAGCAACGGCTGTTTTAATAACTTTTAACTAAGATTTTTTATTAAATTTAATGAAATGGATTTTTTAACTCGTAATCTTTGAAAGCATAGCTACCTGATTTTCTGGTTTCAATAGTACGGATGTGCTATGGGCAGCCTGAGTCAAGCCCTCTATGTTAATCAAGCAGTTCAGTTCGGGATAGTGAGTGAGTTTAATAAAAATGAGGGCTAAGCAGTCTGCATACCGATTTATCTGATTTCTCAGCGCCATCATAAAAAATATATTTATACTAGATATCCTAGTTTGAGTTGATGCGCATCTCGTCGACATATCATGAATTGCGTCAGGAAAATCATCGCCAACCTACGCGATTATAAGAGCCAGCAACCGGAGCAGCCTAGCCCTCTGCTGCTGGCACAGATGATTGTGACTGTTAAGGAGTCTTGCGGATGGAGCTGCGACATCTGCGCTGCTTTGTGGTATTGGCCGAAGAACTGCACTTCACAAGAGCAGCTGAACGCCTCCATATCGAACAATCTCCTTTATCCAGGACTATCAAGGAACTGGAAGACGACTTGGGCGCTTTACTGTTCAACCGTGATCGAAGAGGAACGCGGCTGACCGATGCCGGCAAAGCATTTCTTCTGGACGTACGCCGTTTATTTACCACTTTGGATCAGGCCCGAGAAAATGTGAAGGCGGTTTCTGCGGGCTTCCGGGTAAGTATGCGGATTGCAGTATCTCACGGAGCGATAGATTCCAGATTGTCTGACCTCCTTGCACGTTGTCGCGAGGAGGAGCCTGATGTTGAAATTCGTCTCACAGAAGTCACGCTCTCTGAGCTCCTCCATGGACTAAGGTCGGGAGACTTCACCATTGGGTTCACACACACAGAAGAGGTTGGCGATGGCATTGTTGCTGAACCCATTTGGCATGCACGAATGGTTGCAGTGATACCAGCCCGTCATCCGCTACTCGCCTTCAAAGAGGTGCCTATCGAAGAACTTCTCCGCGCCCCATTGATCATGTGGAACCACCAAGCCTATGAGGGCTACGATAATGCCTTTACCAAGCTGTTGCGAGGCTTGGATGAGAAACCGAACGTCATCGAGCGCGCAGCTTCGCTCGACGTTATGCTAGCTCTCGTTGCGGCTGGTTACGGGATTGGCCTCGCATCTGGCGCGAAGCTGGAACCGTGCAAGCATTCTGATATCGTCATCCGTCCATTGGCAAATCA
>NZ_VZPL01000069.1 GCF_008801575.1 Xanthomonas cissicola | reverse complement strand
TAATGCTGTCCGGCGGCAGCTGAAGCCGCCAGATAAGCGCAAAATCTCGTCTTACATACCCAATTTACGCGTTACTGGCGCTCTCTATGCTGATATTTTTAGGTCTTGAGAGTTGTTCAGACCTTCCTTAGGTAGCAGCCGTTGCCGCCGAACTCAAACAGCCGTGGCTTGCTGCAATACCAACATCCCTCGAACTGAATCGCGGTCAGGTGGTGGCCGTCATCGAACCGGGTGGCGATCAGAAACAAGGCGTCGAGGTCGGCGGTGTCCTCGAACGAATGGCGTTCGATCAGGTCTGTCAGCTTTTCGTCCTGATCGGCACCGAAGTGCATGGACAACAGTTCGAGCAGCGGCGGGATCGACAGCCCTTCGTCTTCCGGCATGGAGATGCCAAGTTGCGCGGCGAGGCTTTTCAGGCCATCCAGCACGTCCGGCCATTGCGGATTGTCGGTCTCGGCGATCTGGGCGATGTAGGCCTGCCCGTTGCCGGGATGGCTTTCGTCAAGCGCGAATGCGCCGAACAGTGCTTGAATGACGGGTGTCACCCTGTCGAGGACGAGAACGCCAGTGGCTTCATAGTAGTTGTTGGCCATGAAGGCTCCTTTCGAGAAATGAGCGGAGCCAGCCCTTGCGGACGATGGCATCCGCATGGGAACAGCCCAAGGCCGGATGGCACTGGGCAAGGGAGAAATGCGAGGGATATGGTCTCGAAGGAGGCGCATGTCCCTCATTGGGTAACGAATGAAAAGGTGGTGATATGCCGGAGACCGGGTCACCAACCGCTGTAGTTCACCAGCAGGTCGGCGATGACCTTGCGGCGTTGCAGATCGAGACCGTCGAAGTCCGACAGTCCTTGGAAGCGGCAGCGCTTGAGCATGGCGCCACCCTCGCGCGCGTCGTAGAAGCTGAACATCGCGGACAGGAACATGCGTTCTCCGCTGCTCAGGACGCCTAGAGCGTTGCTGGCACGCAGCATGTCGGGACGCAGATCCCACTTGCTGTTGGCCCGGTTCAGGCCTTCGCGCGTGCCGTCGCCAAACCACTGCGGACCGGCGATCTCGACACCACGCTTCCAGGCCTCGAAGAAGGCTTGGGGCGCGGCGGCGAAGTGCTGCTCTTCCCGCATGATCTGATCGAAGATCTCCTGTGGCAGAAGCTGGTTCATCACATGGTTCCTCCAGTTGGATTAGGGAATGGCGTACTGAGACCAGCCGCTTCTGTCGAGGGCACGTTGTGCCGTGGCGTAACTGCGGAAGTACTCGCGGGATTCCCGAGAAACGGGACCCTCGATATCGCGTGTGCCGATGTAGTGGCCGGCGGCGCTTTGCAGAACTTCGAGCGGCAGTAACTTGCCGCAATGGATCAAGGCCAACTGGCCGAAAGTGGCTTGCTGGGACATGGACTGGCTCCTTTGAGAAGCGGGGCCTTGTCCCTAACGGGATGGCAGCTCCCGCTAGCGGTTAAAAAAAGCACCGGCATCACGAGGACGCGCGTCCGCAGACTCGATGCGATGGCGGACTGGCGGGTAGCGCGGAGAAACTCCGCGGCAGCCTGGAAACCCTGGCTGCTGGCATGGTGCTGACGGATCAGCGACACATGCGGGCAGCTTCATGTGCGAGGCGAGCCACGTCAGCCGAGAATCGGAACCTGGCACAGCCCCGATTGGCGAAAGTGGAAAAAAAGAAAGCCCCGCAACGAGTGCGGGGCTGTCAGGACGGTGCGTGATGCTGGATCGCCGGAGGGATGCGGATGCAGATGCGAATTGGCGGGTGGCATGGGTGCAACCCACGGCAGCCTCGACACCCTGGCAGCTGCCGACATGTCGGCAATACAGGAACGAGAATGGCGCGGCCCGTTGGCGGCGTCGTGCATCAATCCGAAGCGATCGATCCCATCTTGTGCAAGCACTGCACCAGCCGCTGGCCTAGCCAGGCGACGCACGGCATGGCCATGGAGTTGCCGATTGCCTTGTAGCGCGGCGCGTCCGCAGCCGGCTTACCGCGATACGGAACCAGCGTGTAGTCGTCGGGCATGCCTTGCAGACGTTCGCATTCCACGGGCATCAACCGCCGTACCCGCCACTGCGACCAGTCCCTTGGAATGGGGTCATTCCAGTCATAGCGGAAATGCGCCTCGTGGTCAGGCGCCAGCACATGCCCATTGGCCCCGCTGCCCAGTTCAGCAGCCAGACCGTTCTGACGATCATGCAGGGCAACGCAGGCGATCATTGGCACGCCATACCCCGGCTTGCCGTTGGACAGCACGGTGCAAGCCACCTGTCCGTGGCCCGACTCGAAGCGCACCTCGCAGCGGTGGTTCTGCGCGAAGGCGATAGCCGGCACGACACCTGCGTTCGCATGGCTGCTGCGATGCCCGCCTGCACGCAGCGTCGGCGTCAGATCCATCGTGGCATCCGCGCCGCTGCCCTGGGCGGTGAAAGCGATGATCGGCACACCTTTGCCCGTACCGTCCTCGCTGCTGCCCTTGCCGCCGTTGGCGGTGTCGAGGGTGTGGGTGATGCTGCCGGCGACCGACTGCACCATGAACGTCTCCGTGCGGATGTCATGCTTGGGGCCAGCCGCCATTAGGCATGCGGCCACATCGACAGGGCCGATGCCTCCACTGAATCCGAACGTCGTCTTGACCTCACCGTAGGACGGTTTCAGTCCTGCGTATCCGCCTGCTGCTTCAGCGCTTGGTCCAGCAGCACGGGCAGCTTCTTGCCACGGCGCGCTGCCCGCAGAAGAATCCCCGCGCAGGCCCGTGCGCTCAAAAAGTACTTCGGCGGGATCGAAACCATCTCCACCACTTGCCACAAGAAACACACGCTTGCGGCGTTGGGCGACGCCGAAATATTGAGCGTCGAGCACGCGCCAGGCGATGCGGCGCCTGGGGCCAGACACGTAACCTGCGTGCGCCCATTTTTCCCCTGGCGGTTGGAGCGCACGGCTTTCTCCGGCCAATGCGCCCAGGAAATTCCCGAAGGCGTTGCTGCGGTCGCTGAGGACGCCCGGGACGTTTTCCCAGGCAAGGGTGGCAGGCGAGCGGTCATTTTGGTGACGGGCTTGGTCGATGGCATTGGCTAACTCCACATAGGCAAGGGTCAAGGCTCCGCGTGGGTCATCCAGTCCCCGGCGCGCGCCGGCCACGCTGAACGACTGGCATGGCGTGCCGCCGACCAGGATGTCGGGGGCCGGCACGGTGCCGGCGTGAACCTGGCGGGCGATCGTGGTCATGTCGCCCAGGTTGGGCACGTGCGGGTAGTGGTGGGCGAGCACGGCGCTCGGGAACGGTTCGATCTCGGCGAACCACGCGGCTTTGAGGCCGAGCGGTTGCCACGCGAGGCTCACGGCCTCGATGCCGCTGCACACGCTGCCGTAAAGCAGCGGCGCGCAAGGTTGAGGGTGCATATCAGCTCTCCTGTTCGTATGACCCAGGCCAATGGCCGGGCCGGGACGTTGATGGGCAGGAGAAAGGCGCCGAAGGTCGCAGGGCCTTCGGCTCGGGAGGAAAGAAGAAGCCACCCGTGGGCTGATTGGCAGTCCCGGTCGTCGGAAGAACCGTCTGCTGTCAGCAAGCACACCCGGCCCATGTCGTGGCTGGGGCCGGCATCGTCTGGCGCACATCCGCGCACAAAGGGAGCCCGTTTTTGCGCCGGCGGGCTCCGGCACTGAATACCGCTGACCGAAAGGGGTCTCCCGATGGCTTGCGTGGGCGAGCAAGCCATCGGGGGACCCTTCGCGATAGGCGGAAGAAAAGCAGATCAGCAGAACGCAAGTGACGCCATTCGTGGAGAAGTCACCTTCAGGTCCCGCGGCCGGGGACGGCTGAGCGGGACGCGCACACGGATCAAGAAGGTGTTGTGCGCTGGGCGTCCAGCAGTGCGTGCGGGACACGAGTCGCGCCGCCGAAGGCGAGCACGGCTCACGGGGGGACGGGGTCGATCAGGAGTCTTTTCGGCCGCCACGGCGCGAGCGTGAGGCTACGCGCTTGGACGTGCCGGACTCGACCGGCAGCGTGCCTTTGCAGTCTGGATAGCGACTGCACGACCAGAACGGGCCGCTCTTGCCACTGCGCTGGCGCGTGGGTGCGCCGCACTGCGGGCAAGCCGGCCCATGGGGAACCTTGATTGACAGGGACGCGCTGGCGTACTGCGTGATCAACTGCGAAATCCATGCGGCCTGCTTGCCGATGAACACGTCCAGCGTGAGTTGTCCCGCTTCGATCATGTCTAGCGCTTGTTCCCATACGGCGGTGGTCCCGGGGTCGGCAATCGCTGCGGGCACGGCGTCGATGAGGGTGAATGCCGCATCCGAGGCGCGAATCGCGCGCCCCTTCTTCATGAGATAGCCGCGTGCGATCAGGCCGCTGATGATGTTAGCCCGTGTCGCTTCGGTGCCGATGCCGACCGTATCCTTGAGCTTCTGTTTCAAGCGCGGATCCGAGACCAGCTTGGCGACGCCTTTCATGGACTTGACCAATTCGCCCTGCGTGTAGGGTCGAGATGGCTGTGTCTTGAGCGCCTTCAGATCGACATCGGCTACCTGGCATGACACGCCCTCGCGTAGCGCGGGCAGCACCTGGCTGCGCGCCGCGGTGTCGCTATCCTCCTCGGGTTGCGGTTCGGCCAACACCAGGCGCCAGCCCTTGACGACCACCTGCTTTCCTGTGGCCGTCAGCGTCTGCTGGCCGCAAGAGAGGTTCGCCACTGTGCGATCGAACTCGTGGTGAGGAAGGAACTGCGCGAGGTAGTGCGCCCGGATGAGCTTGTACACCGCCAGTTCCTTCTCGCTCATGGCCGAGAGGTTCGCCGGTTCGAGCGTCGGGATGATGCCGTGGTGCGCGGATACCTTCGCGTCGTTCCAAGCGCGTGAGCGTTGTGTGCGGTCGAGTTGGTCAATGATCGGGCGCAGCGAGAAATCGGTCTTGAGCAGGCTGTCGAGGACTATGGGGACTTCGGCAAACATGCTCTCCGGCAGGTAGCCGGAATCCGAGCGCGGATAGGTCGTGGCCTTGTGCGTTTCGTACAGGGCCTGAGCGATGTCCAAGGTTTCCTGCACATCCAGCCCAAGCTGCTTGGAACACAACTCCTGCAAGGTGCCCAGGTCGAACGGCAGCGGCGGGCCTTCACGCACGCGCTCGGTTTCGACCGAGACAACCTGGGCACTGCCGGTGGCGCGGATCTGCTGCGCCGCCTGCTGTGCCACCGGCTGCTGCAGGCAGCGGCCCGAGTCGTCGGTGCAGGTGTCGGGCGAAACCCACTGCGCGGTGAAGGCTTGGCCGCTTGTGGTCAGGTACACGTCGATGGCCCAGTACGGCACGGACACGAAGGCCGCGATCTCGCGGTCGCGGTCCACGACCAGCTTGAGCGTCGGGGTCTGGACGCGACCGACCGACAGCACTCCGTCGTAGCCGGCTTGCCGACCCAGCACCGTGAACAACCGACTGAGGTTCATGCCCACAAGCCAGTCCGCACGCGAGCGCGCTAGTGCCGAGTAGTACATCGGCAGCGTCTCGGCCGATGGCCGGAGCTTGCCTAGCGCGGCGCGAATGGACGCATCGTTGAGTGCCGACAACCACAGCCGCTCGATGGGGCCGCGGTAGCCGCACAGGTCAATGATCTCGCGGGCGATCAGTTCGCCTTCGCGGTCGACATCGGTGGCGATGACAAGCTGTGTTGCCTTCGCCAGTAGCGCCTTGACGACCTTGAATTGCGTGGCGGTTTTCGGTTTGACCTCGACCTGCCAACGCTGGGGAATGATGGGCAACTGCTCGATGGACCAGCGCTTTAGCTGTTCGTCGTAGGCTTCGGGTGCCGCCGCCTCTACGAGATGGCCGATGCACCAGGTGACGGTGACGCCGGAACCGTTGAGGCAGCCTTCACCGCGTTGCGTGGCGCCGAGAATCCGGCCAATGTCTTTGCCCTGGGAAGGCTTCTCGCACAAGAACAGCCGCATGTCCGTCCACCCGATTTCCGTGGTTCATTGAGGTGCTGGAATCGAGGATGCCGAGCGCTACCAAGAGCAGCAGCAAACAAGCCGCATGCGGTGGCGACCACTTTCACGGGATGGAATGGCTTGGGTGGGGATCGCGCGTGGGTGCAGGTGTGCCGGCCGGAAGCTGCGATTGGCGAGAGCGCGTGGAAGTCGGTGGACTTCGATGGAGCTATCCCCTGGGGATAGCTTGCGGGTGAATGGAAGGCGGCGAAAAACTGCACCGCCGCCCTCCATGCTGATTCACTTCCTGCGCTTCGCGTCTTTCGGCGGAGTCGATTCCTGGGCGGCTTGGGGCTTCGGCTCTGCCTCCTGCGGCTTCGGACTGAGGGCCACGGATTCGATGCGGTAGGGCAGGATGCCGACGCTGCGTGCGTTGATCTGCCAGGTCTCGCGTGGCTTATCCTCGTTGTCCGTCCACGGTTCACGCTCCATGCGGCCGATGACGAGCACGCGCATGCCTTTCTGGTAAAGATCCTTCCAGTGCTCGGCATCGCGGTGCCAGAGTTCGACGGGCGCCCAAAAGCCTCCGCGATCCTCGAACTCGCCATCTTTTCTTGGAATGGGGTTGTCGAAGTAAACGTTCAGGCGAAGCAGCCGGCGCGGTTCATCGTTTCCGTTGGGAAATTCGCGGTACTCGGGTGGCGAGCCGACGTTGCCTTCGCCCCAAAAATGCGTGCTCATGATGCAATCTCCGTGGTGGTTGAAATACCCGTGCCTCTTCGGCCCCGGGCGCGTGTGGGGATGCCCGGCGCAATCACTGATTGCGCACTGCGGCGGGGAGGGATGTGAGCCGGTGCAGATAGACGGCATCTGCTTCGCCGGCCTTGCTTGCGCATTCCTGCGCCTGCCTGCCCAGGGTGTGAAGCACGCTGATCTGCATGTTCAACGTGATGCGCTGAAGCTCGATCGCGTGCAGATCGGCCAGCAGGTTGACCGGCGTGTTGGTGCTGGCGATCAGTTCCTGCCACAGCGCTACGCCCATGGCCGACCTGTCGTGCCTGCGCCAGCGCAGAAAGGCCGTGCCTGCGCCAGTGGACTGCCGGGCCAGCTCAATGGACAGCAGGTGGAAGGGATGCCCACACGCCTGTGGCAGCACCTGCCGCTGCGCCAGGGCCATCAACTCGTCGCGCATGGCAAAGCACTGGCTGGCCCATGTGTCCAATGTCCCCTTACCTTTAAAAGGCTTTAAAAGGCCTTTTAGAGAGGCTGCGTGTTCCAGCCTCATGAAGGCCGTCTGTTGCAGACTTTGGAAGTAGAGGGTGGGCCGGTCCTGATACTGATCGCTCATACCGACTCGTCCCCGTCGGTGTTGGCTTTTTCGCCAGGTAGGACGGCTGCGGCAGAAATCACACTGCGCTGTTGCAGACCCTGGCGCGCGATGGGCGGCGAAAACTTCGAACGTCGCGTGCCTTCGAGTACGTCCTGCGGCAGCTCGCCAAACTTGTCCATCGCGACACGCGCCGCCGCATTCTTCGCCGCGAAATCATCGCGGGTGCAGCCCGAGTAACGGTATTGCTGTGCCAGGCTGAAAAGGCTACGCAGCGCATGTGCGCCCTCGTTGAGCCAGCGCTCCAGTGTGCTGCGGTCGATGAGTGCGGTGTGATGGGCGAGGATCAGCTTGCGGGCGATGTCGTCGTAATCGGCCAGGAGATAGACTGCGGCAAAGCCGAGCTGGGCGTTAACGAAGAGAGGCAACTTAACCGGCTGCACGTTTAGGTTTTCGCCCAGGCTCAACGCGGCGGGGACGTCTGCCAGTGCCTGGTCCACCTGTTCGCGTAGCGATTGCAGCGTGGCCTTGGTCTGGTCGAGTTTTTCCTCGATGCGTAGCATCCACCAGTCGCTGTACGGGTCGTCCTGCTCCGAGCCGCGTTTCATCTTGTTCATCACGGCGATGTAGCCGTTCAGGCCTACGATGCCTGGTCGCCCCTCGGCGGCAGCGCGGCCATGCCAGATGCGGGAAGCGTGATGGGTATGCAGCGTCAGCGACATCGCGCTGCGCAGTGAGCCGAGATTCAATTGCAAAGGTTCATTGGTTGCCATGGTGTCCGTTCGCTTTTGGAAAAGGAGCGGTCAGCATCGGCATGCAGCGGAAGGCAGTCAGTCAACAAACCGAAATTGGCCAAGCCCTGGTTTAAGTTGTGGCCGCTGCGAGCGGCACGAGCTATCCCCTGGGGATAGCTCCATGGCGCGCCAAGGAACGCTGTTCGCCAAGGACAGATCGCACACGTATGATCCAGTGCATGGCATCCCGATGCCTGCCCATACCTGTTTGCCGTCCTGCACGTCCGCGCGGCTATCCCCAGGGGATAGCGCTACTGACGGCCATGGGCATCTTCTTCATGACCTTGCGGCCCCGAAAAGTCAGGCCTTACGCAGAAGCTCGCGCAGCCGTTCGATGTGCTGCAGAGCCACTTCGGTCGGAACCACGTTACGTGGTGCTTCTGGTGGTCGATCATACGCAGTAGGTACCGGTGGTGCCGTCCCGACTTGCTTGGCCCATGCATTGAACTCGCCCCGGATAGCGCGCTGTATGATGCCGAACAAATACCCTGCGGGATTGCGAATGGTCGAGCCTCGACAGCGATCCGCCCATTCATCCAGTACGGCTTGCCTCAATGGCGCATCGACCTGCTGTAACGCCACCAGTGCGCCGGCCTGCTGCTCTTCCTTCAGGCTCAGGAAGCGATCAGGCATTTGAACACCTGGCATCGCGCGCACATGCCCATGTTCACGCGCGGTAGTACGTACTTCTTTATTACTTTTACTACGTACAGTACGGTCCTGCTTCGGATTCCGAAGAGCACCGTCCGGCGTGGGTTCCAGCCCTGCTTCGGATTCCGAAGAATGCTGTTCGCCATTCCGAAGAAGGTTCGAAACCCCTTCTTCGGAATCGTGGGTGGCGTCTTCTTGTGGATAACTCTCGGGGGCAGCGATGCCCTGTTGGGCAAGGCGTTCGGCAAGCACCTGCAACCGCGACGGCAACGTGCGGCCGGACAGCAGCGGGTCTTCCCCGATTTCCTTGAGGGTGTTGAGCCCCACCATCTGCACGGCCTTCGCAGAATGGCCCAGTGACTGGCTGACCAGCTCCAGATAGTCGGTGTCAAGCTGCATAGCCTCGAATGGGGTCAAGGGCTCATCGTGCAGCACATAGAGATTGCCGAGGATGCGTCCGGTCCTGGGGTCGCGGCGCCTGCGCACGAGGCTCAACCAGCGTGTCAGGCGCAACAGCGTCAAGGCACGTGCTACGGTTTCATGCGAAGCCTTTCCTGCGTTGGGCATCGATGCCAGCCAGGGGCGCAATTGCTCATAGGTGGGGAACGCCGTCACGCCGTCGTTGTTGAGCATCAGCCGGAAGACTTGCCAGGCATTACGTTCCAGTGGCGTCAACCGACGATCCAGGAACAGGCGCCGCGGCACGCTCTCGTGCCGGTTACCGCTGAAAAGGAAACCGTCCCCGCATGTAGGGATAGGAGCAGGCGCAGGCACACTAGGTTTAGGCTCAAGGTCTTTCAGCGCACTGTCGAACAAATCGGCGAGGGCTACTGGGCCTTGGCGTGGTGTTCGCGGTGCTGTTTCATCCACGGCCATGGGTCATCCCAATCCTTGGTCGATCCATTTCTTGATCGCGGCCCAGACCACCGACAGCGGCAATGACATGCCTTCTGCCAGGTCCATGGCCGCATCGAGAATCGAGGTGTCGTCCTCCAGATCGACGTTTCTGCTGCTGGTCACGGCCTTCCATTGCCGCCACAACTCCGTGTCCTGGACTTCGTCTAAAACGGCATGGCGCCCCTTGCGCTTGGGCAGACCGAGGACTTCGCGGCGAAGGGCGACCTCCTGATGGGTCAGACCGTAGAAGCGGCTCACCATTTCCGTACTTGCTGCCAACCTCAGCATGCGATCAACCGTGGCGATTTCCTTCTCCACGTCCTGAGCCTGCTTTAGCAGCCGAAGGAGCACTTCGCGGTTGACCGTTACGGAGCACCACGAGACGCTGGCGTTTGCCAGCACGCTGATCAGCACTGGGTGCTTGAGCGCATCAAGCTCTTCCTCACCGAATCCCATCGATTTGCAACGACGCAATTGCCCATTGCGCAGGTCGTAGAGTGCTTGGGCGATGACAGCTTGGTTGAGGGGGTGTGGTGCAGACATGCTCGCCTTCCTCGTTCAAGAATCGGGAGCCCTGGCATCGGCTTCCAAATCCAGCAGGCGCCGGGCAAGCCGCAGCAACCGGAAAAGTTTGACCAGCGCGGTATCGCTCAATCGCTTGGTGACATCGCCTTGACCGTGTAGCAGTGCCGGCAGATCGGTGACGAATTGCCCGTAGGGGCTGGTATCGGCCGGCTGCTGACCGGACAGAAACCCCAGCAGCGCCAGCACGGCGTGTCCACGCGGCAAAGGGGCCTGGGCGCTACAGGCGAACCCGATGCCGTCGGGACGGTCCTCGATGAACTCTTCCAAATCCGCCTCGCCGGCGATCTCGCGCGCGAATTGCGCGATATGGATGCGCAGCCGGTCGGGCGCTTCCAGACCGGGGTCGATGTACCAGACGTCGGAGATGGGATAGAGGCCACCGGCTTGCACCGGGATCGACTGCAATACGCGGGCTGAGAAGTCGGGCGGTAGCGCATCACCCAACTGGTCCGCGATCATCCGCTGGATGGACTGGAGCCGCTCTGTCGTCGGTGCCGGCGAGACGATATGCTCCTGCAGCAGCTCTCCAGCCGTTGCCGCAGGGCTTCCTGCGGATGCATTGCCAGCGGTCGCATCATTCTTGCTCGTGAGCGGGCCGCTCGCTGATCGCGCTGTAGTTGGCGAAGGCGTATCGGTGGACGGCGCCGGTCCGGCGGGCGACCGCGCGATGGCTCCGGGCTCAGGCAACGCAGGTGGTGCCGACGGCGGAGTCGGGTCGCTGACCAGCACACGGTAGCGGTTCTCGGATTCGGTCAGGTCCAAGGCCAGCACGTCGTAATTGACGCCCAGCAGTTCGGACATTTGACCGATCAGCTCGTCCTGCACCCGCTGAGGTGCGAATTCGTCAGCCTGAGTGTCGAACTGCGACAGCACCTCTTGAAAGAAGTTGTCGAAGTCCAATTGAAGGGAGCGGCCTTTGGCATAGTACTCCCAGGTGCGCTCGCAGGCCTTGCGCATGACCGACAGTCGCTCGACCTGGTGGCGGCCCAGACCGCCATAGAGCACGGTCGGAATCGCGGGCAGCAGGTAACGCACCGCATCGGCCATGCGGCTGATGTGCGACTGCTGTACGGGGTAGCCGTCGGCGACCAGGCGGCGGGCCAGTTCGGACTGGCTCAGTGTGGCGCCGCTTTCCTCTTCATAGAACTCGCGGGCTTTTTCGACGCCCAAGGCGCGCTCGATGAACGTGAGGCCGCCGCGCAGCTCGTTCTCGGCGAGGTGTCCGGTCAGCGCAACGATTTCTCCGCGCGCAGGCCAGGGCCGGAACAGGCACGATATGCGGAAGAAGCGCTCGTCCTTCGTCTCTGCCCAGAGTTCACGCAGGATCGCCAGCCTTGTATTGCCACCGTTGCGGATGATGTAGTGCGTGTCGCCAGGACGGCGTGTGATGGCTGGTGCCGCATCCAGGCCGCGCTCTCGTATGGAGGCCTTGATTTCATCGTAGGCCGAGTTGCGCTTTTTGCGGGGATCGTGGTCGTAAGGCCGCAACTGGTCCAACGTCACAACCATCGGGGTGTCGGCGATTGGGTCGCTCAATGCCGTGGCCGATGGGCCGCTGCGCTCGAACCCAGCTGCAAGCAGCTTGCCGGCCATGTCCTGGGACGTCATCTCAGCCATGGCCGCGTCCCTCGGCGTTAGCAGCCCGTGCCATGCGAGCCTCGCGCTCTGCACGGCGTATCTGCGCGCGGGCGTTGAGGGTTGCCCGGTGGTCGCTTGCGGTTGAACTGGTGTAGATAGCGGCGCAGCCGGCCTTGGTGAACTTGAGGTGTCCGCCAGGTGTGCGCTTGACGTGCCAGCCTTCGCTCACAGCAAACTCGATCAGAGCGCGCAGCCGCTTGTGGCCACGGGCCAGTTCATGTGCGTTCGCCATGAGGCCTCCCGGTTTCAATAGGGCGCGATGGACGGCCGGATACGTGGACAAATCTGTCTTGCCACTCAGGGAACAATTCGCCGGCGAGCGCGCTCATGGTGTCGAGCGCGGAGGGCGCAACTCTGCCCGGTGGCTGGCGATGCTCGACACGATGCACAGGCAGGCCACGGGTCGCGGCACGCGGATAGGCTTCGATGGCCGGTACGTCGGTGTCAAGCACGCGGATGTCCGCATGGTCTTGGAACAGATCACGCAAGGCCTGCTGGATCAGCCGCGCGTTAGCGGACACGGTGTGGACGCGGTTGATCAGCAGGTTCAGCGGCGGTGGTTCGATGCCGAGGTGTCGGTACGGCGCGATGTCCTCCAGCAACTGCATGGTGCCGCGCCGTAGCTCGCGGGCTGCAAGTATTTCGGGCGTGACCGGAGACAGGGCCAGATTGGAGGCAAGCACCGCCATCTCGAGCAGAACGGAGCGCGCGCCCTGGGTGTCGATCAACACTAAGTCGTAGAGCGGCGCCAGCATCGGCAGTAGGTGTCGCAGACGCAGGCGCCCATCCGGTGCATGCAAAAGCAAGGTGCTCAACTCGCCCCGATGGTCGTTAGAGAGCACCAGATCGAGGCCCGCGATGATCGTGCGCGAAATGAGCCTGTCCAAGTCGCGCTCGTTGAATGCCAACAACTCGTAGATGCCGCTGGGGGCGCGGTGGGCCAATTCGTAGTAAGAGGACAGCGTTGGCTGCACGTCGAGGTCGAGCAGCAGAACGCGCAGCCCCGCGTCCGCGGCGAGCCCGCCGAGGTTGGCGGCTGTGGTCGTTTTGCCAACGCCGCCCTTGGTCGAGATGATGGATACAACCTGCATGGCGCTCTCCGTCTGAAGGATGGGGGAAATCCGAGGAGGGGAGCGGATCAGGTCCGGTTGTTGAGGCGTTCGGCGATCCATTGGTCGATCTCAACCGAATCCCAGCCCACCGCACGCACGCCCAGGCGCAGCGCTTGCGGGAACTGGCGCTTCTTCATCAGGTTGTAGATGTGGGCGCGTTTGAACCCGGACTTCGCTTCGACTTCATCAAGCCGCAGGATGCGGCGCTCTTGCGGTGGCAATACAGGTGCTTGCGACATGGCGGTCACTCCTGAACGCTCAGTGGCGTTTGTTGGCGTGAGCTCCATTCAATAGACATGGCTGCGGAAAGACATTGCAAATGCAATCTCCGCGATTCCGCATACGTGCTGGAAACCGTCACGCGGCTGCGCTACGGACATCCTTCTAGACATTGGCTCCTAACTAAGGGCTGTCATGTCGTTATGCCAACGGCTCATGCCTAGAACGTGGACGGACAAGACCTAGCATCTTGCAACGGGTAGTCCTCTGTTACTCGGTGTGCGAGACTTGAACAGCTGTAGGCCCATCGACCAATGAGGAAAAGCCCGCTCGATATCGGCGCTCACGGTGCCAGCGTTATGGGGGGCAGCAAGTCCATCAAGACCGTTTCGATGTGGTCTGATATCGCCACGGTTTTACAGGGCGCGCTGGCTTGCTCAAGGCCTAGTTAAACCTAGAGAAATTCAAGCATGTCATGCTTGATTCGGCATCTTGATATATCGACATAGCATCCAGTGGTGATGCGCTATGGATTGTTTGAAGCTGCTCTGTGTCGCTCACCGACGCCGGCCTGTAGGATGGCGTCGATAGGCATTGGGATCGCATCTTCGCCGGTGTGGTGCTGACCACCTTGCTGGGCGTCGGCGCCGAGCTGGCCGCACCTACTTGGAGCCGTCCTGGAGTCTCATCTCCGACCACGCCTCCCAGCAAGGGCTGGTGAAGACACTCGCGTGGAAGGACCGTTTGGCCTTGGCGCCGACGCGGATCGGTGCGCTCGCTGACTACAATCTGGCCTGGCAACGGGGCTCGGTCCTGAACCGCATCTCGGAGGAGCGCGCTGATGCTTCAGCGGCACTCGTGAAGGCTGCACGGGATGCGCGCGGCACCTTTGGCGACCAGGCTGAGCAGCAATTGGTAGAAGTGCTGGGTATCGTCGCCGCGACCGCGCAGGAACTCTGCGTCCACATTGGCGCGAAGGCGAGGGCACTGCTCGACTAGCATTCTGTGTCGTTCGGCGGTGGGACCACCTCTCTGCACAACGAGGACGCGGCGATCACTGCCTGCCGGGGGCGACCGTCCTGCGTGGTCTCCACGGCGATCACGAAAGGGCGCTTGCTCTCCGAGCCTCGTCCCGCCACTTGCGGGACAGCGTGAACCAAGTTGGCCAGGAGATGCACTGGCTCAACCTCAACATCCAGCCCACTCTGACGTTGCGGCCGTAACGCTTTTCTTCCACCGGGGGACTTCACGATGAGCACGATCAAAGAAGCTACGACTGGGGCCGCTTCTGAAGATCGAGAGCATCAAGCTGAGCTTCACATGCCCAGCTAGCCTGAAAACCCAGCTCGACCGATACGCAGTGCTACACGCGCAGACCTATTGCGAAGTGGTAGATGCGGCAACATTGATTCCGCGCGTGCTTTACGCCTTCATAGCGGGGGATAGGGGTTCAAAAGCGTGTTGCACAAGTGACGACCGCGTGAAGTAAGTCAGGTAGGGAGTTCCGTCATCGACGATGATTATCACATACTGATACAATGACGGAGAAAATTATCTCGGGCCCATCATGAAGCGGTGCATCGTTGGTGTTCAGCGAGCAGATGGTTCACATCCTCATCCTCATCGGCTCGTAAGTGAAACACCGAGAGTTTGGTTTCCTTCTCTGGCATCGCTTGCGGCTGTGCTCTCGGACGATAACCGCCGTTTGCTACGCCTGATCCATGAGAAAAAGCCAAAGTCGCTAACGGAACTGGCCGAACTCAGTGGCCGAAAGGTACCTAACCTGTCACGTACCCTGCGACTGATGGCGGATTACGGGCTGGTCTCGCTGCGACGTAATGTGAGAGATGTCCAGCCGACAGCATTGGCGACTGAATTCCTGGTCGTGCTGGATTGATGATGGCCATGAATGCAAGAGGGGAGACGATGGCTCGGATTTGGATGGTGCGCGGGGACGGTGGCAGCTTGTACGGCATCTTTCGAGAATGCGGCGTAGCAACCGTGGGTTGGCAGTTGGCCGCCCATGCCAAGGCTGGCGTCGGACGCGAGCAATTGACCGCGCTGTACCAGTCCGCCGAGCCTCAAGCAAAACAGGGAACGGTCGTGCTGGGCGCCTCTCAGGCTTGGCGCTTTGTCAATGACATTCAATATGGCAATTGGGTCGTCAGAGCGGGTGTCAATCCCGCTAGTGATGTGACCCCTGGACCATGGGGCTGTGCGCTGATTGAGCACTACGATGCCGCCGATGCCGAGACCAAACGAGTTGTGCCGTCGAAGCGGCTTCACTGGCCAGCGTGAGTTTGAAATGAACGGCATGAGCCAAACAGCCATACAACAGTTATCCAGTCGACGCACGACAGTGCCTCCTAAATATCCCATCAAGGTGAAACCACATGGCGCAAGCTGATACCTTGGTCGCCCTGGTAAAAGCAGCCAGCAGCGGTGACCAACCGTCTTTCCGGAAGTCGACCGAAGCCTTGATTCAGGAAGAGCGCGGAAAGGGGCACCGAATCCTTGCCGACCGCCTGGAAAAAGCATTGCGCGCGTCCTCTCACCAAGCTGCCTTGTTCCAATCTTCCACTCCAATGGCGCGCCAAACGCAGACTGGAGGTGTCGCGCAGAAGGATCTGGTTGCCGAATTGACGCCAGAACGTTCGCTAGAAAGTCTGGTCCTTGCCAACGGTATCCGTGGGCAATTGCGTGAAGTTGTCGAGGAGCAGCATCGCGCAGAGTTGCTGCATGCTCATGGCTTGAGCCCTAGACACAGAGTTTTATTGGCTGGGGCGCCAGGGAACGGCAAAACATCGCTTGCAGAAGCTTTGGCATTTGAGTTGATGGTGCCGCTGATCGTAGTGCGTTATGAGTCGTTGATTGGCAGTTACCTGGGAGAGACTTCTGTCCGCTTGAAGGCCTTGCTTGACTACGTTCGGACGCGGCGCTGCGTTTTGTTTTTCGACGAATTCGAGACATTAGGCAAAGAGCGTGGCGATACACATGAAACCGGAGAGATCAAGCGCGTCGTCAGCTCTTTGTTGCTTCAACTAGATGATCTTCCCGACTATGTCGTTGTGGTTGCTGCAAGCAATCACCCAGAACTTTTAGATAGGGCTGTTTGGCGCCGTTTCCAGGTTAGGCTGGAACTCCCCCTTCCTACACGAGCCCAGTTGACTGCGTTCGTCGCCTCAATCGGCGAACGCAGCAAAGTCAATTTTGGCTTGGCAGCTGAGACCATTGCAAAGCGGCTTCTAGGCCTTAGTTTTTCAGAGGTGGAGGAGTTCTGCCTAGGAGTAGTTCGGCGAGCAGTATTGGATCAAACAGTAGATGATGCCAAAACTATTGTCTTTTCTAGGCTTGAACAATGGAAGAAACGATTGAAACCTGCCGGTAAAGAAGCATTAGACCAATAGGGCACAAGGAGGGAATATGCCTGCTGAGTACTTGCCGTTGCTGGTTTTTCCAGAAAGACGAATCCTTCAACCAGAAAAGGGGAACGGTTTTCCACCGGGCAAACAGAGCTTGCCGGGGCATGGCGCCCAGGTCGTCCGTATCGGTAGGCAGATCGAACAAGTAGAGCAAGACTTTGCACGCTACCAGGCAAGCCTAACCGGCGTCTTAGCTGGACTGGAACCTGAAATGGTTCTAGTTATCGAGATTGTTGGACGTCTTGATGACTTCAGGCAAGCCGTCGAAGCGGCTGGCCTGGAGTGGTTGGGAGAAACCGAGCTCGACGACTTGGAAGCCGAAGATGATAGCTTCTACGAAGCAGATGTTGTTGGGCAACGCGTGGTTAAGCCACTGAGCGGTCGCATGTTCCTGGCCATGAGCAACATGGCCGGTATGCGGGAGATCCTCTCGCTTTGGGAGCAGTGGAAAGAGAATAGAGACCTGGCTCACGGAAAAACTAAATGGAAAGCGGTCTTCGAGCAGTTAAATATGCTCCGGCGTTGGGGTATCGAGGAAGCGCTGGTCGAAACAGGAATGATCGACCGATGGCAGGATCTTCTGGATCCCATTACTCCAGACCAAACAATCACCTTTCAGATCGAGCTCTTCTATCGCAGAAGTGATCAAAATCGAAGAGCTAATGAAGCTGTAATCCGTTCGCTCTTAGAGAGCCTCGGAGGCAGAGCGATTTCTGAATTTATTGATATGCCACAGATTGCATTTCATGCGGTCAAGGCCGAGCTGCCTGCTCGCGCTATCCAGTCGTTGCTCGATCAAGTGGCCGTGGGGGGAGCGGATACCGACATCGAACTATTTAAGTTCGCCGGCATCATGTACTTCCGCCCTACCGGGCAGAGTCTGGCGGTATCAGAAGAAGGCGAAGGCGAACCTGCCATTTTTCCTCAAGGTGTCAGTGATCTTCCGCCTGTTGCGGCGCTTCTCGACGGTGCTCCGCTGCAACTGCATGAGGCCCTGAAAGACCGACTTCTGGTAGATGATGTTTTTGGCCTAGAGGCTACTTACCAACCCGGTGAGCGAAAGCATGGCACCGCCATGGCGTCCTTGATTCTGCATGGTGATCGAAGCAACCCAGAGACCGAGCCGCTGGGTCGCAAGCTGTATTGCATTCCCGTAATGCAGCCTGACCATCAGACACGTGAGAATGATGAGCACATGCCGGACGATGTTTTTTTTGAGGACCGCATCCACATTGCCGTTCGGCGCATGTTCGAAGGCGCTGGCGATGTCCCTCCGCAAGCGCCGACGGTCAAGGTTATCAACATCTCCCTTGGCGATACTGCACGAGAATTCATTCACACTCCGAGCCCATGGGCAAGGCTGCTTGATTGGTTGGCTTATCGCTATCGGGTGCTGTTCTGCGTCAGCGCGGGAAATTATTGTGAAGGGATTGATCTCGGACTTAATCAACAGCAATTCGCCGCCCTTTCCGATGGAGACAAGATAAGGGCCACCATCAAGGCGGTATCACGCAACCTCTCTTCACGGCGTTTGCTTTCACCTGCTGAAGCCATAAATGCCATCACAGTGGGTGCTGCTCACACCGATGACTCAGGGGAGGCTTATGCCCAATTTGGGCAACGGGTCGATGTGTTGCCTTCTCAAGCATTGTTCAGCCCTGCCACCCGCCTGGGATTTGGTTTCCGACGTTCCATCAAACCGGACATCTTTATGCCTGGTGGTCGGCAACTCTACAGCGCCCCTCTGCTAGCAGCATCCACCCTATACAGCATTGACAATTCCGTCGTCGCCCCAGGCCAGAAGGTGGCGCTGGACAGTAGACAGCAAGGCGTACTGAATCATGAAGTATTCTGGCGTGGCACCAGCAACGCGACGGCGCTGGCGACGCGTGGCGTAGTACGTCTGTACGACATGCTGGACAAGCTGCGTGCTGAAGAGGGTGAAGACATTCCCGAAGCACTAATGTCGGTGCTGCTGAAAGCGCTCCTGGTTCACGGCGCCAAGCAAGACGACGAAAGCAAGAAGCATATCGAACAAGCGGTGAAGGATGCGCGTAACTCGCGTCAGTTCAAGCAGGTCACCGCGCGTTACCTTGGTTATGGTGCGGTAGATATTGAGCGCGTGCTGACCTGCACAGCGCAGCGGGCGACAGTCCTAGGGTGCGGAGAAATTCGGGAAAACGAAGTGCATGAATACGCCTTCCCGATTCCTCCCGGGTTCTCTTCCCAAAAGATCTGGCGGCGGTTGGTCGTGACCCTGGCGTGGCTGACGCCGATCAATCCGGACCATCGCAACCTCCGTGAAGCCAAATTGATGCTGGAGCCAGGCGGGGGAAACTGGTCCAGTCAGGTTCTCAAGCTGGACCGTCAGGACGGAGACCACAATCAAGTTGAGCGTGGCACCGTACAACATGAAGTGCTGGAAGGAAAAAAACAGATTCAGGCCTTCGAGGACGGGGAGACCCTGCGAATCCGCGTTTCCTGCAAGAAGGACGCTACTGCCTACCTCGATGCCGTTATTCCGTACGGACTCGCTGTCACGCTGGAAGCGAAGGAAGACATTCCGATCTACCAACAGGTCCGTGCTCGCATCAAACAGCCAGTGCGCATTGCACCTGGAATAGGTCGGTAGGGAGCTGGTGCTCCGCGTCCGTTGCGACGGCATGGATGGCAGTCCTTGAACCTTGATGGAAGTTCTTGGACGAATTTTGTTGCATAGGGCGAAAAACAAGGCTAGAATTCAGGCCTTCGCTAATGATAGAGGCGAAGAAAGTGATTGGGAATCAACGACTTAGCGCTGTAAAGCATGACTCGTTTCCCGCTCCAGATGTAGACAGGATCCCGCGTCAGGGGGCTCGTTGTTTCAAGGCAGGATGCCTTGGGTTTGATGTTTCGGCCTGGTGGTAGAGTGGTTATGCAGCGGACTGCAAATCCGCGTACGCCGGTTCAATTCCGGCCCAGGCCTCCACATCGCATGCGGTATTCCTGCCATTGATAACGACGACAGGGCTAGCGCAACGAAGTAATACGCTGTACAATTTTGCTCCACGCGGGAATAGCTCAGTTGGTAGAGCGCAACCTTGCCAAGGTTGAGGTCGCGAGTTCGAGTCTCGTTTCCCGCTCCAAATATTGATCTACAGACTTCCACTGGCATCTGTAGGTCGTTGAAAAGAGGAGCTTCGGCTCCTTTTTTTATTACAGCAAACGCCACGGACATCCACCAACAGCCAGCGTTTTTGAGGCCAAAATTGAGGCCAAAGAATGTGGGTGGTGCCGGTTCCGGGTTGTTGCTGGGGTTGGATCGGGATAACCAGCAGCATCGAGCCTAAGTCTCATGACCTAGGAGTTTGATGATGGCACTCTCTGATCTGACCGTGCGGCAAGCCAAAGCCGCCGAGAAAACCTACAGCATCCCTGACACCGACGGCCTCGGCTTGGTGGTCGCTCCAACCGGCGGCAAATCGTGGCATCTGCGCTACTACTGGCTCGGCAAGCAAAAGCGCATCTCTTTGGGCAACTACCCCGAGGTCGGACTGCGCGAAGCACGCACCTTGCGTGATGAAGCCCGAGCGCTCGTGGCGAAGGGCATCAATCCCCATACAGACCGCAAACAGAAGCGACGCGCTATCAAGCTGGCCTCGGACTACACGTTCAAGGCCGTCTTCGATGCCTGGGTCGAGCATCGCGCGAAGGAACTCAAGGAAGGCAGAAACAGCACGCTGTCGCAGATCCAGAGAATCTTCGGAAAGGATGTGCTGCCCAGCCTTGAGAGGATGTCGATCTACGACATTCGCCGACCTCAACTCTTGGGCGTCCTGGCGCGGATTGAGCGGCGCAAGGCTTTCACCACTGCCGAGAAGGTCCGCACCTGGCTGAGCCAGTTGTTCCGCTACGCCCTGGTCATTGTCGAGGGCATGGAGGCTAATCCGGCCACCGACCTCGACGTGGTGGCCGAGCCCAAGCCCCCGGTGAGCCACAACCCCTACCTGCGTCTGCCTGAACTGCCCGACTTCCTCCAGAAGCTAAGGCTCTACAACCCGCGTGGCTGGCAAACGCAGCTCGGCATTCGACTGCTGTTCCTGACCGGGGTGCGTACCGGCGAACTGCGACTGGCTACACCGGAGCAGTTCGACCTCGACCGCGGTCTGTGGATTATTCCGCCGCAGATCGTCAAGCAGCTTCAGGACGAGATGCGCAAGGCCGGCAAGCGCCCGCATGACATACCGCCTTACATCGTGCCTCTGTCTGTCCAGGCGATCGAGATAGTGCGCTACCTCCTGGGCGTAATGCGGCCTGCCCAGAAGCATCTGCTGGCGCACCGCAGCGAACTCAAGAAGCGCATCAGTGAGAACACCCTCAACGCTGCCTTGAAACGAGTGGGCTACGACGCCCAACTGACCGGCCATGGCATTCGGGGAACGATTTCTACGGCGCTCAACGAGATCGGCTATCCCAAGATTTGGGTGGACGCGCAGCTTTCGCACTCCGATCCGAACAAGGTGAGTTCGGCCTACAACCACGCCAAGTATGTCGAGCCGCGCCGCCGGATGATGCAGGATTGGGCCGACCGTCTTGACCTGCTCGAACAGGGCCAAGTGGAAGCTGCCAGTGCACATCTAACCATCCATATCGAAGGGGTGCCAGCGATGGCGGAAGGGCCGGCTGTCATCGCCGATGTTTCTGCTAAAGCCGCCGTGTCGCCCACGCCGATCATTGTGATGCCAAGTACTGAGGGAACCACCTTCCAGCGGCTGTCGCAGGTGCCTCCGCCCCCCACTCGGACGCCGGAACCGGAAGCATCCGCAATCCAGCGCGAGCGCAAGGAAATGCTGGCCATGTACGAGTCGCCTAGCTGCCTGCCGGTGCCGCTGTTCGGCAAGCTGGCCGGTAAGTCTAAGGACCAGATCAATCGAGAACTGAAGGCAGGCAAGCTACTGTCCATCGGCCTGGGTAATCGAGGGCAGCGTGTTCCCGATTGGCAACTGGTGCCACTCAAGCACAAGCTGACCCAGGTCCTCATGAATCAGTGCCAAGGAGCGGACTCGTGGGACCTGTTCCGAATGCTGACCCGACCGCACACGGATCTTGGTGATCGCGCAGCGATTGATGTAGTCACGCCGACCAACGTGGTCGCGATCGTTCGGACCATCATGGGCGACCAGTCTTTCGAAAAGGTGCGAACGCTGCAAAGCAGTGAATCAGTAGGGGAGCGCGCACAGCAGCAACCTCTTCACCAGATTTCGGACCAAGAAGCGCGGGAGCGGCCGAGTTCGCCTTCGCTGTAACCTCTTTGCCGAGAGCAGCGATGCACGACAACGCCATAAACGGTCAATCAAATCACGCTCCTTTCTTCACCAAGATCGCTTGTTTTCCGTGGACATCGCTACCCGTGACGCTCGCTCGACAAACCTTTCAACTGCAGGTGATAGAGCATTTGCCGATCGAAAAAGACAGGTGTAAACCCATCGAGGAGTGCCGAGGATCTGACGCATGACGATACCTCGATTGCGGGCCCTGACTATGTAGCTCTGCGGCGCAATACCGATGCCATAGCCAGCCGCAACGAGTACCGTCAGAAGATCGAAGGATGTGACTGCAATGCGGCATAGATGAGCGCTTCGATCATCCGTTTCTGCCTCCGTATCAAGCCCTTCAACACAAGGATTCGGATGCCAACAAATCAGGGGGTAACTGAGTGATACCTGTAATGAAATAGCATGCTGTGCCAGCAGTGGGGACCGAGCGGGCAAAGCGATGGCTAATCGGTCGCGCCACAGTGGCAGGACGGCTAGGGCATCGGTGGCTACCGGCCAACCGATGCCTAGATCGTAGGTTCCTCCGAGGATGCTAGTCGTGAGCACGTCCTGGGTGACCTCTTGCAATAGCACAGGTGTTTCAGGCTCTTCTGTTCGCTGAAGCGCAAGGAGATCAGCCAACTCTGGGGACAGCACTGCTGGAGCGGCGGCAACGCTGATGAATCGCGAGCAACAATTCTGGTTCATGGTCTGCCCCTCCGGACTATGTAAGGGAAAAGTCACCAAACATCATGCATAGAGTTAAGTTTAACGTGGTTTAGTTAAGCTTAATGCGTGACGCTTTTGCCGATGCAGAAGCGCACAATGAAACCAGGACGCCCAGTGGGCGCCACCACCTATGAAGCCGAGCCGGCGATAGCTTTCGGCAAGGCAGTACGTGCCGCACGTGTAGCGCGTCAGATATCGCAAGAAGAGCTTGCTACTCGCGCCGGCATTGAGCGCTCTCACATGGGAAAGATCGAGCGGGGGCAACACATGCCTACACTAGCGTTGATTTTGCGGGTATCCATCGCATTGAACGACAGTGCAGCCAACCTAATGACTGCTACTGAAAGCATTCTGTACGCTGACTCAGAAGGGTGAAGTGTTCGATTTGATTGCGACGATTATCTAATTTCTATCTTTCAAACGTGTTGTGAAGCGATCCACAGAGATTGAAGGCGCAGCACTGGCAGCTTTCAGCATGTACGTCGTAATCACCGCTGATTGATTTGCCAATGGACGGATGACGATATCAGAATGCTTGCACGGTTCCAGCTTCGCGCCAGATGCGAGGCCAATCCCGTAACCAGCCGCAACGAGAGCTAGCATAACGTCGAGCGAAGCTGCGCGCTTGATGACGTTCGGTTTCTCATCCAAGCCTCGCAACAGCTTGGTAAAGGCCTTATCGTAGCCCTCATAGGCTTGGTGGTTCCACATGATCAATGGGGCGCGGAGAAGTTCTTCGATAGGCACTTCTTTGAAGGCGAGTAGCGGATGACGGGCTGGTATTACTGCAACCATTCTTGCATGCCAAATGGGTTCAGCAACAATGCCATCACCAACCTCTTCTGTGTGTGTGAACCCAATGGTGAAGTCTCCCGACCTTAGTCCATGGAGGAGCTCAGAGAGCGTGACTTCTGTGAGGCGAATTTCAACATCAGGCTCCTCCTCGCGACAACGTGCAAGAAGATCAGATAATCTGGAATCGATCGCTCCGTCAGATACTGCAATCCGCATACTTACCCGGAAGCCCGCGGAAACCGCCTTCACGTTTTCTCGGGCTTGATCCAAAGTAGTAAATAAACGGCGCACGTCTAGAAGAAATACTTTGCCGGCGTCGGTCAGCCGTGTTCCTCTTCGATCCCGGTTGAACAGTAAAGCGCCCAAATCGTCTTCAAGTTCCTTGATAGTCCTGGATAAAGGAGATTGTTCGATATGGAGGCGTTCAGCTGCTCTTGTGAAGTGCAGTTCCTCGGCCAATACCACAAAGCAGCGCAGATGTCGCAGCTCCATCCGCAAGACTCCTTAGACTCAACTTCCAAGCGCAACACCCTCTCAGCAAGTAGGGTGTATGCATGTCAAAGAGCTACGTTCACCTCAGCGCAGAAGAACGCGCAGTTCTCCAGATTGAAACGCGACGAGGCCAGAGCT
>NZ_VZPL01000068.1 GCF_008801575.1 Xanthomonas cissicola | reverse complement strand
TGGCGTCGCACTACAGTACATCCAGCCGGGAAAGCCAAATCAGAATGCCTTCATTGAGCGCTTCAATCGTACGTTCCGCGAGGAAGTGCTCGACCTGAATCTCTTCGCCTGCCTCGACGAGGTGCGCGAAGCCGCCCACTGGTGGATGATCGACTACAACCAAGCAAGATCCCATGATTCGCTCGGCGGAATGACCCCGGTCGAGTACCGCAACAAGTACGCCGAAAGCTCTACTTTTAAAGTGCCTGCTTGACGGGGGAGCTTACGCCTATGCGCGGTGGTGGCCGCAGCTGCGCCGTGTGCTCAAGCGCAATACTGGCCTGATGGTGGTGGACAACGCCACCTCGCACACGAAGGAGATGGCAGATTTCATGCAGGCTGTCCGTGCCGACATATCCTTCCGATGCAGCGAGGTGCCTTTCGGCAACGGTCAGTTCATGGCAGTGCGCGTCGCAGACTGAATCGCTAGCGGGCGTCTGCGCGGCGGCTAAGCGCTTGATGATTCCAACCGGTGCTGTCGCGCACCCTGTCACCCGCATATCCCGATGGATGTCACCTGCGCGATGCCTCGCGGCATGCGGCGATCGCTTTTTCGATGGTCTCGACGAGATCGGCCACGCGCATCGCCTGGTACATGTCGAGGATCTGCGACGAGATGAACTCCACGCCATATTCGGCTTCCGCGCGCGAAACGACGGCGGTGAGACCGAGCGAGTCGAACTCGATGCCATCGAGCAGCGTTTCCATGTCGATCGGACCGTGGGCGTCGGCATAAGCGCCATGCAACGCGTCGAGCACCAGCTCCTTGACGGTGAGCGTCGGTTCCATAGGCTGCGTGTTCCCCCGGTTGCCTCGATGCGCGTGGCGAGGGAGTGCCTCCCCACGCCGCCTCCACGATGCTAGCATCAGCCACAGCCTGCGGCAAAGCCACCGTCAGGTGAGCCGTGTAACGGTCGAGGGGGGTATCGACGCATGAGGATCGATCCACGAACGCCGCTGGATATCGTCGTGACGTCCGACATCGGCGATGTCGACATCGATGATCTGGTGCGTTTCAGTGAACTGGCCTGGCGGCACAATTACAAGGGACGGTTGCGCGTCGTTTACGACGCCCCATTCTATGCGTGGCTGCTGAGCGGCAAGGACTGGTTCGCGGTGCTGGCGCGCAACGGCGAGGGACGCATCGTCGGTTGCATGTTCGCCCTGGTGCGCGATCTCTACATTCGCGGCGAGTCGTTTCCCTCGGTCTATTCGACCGGTTGGGCAGTGGACCCGGCTTATCGCCGCACGGGCGTGTCGCTGCGGCTCTGGCTGGCCCTTCACGATCGCGTCCGCGAAGGCGGGTACGTGTCGATTGGTGCATCCCACGCGGGCCTCTCCGGGACGCGCGGCGACGTCGTGTTTCGCGACGACGCTGAGGATCGCGGCAGGATCGTCGCCCATCACTGCGGTGCCATCTGGAGCCGCCCGGTCGGTGGCCCGGTCATCGCGCACGCGCCGGTCGCCATGCAACGGCTTTGCTTCGTCGACGGCGAGCACGCGCTGGAATGCGCCGACATGCCCATCGATCTTGCGACGCTTTCCTCGTCGATGGCTGCGACCGGACAGCTCACCTTCGCGCCGTCACGGCACTTCCGCCACCTCTATCTCAACAGCGAGTTCACCCGTTCGGGAACGATGTGGGTGGAGACGGACGACGGCGCCCGGTGCGCGGTGGGTTTCTCCATCTTTGCCCTGGCGATGGACGATCTCGCCGTTGGCACGATCGGCCGCATCCAGTTCTTCCTGCCGTTCGACGGCGGCGAGGCGGCGCAGGTCGAGGCGCTGAACGCGATGTGCGCGTTCCTGGCGCGCCAGGGATGCTCCACGGTGTCGATGGTCGAGCAACCGGCGGCGGCGCCCGCAGTGATGGAGCGATGCGGATTCACCAAAGCCGCCGACAGTGTCACGTTCAGCGTGCGCAGTCCGGTCGCCCTTGCGCACCGGTTCGATGACGCTCCGCCTTTCGCGCTCGATTTCCTCTAGGACGAACGATGACGGTTGATGCAGCTACGACCGACGATGGTAGGCTGGCCCGCGTCGCTAGCCTGTTGCGGGACCAGGACACGCTCCGCGCGCGCCTGGATGCGGTGACGAAACGCAAGGGTCTCGCCCGGGTGAGGATGGCCGCATGGATCGACGATGAGCAAGTCGTCATCGGGGACGAGTCCGGCGAGGTCGTCGCGGGTTGCCTGGCAAAGATGTTGACCGGGATGCTCGTGGAAGAGGCGGTGGCCGCCGGTCGCATCTCCTGGACCGATACGCTCCCGCACCTCTTCGCAGGTCTTGGCGAGCGACCGGCGGAGCGGCTGTCCAGTATCACGGTGGGCCAGCTGCTCGACCATACGCACGGCCTCGACGTGTCACGGTTGACCGGTGTCCCGCTGGACGATGCAGGCTGCATCGATGTGATTGCGTTGTGCGAGAGCGTGTCCTCCCGGCCGTTGCACGCCTCAGGTCGGATATACAGTTATAGTCACGTCGGCGCATGGCTTGCCGCGGCGGTGCTCGAACGAGTGCGCGGCGTTGCCTACGAGACGATGCTCGCCGAGCGAGGCTTCGCCGGGGAATCCTCGCCGGCGGAGCGGCGGGCGATCTGTCCCGCGACGGGTGGGCAATTGTCCCTTGGCATGGAGCGCTGGCTGGCGTTCGCTCAGGAAGCGATCCGCCGGCATCGCGAGGCGCCATCGTCGCCGATCGGACTGCCCGGCTGGCACCCGTCCGAGCGCGCAGTGAGCCGTGGCTGGAAATGCTATGGCGACGGATGGATGGGCCACAACGCCAATCTCACCACGAGTTCGGCGGTATTGCGGATCCATCCGGGGATGAACGCGGCCGTGCTCGTCGCCAC
Organism: Xanthomonas cissicola; assembly: GCF_008801575.1. Taxonomy (GTDB): domain Bacteria; phylum Pseudomonadota; class Gammaproteobacteria; order Xanthomonadales; family Xanthomonadaceae; genus Xanthomonas; species Xanthomonas cissicola. The sequence goes on along the minus strand of NZ_VZPL01000068.1, from coordinate 21,199 downwards.
GGACGACGCGAACGGTGCCGTCGCCGCCGCATCGGCGGTTTTCGGGGAGATCCTGCCGGAGTTCTACGCGATGCGCCCGCCGCGCCTGATGAAGGCTACGGATGTCGATGCGGCCTCGATGGTCCGGCATGTAGGTCGCTACGTCCAGGCGCAGGGCGAGGTCGAGGTAATCCTCGACGAACAGGGTGCACTGTGCCTGAGGCCGACGTTTGCGGGGGATGCCAACGTGTTTCCTCCGCGGCGGCTGCGGCCGGCGGAGCAGGGCCTGTTTCTCTCCGAGGCGGGGGGGAACGCCCAATTCCTGTTCGTGCAGTTCGTGCCCGACGGGCCTTCGAACGATTCCGCTTTCCTATGGAATGGAAAGCAGCTGTGGCGTCGCGTATCGGTACACGACGCGCCGTGAAGCACGGTACCCGCGATGCCTTTCGGGCGCGCTTCATGCCGTGTTGACAGCGGTGCTTTGGTCCATCGATAGTCGGCATCGTCAATTCCATCGGTCGGGGCGAATATCCGTGGATACAGAGACGTCGGGGCAGCTGCCGCTGCTCCAGAATTTCCCCGTGGACGGACCCCGGCTGGCGAAGGGGGCTCCACGGTATTCCCGGTTGACACACGTCATTGCCACCGACCGCATAGATCGCCTCGCCTTGCGCTACGAAGCAGTCCGGGCCGACGTCGTTGCAGGCCTGCATGCGATTTTCGCATTGCTTCTCATGCGCTGCAGCGGCGAAACGCAGGTGCGTATCGCCACCTCGGCGGCGGAAAAGAGCGGACTGCGTCTTTCGTCGATCGATGCACCGCCGGGACGTTCCTTTCCGTCCATCCTTGCCCAGAGCGCGGCCCAGCTCGACCGCATGCGGCAGGCCTCGTTCCATGTCGACGTTGTCGTTCGCGAATGGGGCGGCGATGCGTCTTCGGGCGACTACGTAAGCGACCTCGCGCTTTTCGCGTCGCCTGTACCGCACGGCGTCGAACTGGTCTGGGTGCATGCCGAGGACGCCGTTGATGGGGCGTCGGTCGAACGCATGGCGCGCCGCTTCGGCGTTTTGCTGGATGCGGTCGCGACGGACGCGGACACCGACGTCTGGCGTCTTACGGTGATGGACGCCGACGAGCGACGCCTGGTGTTGAACGTCTGGAACGCGACCTCGCTTCCATGGCCGCAAAGCACGATGCATGCGCTATGCGCCGCGCAGGCCGCGCGCACGCCCGATGCGATAGCGCTCTGCTGGCGCGACGAGCGATGGACCTTCGCGGAACTGGACCGCCGCGCCAACCAGCTCGCGCACGTGCTCCGCGCGCAGGGCGTGGGCGACGATAGCGTCGTGGCGGTGTGCCTCGAGCGCTCGCCGTCGATGGTGGTCGCGCTGAAGGCCGTGCTCAAGGCTGGCGCGGCCTACGTGCCGCTCGACCCGCATTATCCTTCCGATCGCCTGGATTTCATGGTGTCCGACAGCGGCGCGGCATGGGTGGTGGCGCAATCGGGTACGGTGGACAGGCTGAGCGCCACGGCGAATCGCCTGGTGCTCGACGATGCCTCGTGGCAGGCGCGTATTGCCGCCAGCCCGGCGGACGAGCCGCCGCCCGAGCGTGCCGCGGCGCCGGCCGCGCTCGCCTACATCATCTACACCTCCGGCTCCACTGGCCGTCCCAAGGGTGTCTGCATCGAGCACCGACAGGCCGTCGCCTTCATCGCCTGGGCACGTGAGGTATACGATGCCGACACATTGGACGGCGTGCTGGCGGCCACCTCGATCTGCTTCGACCTGTCCATCTTCGAACTGTTCGTTCCGCTGGCCAGCGGTGGACGCATCGTGCTGGTCGACAGCCCGCTCGATTTCGAGGGCATCGCGCGCGCGCCGGCACTCAGGCTGATCAATACCGTTCCTTCGGCCATCAAGGCGCTGGTCGACGAAGACGCCGTGCCGTCGTCGGTGCGCATCGTCAACCTCGCCGGCGAACCACTGGCCGAAGCGCTTGTTCGCGACATCTATCGGCGCACGTCGGCCGAAGCCGTCTACAACCTCTACGGGCCATCGGAAGATACGACCTATTCCACTTACACGAAGATCGAACGCGACCGGCCCGGTCCACCTTCGATCGGCGCTCCGATCGCGAACGGCCAGGCTTACGTGCTCGATCGCCACATGCAACCGGTGCCCATCGGCGTCCTGGGCGAGGTGTACGTCGGCGGCGCAGGCGTTGCGCGCGGTTACTGGCGACGACCGTCTCTGACCGCGGAACGCTTCGTCCCCGATCCGTTTCATCCGGCGGCCGGCATGCGGTTGTACAAGACCGGCGATCTCGCGCGCTGGTCCGCGGAGGGCCAGCTCGAATACCTCGGTCGCGTCGACTTCCAGGTGAAGCTGCGCGGCTTGCGCATCGAGCTGGGCGAGATCCAGGCGCGCCTTGTGGACATGCACTGGCTCGACGAAGCCGTCGTCACGGTGTACGAGGACGAGCGCGGCGAGAAGCAACTGGTGGCCTACGTGGTCCCCACGCCGTCGGGGCGAACCATGCAAGGGTTGCCCGCCGAATGCGCGAGATCTCTGGCGGAACACCTACCTGACTACATGATCCCCGCGGTTTTCGTCGTTCTCGATGCGATGCCGCAGACGCCCAACGGCAAGATCGATCGCGCGGCGTTGCCTTCGCCACCCCGGGCGACGGGCCCGGCGTACGAGGCGCCCGCCAGCCCGCTGCACGAGCGCCTCGCACGAGTCTGGCAGGACGTACTGGGGCTGTCGTCGCCGGTCGGTATGCGCGCGAACTTCTTCGACCTGGGCGGCAATTCGATCCTCGCCATGCGCGTGCAGTCGCGCCTTCGCCTCGACCATGGCATCGACGCGTCCCTGGGCAGCCTCTTCGAGTCGGCCACGCTCGACGACTTCGCGCGGTCCATCGCGCGGGACGCCTCGCCCCGGCTGCCGCCGCTGTCGCCCGCGGCACCAGGCGAGGCCGTGCCGCTGTCGTTCGTGCAGCAGGGGCTGTGGCTGGTGGACCAGCTCGGAGGAGGCAGTGCGCAGTACCACGTGCAGGTCCGGTTCCTACTGGAGGGCGAACTCGACGTGCCGGTGTTGCGGGCTGCGCTCGAAGCCATCCTGCGTCGCCACGAGAGTCTTCGCACCGTCATCGCCTTCCGCGACGAGGTACCCGTGCAGCGCGTTCGCAACGATCTCGCGCTGCCGTTCCTCGAGGTCGATCTGAGCCATCTTGCGGCGGCGGAGCGGGAAAGCGCGTTGACGGCCGAAGTCAGGCGGGATGCGCTCGCGCCGTTCGCGCTCGATCGCGATGCCATGCTGCGCGCCGTGCTCGTCCGGCTGGAGCCGGGACGTCATGAGTTGCTCATGACGATGCATCACGTCGCCACCGACGGCTGGTCGATCGACGTACTCGCCGACGAGCTCGGCGCGTTCTACGATGCCGGCCTGCGTGGCGTGGCTCCGACGCTGCCCACATTGCAGTTCCGCTACGCGGATTACTCCGCCTGGCAGCGCAAATGGCTCCGGGACGACACGCTCGAAGCCGAATCTGCTTACTGGCTGGCCCAGCTTGCGGGCGTGCCCGCCCCCATTCGCTGCCCCTGGACAGGCCCCGTGCGGAACGGGAAGAAATGGCTGCCGACGTGCTTCGCACGCATCTGGACGGTTCGACCGCGAAGGCGCTTGCCGACCTGTCCCGCGCCGCACGAGCGACACCGTTCATGGGCCTGCACGCCGTGTTTGCGCTGCTGATGGCGCGCGCCAGCGGCGAGGAGGACATCGTCGTCGGCACGCCCGTGGCCAATCGCGAGCATCCCGAACTCGCCGCCATGATCGGCCTGTTCACCAACACGCTGATCCTGCGCAGCCGTGTCGGGCCCACCGCGACGTTCGACGACGTGCTCAGGCAGAGCCGCCAGCTCGTGCTCGACGGCCACGCACATCAGCACGTGCCGTTCAATTACCTCGTGGAACGGTTGCAGCCGTCGCGTTCGCTGGGGCACGCGCCGCTGTTCCAGGTGATGATCTCGCTGCAGGATACGGGACGTACGCCGCTTCGGCTGACCGGGGTGGAGGCGATAGCTCGTACGGTGCGTCCGGAACTCGCGCTCGTCGAGCTGACCCTCGAGGTGACGGAGACCGACGACGGACTGCTGCTGGACTGGGTCTACCGCAAGAATCTCTTCGATGCCTCCACCATCGAGCGGCTGGCACGAAACTTCGAGGCGCTCCTGCGGCAGGTGGTGGCCGAACCGCGTAGCGAGGTGTGGCGACTTCCCGGGACCGGTGACGGCATGTGCCCTCACGCGCCCCGGACCCCGGCGCCCCGTGCCGACGACGTGCTCCCGTCGCACCGGATCGCGCCGGCGCAAGTCCCCGACGATGTGGAGTCGGCGCTTCACGACATCTGGGCGCGCCTGTTCCAGCAGGCATCGGTGGATGTCGACCTGCATTTCTTCGCGGCGGGTGGCAACTCGCTTCTGCTCATGCGGATGGTGCACGCCATCCGTGAACGTCTTGGCGTCGATGTAGCGGTTGCCGATGTCTTCCGACATCCCACGATTCGCCGCCTCGCCGCCGTGGTGCGATCTGCGGGGGAGATCGCGCCGGAGGGGGCACTCCAGCGACAGGGCCGGTCGAGGTTGTCGCTCAGCCAGTTCCGCGTGTGGTACATGGAGCAGCTGCGTCCCGGCAGCGAGCACAACATTCCGTTCGTGTTGGCGCTGCGTGGTCCGGTCGATCGGCAGACCGTCGAGCGCGCGCTCGACCGGCTCGTCGCCAGGCACGAGATGCTGCGCACGCGCTTGGAGCTGGACGACGACGTGCCCGTGCAGGTGATCGAGCCGGCGGCGCCAGTCTCGCTCGAGTACAGGGACCTCTCGACGTTCGACGCGGCGCAGCGCGAAGCAAGCCTGAACATCCTCTCGGTGGGCCACGCGACGCGCCGCTTCGAGCTGCACAAGGCACCGCTGATGTCGGCCATGCTGCTTCGCCTGGCCGCCGATGACCATCGTCTGCACCTGAACTTCCATCATCTCGTCTTCGACGGTGGGTCGTTCGCCATCTTCCTGGAGGAATTTCTGCTCGTCGCCGAGGCCCTCGCGAACGGTGTCGAACCCGCCCTCGATCCGGTCGGCCATAGCTACCTCGACTTTGTCGCCGGGCAGGAGCGCTGGCTGGCGTCCGACGCCGCCGTGACGGAAGGAGCTTTCTGGCGAGACTACCTCGACGGCTGTCCGCAACACCTGGCGATGCCGCGTCAACACGACTGGCCGACCGACCCGGAGCAAGCTGCCCGTCACGTCGCTGGCCTGTCGCCGGACGTCCGCGAGCGGCTCGATCGCGTGGCGCGCAAACACGATGGAACGCTCTTCGGCGTGCTCTACGCCGCATTCGCGCTGTTGCTGGGGCGTCTGGCCGGCCAGGACGACCTGGTGATCGGCGTACCCGTCAGCGGCCGCCATGGTCGCTCGGCCCAGGGCGTGATCGGCAACTTCCTCAACAATCTTCCGGTGCGCACGCGCTGGCGGCCGGAAGACCGGTTCGGCGACTACCTCGCCGAGCAGGTGCGTAACCTTACCCAGGTGCTCTCGCACCAGGATTATCCGTTCGAGAAGATCCTCGAACAGGCGCCCCAGTTGCGCGGCACCGACGGCGTGCCGGCGCTCCAGGCGTTCTTCAACATGCAGAGCGTGCAGCCTCCGGCACGGCCGCGCTACCTGGCCGCCGAACGCGTCGAGGCGGCCGAGATCGAGGCGAAGTTCGACCTCACGCTCTACGTCGAAGACGACGGCACCGAGGTGACCCTGACCTGTCACGGCAAGGATGCCGTCTTCGCATCGGCCGCCCTGGCCAATCTGTTGCGCCAGTACGTTCTGCTTCTCGAACAGATCGCCGACGACCCGTCGATGGCCTGCGGCACGTATTCCCTGCGCGCAGGCGACGACGCACCGTTCGAGCCCCGCCGGTTCTGGCCAGGACCTGTGCATGCGCTGTTCCGGGATCGTGCGCTGGCGCAGCCGGATGCGCCGGCTATCGTGGAAAGCGGCCAATCGTGGAGCTACGGCGCGCTGCTGGTCGCATCCAGCCGGCTCGCGGCGGGCCTGCGGGCTTCCGGGACCGTGCCCGGCGACGTTGTAGCGATCGTCGCCAGCCGCCAGGCGGCGCTGGTGGTCGCGGTCATGGCGGTGCTCCAGACGGGGGCGGCATTCTCGTTGCTAAATGCGGAGTATCCGGTCGAACGGGTCGTGCAGCTCGTGGACATCGTCCGGCCCGGCCGCATCCTTTTCGCCGGGGAGCCCGGACGGTTCCCTCCGGGGCTCGTCGCAAGGCTCGACGGCATGGCGGCGACGTCCTTCGTGTCCCCGCTTGCGCCGCGGGATTACGACCTCGCGGAGGTGGCCCCGATGGCCGAGGCGCAGCCGCGGCAGCTGGCCTGCGTGACCTTCACGTCGGGTACCACGGGCGTGCCCAAGGCGGTCGCGGGCACGCACATCGGGCTGGCCGGTTACCTGGACTGGGTGCCCGAATGGTTGCGCCTGTCGCCGTTCGACCGTTTCAGCATGCTGTCGGGCCTCGGTCACGATCCGCTGCAACGCGAGATATTCACGCCGTTGTGCCTCGGCGCCACGCTGTTCATTCCCGATGCCGAGGTGATCGCGCCGCATCGCCTGGCCGAATGGCTGGTCGGGCAGGCGATCACGTTCGCGCACCTCACTCCGGCCATGGCCGAGGTGCTGTGCGCCACCGATATCGTTGGTTTTCCCTCCTTGCGCATCGCGTTCGTCACGGGCGACAAGCTGGGCGGTGCGACGGTGTCCAGGCTCCTGTCGCACAACAAGGCGATGCGCGTGCTCAATTCGTACGGCACGACCGAAACGCAGCGCGCCACCACGTATTTCGAAATGTCCGGCTCGCGGGCGGCTGGCGGAATCGTCCCGGTAAGCGAGACGGTGCCCGATACGGCCATCCGCGTGCTCAACGCGTTGGGCACGGCATGTGGGCTGGGCGAAACGGGTGACGTCTTCGTCGAAAGCGAGGCACTCTCGCGCGGTTATCTCAACGATCCGGTCCTGACGGCGGCGGCCTTCACGACACTGCCGGGCGGACGTGGCCGCTATCGCACCGGCGACATCGGCTATCGGCAGCCCGACGGCACGGTCCGCATCCTCGGGCGCAAGGACGGGCAGGTAAAGATAAGGGGCTTCCGCATCGAGCCTGGCGAAATCGAGGCCACGCTCCGTTCGCTGGACGGGGTGAAGGATGCGGTGGTTCGGTCGTCGGATGGTCCCGGCGGCGAAAAGGCACTCGTCGCCTATGTCGTCACCGAGAGCCCGCCGGACGATCACGGATCGTGGCGTGCACGCCTGCTGGATCACCTACGGCGAATGCTGCCCGCCTACATGCTGCCGTCGTCCATCGTGGCGATGAGCGCGTTGCCGCTGACGCCTAACGGAAAGCTCGACGCGCGTGCCTTGCCTGAGCCGACCTGGGGGCCGGCGACGGTCGCCGCCGCTCCGCGCGGCGAGATGGAAGACGTGATCGCCTCGATATGGGCGGACATCCTGGGCCTGGACCGCGTCGGCGTCGGCGTCGATTTCTTCGAGCTCGGAGGACACTCGATGTTGCTCGTGCTGTTGTTGAACCGTATCCGCGAGCGCCTGGATCTTCGAGGAAACATCACCCGCATCCTGTCCTGCAGCACCGTGGCCGAGCAGGCGAGGGTCCTGTCGTCGATGCGTGCGGGGGCCAGGCAGTGAGGCCCACCTCGGTAGGCATTCTCGGCCTTGGCTATGTGCTGGGCGAACAGTCGCTGCCGGTGGCGGAGATCGACGGTCGAGCGGAGGTGATGCGCGAATACCGGATGCCTGATCGCCAGGCGCTATGGGGTTGGGATCGCTATCGCCGCACCGAGCGAAGCCGCGCGGATCTCGCCGGTGAAAGCGCAGCGGGCACCATGGCCTGTGGTGGCGTGGCCCCGGGCCAGGTCGACGCGCTCGTCGTCTGCTGTGGCGACGGACTCAATTACTACGCTCAGAACTTGTTCGTCAGCGAACTGTCGAAGCGCCTCGGCTTGGATTGCGAGTTCGTGACGTGGATCGGCGGCGCCGGCTGCGCTTCGCTGTTTTCCGCGGTGCGCGTCGCACGCTCGCTCGTCATGACCGACACGTTTCGGAATGTGCTGGTGGTCGGCGTGGACAAGGTGGACAACGAGGCGGCGCGTTTTCAGCGCTACGGCGTCTTCAGCGACAGCGCCTGCAGCTTCATCGTTCGCGGCGAAGGTCCCACGGACTTCACCGTCGCGGGCGTTGCCGTGGCCTCGTCGCTGCCGTCCCCCAACGGTTCCGGGCAGGACATCGCGCAGAAATGCATGCTGATCCAGTCCGTGTTCGAGCGATTGGGCTCGGAGAAGGGCGAATTTCCCTACGAGGGAAGCGTCTTCTTCGGCAGTAACGTGTTCCTGCCGATCCAGGACCTCGAACGATCCGTAATGCCGATAGACGGTGTTGTCCATGAACGCGGCAACATCGCACCGTACGGCCACTGCGCGGGTGCCGATCCGTTCATCAACCTGTTCGATTTCTACGCCCGAGGCGACAACGAAGACATGGCGCGTTCGGTACTGGGTTCGAGCGCGCACGGACATTTCGGCGTAATGCTGCTTGAACGGCGGCCGACGACGATGGGCTAGGACATCACTTTTCTGTCGGCGCCGACGACGCGTGGGCGGACATCTCGAAGATCGCCGCGAGATCGGCGACGGTAGCGCACTGGAATGCCTCGATGAGGGAGCACGGCTCGAGCGTCACCTGCAATGCATCCTGGATCTCGGCCATCGCGATCACCATGCCGATGGAGTTCACGAGGTCGAGCAGCGCCGTGCTCTTCGTGACGGGGGCGGGCGGGTCGAAAGTGCGGGTGAGAATGTCGATGATGAGTGCTTCGATCGATTCTGTTTGGCCCGGCACGTCATGCTCCCCTTGCATCGAAGGACCTCGTCGTGCGGCCGCTAGCTGCCGCGCCGTCCGCTTCGATACTAGTCCGTCCGAAGGGGGCGGCACAACCGCATTGCGGCCCGGCGTTCGCCGCATGTATGCCCGCCCAGGGCATCATCGCCGGCCGGCGGCACCATGAGCATCACGCGCACGGGCGCGCGCGCAGAATGGGGCGGCCGGCGCACATCGATCTCTGCATGTCGCACGACGGCCGCCGTTTCCGGCGGTGCACGGGGAACCTTATCCGTGTGTACGGGCTCTGCGCGAATAGGCTTGGCCCGGCATCGTGTCACACTTGATTCTTGACGCCAGGACCAAGGATTGGCGAAATGGATGTAGGCGCGACGCAAGCGGAACACCTCGATCGACTGTTGGCGGATCTGCTGCGAGCGCAGTTGCAAGGCGTCGATCTCTTCGGGGGGACGACGCTCGACGCCGCGGACGTCACGCGATGGAAGCAGGCATGCAACGTTACGTCGGCGCAGTCGCGCTGGATCGATGAATCGCTGCGCCAACTCACGCTCGCAGGACACCTGAAGCGCCTGCCGCAGGGATGGCGCGTCGAACGCGAATGGTCGTCCGCCGATACCGATCGCGCGTGGGGCGCCTGGGCGACGGTTCGCGACGAACCGCTCGACGCGGGCAGCGCGGCGCAGTTCCAGCTTCTCGACGGCGCCCTGCGCGCCTTGCCCGATCTGCTGGCGCAACGCCGGCGGCCCACGGAAGTACTGTTTTCCGGCGCTTCCACGGCACAGGTCTCGGGCGTCTATGCGAGCCATCCGGTCGCCGACCATTTCCATCGCGTGCTGGCCGACAGCGTGGCCGCGTATGTCGGCGAAAGGCGCCGGCTGGATCCGGGCGTCTCGCTGCGCATCCTGGAAATCGGCGCCGGCACAGGCGGTACGACCGGGGCCGTGCTCGATGCGATCGCGCCGCATGGGGAAGCGATCGCTGAATACTGTTTCACCGATATCTCCGCGGCGTTCCTGATCGAGGCCAGGGAACGCTGGTCGGCGTCCCATCCCTTCGTCACCTACCGGATATTCGATGTCGAAAGGCCGCCGCGGGCGGCGGACATCGACGAGGGGCTGTTCGACGTCGTGATCGCGGCGAACGTGCTGCACGCCACGCGAAACGTGCGGCGCACGCTGCGGCATGCCAAAGCCGCTTTGCGGCGGAACGGATGGTTGTTCCTCAATGAGCTGTGCCAGGGCAGCCTTTCGATGCACCTGACCTTCGGCCTGCTCGACGGCTGGTGGCTGTTCGAGGACGATGCGCTCCGCATTCCCGGTTCGCCGCTGCTGACGCCGTCGGCGTGGCAGCAGGCGCTGCGTGCCGAAGGATTTCGCCAAGTGCTGTTCCCCGCGGCGGACGCGCAGGCGCTAGGACCGCAGATCATTCTTGCGGAAAGCGATGGCGTACTTCGACGGGAAAAGGTTCCCCGGCGCGCGACGCCCTCCGTCGCCCTTGGGGGCGGAACAGGCGAAGCGGCCCGTGCCGTCCGCACCGAGTCCGTCCGCAGCGCGAGTGGCCACCGGCCATGCGCCAAGTGATGACGTGCTTCTCGACAGCCTTCGCGACGTGGTTCGCGAGTGCCTCGCTGAGGCCGTGAAGCTCGAGGAGCGGCAGATCGAGGACCAGCGCGATTTTCCCGCCTATGGCGTCGATTCGATCATCGCCATCAGCCTTATCAACAAGATCGGCACACGCTTCGGTGTCACCTTGCCGGCGACGATCGTTTTCGATCACAGCAACGTCAGTGAACTGGGCCGTTACCTCCTGAACAGCCATCGCGATGCGGTGCTGGCCTGGCATGGCGGCGCGATCAGCGAGCCGCAGGCCGTTCCCGTTCCCGTTCCCGTTCCGGCTGCAGTGTCCCGGAACAGGCCATCGGAGACCCCATTGCCCAGGAAAGCGCCGCCTCGCACCGTGGCGCCCGTCACGGCGACGGCGTCCGTGCCCCATGCGACGCCGGGGCATTACCTGCGCGCGCTGGTGAGCCGCCCGGGCACGGTCGACGACCTGCGCGTCGTCGAAGCGCCGATCGCTCCGTTGATGCCCGGCGAGGTGCGCGTGGCGAGCCTGGCCCTTTCGCTCAATTTCGGGGACCTGCTCTGCGCAAGGGGCCTGTATCCGACGATGCCGTCGTTTCCGTTCACACCCGGCGTCGAAGCGTCCGGCGTCGTGGTCGAGGTGGCGAGCGACGTCCACGACATACGCGTGGGCGACGAGGTGGTCGCCATGACCGGGCTCGCCTTTGGCGCGCACGCGACGATGCTGGTCTGCCATGCGTCCCAGCTCTGGCGCAAACCGCCGGGCCTGAGCCACGAGGAGGCATGCGCATTGCCGGCGGTCGCGATTACGATGATCGACGTCTTCCGGAGAGTGGGGCTTCGGCGCGGGGAGAGCGTGCTGATCCAGACGGCGACGGGCGGCACGGGCCTGGTCGCGGTGCAGCTCGCGCAGCACCTCGGTGCCGAAATCTACGCCACGGCAGGTTCGCAAGCGAAGCTGGATTATCTCGCGGGGCTTGGCGTGCCGCACGCGATCAACTACCTCGAACAGGATTTCGAGGCCGAGATCTCACGGCTCACCGGATCGCGCGGCGTCGACGTGGTCATCAACACACTATCGGGCGATGCCTTGCAGAAGGGGCTTCGCAGCCTGGCACCGGGCGGCCGCTACGTCGAGATCGCCATGACCGGCTTGAAGTCGGCCAAGTCGATCGACCTCTCCGTGCTGGACAGCAACCAAACCTTCCACAGCGTGGACCTGGGCCGCCTCGGATTGCACGACCCCGAGCGGTTGCGCGGCGACCTCGCCGACCTCGATCGCTGGGTCCGCGAGGGGGTGATCCGTGCCACGGTGAATGAGGTGTTCCCATTCGACCGGCTCGTCGACGCCTATCGCCGGCTGGAGCGACGCGAGAACATCGGCAAGGTGGTGATCGCAGTCGGTGAGGCGCATCGTTTCACGCTGCCAGGCGCACCGGCTCCGGCCGCCACGGCCGTCGACGGCGACACGATCGCCGTCATCGGCATGAGCGGCGCGTTTCCGCGGTCGAGCGACCTCGACGAACTCTGGGATCACCTGGCGAACGGGCGCGACCTGGTCGAGGAGGTGTCGCGCTGGGACCTCGACCGCTACCTGCCGGCGGACGCCGACCCCGCGCAATTCTGCCGACATGGCGGATTCCTCCAGGACATCGATCGCTTCGATGCGCTGTTCTTCAACATCAACGCCGCCGAAGCCACCTACATGGATCCGCAGCAACGGCTGCTGATGACGCACGCATGGCAGGCGCTCGAGCATGCCGGCTACGTGGGGGAGGGCATGGATGGCGCGCGCTGCGGTGTCTACGTGGGCTGTGCACAGGGCGATTACACGGGCCTCTTCGTCGACCGGCCGCCGCCGCAGTCGTTCTGGGGCAACGCCACGTCGGTGATTCCCGCCAGGATCGCCTACTACCTCAACCTCCAGGGGCCGGCGATCGCGGTGGACACTGCGTGCTCGAGTTCGCTCGTCGCGATCCATCTCGCCTGCCAGGGCCTGTGGCGGCGGGAAACCACGATGGCGCTCGCTGGCGGCGTCTTCGTGCAGTCCACCGCCGCGTTTTACCTGCAGGCGCGCGGTGCCGGCATGCTTTCGCTCACGGGCGCGTGCCATGCTTTCGACAGCCGCGCGGACGGCTTCGTGCCGGGCGAAGGCGTGGGCGTGGTCGCCCTGAAGCGTCTGGACGACGCGCGGGCCGACGGGGACACCATCCACGGCGTCATCCTCGGCATCGGCATCAACCAGGACGGCAGCACGCAGGGCATCACGGCGCCGAGCATGGTGTCGCAGCAACGCCTCGAAAGGCAGGTGTACGACGACTTCCGTATCGATCCGGCGCGCATCCAGTATGTCGAAGCCCATGGCACCGGCACGCGCCTGGGGGATCCGATCGAGTTCCAGGCGCTCACCGAGGCCTTCCGCAAGGACACCCCAAAGCGGGGCTATTGCGCGATCGGCTCGATTAAGACCTCCATCGGCCACACCGCATCGGCGGCGGGCGTGGCCGGCGTGCTGAAGATCCTGCTGGCGTTACGCCACCGCCAGCTTCCGCCTTCGTTGCATTTTCGCGAGGGCAACCCGCACATCGATTTCGAGAACAGCCCGTTCCATGTCAATACCGTGCTGCGCGAATGGACGGTCGAACCGGACGAACGCCGTTGCGCGGCGGTCAGTTCGTTCGGCATCAGCGGCACGAACGCGCATGCGGTGATCGCCGAGGCGCCGCCGTCGATGCGCCGTCACGCGGAGCGCCCCGCCTACCTCATCGTGTTGTCGGCGCGGACGGGCGAACAGTTGCGCGCACAGGTGGAGCGCCTGCTGGCCTACTGCCGCGATGGCGAACATGCCGCCGATATCGGCGACATCAGCTTCACCCTGCTGATGGGGCGACGTCACCTTCGGTACCGCATCGCCTGTGTCGCGGCCAGCCGCGAGGAGCTCGTCGGCTCGCTGTCGCGATGGCTGGAGAAAGGACGCAGCGCCCAGGTCGTGGTCGGTTCCATCCGTCCCAGCGAACTTCGCGAACAGGCGTCGATCCGCCGCCACGGCAACGAGTGCATCCGTGCGAGCAGGGATGGGCAGGCGCGGGAAAGCGTCGTGGAGCACCTGTCCACGGTGGCCGACCTTTTTCTCCAGGGTTACGCCCTCGATTACGCGGACCTTTTCGCCGGGGGCGGCTACGGCCGGGTGCCGTTGCCGACCTATGCCTTTTCCGACGACCGCTACTGGGTGCCGTCCGATGGTCAGGCGATACCGCCGCCCGCGCAACGGTCGCTCCCCGCGATCAAATCCTCCGCGAGCTACAGCCTGCTCATGGCGCCCACGTGGCAGCCCAGGGCCGCGGGCGACGATGCCGTGGCGGCCGGGCATCGCGTGCTGATGCTGGGCGACGGTGCCGACGCAGGCCTGCAACAGGCCTGCGAGACGGCCCTGCGGTCGCACGACGTACGTTGCGATCGTTGGGTCGGCAACATGACGGACGTGGCCGCCGTGTACGAAGAGGCCGCCTGGTACCTCCTGCGCTACCTCGATGCCGTTCGCGAGGAGCGTCTGTCCCAACCGGTGCTCGTGCAGGACCAGTGTCGAAGAAGCCATGGCCTCGTTCCTGGATGAAGAACGCCCCGGCATGGCGCTGAAGCGGCGCGGCCGGCCAGAGGAAGTGGCCTCCGTCGTCGCATTCCTGTGCTCGGAGCGCGCCAGCTTCATCAACGGCGCCGGCGTGCGCGTGGACTCGGGCTCGGTATTCACCATCGCTGGCTGAGGCGGGCGGCGCGGTGCAGCGGCAAGTGAAATCAAAGAGAAGCACGAACAACATTTGACATAATATACATTATGCGAAATTGGCTGTGTTGACGCTCCTCTGCGCCCTGGCGGCCTATCACTGCTGGTCCCTCCACAGGAAGCGGACCGGACAATGACGCTAGACACCTACGATCGCGTAGACCTAACCGGCCCTTGGGCCGGTTTTGGTTTTCAGGGGCATCGGTTTTTCACTCCCGAAGGCCGAGATATCGACCCGGTGGGAATGCGCTACTGGTCGCTCACATGCAACATCGCCCACGAGTGGGCGCTGATGATGGCCGAGGAACGCGAGCGCGTGTGGCATGCCAGGCCGGCCGAGGTGATCTACCTGCGGGACGTGCTCCGGCGCAGGCGTGAAATGCGGCTATCAGTGGTGGATGGCGCGGGGTCCGCCGATCGATCGACGGTGATCCGTAGGACGCGTGGGCCACGAGGTCCACGGCGCGGGTAAGGCGTTATCCGTAGGGGCTATGCCCCTACACCCCTGGGTCATTTGCAGGCATCTTGGACTGCGTTGTCCCAATAGCTGGAAAGCGCGAAAGAGCGATGCACGCCGGCAGCTTCATAGGCTGCACGACGCCCCTCTTTGGCAACCTCACAGGCATAGCGATCCTTGGAAGAACTGGCAGCCACATAGGTCCCAGAACCAGAACGAACAGGAGAAGCATTGCGGGCGCGAAGCTGCTCAGCGGTACGGGCAAGCCTTTGCCTCAACGCCGGGTTATCCGGCTCAGGCTGAGCATCCCATTGCTTTGCGGCAACGCCTGCACACGGAGCCGACTGGTAAACGACTTGCGCACCGTTCACGCACTTGAAAACCTGCTGGGCGCTGGCCGGAGCGGAAGCCACGAAGAGCACAACAAAAAACGCACGAATATGCATACGCCCTCCCCTTGAGAGCGGGATTCTACCTACATCTGCAAGGTAGTGGCCGGCGTCGTGGTGTTCGTGGTGTAGGCCTTGTTGTCCGGGAACGTGCCCTGCGTGCGCGGCCCGTACTCAATGACACCGCCTCGCACCCGGTCGCGGTCAGCGCCGCCGCCGTCACTCCCTACGGTCGCAACGCCAGCAGCGCCACCGCTCCCATCGGGGGCCATGTTGTAGAGCCGTGCGTCCTTCTCACGAATGGGCGCGGTCCAGGGCCACGCGGTCGCCACCATGATGTGCTTGCCAGCTGACAAGCGCACGCCGTACGTAACGACGCTGACGCTATAGCCCAGGGCGCGCAGCTGCGTGAGGTCCAATTCCTCAATGACGTTGTTGCTCTCGTCGATCCACTGGACCCACGCCCGATCCTGATCGCCTACCCGCGCACGCGCCGACAGTCGTATACGGCCCTTGCTGGCAAGCTCGGCGACATAGCGCTGTTCCTGCGTGAGATCGGCGAGCGGATCGGGCGGCGGCGGCTGGATCGGCACGCTTGGCGCGCCATTTGCCAAGCCCGCACCCACATGCGTGGGCTTGTTGGCCTGGCTGGCCGAGGCCACCGGCTTGTTCGGATCGGAACGATCCTTGGTGAAGTAGTGGACGAAGAAGTAGATGCCGATACCACCGACGACGATGAAGATGACAGCACGCACCGCCATCGCTGCCCAAACGTTTTTGCCGCCCTCTTCGTAGACCTCGGTATTTTCCGCACCAGGCGCATAGCCATCATACAACGGAAAAATCGCCGGATCGTACTTGAGCGTCTGCCCGCCCACCTTCTCGAACTTGCCCGGCGAGGTGGTGTGGAAATACGTCACGCGATATCGGCCCTTCATGCCGATGGCGGTGAGCTTCTGGAACGTGTTTTTCTTCTCGATACGCGCCTTCACCGCCGAGTGCAGGCGATTGATCCACTGCGTCATGATGACGGCATCGCCGCCGTTCTGGCCGAGCAGCGCCCAAAAATTCTCCACTGCCGGCGCGAGCGGCTTGCGCTCATTGACGTAGAACTCGTGCACCTCATCAATGACGACCAGCGCATCTTTGAATTCGTCCGGAATGCACCACTTGCCCGACGCATCCTGCGTGCACGCAAACAACTTGGTAACGTCCTTCGTATCGACCAACACAAGCAGGCTTTGCACATCGCTTTCGGCAATGCCCAGGTGTTTGGCAATGCGATCAAACCGCAAGCCATTAAGGCGTGCAAACACGCGCCGACCCTTCTTGAGCGCGGGGAGGATGTGATTCTTTACCGCGTCGTAACTCTTGCCGGCACGCGGCACACCTTCGTTGAAAACTAGCATGTCACCAAATCCCGACCGTCAGCACGCGACGCAACAGATAGAACACCATGGCCGCGCCGATCATCACCAGCGCAGGCCCGATCTTGAACACATCGGCAAACCACAAAATCGTGCTGCCCGCGTTGCCGAGCATGCCGCCGATGCTCTGGCCTTTCATGAAGTCAGGCATGGGCAATAGGCTCAGCACGTACAGAACAGCCCCCAGCGACTGTTCCAGCCACATGACGAACAAGTCACTCATGAAGTCGACGAACGCCTGCCACACGGCTTTAACGGCGTTCCACAGCCATGCGGTCAAATCATCAAACCAGCCAGCGAACATATCGTGTCCTCAAGTCACAGCGATGCGGAGAGCGGCGTACGCAGCAATCGCCAGGATCACCCAGCCCGCCGCGCGCAGAAACGCCAGGAAATCGCCGCCGCAATGAAAATTGATCGTCATGGCGTTCCACCACTTCGACGCGCCCAACGAGAACACTGGACACGATCCACCAGACGGAACAGTCATGAAATCCGTGATGCCGGCAACCATCGGGGTGCCACGCACCTGCGTATTGAATTTGCTCAGCACAGACTCAACAGTCTTGCCGCTTTTTTTGTAGAGCTCGGACACGGGAGCGCCTTCGCCGCCTTCACCGTCACCGGGCGTGTCGCCATCGCCATCGCCGTCACCGTCGCCACCGCCGTCACCACCACCGTCGCTACCGCCGTCACCACCACCGTCGCCACCACCGTCACCACCACCGTCGCTACCGCCGTCACCACCACCGTCGCCACCACCGTCGCCACCACCGTCGCTGCCGCCGTCACCACCGCCGTCACCACCGCCATCGCTGCCACCGTCTCCACCACCATCGCTACCGCCATCACCATCACCTCCATCGCCACCATCATCGATAGGAGGGGCTGCATCATCGGTCGTGCACGTCGCCCCGCTAGGCGTATAGCTATAGCCCTTCGGGTTGCCTGGATCGACTGCATACGTGTAGTAACAACCATCGTTGCAAACATCTGATGGTGTGGGCGCAGTCGGATTGGTCCAACCGCTTTGTGCAGGTCGCTTGGCGCACGTCGATGCCTCGGGAAATTGAGCGCTACCAGTACCGATATCGAGCTCATACCCGATGCCGCATGTATTGCCTGGATATGTCATTCGCTGCGTAAAGCCGGGACCACTGGAAACTGCCCGCACCGCCTTCATGCCACACTTTGCAAGATCAGCAGGCACAGGAAACGCTGAAACCTTGGCAAACGCTTCGCCCTGATCCGCACAACTCCAATCACCGTTATGCGATGACGTAGGAGCTTCAAGTTGTACGCATGCGGCACTAGCACGCGATGCACAGCACAGCGCGACCAGACACAGAACGAAAACGAAAACGTGCTTCACACATCCAACCCCTTGACGCCTGCCCACCCACACAGCGCGCCCATGAATCCACAGAACAAGAGAACGATCATCGCCCTACCCCTGAAAGAGAGAGGGCGACACCGAAGCGCCGCCCTGCCCTCACCACCATTAGCCGAAGAAGCTTGCAACCTTCTTGGCACCCCACTTGGTGAAGCCCACCAACGCGATGATTGCGGCCGCTGCGATCATCGCGGTTGCAGCCTCAGCACCGCTCACGCCAGTCAGAATGTCACCCATGTTTACTCTCCTCGTTGATTGATTGATTTACCGGTCATTGAACATGCCTGCGACGCTGCCGGCGAGGCGTCCCAGGACGAACCACACGATCACCAAGCCGCAGCAGCCGGTGGACCACGCTACGGCGTCCTCCTTGCTGGGCATGGCGAACGCTTCTTGCACCAGCGCATACACGCTGTATTCGCTACCACTAACGAGCACGTAGCCGCTGCACTCACCAACCGATTGACCGGTGGGCACCAACGTGCCATCTGCTTGCAGGGCTACGCACACGGCCATGGGTTAAGCCGCCACGCGTGCAGGGGCTTTGACAGCGCGCAACACCTGAAATTTGCTGTAATTGATCGCGCCCTTGTTGACCGTGACCATGGCTTCGATATCGAGCTCATAATCACCAGGCTGATACGGAGGCTGACCCTTCTCCAAACGCACATCCAGGGGATATGCAAACCCGCCTGCTTCCAGCTTGGCTTTCTGCTTGCGGGTGGTGTATTCCCGATCCTTGCCCTCGTCATCCTTGAACGTGCCAGCACGCTCATCGACTTCGGCGCTCAACACAGTGACTTTGATTACGCTCATGGTGTAACCCCTTCTAAGGTTTGATTGATGCCCGCGATTTCGGGCCATTGATTGGCTACGTCTGCTGTTGCCCACGCCGGTAGCCGATGCGACGTGCAGGTGCTGATGACGGCATGCAACGCGTCTGGCGTTGGGCAATGCCGCACGATGAAATTGAGGGTTGCGCCGTATTGGCGCTTGAGGTGCCGGCGCGCACTTTTCCAAGTGGCATCGACAGCAGCTTTCGTAATATCGATGCGCGTGGCAACGCAGTGCAGGAACTTGAGAACGGGATAGGCGCCGAGCAAATAGCCAGCAGGATCGCGCAGCAGATCCAACGGCAATTCCTTGCGATTGGTGGAGCGGAATTGCGCTTCATAGCGCACCCATTCGGAGGCCTTGTCACCTTGCTCCCTGCCCTTCTCGTACACGCGAAGCTGCTTCTCGGACTTCTTGCCACCGACATAGAAGGTCTTGCCGTCGCCGCTATCGTGATCATCCACGGTCTGCGCCTTGGGGCGCTGTCCACGGTTGTCGAACTCGCCCGATGCGTACCAGCTCTGAGCGAGTTTCAAGGGGTATTTGCCCAAGAGGTCATCTGCGGCAACGTCCACACGGGTCAATCGTCCAGCGCAGCTTTCGAGCTTCGCTCGAAGCTCCAGCCACCGCTGCGCATGGCCGCAGCGCGCTGCGCTCAACACTCCACACCCGGTGCCGGTCAACTCAATACGCGCGGTGTAGGTGCCATCTGCACGGCGGCAGTGTTCACCCCCCAACTCGATCAACCCGACGTGCTGGCCGTCGCGGTCGGTGATACGCACGCGCCACAGATAAAACCGCCCCGGCCCGGCCTTTTCGTCAAGTTCCAAGCCCAAGCCGGCGAAGAACCAGCAGAACACTTGCAATGCGACCGCACGGGCGTTCTCGGCAGTGACGTCCATCCATTCGCGGACCTCTTCGGGGTCGTCGTTGACGAACACACCGGCTTCGCCCAGGACGGCACGCAAGTCCACAGAGGCGGAAAACCAGTCAATGGCGACCGTCAGGGTGCCATCGGCATTCCTGAATTCACTGACTCCCCTGTTAGACGAGGGGAGTCCCACTTCCCGCGATCCGTCAGCCATGCGCGTAGAACTCCACAGCAGCGGCTTCACAGGCACGAGCCGCACGGCGCGATGCATGCACGCTCTGCTCTACCAGCCGGCCAGCGAGGCGCACCGTCAGGCGAAAACGGCGAATGCGGCGACCACCGATCACGGTGTGATAGGTGTCGATGTGGGAGACGACCTCAGTCATGACCGACCCCGCTGAAATAGGCGATCAGACCGGCAGGCGTGAGGAACAAGAACACGCCACAAACCCATGTCCACGGCTCAGGCAGGTAGTAGGCACCGATGATGAAAAGAGAGATGAAGGCAGCGAGCGCCCACACGTAGCCGATGCACTTTGCGAACTCCTTCATGCGACGACCTCCATTTCACTTTGGGCGCTACAAATCGTGACGCGTCGCGAAATAGTCGGCGCGACCAAGTCAACGTAGCTTTCGATGATGAAGACCTGTTCGCGGTGTGCGCGCAGCGCAGCTTCGGAGCGACGGTCAAGAATCCAAGCGACCAATCGGGCGAGGCCGACGATCACGGTCAGCGCGGAAGCGCCGAGCAATGCAAATGCGTTGGTGTCCATGAAGCCCCTATCCCCTGCCCCTTGACGCGGACCCCGGAGGGGAGCCGGGGGCGCGGTGTCATACGGCGTAGGACACGAGGTGCATGTAACATGAGAAAGGACACTTCTGTCAAACGGTATATGACGTGGACACCATAAATAAATTACTTGACACGGCGCGGAAAGCATGCTCGCGCGACTCAGACAACAGCGTTGCGCTGTCGCTTGGCGTGTCGCGGAATTCGGTTTCGGTGTGGCGCAAAGGCGGCAAGATCACAGACACACACCTGATGGCGCTCATTGAACTGGCACAGGCCGATCCGGCGTTGGCCGTGAAGGTGCGCCAGGAAGAGGCAGCATCGCCGGCAGAGAAGAAGGCGTGGAGTGCGCTGTGGGACAGACTGTCCCCGGTCACTACGGTGATCGGGGCGCTCGCACTGGTGGCAGTAGGCATGCACGCAGGGGCGCATGAGGCGCTGCTGACGGCCCTTTCCCCGCTCGCCCTAACAGCACCTTCTATACATTATGCGAAGTGGGCTGTTGACGCTCCTGTGCGCCCTGGCGGCCTATCAATGCTGGTCCCTCCACAGGAAGCGGACCGGACAATGACGCTAGACACCTACGATCGCGTAGACCTAAGAACCTGTTCACGATCTTCTGAGTAATAGCGCCAAGAAGGCCAAATGGATGAACTGCAGGCTGGTGTTGAGTTTGCGCTCGCAGTTCTTCCATAGCCTTCGGTTCTTCTCCAGCCAAGCAAAACTA
>NZ_VZPL01000067.1 GCF_008801575.1 Xanthomonas cissicola | reverse complement strand
AACGGTTCATGCGTGTGTAGACCGTATGCCAGTTGCCAAAGCGCTTGGGTAGGCCGCGCCATTTGCAGCCATGCTCGGCAACGTAAAGGATGGCGTTGACCACTTGCAGGTTGGTCATGCTGACATTGCCGCGCTGCGCCGGCAGGCAGTGTTCGATCAGAGAAAATTGTGCTGGCGTGATCTCCATGCCCAATAGTTTAATCGCTCGGGCCATTAGTGTTAACAGGCCCTAGTTGCTAACGGGGACATCTCCGCAAACGGCACCAATCCGCGAAATCGCACCCTCATGCGCCCTTCGGGCACCTTCTCCCAACGGGAGAAGGGAGGCGGTGCAGAGGTTCTTCCCACCCACCGCCATCAGGTCGCCGACTCCGGCGAATTTGACGCGTACATGACGTCTAAGTGATCCTCGCGCGTCGCCCGGGCTCGCCTCGGTGCACCCAGCCATCACTGAATACGCAAGGGACCTCTATGAGCGTTGACGCGACCGCGCCGACATCCGCCTCCAAACCGCCGCAGCCGCCGGCGCCCCCCGAGTTCCCCACGTTGCTCGGCCACCCGCGGCCGTTGTGGTTGCTGTTCATGACCGAATTCTGGGAACGCTTCGCGTTCTACGGCATTCGCTGGGCGCTGGTGTTGTACATCGTGGCGCAGTTTTTCAATGGCGATGCCACCGGCCAGGCGCCGGCAGGGCGGACCTATGGCGCCTACCTGGCGCTGGTGTACGCGGCGGCGATCTTCGGCGGCTACGTGGCCGACCGCGTGCTCGGTTACCAGCGCTCGATCCTGGTCGGGGCCGCGGTCATGGCGACCGGCCTGTTCCTGATCGCCATTCCCGACCCCACCATGTTCGAGATCGGCCTGGCCACCGTGGTGGTCGGCAACGGCTTGTTCAAACCGAACATTTCCACCATGGTCGGCAAGCTGTATTCGGTGGCCGATCCGCGCCGCGACAGCGGCTTCACCATCTTCTACATGGGCATCAACCTGGGCGCGATGATCTCGCCGGTGTTGACCCAGTTGCTGGCCGAAAAGGTGTTCGGCACCGACGTCATGCCGTCCTACAAGATTGTGTTCATGGCTTCCGGCGTGGGCATGCTGATCAGCCTGGTGTGGTTCTGGTTCGGCCGCGTCCAGCTCAAGGGCATCGGCGCACCGGCGCCGAACGCGCAGGGCATGGGCCGTGTGCTGATGGTGCTGGTGGGCTGCCTGCTGGCGATTCCGGGCGTGTACTTCCTGCTCGCGGTCGGTGCGGATGTGTTGCAGATCGTGCTGACGGTGCTGTTCATCGGCCTGTCGGTGATGCTGCTGGTGGAAGGCATCCGCGAAGGCAAGGTGCAACGCGACAAGGTGATTGCGATGCTGATCATCTTCGCCTTCAACGTCTTGTTCTGGATGTTCTTCGAACAGGCCGGCAGCTCGTTCACCTTCCTGGCCGACAACATCGTCAACCGCAACTTCGGCAGCTGGACCTTCCCCACCGCGTGGTTCCAGTCGGTGAACTCCATCGCCATCATTGCGCTGGCACCGGTCATCGCCTGGATCTGGGTCAAGTCCGGCCGCTTCAATCCGTCGATCCCGCGCAAGTTCGGCCTGGGCCTGCTGTTCAACGGCCTGGCCTTCCTGCTGCTGATGTTTGCGCTGTCCAGCCTGGTCAACGACGCCGGCAAGATCCCGTTCTGGACTTTGTTCATGGTCTACGTCATCCAGTCGGTCGGCGAGCTGTGCCTGTCGCCGATCGGCCTGTCCATGGTGACCAAGCTGGCCCCGGTACGCCTGGTCGGTTTCGGCATGGGTGGCTGGTTTTTGTCCACCGGCATCGGCAACAACCTGTCGGGCATTTTCGCCGGCCATGTCAGCGGAAACGAAGGCATGAGCGTGTCCTCGGCGCTGGGTGGGTATACGTTCGGGTTCTGGGCGCTGGTGGGCGCCGGCGCGTTGCTGTTCCTGATCGCGCCGCTGATCAATAAATTGATGCATGGTGTGAAGTGAGGAGAACAGCGATGCCGATCAAGCCCCTTGTCTGTGGCCTGCTGCTGAGCGGTCTGTTGAGCGCCTGCGGGCAGACCAGCAGCCCGCAGGACGCGCCGAAGCCGTTGGATACCTCAATGCAGAAGCCGCCCAGCGCCGATCCCAGCCAGCCGGTGTCCTCGGGCAATACGCCGACCGCGGCCGACATCGCCGCGGCTGCCGCGCTCAACGCGCAATACGACCCCTCGCGCGATCCGGCCGCCGATCTGGAGACGGCCAAGGTCGAGGCCAAGCGCGGCGGCAAGCGCATCGTGCTCAACGTCGGCAATGCCGCCTGTGAGCCCTGCAAGGCGCTGGACGAGTTGATGGGCGGCGATGCCGAGCTGCGCAGCTTCCGCGACGCGCACTTCGTGGTGGTCAAGGTCAACCGCGATGCGGCCAACGAAAACGCCGCCTTCCTGTCGGCGTTCGCCCAGCTCAACGACGCCCCGTCGCTGCTGGTGCTGGATAGCGACGGCAAGCTGCTGACCACGCAGTCCGGCCCGGAGTTGCGCAAGGGCGAGGGCTTCGACCGCAAGAAGCTGTTCGACTTCCTCAAGCAGTGGGCGCCACCGCAGGCCTGATGCTGCGCGAACGCGTCAAACAAAAACCCCCGCACTGCTGCGGGGGTTTTTGTTTTGCATCGTGCGATGGCTATCGCCTGGCGCGCACGCGGCCAGTCTTCTCTTTGACGAGCGCTGCCTTGGCCTGAGGTAATGAGGGCTTGCTGGCGATGGCAGGGCACACCGGCGCGTAACGTCCTGCGGCGATGCGCGGCTGGCGAGCCAGCGAAGAGGCGCGACCGATCGCGCTGACAAGCTATCGAAGTCGCGCCACTGCAGTGCCGCGGCACCGCATCGATGCCAGTGCTGCACCAGCGCCGTACGCCAGCATCGATTGCAACTGGATCAGATCCTGCGCGGCACCAAGGCACCGCGCATTCGCTCCCAGCGTGCGCTGCTCAGTCCTTGCTGGCCATGCGCGGCAGCCCGTCCTTGGCCAGCCGGTCGATCAGCTTTTCCAGGACCTGCTGTTCTTCGGCGCTGAACACCGACATCAACCGTTGCTCCATCTCGTTGACCAGCGGCGCAACGGTCTCGTAGACCTGCCGCCCGGCCGGCGACAACGCCAGCATCGAGCGGCGCCGATCGTCGCCGTGGGTCTCGCGGCGGATGAAGCCGCGCTCCAGCAGGCGCGCCACGGCGCGGCTGACCGCGACCTTGTCCATCGCCGTGCGGTCGGAGACCTCACTGGCCGACGAACCCGGGTATAGCGCCAGGATCGTGATCACCCGCCACTCGGGAATCGCCATGCCGTAACGATCGCCGTATACCTTGGCGATGTTGCTGCTGATACGGTTGGACAGCACGCTCAGGCGATACGGCAGGAACTGCTCGAGGTTGAGCAGCACGGGATGTTGCGGCGGGTGGGGGCTGTCGAGATCGCTCATGTTGCACTGTGTCTTGATTTTGGTTTCATTTGCAACTACAAACCGAGGGTGGCCTGCGCATTCTCGCGGGTCTTCTGCTACTCCGCATAGCCCTGCGGCCCCCCCAAGCGTGGAGAAACGACGATGAGCGCACAACCGAACACCACTGCGACCCGCCCGGATCCTGGCATGCAGGTCACCACCTTCGACAATCCGATGGGCATCGACGGCTTCGAATTCGTCGAATTCGCCGCACCGGCCGGCCAGGGGGAGCAACTGCACGATTATTTCCGCAAGATGGGCTTCAGCGCGGTGCTGCGTCATCGCAGCCGCCCCATTACCGTCTATCGCCAGGGCGGGGTCAACTTCCTGCTCAACGAAGATCCCGATTCGTTCGCTGCCGATTTCGCCGCCGCGCACGGCCCCTGCGCCTGCGGCTTTGCCATCCGCTTCCGCACCCCGTCCGAGACCGTGCTGCAGACGGTGCTGGGCAACGGCGGCGAAGCCGTGCAGAACAAGCCCGACACCCGCGCGGTCCCGGCGCCGGTGGTCAAGGGGATCGGCGATTGCATGCTGTACCTGGTGGACCGTTATGGCGAGGCCGGCAGCATCTATGACGCCGATTTCGAGCCGATCGACGGTGCCGACCAGCACCCGGCCGGCTTCGGACTGACCTTCATCGACCACCTGACCCATAACCTGTACTTCGGCAACATGCAGCGCTGGTCGGACTATTACGAGCGCCTGTTCAACTTCCGCGAGATCCGCTATTTCGACATCAAGGGCGCCAAGACCGGCCTGGTGTCCAAGGCGATGACTGCGCCGGACGGCATCGTGCGCATCCCGCTCAACGAATCTTCCGACCCCAAGAGCCAGATCAACGAGTATCTGGATGCGTACCAGGGCGAAGGTATCCAGCACATCGCCTGTTTTACCGACGACATCTACACCAGCGTGGAAAAGATGCGCGCCGCCGGCGTGAGTTTCCTGGATACGCCGGACACGTATTTCGATGTGGTGGACCTGCGCATCCCCGCGCATGGCGAAGATGTCGAACGCCTGCGCCGCAACAAGATCCTGATCGACGCCGACCCCGATACCAAACAGCGCAAACTGCTGCAGATCTTCACCACCAACTGCATCGGCCCGATCTTCTTCGAGATCATCCAGCGCAAGGGAAACGAAGGCTTTGGCGAAGGCAATTTCCAGGCGCTGTTCGAAAGCATCGAGCGCGATCAGATGAAGCGTGGGGTGCTTTGAGGGCGGGGGTTAGGGGTTGGTGATTCGCTTAAGGCAAGATCTTCAAGCGCCACTTCAGCGGGCCTTGGTTGTCTGACAAGAGAATCCGTAAGACCGCACGCGCTCAAAGCCTCTCTCCCCACGGGAGAGGGGTTGGGGTGAGGGTACGGTGGAGCGATGAAAATCAAACCGCCGTTACCCACTGCCACACGCACCCATGCACGCGCATTACGTACAACGATGACCGATGCAGAGCGTGCAGTGTGGCGCTGTTTACGTAGCAAGCAGCTGCACGGTTTGAAGTTCCGGCGCCAGCATCCGATTCCGCCCTACATCGCAGATTTTTGTTGCATCGAAAGACGCTTGATCATCGCGTTGGACGGATCGCAGCACGATGCTTCTAGCGATCAGGCAAGGTCGCAGTGGCTTCAATCACAAGGATGGACAGTACTGCGCTTCTGGAACAATGATGTATTGCTTTCGCTGGATGCGGTGGTTGAGACGATCTGCAAGATGGTCGCTACGCCGTACCCTCACCCCAACCCCTCTCCCGGTGGGAGAGGGGCTTGATTCGCCAGGCTTCAGCTCTTTTTCGGTAAGAGCGGCTTGATCCAACGCGATCCCAACCTTCTGCTGTCATGGAGGGCGGATCAACATCCGGACGCACCCATGCACAACGACCTGCGTTACATGACCGGCTTCGGCAATGAGTTCGCAACCGAGGCGGTGGCCGGCAGTCTACCGGTCGGCCAGAACTCACCGCAGCGTGTGGCGCACGGCTTGTATGCCGAGCAGCTGTCCGGCACCGCGTTCACGGCGCCGCGTGGTCAAAATCGGCGCAGCTGGTTGTATCGCATTCGCCCTGCCGCCGTGCATGGCAGCTTCTCGCTGGTCGAGCAGTCGCACTTCCATAACGATTTCGGTGCGGGCCCGGTGCCGCCGGATCAGTTGCGCTGGAGCCCATTGCCACTGCCGTCGGTGCCCACCGATTTTGTCGACGGCCTCTACACCATGGCCGGCAATGGCGGGCCCGAAGCGATGTCCGGCGTTGGCGTGCATGTGTATGCGGCCAACGCCTCCATGCAGGATCGCTTCTTCTACGACGCCGACGGCGAGCTGCTGCTGGTGCCGCAGCAGGGCCGGCTGCGCGTGCATACCGAGCTGGGCGTGCTGGCGCTGGAACCGCAGCAGATTGGTGTGATTCCACGCGGCATGCGCTTTCGCGTCGAGTTGCTGGACGCCGCCGCGCGCGGCTATGTGTGCGAAAACTTTGGCGGCCTGCTGCGCCTGCCCGATCTGGGGCCGATCGGCGCCAATGGCCTGGCCA
This sequence comes from Xanthomonas cissicola, assembly GCF_008801575.1. Classification (GTDB taxonomy): domain Bacteria; phylum Pseudomonadota; class Gammaproteobacteria; order Xanthomonadales; family Xanthomonadaceae; genus Xanthomonas; species Xanthomonas cissicola. The sequence goes on along the minus strand of NZ_VZPL01000067.1, from coordinate 18,123 downwards.
ATCCGCGCGATTTCGAAACGCCGCATGCCGCCTTCGAACAACGCGAAGGCACGTTCGAACTGGTGGCCAAATTCCAGGGCCATCTCTGGCGTGCCGACATCGGTCACTCGCCGCTGGATGTCATCGCCTGGCACGGCAATTACGCGCCCTATCGTTACGACCTGCGTCGCTTCAACACCATCGGCTCGATCAGTTTCGATCATCCCGATCCCAGCATCTTCACCGTGCTGACCTCGCCCAGCGACACGCACGGGACTGCGAACATGGATTTTGCGATCTTCCCGCCGCGTTGGCTGGTAGCACAGCACACCTTCCGTCCGCCGTGGTTCCATCGCAACGTCGCCAGCGAATTCATGGGCCTGGTGCATGGCGTCTACGACGCCAAGGCCGAAGGCTTCGCGCCCGGTGGCGCCTCGTTGCATAACTGCATGAGCGGGCACGGCCCGGATGCGGCCACCTTCGACAAGGCTTCACAGGCAGATCTCACGCGCCCGGACGTGATCGCCGACACCATGGCCTTCATGTTCGAAACGCGTGCGGTGTTGCGCCCTACGCAGCAGGCATTGAGCGCCGCCCATCGGCAAGCCGATTACCAGCAGTGCTGGTCCGGACTACGCGCTGCATTTCAACCGCCGATAACGGAAGACGCAACCTAGCGCGCAACCAAAATCTCGTAAGCAATTGTCAGTTGGTGCGGACGTTGCTCAGGCACAGAGTGCATGGCGTGGATGGCGGCTAGCTACCTGTCCCGAGTACCAGCCGCCTGCGCCTGGCGGCCGAACAGCAGGGTTTCAGCTGCGCTCAAGCCAGACCGCAGCCGCGGTGCTGCAGCTGCGCTGTCTGCGCGTCGGCGCTGTGATTGCGATCGGTGCTGCCGGTGCGCGGGCTGCTGTCGTTGCGGTGATGCAGCGATCAGCTCCAGCCCTCGCTGCGTGTTGAGCGACTCGGCAAGCGCCAGTCGGCGCGCGCTGGCCAAGACTGCCAGATCACGCGGCTTGCAACGCCTCCGGCAGCAGCTCGCCGATCCGTGTGCGGACGCGTTCGGCATAGCTCGCCGAGGTGATCTGCGGCAGGGCCTGCAACGCCTCGGCGATGGTCGTGCTGATCTGATCTTCGTCGCGCGCGGCGTGCAGTTGCCGATGCAGCGCAGCGGCGAGGGCATTGCGTTGCAACTGCAGGATATCGAGCAGGTACAGGCGTGCATTGGTCGCTGCGCGGCGGCGCAGGCGCTGCAGCTCTTCGTCGGTGGGCCCTGCGTCCGGCCGGGGCATACCTGCTTGGTCCACATCGGGCAGCGCGGCGGTGGCTGCCGTACTGCGCGCCTGACCCGCAGCGCCGCCCGCAGCGGTACCAAGATCCAGATACCCCATCGCGCACAGGCTATGCAGCAAGGCAGTGCCGTCGCCGCCCAGCAGCATGGCGAGCGTCGCCAGATCGCGCTGGCCGTCGGCCAGGATCAACGCGCGCCGTTGCAGCAGCGTCAGCGGGCTGCGGTGCGATTGCAGCGTGGTCAGGGCGAGCTCGGTCTTGCGTGGGATCATGGCGGCGGTCCTGCGAAGCCAACAGCGTGACGCCCGCCAATGAAGCGCCGATGACATGACTGCGACGGTGTGTCGCACGCTCTCCACATGGTCGCGATGGCAGCTGTGTACGCTGTAGCGCACGTCCAGGGAATGCACAGATGACATCCAGATTGTTGGGCCTGATGAGCGCATTGCTCGTACTGACCGCCTGCAACCGCGCCGACCAATCGCCCGCGCCCGCCAGCGCCGACCACGCACCGGTTGCGGCCGCTGACGACCAACCGGCCGCCACCGTCCCACCGGCTACGGCGCCAGCTGGCACATTTCCACCGCACACACAGCCGGACCCCGCTGCGCTTGCGCGCATGGATGGCTATGGCGATCTGCGCTTCGGGATGGATGCCAGCCAGGCGCGGGCTGCCTGGGGTGGGGATTTGCGGGGCGAAGCGGCAGCCGATGATGGCTGTTACCTGCTGCGCCCACAGTGGACCAGCGATGCGCGTCGCTTCGGCTTCATGTTCGAAGGCGGGCAGTTGGTGCGCTTCCAGACCAGCGAACCGAAGGAGACGGCGCCGGGCGGCGGCAAGGTCGGCATGAACCTGGCGCAGTTGCGTGCGTTGTACCCCGACGGCCTGACCGAGCAGCCGCATAAGTACATTCCAGGCGCGCTGACGCTGCGCCTGCCCGGCGCAGCCACGCAGACCGCGCTGGTGTTCGAGACCGATGCAGACGGTAAAGTCGCCAGCTGGCGCGTAGGCAAACCGCCGCAGGTGGATTACGTCGAAGGCTGCGGCTGAAATGCGAGGTTAATGGTGGTGTCGTATTGCGCAGGCGTTTGTATCCTGCGCTCGGGGAGGGTGGGTAATTCCTGCTGCGATACGACAGCTCGCTTCCACCTGTATCGGCCGCGCAATGGCTCGAGTGTCAGGCTGCGGCAACGTGGACCAGCATGGACGTCACCCGATCGGCCCATGGGGCGCGCCGGTTAGCGATGGTGGGCTGTCAGAGAATCGCTCTGCGCAACGGTGGCGTTGCGCTTTGCATGATCGTTGGGTCGCGTCACGACGCGATTGCATGCCCATCTGCGGTTGCGAGCGCATGAAGTGAGCGCTCGTGAGTCGATGCGTCATGCGCTGACTACCGCGTCAGCTGGTCGCGCCGTTGAGAAGGTGCTGAGCAGGTGCGGAATCTGATCGTAAGCCATCCAGGCCGAGCAACAACGCCTTAGCCACCCTCCGACGCAGGCCCCGGATGCTGCTTCTCGGTGTCTTCGTTCTCGCCAACATCGCCTTTGACCTGCGGCAACCCTTCCTGCTGCGCGTCGCCGTGGTTCGGCACTTCCGGGCGGTCTTCCATCATCAGCGACAGCGCCGCCTTAGCCATCAAGTGCGCGCTGATCGGTGCGGTGATGAACAGGAACACGGTGATCAGCAATTCGCGCGGTTGCGGGTCCACACCCAGAAACAGGTGGTAGCCCACCGAGGCCAGCAGCACGCAGCCCACGCCCAGCGTGCTCGCCTTGGTCGGTGCATGCAGGCGCTTGAAAAAATCCGACAGCTTCACCAGGCCAAAAGCGCCGATCAGGATGAAGAACGTGCCCGCCAGCAGCAAGGCGCTGAGTAGGTATTCGGTGAAGGCGATCATTCGACGATGCTCCGCCGCAGCACGTATTTGCTCAGCACCACGGTGCTGCCGAAGCCCAGCATCGCAATGACCAGGGCAGCCTCGAAATAGATCGGTGAATCCAGATACATGCCCAGCAGCATCAATTCGGCGATGGCGGTGACCGAGAGCGTATCCAGCGCCAGGATGCGGTCCGGCACGGTCGGCCCGCGCAGCAGCCGCCACAAGGCCATCAGGATGGCCAGGCCCACCGCATGCATGCAGATCACGATGGTCGATTCGATGAACATGTGGCCGGTCATGGAAAGATCTCCATCAGGGGCTTTTCGTAGCGGGTCTTGATCTCGGCAATCAAGGCCTCCGGATCGTCCAGATGCAGCACGTGCACCAGCAGATATTTACGGTCGTCCGACAGCGCGGCCGAGACGGTCCCCGGCGTCAGCGTGATCATGCTGGTCAACGCGGCGATGCCGTGAATGTTGGCGATATCCAGCGGTACCCAGATGAAGCCGGGATGGATACGCGATTCGGGTCCGAGCACCTGCGCAGCCACCTTGATGTTGGAGCGCACGATGTCGCCCGCGGCCACCAGCAGCATGCGCGGCACCGAGCGCAACGAGCCGATCTGTGCGAACTCGCGGTCCAGTCGCGCCGCGAAGATCGGCACCACCACGCCCAGCAGCATGCCCAAGACCCATTGCTGCGGGCCGAAGCTATCGCTGAGCAGCAGCCAGAAGACGAAGACCGTTACGCTCAGCGGCGGCGATGGGAATACGCGGCGACGCAGTGGCAGACGCGTGTTCATGGCTGCCTCCGTTGCGGCGTGGTGGCGCGTATCTGGTCCACATACGCGCCGGGGTCGCGCAACTGCGCAGCGGCCGCATCGGTGTAATGCATCAAGGGACCTGCGGCGCCGGTCATCGCAACCAACCCGCCTAGCAACAGCACCGTGGCGGCGGTCTCCACCGGACGCATGCGGCCACGTCGCGGCGGTTGCAGTTCCGGCGCATTTTCCGCCGCGGCCGGCACCCGCCAGAACAACCGCACGCCGGCGCGGGTGAGGCCGATCACGACCAGCAGGCTACTGCCGAGCACCGCGCCCCACACCGGCCCGACCAGGCCCTGGGGCACGTGCTGCAGCAACGCCGCCTTGGCCAGAAAGCCGGGCAGCGGCGGCAACCCGGCCACCGCCACCGCGGCAATCATGAACATCGTGCCTGGAATGGCCCGCCCCGGCAGTGGCGCCACCACTTCCTTGCGGTCGCTGGCACTGCCGCGGCGGCGGCGGATCAGGTCCGACACCATGAACAACGCAGCGGCCACAAAGCTGCTGTGCGGCAGGTAATACAGCCCTGCGCCCAGTGCGCCGGCATCGTCCAGCGAAAACGCGATGAACAGGGTCGCTGCCGAAAACACCACCAGGTACGACACCATCACCCGCAGCCGCGATGCGGCCATCACCCCGAACGCGGCCATCAGCAGCGTCGCGATGCCCAGCCACAACAGCGCATGGCGACCGAAGCCGTGCAGCGCGCCGGCACCGGCGCCAAACCACAACGAGGACACCCGCAGCGTTGCATACAACCCTACCTTGGTCATGATGGCGAACAATGCGGCCACCGCCGCCGGTGCGCGCGAATAGGTTTCCGGCAGCCACAGATACAGCGGCAGCAACGCGGCCTTGCTGCAGAACACCAGCAGCAACAAGCCCAGCGTGGCCTTTGCCAACGGCACATCCTGCGCCGGCAGATCGGCAATGCGCTGCGACAGCTCGGCCATGTTGAGCGTGCCGAAGACACCGAACAGCAGGCCCAGCGCAATCAGGAACAACGTCGACGCGCAGACGTTGAACACCACGTAATGCAGGCCCACCCGCATCTGCAACCCGCGCCCACCGCTGAGCAGCAGGCCGTAGGAGGCGATGAGCATCACTTCGAAGAACACGAACAGATTGAAGATGTCGCCGGTCAGGAACGCACCGTTCAAGCCCATCAGCTGGAACTGGAACAACGCATGAAAATGCGGTGCGCGCCGGTCCCAGCCTGCGCATGCATGCAGCAGGCACGCCGATCCCAGGATCAAGGTCGTCAACAGCATCCACGCCGACAAGCGGTCGCCCAGCAGCGCGATGCCGATGCGCGCCGGCCAGTCGCCGAGCAGATAGACCAGGATCTCGCCGTCGGCAGCGCGTGCGAACAAGGCGATGACCGCTGCGGCCAACAAGGCCATGCTGACCCAGGCCACGCTGCGCTGCACGCGTGGCCCATAGCGGCGGTGTTCGACAAATAATGACGCCGACGCGCCCAGCATCGGGATCAGGATGGGCAGGATCAGCAGATGGTTCATCGCCGGGCCTGCCGCGGATCCGTGCCGGTCGCGGCATCTTCGTGCGCATCCACGTGGTCGCTGCCGTTGTCGCTACGGCTGCGGATCGCCAGCACCAGGCTCACGGCCGTCATCGCAAACGCAATCACGATGGCGGTCAGCACCAAGGCCTGCGGGAGCGGGTCGCTGTGATGCATCAGCTCGGCCGGCACGCCGTCGCGCAGCACCGGCGCCTGGCCGCTGCGCAAGCGCCCACCGGCAAAGATCAGCAGGTTGGTGGCGTACGACAGGAAGGTCATGCCCAGGATCACATCGAAGCTGCGCGCGCGCAGCAGCAGATAGATCGCCAATGCGGTGAGGACGCCGATCGCGCTTGCCACTGCCAATTCCATCAATGCTGCTCCGCGGTACGTGTCGAACGTTGGGTGGGGTCGATCTCGCCGCGCTGGGAACTGCGCGTACGCGAGGGTTTGATCGTGCCCATCATCGACAGCACCAACATCGCCGCACCGAACACCACCAGATACACGCCGATATCGAAGCCCAGTGCACTGGCCAGTTCCAGCTCGCCCAACAGCGGTAGCGGAATTTCCAGATGTCCACTGCTCAGGAACGGCAGCCCGAAGACCAGCGAGCCTGCGCCGCTGACCAGCGCGCACAACAAGCCGATGCCGATCAGGCGGATGTAGTCGAAACCAAAGCGCGACTCCACCGAGGCCGCCCCCTGAATCACGTACTGCATCAGCAATGGCACTGCCAGCACCAGCCCGGCAATGAAGCCACCGCCCGGCGCGTTGTGCCCACGCAGGAACAGGAACAGCGACACCGTGAGCGTAAGCGGGAACATGATCTGCGCCAGATCGGCCGGCACAGGCAACTTGATCGGCGGCCCCGGCATGGTGCGCTCCGGTGCCATGCGCGCGCGGCGCAACAAGGCGTGCACCACCAGCCCGGCAATGGCGAAGACGGTGATCTCGCCAAAGGTATCGAAGCCGCGAAAATCCACCAGGATCACGTTGACCACATTGCGCCCATACGCTTCGGGCAGGGCACGTTGCAGCAGTTCGCCGGCGACCGAATGGCTGGGTTGCGTCATCAAGGTATACGCCAATGCCGCCAGACCCGCGCCGCCGACGATGGCGATGGCCGCATCGCGAATCTTGCGCAGCCGCGCACGTTCGGGCAACGAGCGCTCCGGCAGATAGTTCATCGCCAGCAGCATCAGCACCAGCGTGACCATTTCCACCAGCAACTGCGTCAGTGCCAGATCCGGCGCCGACAAGAACACGAACGTCAGGCTGACCGCCAGCCCGGTGCCGCCGAGCACCAGCACCGCCAGCAGGCGCTGCTTGTACAGGAACAGGCTGCCCAGGGCGCATGCGATCATCAACAACCACACCATCCAACCCAGTGCCGGCATTGGCATGGGTGCAGGCCATTGCGGCAATGTACCGCCTTGCAGGAATGGCACCAGCGCCACCACGACGGCGCTTAGCACCAGCAGCATCAACATGCGCTGCAGGTTGCCGTTGGTGACCGCGTCGGTCATGCGTGCGGTGGCAGCGAATAGGGCACGTAAATTCCACTGGAACATCGCCTTGCCCGGCGAACGGTTCTGGATCGCGTACAGATCCAGCGTGCGACGCAGTGCGATGTACAACAACGCACCGCCGACGATGCCGGCAACGCTCATCGCCAACGGCAAATTGACGCCATGCCACAGCGCCAGGCTGTAGTCGGGCAGCCGGTCGCCCAGGATCGCGGTGGCACCGGCGCGCAGTACGGGCGCCACTGTCCACGCTGGCACGATGCCCACCGCCACACAGATGAGCACCAGCACCTCCACCGGAATCCGCATCCAGCGCGGTGGCTCGTGCGGCGTGGTGTCTAGCTCGCGCGGACCATCGCCGAAGAAGGTGTCGTGCACGAAGCGCAGGCTGTACGCCACGCCCAGCAGGCCGGCCAGCAACGCAGCCGTGCTGGCCAGGATGCGCATCAGTTGCGGCGCTTCGGTATCCAGGGCAACGGCGAAGAACATTTCCTTCGACAAGAAGCCGTTGAGCAGCGGAATACCGGCCATGGCCAGCGAGGCGATGATGGCCAATGCGCTGGTCACCGGCATCAACCGGCGCAGATTGCCCAGCTTGCGCATGTCGCGCGTGCCGGTCTCATGGTCGATGATGCCGGCGGCCATGAATAACGACGCTTTGAATACCGCGTGGTTGATGAGGTGGAACACGCCGGCCACCACCGCCATCGGCGTGGACAGGCCGAACAGCATCGTGATCAGGCCCAGGTGCGAAATGGTCGAGTACGCCAGCACGCCCTTGAGATCGTGCTGAAAGATGGCGTGCCAGGCGCCCAACAACACCGTGATCGCGCCGATGCTGGTCACCGTATAGAAAAACAGATCCGTGCCGGCCAGCGCCGGATGCAAGCGCGCCAGCAAAAATACGCCGGCCTTCACCATCGTGGCCGAATGCAGATACGCCGACACCGGCGTGGGCGCCGCCATTGCGTGCGGCAACCAGAAGTGGAACGGGAACTGCGCGCTCTTGGTGAAGATGCCCAGCAACACCAAGCCCAGCGCGTACGGATACAGCGGGCTGGCGCGGATCACATCGCCGGCGGCCAACACCGCATCCAGCTGAAAACTGCCGACGATGCGGCCGATCATCAACACGCCGCCCAATAAGGCCAAGCCGCCGCCGGCAGTCAGTACGAACGCCATGCGTGCGCCCTCGCGCGCGTCCTTGCGGTGCGACCAGAACCCGATCAACAGGAACGAGCTGATACTGGTGAGTTCCCAGAACACCATCAGCAACAGCAGGTTGCCGGCCAGCACCATGCCGAGCATTGCGCCCATGAACAGCAATAAATAAGCGAAAAAGCGCGACGCGCTATCGCGTGCGCTCAAGTAATAGTGCGCATACAGCACCACCAGCGCGCCGATGCCCAGCACCAGCAGCGCAAACATCCACGCCAGCCCATCGAGCCGCAACGAAAACATCAAGCCGATCTGCGGCAGCCACGCATGGTCGCTGGCAATCAGCTCGCCGCGCAGCACCGCTGGCGTCAACAGCGCCAGCACCACCAGCCCGGCCAACGGCGCGGCCGCAGCCAACCACGCAGTGATCGAACGGGACGTGCGCCAGCGCAGCGCAGCGGCAGCGGCCATCACGAACGGCAGCGCCAGCAGAATTTCCAACGAGAAAGGCATGCAGGGAACACAAGATTCGCGAGCAGGCCAGAGAGCTTAACAAACCGTTGACTGACGCCCGCGTCAACGCCGCCGCGGCGTGCAGCCCGGAAGCAAGGCCGGATTGGCTGCACATCGCCGGGCCGCACTCGGTATGCTGCAGGTATTCATGCCTGCGTAGCTGCCCCGTGACTGCCGCCAATCCCGCTCCGTCCACCGCTGCATCTGCGCCGCGCGCCCTGGTCTTCGGTGGCAGCGGTCAGATCGGCGAACGTCTGCTGACCCGATTGTTGAGCCGCGGCTGGCAGGTGACGGCATGGTCGCGACAGACGCGCGCGGCGCGTTCCGGGCTGGTCTGGCGGCAGGGCGATCTGGCCGTACCGGCAGCTGCCGGCGAGGCGTTCGAGGTGATCTTCAGTTGCGGTCCGCTCGACCACTTCGCACGCTGGTATGCCGAGAACCCGGTGGTAGCGCCGCGCATCGTCGCGTTCGGTTCCACCAGCGTTGAGGTCAAGGAACACTCCATCGATGCGGCCGAGCGCGACGTGGCCCAGCGTCTGGCCAATGCCGAACAGGCGCTGTTTTCCGCCGCTCTCGCGCGTGGGGCCAGTGCCACCGTGCTGCGCCCGACCTTGGTCTATGGCGCCGGACGCGACAAAACGCTAACCCAGATCGCCGGGCTGGCGCAGCGCACCGGTGCGTTCGTACTGCCGGCCAACGCGACTGGCCTGCGCCAGCCAGTGCATGTGGACGATCTGGCCAGCGCGGCTCTGGCGGTGGTTGGCCAGCCGGCCACCCAGCAGCGCAGTTATGCCGTGGGCGGCGGCGAAGTGCTGGCGTACACGCAGATGGTGGAGCGCGTACTGGAAGCGCTGCCACGGGCTGCACGTCTGTATCAGGTGCCGCCGAGCCTGTTCGGTCTTGCACTCACCGCAGCGCAACGCCTGGGCCGCCTGCGGGGCTTGAATGCCGCCGCGCTACAGCGCATGCGCGAGGACTTGGTGTTCGATCTGGAGCCGGCACGCCGCGATTTCGGCTACGCGCCGCGCGCATTTCGCCCACTGCCGGAAGAGCTCGGAATCGGCGAGTGATGCCTGGCTGGTCTGCCGGCCGCGCTTAGAGCGGGTTATGTCCTTTGAGGTGAGTGCGACGCGTCCTGTGGCGCGTCGAGACAAGGCATGTGCTTTGCCCAGGCTGGCTGCCTGGGCAAAGCGCGCAACGCAGTATCGACGCGCCACAGGGCGCTTCCGGAGGGCTGGCCGTCAGCGGCATGGCGCGGGCGTCGCGCGGCTTGCCTTGGCGCCAGCCAAGCCGGCGCCACGCAGCACCCGCGCCGCACCGCTGGCGGCCAACGCATCTCATCTCAACGTGCATCACACGCTCTAGTAGCGCCAGCCCAGCTGGCGATATGCCTTGGCCAGCACCCAGATCGGCCCGATCAGCAGATAGGTCAGATCGGTCAGAAAGCTCGGTTTGCGGCCCTCGATCTTGTGGCCGACGAACTGCGCAATCCACGCCAACACGAATACCGTCAGCGCGGTGGTGAACAGGCCCCCGAGCCCGATGCGGCCTTCGATCAACCGGCACAGACAGCCGAAGAAGAAGATCCCCAGCATCCCCAGCCCCAGCGGGCGCGACAGCCGGTTGTAGTACGACCACGCCGCAAACATCGACAGCGCGGCCCATACGCCGCTGCTGAACCAGCTGCCGCCGACCGGGATGCACCACAACAGCGCCACCACCGACCACAGGATTGCAGGCACCGCCAGCACGTGGATCTGCTGATTGGTCGCGTTTTGATGATCGTCGGAATAGCTGGCGAAATAGCGCTCGATCGGTCGCGCGGTCGTGGTGCTTTGGGTCATGTTCCCTCCCAGGAATGACCCAAGCATACGCGCGCGGATGGCGCCATGGCAGATGTGCCCCCCGCCACGCCTTGGTGGCATGACGAGGGACGCGCCCGTCAGTTCACCGAGACCGCGCTCCACGCCGCCGCTACCGCGCGGTATTGCGTGGACGTGCTGCCGTACAGATCGGTGGCCGCGCTCAGCGTGGCCCGACGGGCCGCCGCGTAGTTGGTGGACGAGGTCATGTACACCGTCAGTGCGCGATACCAGATACGGCTGGCCGCGGCGCGGCCGATCGCCGTGAGCGCCGTGGAGCCGTTGCAGACCAGACTGGTCGGGGTCAGATTGTAGCTGGTGCCCGAGCCGAACCCGCTCGGCACCACCGCCCCTTCGGCCAGCAGATAGTAGAAATGATTGGCCACGCCCGAGCTGTAGTGCACATTGAGCGAACCCAGGCTGCTGCTGTAGCAATCGGGCGATTTGCCATCCAGGCTTGGCTTGAACATGTAACGCAACGCCAGTGTCCCGGTGCTGTTGTTGGGAATGATCTTCTCGCCGATCAGATAATTGCCCGGCTCGGCACTGTTGGCAGCGGAGTATTCCACCATGGTGCCCATGATGTGGACGTGGCCTCATTCAAACCGCCCGATTCGCCCGAGTAGGTCAGAGCGGCGGTCCGGCTGGTCACACCGTGGGTCATCTCGTGGCCGGCCACATCCACCGATACCAGCGGCGTGAACGTGCTGCCGTCGCCATCGCCGAAGGTCATGCAGAAACAGCTGTCCTGCCAGAAGGCGTTGTTGTAGCGGCTACCATAGTGCACCCGGCTTCGCGCACCGGCGCCGTCGTTTGCAATGCCTGTGCGCGAATGCGTAGTGCGGTAATAGTCCCAGGTCAACGCTACGCCATAATGCGCATCGACCGCTGCGGTGACCGTATCGCCGGTGGTGCCGCTACCCCAGGCATTGTCGGCATCGGTGACCAGCGTGCCATTACCGGAGGTGCTGTTGCGCATGTTGTAGGTCGCACCGCTGCCGCGACTGAGATCGGTCAGTTCGTAGCTGGTGCTGCTGCAGCGCGTGGTGTTCACCGTCACGCTGCCCGCATACAACGAACGTCCTGTGCCAGCGGCGCTGGTGCCGCCGCTACAGGCGGTATGCACGGTATCCCAGGATTCGAGGATGCGCTGGGTCACCGCATCGACGATGTAATGCATCTCGGTCGGTGTCTGGTCGGGTTTGACGCCGCTGTAAATTACCTCGTACACCAGGCGCGGCGCGCCTTGGCGTGCATACAGCGCCAGACTCGCACGCGGCGCGGCATCCTGCGCCACATCGAAGTGCGAACCGGCCACACGCAATGCGGTTGCCGCATTGATCCCCGGCAGCAGGCTCGGACGCACCGTAGTGTCCATGGTCTGGCTCAATTCACGCATCACACCGCGACACGAGTGCACGACCACGTCCCCACCGATCACCGGCAGACCCTGATAGGTGCGATCGAAACGCACATGTTCGGTGCCGTCGGCATCGACGATGCTGTCGCGTGCGATAAAGGCGTCGGCCGGCGCGCGATTGGCCAATGCCGATGCGTTGTTCCCCAATAACGATTGCGCGCGCGACACAGCGGCATTGGCCGACATATCCGCAGCGTTTGCGGCAGCAGAAAACGAGAGCGCGCAGCAGATTGCCGCGCCCAGGACATGGAATTGCATGACGACTCTCTCCAGAAAACGTGCAATGCAAAGACCGGCAGCCCCCCGACAGCCGGTCGCCGATGGCACCTTGGGTGCCGGCAGCTACGCTTGCACAGTCACTAACTGGACAGTAGTAAAAATTACGGATGTGTTGCGTTCTGTGCGCCCGGCCACTTTTCGCTGTGGCGCACATCGCAGAGGCGCAGCGGATGCATCGTGTTATTGGCCGCTGCGGCCAAGCATGCGCGCAATGCCTCGATTCTAGACGGCGTTGCGCCGCATCGCTGCGCCAGCGCGTTGGGGGGGGCTGCGGTGCCCATCGCCGCACGCGCTTGCCGTTGAAAGACGATCAGATGGCGCAATGATGCCGTTCCGGCCACAGCGCATGTGGAAACAAAAACGCCGGCCAATGTCCTGGCCGGCGTCCTTTGATCTATCGCCGAAAGATCAGCGACCGCCCATCGCAACCTTCTGCTGTTCTTGCTGGGCCTGTTGCTGCTGCGACTGACCAGCCAGCAACTGTGCACTGGTTTGCTCAAGTGTCGGGGCAGGTTGGTTCAGGTCCACCGCCGCACGGAAGCCCGGCGTGGTGCTGTTGCGCTGCTGCCGGTGCTGGGCACAACGTTCAATAGATCTACTCCGTTCGCCTGGGCTACGCCGGCGAAAAATCCCTCATTGCCGCAATCGGGCGAAAACTCCACATCGTAAAAATCACCACTGTCGACAGTGCCAGCTGTGCATCCGTTTGCAGTCGTTGCATCCGTGCAGGTGACGCCAGTGGCCTGTATCAGCGCGGCAAGTCTGGCGTTGACCTGCAATGCTGCGGACGCGTTGTTTTTCGCAGGTGCTGGCGGTGCTGATGTGGGAACGGCGTGGGGTGCAGATTCGCCGGCAGTGCAGGCGCTCAGCGCGAGTGCTAGACCGGGAATGATTGCGCTGCGCAAGGCAGGCAACGCGCGGAACAAGTGGCTTAACTGGGTCATTGCGACCTGACTGGGCAAGAGAACACACCATCGCGGCGAGCGTGGTGGAAGTCAGTTAGATGCGAGTATGTGCAGTCGCCGTCATGAAGCTTCACGCGCAACCACCAACCTGGCCTTCAGTCGGTAGTCGAGAACTCGAGGCGCCGAGAATGTCGGCGCTCCGAGTCAAAGCGGCGTCTGCGTAGTGCGCCGCCTCGCCCCTTTTAATCGGGGCTACGCAATCAATCCACCGAAATACCCGCCAGCCGCTGCAGCGCTTCGGCATATTTCGCACGCGTGCGATCGATGACGTCGGCCGGCAGGCGCGGGCCGGGCGCGGTCTTGCCCCAGTCCAGGGTTTCCAGATAATCGCGCACGAACTGCTTGTCGTAGCTCGGCGGGCTGGTGCCCGGTTCGTATTGGTCGGCCGGCCAATAACGCGACGAATCCGGGGTCAGCATCTCGTCCATGATGTACAGCCGGCCGTCGGCATCGGTGCCGAATTCGAACTTGGTATCGGCCAGCAGGATGCCGCGTTCGGCGGCAAAATCGGCGGCGAAACGGTAGATGCGCAAGGTGGCATCGCGCACGCGTTCGGCCAGCTCGGCGCCGACCGTCTTGACCATTGCATCGAAGTCGATGTTTTCGTCGTGGTCGCCAACCGCTGCCTTGGTCGAAGGAGTGAAAATCGGCTCGGGCAGTTTCTCGGCCTGACGCAGGCCGTCGGGTAATTCGATCCCGCTGATCTTGCCGGTGCGCTGATAATCCTTCCAGCCGCTGCCGATCACATAGCCGCGTGCGATGGCTTCCACCGGCACCGGCTTGAGCTTGCGCGTGACCACAGCGCGTTTGGCGTACAACGCCGGATCTACGCCCTCGGGCAACACCTGCTCCACGCGGATGTCCACCAGGTGGTTGGGCATCAGGTGTTCGGTCTTGTGGAACCAGAAGTTGGACACCTGGCACAGCATCTCGCCCTTGCCGGGAATCGGGTCGGGCAGCACCACGTCGAACGCGGACAGGCGGTCGGTGGCCACCATCAACAGATAATCGCCCGGGGGCGCATCGGCGGGCAGGCGGTCGCGGGGAATATCGAAGACATCGCGGACCTTGCCACGGTGACGCAACGGCAGGCCGGGCAGATCGGATTGCAACAGCGTGGTCGACACAGGCACTCCTAAGGACGTCGCTATGACGCTGTCCCCGGGACCCGGCGGGCCCGCGGGTAGGCAGCGGGCCGCGTAGTGTACGGCGCTTCGCCGCCTCCCGCAGAATTTATTGGAGCCCGCGCGGTGGGGCCTGTGCAGGAGTCGTCAGCCAGGCCGGGCGGGCGTTCGGGTAAGATCGCCAGCCCGCCTCCCGCCCCGATCGCCCCCATGTCCTGGTACGGAAAACTGCTCGGCGCATTGGCCGGCGCCTTGCTGTTTCGCGGGGCGCCGGTGGTGGGGCTGATGATCGGGCTGGCGATCGGCCACGCGGTCGACGCCGGCTGGTTCAAACGGCGCGCGGAAAATCCGTACGAAGCGCTGGGCCTGGAGCCGGACGCCACCACCGCCGAGATCGACCTGGCCTATCGCCGGCTGATGTCGCGCTACCACCCGGACAAGGTCGCCAACGCCGACCCGGAAGCCCGCCGCCAGGCCGAAAAGAAGGCCAGCCAGATCAACGCCGCCTACGACCGGATTCAACGGCTGCGCAAGCGCTAAACGAAGGCCGCGCGCCGAAACCGCTGCGTTAAGCAGTGCCAGGCGTCAGCGCAGAGCGCTGGTACATCGAAAGGCCTCACCCAATAAAAAACGCCTGATCATCACGATCAGGCGCCGCGGGCACGCACGCACCCGGCTCTCAGAACCTGTAGGTCGCGGTCAGGCGCACCGCATTGGTCGAAACATCGGTATCGGTCCGACGCAGGTCGGTACCGGCCGGATTGACGCGTAGGAAGGGGTTGGTGGCCGGCGCGGTGCCGGGCCCGACGCGCACGCGGGTGTCGTCGTCCTGCAGGCGGGTGAACAGATATTCCACGCCGACCGAGACCTTGTCGCTCAAGCGCCGTTGCAGGCCGATGCCGGCCTGGTAGCCATCGGCACTGTCGCCGCCACTGCTGGTGAAGCTGTTGGCGGTATTGCTGCTGGCGAAGCTGTGGTCGAATTCGCCACGCGCCACACCGGCGGTGATGTAGGCCAGGTAATCGCCCTGCGTGCCGAAGGCGTAGCCGATGCGGCCGCGCAACGCCGCAGTGCGGTTGAGCTGGCGGGTGAAGGTATAAAACGCGGGTGTCGTGCTGAAGGCGCTGACGCTGTCGCGGACATCGTTGCGGGTGTATTCGGCGACCACGCCATACACCCAGTTGCCGGCCTGCCAGTCGTAGCCCAGCCGTGCGCCGTATTCGGCACCGCCCTTGTCCTTGCTACAGCCACTGGCCGGAGTGCGCCCCGCCGCTGCGCCACCGCAGAAACCGGGCGAGAACGCATCGGCACCGGTCGCGGTGCCGACCTGGTCGCCGTCGCGGCCATCCAGATTGGTATCGAAGCCGAAGCGGCCACCGGAGACGCCGGCCGGATCGGCACCGCCGACGTTGGCACCGATGGACAAGCCGGACCAGTCGGCAGGACCGGATTGCGCCCAGGCCGAGGGGGCCAGGACGAGCAGGACGAGCAGGACGAGAGCGGCGGAAGCGAGCGGGGTGGGTTTCATGCGATCTCCTTGCATCTGGCGCGGCGCGCCGGTCAGGTACGTACGCGCTCGCGTCCGCTCTGGATGCACTTTGGCCGACACTGGGACGGAATTGCACAGCGGCAGAGCCATCGATGCAGCGGGCAGGTGCCCGATCGCGCACTGACTGCGAGCTGCCGGCCCAAGCGCCTGCGGTGATATCGGCGGCCTACCCGTGGCGCGGGCCCCAAGCGCCCGGCGGCATTCGGCTTTCCTCGCCGGGCCACGGTTGCGACAATGGCGCTCCTGCATTTTTCCGAGCTGCCCATGCAACTGACGGCGATCGCCCCGTCCATCCTGTCCGCCGATTTCGCCCGTCTGGGCGAGGAAGTGAACAACGTCCTCAAGGCTGGTGCCGACTGGGTGCACTTCGACGTGATGGACAACCACTACGTGCCCAACCTCACCATCGGCCCGATGGTGTGCCAGGCGCTGCGCAAGCACGGCATCACCGCGCCGATCGACGTGCATCTGATGGTCGAGCCGGTGGACCGCATCGTGCCGGATTTCGCCGACGCCGGTGCCACCACCATCAGCTTCCACCCCGAAGCCAGCCGCCACGTGCACCGCACGATCCAGCTGATCAAGTCGCACGGCTGCCAGGCCGGGCTGGTGCTCAACCCGGCCACGCCGGTGGACATCCTGGACTGGGTGCTGCCCGAGCTGGACCTGGTATTGGTGATGTCGGTCAACCCGGGCTTCGGCGGGCAGGCCTTCATCCCGTCTGCGCTGGACAAGCTGCGTGCCATCCGCAGCAAGATCGACGCGACGGGCAAGCCGATCCGGCTGGAGATCGATGGCGGCGTCAAGGCCGACAACATCGGTGCGATTGCCGCCGCTGGCGCGGACACCTTCGTCGCCGGCTCGGCCATTTTCAATGCGCCCGACTATGCGCAGGTGATTGCGCAGATGCGCGCGGCGGTGGATGCGGTGCGATGAGCCGGCCCGCGCCACAGATCCGCAGCGCAACGCCTGCGGATGTGCCGCTGCTGCATGAACTCATCACCGCGCTGGCGGTGTATGAGCGCGAGCCGGATGCGGTCAAGGCCAGCCTGGAGGATGTGCGCGCCAGTCTGTTCGACGACGGCGCCACCGCGCACGCGCTGATCTGCGAGCAGGACGGTCAGGCGCTGGGATTTGCGGTGTATTTCTTCAACTATTCCACCTGCGTTGGGCCGCAACGGCCTGTACCTGGAAGACCTGTTCGTGCGTCCGGAAGCGCGCGGCAAGGGCGCGGGCCTTGCGCTGTTGCGGCACTTGGCGCAGTTGGCCGTGCAGCGTGGCTGCGGGCGGTTCGAATGGTCGGTGCTGGACTGGAACCAGCCGGCCATCGACTTCTACAAGGCAGTCGGTGCGCGCCCGATGGACGGCTGGACCGTGTACCGGCTCGACGGCGAACGGCTGGCCGCGTTTGCTGCGGGCGGCTGAGCCGGGCGCGCCGGGACGTCAGGACCACGCAAAAGAAAGGCCGCTTCCGAGGAAGCGGCCTTCAAGAAAACTGGAGGCTGATCCTGCCTGATAATAGTTGTCCCATAGCGTCCTACAGTGGCCTAATCAAGTGGCTCCATCTCCATGATTGGGAAGGGATTTGTACTTATCCGTCCTAAGCGGTCCGATTTAATCTGATGATGTTTGGGGGTATCCTTGTCGCCCCGATACCCCCAGGTGCAGAAGCCGCACTACCTCGGCCGTTAGGCTGCAGCTTGGTGTTGATGGCTGAGTTTGCGCCGTACACGACGATTGAATGCCCAATGGCCAAACGCACCGCCCCTCTCGCAGAGCTAGTTTTCCGCAAGAGTCGCTACAACCCCGACGGAAAAGGCAACCGGCTTTTTGATGGTGGCGGTTTGTACTTGGAGCTGCGGCCCAGTGGGGCAAGGCTCTGGCGTCTGAAGTACCGCTTTGCGGGGAAAGAGCAGCTAATGTCCATCGGAAGCTATCCCGACGTGACCAGTGCTCAGGCACGTGTACGCCGCAGCGAAGTGAAGTCGCTGTTGGACAAGGGAGTTGACCCGGCTGCACTGCGGCGGCAGGAAAAGCTCACGCGCGGTATCGAAATGGCGACGACGTTCCAATCGGTGGCGGTGGAATGGATAGAGCGCTTCTCCCCTAAGGAAGCTCTGAACAACGCACCACAGATACGCGACACTACCCGCCTCATCATGTAGAGGATCATCTATGCAGCTGACGTTCGGTGACGCTGAGGGCCTGGGCAAGCGCAAGCAGACCCGGCGCG
>NZ_VZPL01000066.1 GCF_008801575.1 Xanthomonas cissicola | reverse complement strand
ACTGTTCCGTCGCTTGAAAGGCTACCGCCGGATTTTCTCGCGCTTCGAGAAGCTGGATGTCATGTTCCTTGGATTCCTCAGCTTCGTCCTAGTCGTTGATGGGCTTCGGATGTGTTAACAGGCCCTAATTCGCCGTACCACCTGGCCGAGAACCCGCCCCACACCGTCGCCAGGCGCGAGGCGTTGAACGAATACACCATCAACAACAGGATCGGCAGGTACAAGAAGCCGAAACCCAGCGCGAGCACGCTGCCGCCGAGCAGGCGCCCACCGCGCGACGCGCGCATCATGTCAGGCGCCCTTCCAGCTCACGCTGCTGGTAACGGTGGAAGATCACGATCGGCAGCAACAGCAGCAGCAACATCACCGTGGCCACTGCCGCTGCCACCGGCCAGTCGCGGTTATTGAAGAACTCGCCCCACAGCACGCGCCCGATCATCAAGGTGTTCGGCCCGCCCAGCATTTCCGGGATGACGAACTCGCCGACCGCCGGAATCATCACCAGCATGCAGCCGGCCACGATGCCGTTGCGCGATAGTGGCAAGGTGATGCGGACGAATGCCTGCCATGGCCGCGCACCCAGGTCGTAGGCTGCTTCGAGCAGGCGCTGATCGTGCTTGACCAGGTTGGCGTACAGCGGCAACACCATGAACGGCAGATAGCAGTACACGATGCCGATGTAAGCGGCGATCGGCGTGTACAACAATTGCAACGGCTGCTCGATCACACCCAGCGCCAACAGCGCCTGATTGAGCACACCATTGCCATCGAGAATGCCGATCCACGCGTACACGCGGATCAGAAACGACGTCCACGACGGCAGCACGACCAGCATCATCGCCACGTTGCGTGTGCCGCGCGATCACGTAGGCCATCGGGTAGCCGATCAACAGCGCCAGTGCGGTGGAAATGGCCGCGATCTTGATCGAACTCAGGTAGGCAGCCACGTACTGGCTATCGCGCAGCAAGGCCAGATAGGTGCCCAGATGCAGCTTGAGGCTCACCGCACCGTCGGCAGCAACCGTCAATAGCGGCGTATACGGCGGCATCGCGGTGGCGCGCTCGGCGAAGGAAATCTTCAGCACGATCAGGAACGGAATCGCGAAGAACACCAGCATCCACAGATATGGTGCGGCGATCACGCCCCAGCGCGCCCGGTAACCCGCGTATGAACACGCGTTTCATGCGGTGAGCACCACGCCGTCGTCTTCGCCCCACCCTACCCACACGGTGTCGCCCCAGGTCAACGCTTCGCTGGCCCAACGCTGGCGATTGGCGAAATTGGCCATCAGCTTGACCCCGCTGGGCAAGCACACGTGGTACACCGAATGGCTGCCGAAATAGGCGATGTCTTCGATCACGCCCTGCGCCTTGTTGCAGGCCTGCGCCGGCTCGTCCTTGCCGATCGCGAGCTTTTCCGGGCGCAGCGCGAACGCCACCGCCTGCCCTTCGAAGCCGGTGATGCCGTGGCCGATGCGGATGCAGGCATCGAACGCAGGCGTTTTCAAGGTGACGTATTCGGGCGCGTCGTCGGCGATGAGCGCGTCGATCAGATTGACCGAGCCGATGAACTCGGCCGCAAACCGGTTGGCCGGCTGCTCGTAGATTTCATCGGGCGTGCCGACCTGCTGGATCCAGCCCTGGTCCATCAACGCGATCCGCGTAGCCATGGTCATGGCCTCTTCCTGATCGTGGGTGACCATGACGCAGGTCACGCCGGAGGTTTCGATGATGTTGACCAGTTCCAGCTGCATCTGCGAGCGCAGTTTTTTATCCAGCGCACCCATCGGTTCGTCCAGCAACAGCAGCTTGGGCCGCTTGGCCAGCGAGCGCGCCAGGGCCACGCGCTGCTGCTGCCCGCCGGAGAGCTGGTGCGGCTTGCGCCTGGCCAGCGCGCCAAGCTGCACCAGCGCGAGCATCTCGCCGACGCGGGTGGCGATCGCAGCCTTGGACAAGCCTTCCTGCTTCAGCCCGAAGGCGATGTTCTGCTCCACGCTCATATGCGGAAACAGCGCGTACGACTGGAACATCATGTTGATCGGGCGCTCGTACGGCGGCAGCGCGTCGATGGGTTGACCATCCAGGACGATGCGCCCCTTGGTCGGCCGCTCGAAGCCGGCAAGGCAGCGCAGCAGGGTGGATTTGCCGCTGCCCGAACCACCGAGCAACGCGAAGATCTCGCCCTTGCGAATCTGCAGGCTGACGTCGTCGACCGCGACAAAGCCGTCGAACTCCTTGCGGACCGCGTCGATGCTCAGGTAGCCGCCGTCGCCAGCGGTGAGGTGGGGCTGCGGGGTGGCCTCGGGGGATGCCATTCAACCTCTCGATTGCGCAATGCATGCGCCACAACGGCCAATGCCGACCATGATGGCAAAACCCGGACGCGGCCGCGCATGAGCTGCCGCATCAAAGATTGCCTTGGCTGGTCTCAGCGTGCGTCCTGCGCCGGTTCGCTCCAGCCCAGCCCCAGACTCTTCTGCAGGGCCACGTAATTCACTAGCAACTGCACCTGCGCCTGCGCGGCGGCGTCCTGCGCCGACAACTGCTGGCGCTGCACATCCAGCAGATCGATCGATGAGGTGGCGCCGGCATCGCGACGTTGCTGCATCAGCCCGGCCGAACGCGTGGCCGAGGCTTCGGCCTTGCGTGCGACCACCAATTGTTTGCGTGCCGAACCGAAGCGCGCCAAGGCCGAATTGGCATCCTGCAAGGCCGCCAACACGGTCCCTTCGTACGCCGCCGTACGACCGGCATTGCCGGCGCGCGCCTGCTCCACCTGCGCGCGGGTCTTGCCGAAGTCGAAGATCGACCAGCGCAGCATCGGCACCGCCAATGTGGTCCGCGCATCGGAATTGAAATCGCTCGGCGAGCCGGCGACCCAGCTCAACCCGCCCAGCAGACTCACCTGCGGGAAGTAGCCGTTCAACGCTTCGCCGATCTGCGCGCTGGAGGCGGCCAACTCGCGCTCGGCCTTGCGCACGTCCGGGCGCCGGCGGATCAACGCACCGGCATCGTCCACGCGGACCTGTGTCGGCAACATCGGCAAAGGTTGCGGCGCGCTGAGCTGCGCATCCAGCGCGCCGGGCTCGCGCCCGACCATCAATGCCAGCTGGTCCAGCGCCTCCTGCGATTGCATTTCCAGCGGCAGGCGCTGGGCTTGCTGTTGCTGCACCTGGGTGGCGATCTGCTCGACCTGCAGGTCCGAGGCGGCGCCCTGCCCGCGGCGTTGCTGCACCAGCTGCAGCGACTGGCGGATCTTGTCCAGGTTGGCATCGGCAATGGCCAGGCGCGCCTGCAAGCCGCGGTAGTTGAGATAAACCTGCCCGACTTCGGCGGCCAGCTGCACTTGCGCATCGGCGAGCTCGGCCTCGGAGGCCTGCGCCTGCGCCAGCGCACCTTCGGCGGCGCGACGGCGGCGGCCGAAGAAATCCAGCTCCCAGCTGGCATCGAAACCGGCGCTGTAAATCTCGGTCTTTTCCAGATCCAACGCCTGGTTGCCGGCCGCCGGCGGCTGGCCGGGTTGACCCTGTTGCAGCCCGCCGAGCGTATCGACGATGGTCTGCGGCGGCTCGGCGTAGGCATACACCGCGCTGGCGTTGAGCTTGGGCAGGCGTTCGGCGCGGCGTTGCTGGGCCAGCGCGCGGTTGGCGCGCAGCCGCGCCTGCGCCGCGCGCAGGTTGGGGCTATCGGCCAATGCCTGGGCGACCAATTGGGTCAGGAGCGGATCGTGCAGTTCCTCCCACCAGTGATTCAGGGGTGCGGCGGCAACCACGTCCGCGCCGCTGGCGCGGTGCAGGGCGGGTGCTTGCATCGCCGCGTCGGCAACCGCTGGCGGCTTGGTGTAGTTGGGGCCGAGCATGCAGCCGCCAAGCAGCAGCGTACTCAACGCCGCAGCCAGCGGCATGCGGATCAGGCGCATGGAATCAGTGCATTGCAAGGTGCGCCCCCTTGGGTAACGGCTTGAGCAAAAAGGCCAGCGGAATCGTGCAGACCACGATCACGCCGAAGATCCAGAACAGATCGCTATAGGTCATCACCAGGGCCTGCTGTTGCACGACGCGGGCGAACTGGGCGATCGAGCGGGCCGCCGCCTCGCCGCCGGCACTGCCCTGCATCTGTGCGGTCAGGCCGGCCAGCGCCTCCTGCGCACGGCTGGCGTTGGCGGTGATCGAACTGCCAATGGTTTCGGTGTGGAATGTCATGCGGCGCTCCTGAAAGGTGGAGATCAGCGCCAGCCCGACCGAGCCGCCCAGGTTGCGGCCGGCATTGAACAGGCCCGAGGCATCGCCTGCCAGTTCCGGCGGCACCGACGAAATCGCCGCCTGGTTGAGCGACATCATCGCCAACGCCAGGCCGCAGCCCTGCAGCAGCTGCCCGGCGACGAAGTGCGTGCCCACGGTGTCGGCAGTGAGCGACAGATTGACGAAACAGGCAGCGGCAAAGCAGATCAGCCCGGCAATGACCAAGATGCGCACGTCCACCGTTTCCAGCAGCTTGGGCATCATCGGCATCAGCAACACGGTCGGCAGGCCGGACAGCAGCAGCACATATCCGGCCTGCTCGGTGTTGTAGCCGGAGATCACTGCCAGGAACTGCGGAATCATGTACATGACGCCGAACAGGATCATGCCCACCGCCATGACCATGATAAAGACCGCGCCGAAGCTGCGCTGCAGCAGCAGTGACAGGCGGATCACCGGAGGGCGCCGCCGGAACTGGCTGATCACCAGCGCAATGAATCCGCTCAACGCAATCAGGCTCAGGGTATTGATCTCGCTGGACTCGAACCAGCGCTCGCGCTGGCCTTCTTCCAGCACCACGGTCAGCCCGCCCAGACCCGCGGTCAAGCCGTAGATGCCCAGCCAATCGGCGTTGAGCAGGCCTGCCCAGTCGCCCTTTTCGTGTTTGAGACCGAGCAGCAGCAACGCGACCAGGCCAACGCAGATCGGCACGTTGATGAAAAACGCGTAGTGCCAGCTGACGTTTTCGGTCAGCCAGCCGCCGAGCAGCGGGCCGATCACCGGACCCATGATCACGGTCATGCCAAACAAGGCGGTGCCCATGGTCTGCTGGCTGGGCGGCAACCGCGTGGCGACGATGGTCAGCGCGGTCGGAATCAAGGCGCCGCCGGCCAGGCCTTGTCCGACGCGGCCGATGATCATCATCGACAGCGACGTCGACAGCCCGCACACCACCGAGAACGCGGTGAACATCACCGCACAGATCAACAGGAAATTGCGCAGGCCCAGCGTGCGCACGAACCAGCCGGTCAGCGGGATCATGATGATCTCGGCCACCAGGTAGGCGGTGGAAATCCAGGTACCTTCGGTGCCGCTGGCGCCGACCTCGCCCTGGATGGTGGGCAGCGCGGCATTGACGATGGAAATATCCAGCGTCGCCATGAACGAGCCGATGGTGCCGGCCAGCACCGCCAGCCAGGCGCCCGGCTCGGCCTTCTCGCGCTGGGCGCTGCCGCCGGCACGCGGGCCGGTGGCGGCCGCTGCACTCATCGCGCGCGCTCCTGCTCCTGCACGCGGTCGGATTCTTGTTCGGCACGCTGCTTGGCGTCCTTGGCCGAGCGCGTGTCGACAGTGACTTCCACCGACATGCCCGGCACCAGCACCTTGCGCGCCTCGTCACCGGCCAGCACACGGATGCGCACCGGCACGCGCTGGACCACCTTGGTGAAATTGCCAGTGGCATTTTCCGGCGGGAGCAACGCGAACTGCGAGCCGGTGCCCGGTGACAGGCTCTCGACTTTGCCGTGCAGTTTTACGCCCGAAAGCGCATCGACCTCGATCTCGGCCGGCTGGCCGGGACGCATCAGGCCGACCTGGGTTTCCTTGAAATTGGCAACCAGATACAGCGATTCCTGCGGCACGATGGTCATGGTGCGGGTGCCGGCGCCGAGGAACTGGCCCACCTGCACGGTCTTGTCGCCAACCCGGCCGTGGATACGGCTGGTCAGACGGGTGTCTTCCACCGCCACGCGCGCCTGGTCGGCATCGGCGGTGGCCTGTTTCACGCCGGCCTGTGCCTGTTCCAGCTGCGCGCGGCTGGCCTGGATCTGGCTCTCGCCGGCCTTGGCCTGCGCCTGCGCGGCGTCGTACTGGGCGCGTGCGCGTGCCAGATCGTGCTGCAGGCTTTCCTGATGTTCGTGGGTATCTGCACCGGAGGCGGCCAACGGCGCGAAGCGCTTCACTTCGGCCTGGGCGAACTTGAGGCTGGCAGCAGCTGCGGTGACCTGGGTGCGCGCCTGCAGCAGCGCCGATTCCTGTGCGGAGACATTGGCGGTGGCCGCGACGATATCGGCCTGGCGTGCGGCAATGGCGGCTTCGGCCTGCTGCAGCGTGGCCTGGTAGGTGCGGTCGTCGATCTGCAGCAGCGGCTGGCCAGCCTCCACGATCTGGTTGTCGCTCACCAGCACATTGGTCACGTAGCCGCTGACGCGCGGTGCCACGGCCACCGAATCGGCCTGCAGATAGGCGTTGTTGGTGTCCTGCATGTAGCGGCCCTTGACCAGGTAATAGGCCAGCCACACCACCAGCAAGATCAGCACCAGCACCCCGACCAGGATCAGCGTCCACTTCACCTTGGGGTTCTTCAACGGCGAGGGTTTGGGCGGCTCCTGCTCGCCGCGCGCGCCTGCGCCCTGCGCATCCGTGGCCGAGGACTGGCCGTCATTGGACTGATGGTCGTGGTTGCTCAAAAGGATGCGTCCTGTGTGATGGGCGAGGCGCGCCACGCAGCGGCCGTCTCGGCGGCGTCGGCAGTGGCGGCGCAACCATACAATTATTTGAACTGCCCGGTACAGATTGCGTGATGGGCCAGTCAGCTGGCAATCGGCCTATCAGGTCCCGACGGTGCCACCCCTAGGCCGCGCGCCGGGCCCGTGGCATGGGCCGTTGCACGAGGCAGCACTGCGCTCGGGCGCAGCATCCACCGGCAACGCAGCAGGTCAATGCCCGGTCTTGATCTCGGTCCACAGCCGCGTGTACAGCCGGTCCACGTCAGGCGGATTGATGGCATAGGTGAACATCTTGGCGGTCACCTCTGGAGGCGGGTAGATGGTGGGGTCGTTGCGGATCGCCGCATCCACCAACGGGGTGGCGGTGCGCACCGGGTTGGCGTAATGGATGAAATTGGTATTGGCCGCGGCCACGTCCGGCTTCAACAGATAGTTGATGAAGGCATAGGCGTTGTGCGGGTGCTTGGCGTCCTTGGGAATGGCCAGCATGTCGAACCATTGCGGCGCGCCCTCCTTTGGAATGGCGTAGGCCACCTTGATGTTGTTGCCGGCTTCCACGGCACGGTCGCGCGCCTGGATGATGTCGCCGGACCAGCCCACCGCCAGGCAGGTGTTGCCGTTGGCCAGCGAGGTGACGTACTGGCTGGAGTGGAAGTTCTGCACGTACGGGCGAATGGCCTTGATCAGCGCGGCGGCCTTTTCGATCTCGGCCGGCGTGGTGCTGTGCGGATCGAGCCCGAGATAATTGAGCGCGATGGGAATCATGTCCGAAGGCGTGTCCAGGATGGTCACGCCACAGTCCTTGAGTTTGGACAGATTCTCCGGCTTGAACACCAGATCCCAGCTGTTGGCGACATCGGTGTTGCCGAAGATCGCCTTGAGCTTGTCGACGTTGTAGCCGATGCCGGTGGTGCCGATCATGTACGGCACGCCATAGGCGTTGTTCGGGTCCTGCGCGGCGATGCGGCGCATCACGTCCGGATCCAGATTGACCAGATTGGGGATCTTGCTCTTGTCCAGCGGCAGGAAGACGCCGGCCTGGATCTGCCGGCCGAAGAAGTTCAGCGTGGGCACCACCACGTCGTAATCGCTGCCGCCGGCCAGCAACTTGGTTTCCACCATTTCGTCGCTGTCGAAGACGTCGTAGGTCACCTTGATGCCGGTGCTCTTTTCGAACGCGGGAATGGTGTCTTCGGCGATGTAATCGGAATAGTTGTAGACGTTGAGCACCTTGGCCTGCGCGTCGGCCCTGCCGGGCGCGCCAGCGCCGCCACAGCCGGACAACAGGGTGATGGACAGCGTCAGGGCGAGCAGTCGCAGCGTCATGTGGGTCTCCAGGCAGCGCGATGGGGCGGCCGGTCTCGAATCCGGGCTCTTCCCAGCCTACCCACCACGCCCGGATTTGCCCAGCGCAGCGAGGCCGGCACAGAGAGGCCTTGCCGGCTGGCGAGCGCGGCAGCCGCCGCGATGGCACCGATGTGTGCGCATGCTTGGTCGTACTCGTCCTCGTCCTCGTCGCGGCCCGCTGCCGTGCAGTGGGACCGGTTGTGCGGGAGCTATCGGCCCAGCGCCTGCGCGGTATCGTCCAGCGCGGCCCAGGCCTTGTCGAACAATTCATCGACCTGCGCGGGGGTGATGATCAACGGCGGCGACAGCAGCATGGCATCGTAGGTCGCGCGCAGGATCAGACCGCGGCGCAGCGCGAAATCGCGACACATCGCCCCTACCCGCCCGCGTCTTGGGAAATACGCACCGCGACGCTGTTTGTCCGGCACCAGTTCCAGCGCCCCGACCAGCCCGGCGATGCGTGCCTCGCCGACCAACCGGTGCTCGCCCAGCGCGGCCCAGCGCTGCGCCAGGTATGGCGCAACCTGTGTGCGCGCGGTCTCGACAATGCCCTCGTCCTGCAGCAGGCGCAGGTTTTCCAGCGCCACCGCCGCGCACACCGGATGCCCGGCGTAGGTGCCACCGTGCGCCAGCTCGCCGCCTTGGGTCTTGAGCACACCGGCCACGCGGTCGTTGAACATGGCTGCCGCCAACGGGATGTAGCCGGAAGTGATGCCTTTGGCCAGCGTCATCACGTCGGGCTGGAAGCCGAAATACTCCGCACCGAACCATTCGCCAGTACGCCCGAAACCGCAGATCACTTCATCGGCGACCAGCAAGACGTCGTAGCGCCGGCAGATCCGCTCGATTTCCGGCCAGTAACTGCGCGGTGGGATGTAGACGCCGATCGCGCCCATGATCGGCTCGCCGATAAAAGCGGCGACGTTATCCGGCCAGAGTTCCAGAATCTTGTCTTCCAGACGACGTGCCGCCAGCAACCCGTATTCCTCCGGATCCATCTCCCCGCCATCGCCGAAGTGATACGGCGGTGCGACGTGGTGGATATCGGCAATCGGCAACCCGCCCTGCTGATGCATTCCCCTCATGCCTCCTAGGCTGGCGCCGGCCATGGTGGTGCCGTGATAACCATCATGGCGGCCGATGAAGATGCGTTTTTGCGGCTGCCCCTGCACGGCCCAGAAATGCCGCACCAGGCGCAGGATGGTGTCGTTGGCCTCGGACCCGGAGTTGGCGAAGAACGCATGATTCAGATCGCCCGGCGCCAACTCCGCCAGCTTGGCCGCCAACTGAATGGTAGGCTCGGTGGTGCACTGGAAAAAGCTGTTGTAGTACGCCAGCTGCTCCATCTGCCTTGCCGCTGCCTGCGCCAGTTCCTTGCGCCCATAGCCGACATTGACGCACCACAATCCGCCGAACGCATCCAGCAACTGGTTGCCATCGGCATCCCACACGTACACGCCCTCACCGCGCGTCAGGATGCGCGTGCCCTTCTGCGCCAACGCCGCATTGTCGTTGAACGGATGCAGATGATGGGCGGCGTCGAGCTGCTGCAACGCCTTGAGCACCGAAGGATCCACGACCTGCTCCGCGCATGAGGAGTTACCAGCATACCCAGGCGCTGTTGCCGGACCGTGGATGGCTTTGCAGATCGCCCGGCCAATCCCTTGCACGCCGGGCAAACAGGTAGGCCTCGAGAACTTCAACTGCCGCTAATGTCGCCCTCATCCGCCCTTCGGGCACCTTCTCCCGACGGGAGAAGGAAACCGCTCGGCACGGGTCTCAATCACGCAGCTCACACATTCAACAGCAGGAACTCCCGTTCCCACGAACTGATGACCCGGAAAAACGTCTCGTACTCTTTTCGCTTCACCGAGATGTACGCACGCACGAACCGCCGCCCCAACATCTCCTGCAACGCCTGGCAGCCTTCCAGCTCATCTAGCGCCTCGCCCAGCGAGCGCGGCAAATCGTAGCCTTGCTCCTTGCCATTGCTGCTGATCGGCGCGGTCGGCTCGAGCTTTTCGCCGATCCCCAATAACCCGCAGGCCAGCGTCGCGGCCATGGCCAGATACGGGTTGGCGTCGGAGCCGGCGAAGCGGCTTTCCACCCGCATGTTCTGCGGCACATCGATGGGCACGCGCAGCCCGCAGGTGCGGTTGTCGAAGCCCCACACCACATTGCTCGGCGACACCTCGCCGAACATCAACCGCCGGTAAGAATTGACGTTGGGCGCCAGCAGGCCCATCGCCATCGGGATGTATTTCTGCAGGCCACCCAGATAATGCGCGAAGGTATCGCTGAAACCGCCCTCGCGCTTGCCGCTGAATACGTTCTTGCCGGTGCCGGCATGCAGCAGGCTCTGGTGGATATGCATCGCACTGCCTGGCTCGGTTTCCATTGGCTTGGCCAGGAACGTGGCATACACACCGTGCCGCAGCGCGGCTTCGCGCATGGTGCGCTTGAACAGGAACACCTGGTCAGCGCGCGACATCGGGTCGGCATGGGTGAAGTTGACTTCCAACTGCGCGGCGCCGGATTCGTGGATCAGCGTGTCCACGTCCAGTTCCATCGCATCACAATAGTCGTACATCAGGTCCAGGATGGGGTCGAACTCGTTGACTGCGTCGATCGAGTACGACTGCCGCGCCGTTTCCGGCCGCCCCGAGCGCCCGGCCGGTGGCAACAGCGGGAAGTCGGGGTCGGTGTTTTTCTGCACCAGGAAGAATTCCAGCTCTGGCGCCACCACCGGTTGCAGCTCGGCCTGGGCATAGGCATCCAGCACGCGGCGCAGCACGTTGCGCGGGGCAAGTTCGTGCGGCTGGCCATCCTTGGTATAGCAGTCGTGGATGACCTGCGCAGTGGGGTCTGCCGCCCACGGCACCATGCGCACGGTGCTGGCATCCGGGCGCAGATGCATGTCCGAATCCGATGGCGAGGTCAGCGCGTAGTAGTCGTCCGGGAAATCGCCGGTCACGGTAGTGGCGAAGATGCCTTCCGGCAGGCGCGTGCCGTAATCGTGCGAGAACTTGTCGGCGGGAATGATCTTGCCGCGGGCGTTACCGGTGATGTCCGGCACCAGGCATTCCACCTCGGTGATGCTGCGCTCCTTGAGCCAGCGGCGCAGCGCGCTCTCCGGCTGCGTGGACGTGGTCTTGCGCGAACGTGTGCGGATGGACATGCAACCTCACTTGCCGCGTCGCGCGGCGTATTGGCGACAGGCCTCGCCGAAGGCCTGAAAGATGGCACGGTAGAACGGATGCTGTGTGACACGCCATTCCGGATGCCATTGCACCGCCAGCAGAAAGCCCGGGCCGGGGCCGTGGAACGCTTCGATCAGACCGTCCGGCGCGGTGGCTTCGATCAGCAAGCCCTCGGCCAGCGTGGCAATTCCCTGCCCGTGCAGGGAATTGACCCACACCTGGGCGCTGTCGCTCATGTCCGCCAGCCAACCGCCGGGATGCAGGTGCACCACATGCGCCGGACCGTATTGCGTGTCTATCGGTGTGCCCGGGTCCTCCCGGTGATCGGCCATGCCGGGCACGTCGTGCACGCGCTGATGCAGGCGCCCGCCCAAGGCCACGTTGACTTCCTGCAGCCCGCGGCAGATCGCCAGCACCGGCAGGCCACGCGCAAGCGCCTGCGGGATCAGCCCGAGGCTGGTGGCATCGCGCGCCGGGTCGTGCGGGTTGCCTTCCCAACTGGGCTCGTCGCTGTAGTGATGCGGCTCCACATTGCTGACCGCTCCGGTCAACAGCAGCCCATCCAGCCGCTCCAGCCACGCGCCCGCATCCAATGCCGGCTGCAGGCTGGGCAACAGCACCGGCATCGCACCGGCCGCCTCGACCACCGCGCGGATGTACTTCTCGCCGGCGGCCAGGAACGGATGAGGCCCTTGCAGGATGCGATCGGTCGGCAGGCCGACCAGCGGAACGACAGCCATGCGCAAAGATCCGATGCGTTGGGTGGAACGTCGATACGGTCGAAGTTACCGCGCCATCGCCGGCATTGCCAGGCGCGCCAGTGCGCTTGCGATTGCTCACACGCGCTTTGCTACGCTGCGCGGCGACTTCGCAGGTGTTGCCCATGGCTTCCGAGACTTCCGTCGCGTCCCTGCCCGCTGCCGATGCCCACACCCTCTCTCGCATCGCCGGGTGCGAGTCTGTCGATCTGTTATTGCCCGACACCAATGGCGTGCTGCGCGGCAAGCGCGTAACCGCCGATGCGCTGAGCAAGGTGTATCGCGACGGCGTGTGCCTGCCGATGTCGCTGATCGCCAC
This sequence comes from Xanthomonas cissicola, assembly GCF_008801575.1. Classification (GTDB taxonomy): domain Bacteria; phylum Pseudomonadota; class Gammaproteobacteria; order Xanthomonadales; family Xanthomonadaceae; genus Xanthomonas; species Xanthomonas cissicola. The sequence continues at coordinate 11,951 of NZ_VZPL01000066.1, read as the reverse complement.
CGACATCACCGGCAACACCGTGGAAGAAACCGGTCTTGGCTACGCGATCGGCGACGCCGACCGCATCTGCCGGCCGATCGAAGGCTCGCTACGACCGGTGCCCTGGGCGCCACGGCCGATGGCGCAGCTGTTGCTGGCGATGCACACACCCGAAGGCGGGCTGTTCGAGGTTGCCCCGCGGGCGGTGTTGCAGCGCGTGCTGCAGGGGTTTGGCGCACTCGGCCTGACCCCGGTCATCGCCGTAGAGCTTGAGTTCTATCTGTTCGATGCGGTGGCCGATGCGCAGGGGCGCCCGCAAACCCCGCGCGACCCGATCACCGGCGAACGCAGCGACAGCACGCAGGTATATTCGCTGCAGGATCTGGACGACCAGCGTGGCTTCACCGATGCGGTCACCGTCGCTTGCAGACAGCAAGGCATTCCGGCCGACACCGCCGTGGCCGAGTACGCACCCGGCCAGTTCGAAATCAATCTGCAACACCGTGCCGATGCGGTGGCCGCCTGCGATGAGGCGGTTCTGCTCAAGCGCACCATCAAAGCCATTGCGCAGCAACAGGGCAAGCTGGCCAGTTTCATGGCCAAGCCTTTCCCCGGCCAGGCCGGCAGCGGTTTGCATGTGCATGTGAGCCTGCTCGATGCCGCCGGGCACAACGTGCTGACCAGCGCCGCCGACGCGCCTGCGCAGTCGCTACGCCACGCCATCGCCGGGCTACAGCGGCATGCAGATGCCTCGCTCTTGATGTTCGCCCCGCATGCCAACAGCTATCGCCGCTTCGTCAGCAATGCGTTCGTGCCGCTGGATGCGAGCTGGGGCTTCAACAACCGTACCGTGGCACTGCGCATCCCGCACAGCGATGCGCACAACACCCGCATCGAACACCGCATTGCCGGCGCCGATGCCAACCCATATCTGGCCGCTGCAGCCGTGCTGGCCGCGATGCTGGACGGCCTGCGGCAGCCGGCCGAACCCACCGCGCCGGTCACCGGCAATGCGTACGCACAGTCGGTGTTCGCTCCACGCAGCTGGCAAGGCGCGGTGGATGCGTTCCTCGGCAGCGACTTCATCGGCGAGCAGTTCGGCACGCAGTTCCAGCACGTATTCGGCCAGCAGAAACAACGCGAGCTGCTCGACTACCAGGCGCAGGTACCGGACCTGGATTACGCGCGGTACCTGCGCACCGTGTAATGGCTCGCCCGCACGCGCCACTGCCGCACAGCAACTCGCCGGGCAACGGGTATCCGGACAGCTGGTACGCACGCAGCACGCCAGCCCTACCCCAACAACCGCGCCTGCAAGGCGCCGAACACGCCGACGTCTGCATTCTCGGCGGTGGCTATACCGGCCTCACCGCTGCGCTGGCGCTGGCCGAGGCCGGTTACGCCGTCACCGTGCTGGAAGCCCGGCGTGTGGGCTGGGGCGCGTCAGGGCGCAATGGCGGCCAGGCCATCGTTGGCTACGGGTGCGAGCAGGAAACGCTGGAAGCGCTGGTCGGCAACGACGATGCTCGCCTGTTGTTCGATTTCTCGCGCGACGGCATGCGCCTGCTGCGCGCACGCATCGCCGGCCATGCCATCGCCTGCGACTGGCGCGACGGCCACGCGCATGTGCCGCTGAAGCCGCGTCAGGTACGGGCGCTGCAGCACGGCATCGTGCGCATGGCCGAACGCTACGACTACCCGCTGCAGTGGTGGGACCGCGCACGCACCCGCCAAATGCTGGACAGCCCGCTGTACCTAGGGGCCATGTTCGACCCCGCCAGCGGCCATCTGCATCCGCTGGCCTATGCATTGGGCCTGGCACGGGCCGCGCTGGCCGCCGGCGTGCGCATCTACGAAGATTCGGCCGTGACCAGGCAGCAACCCGGGGCGCGCGTGGTGATGCATACCGCCCACGGCAGCGTGACCGCCGCGTTCGGCGTGATCGCCGGCAATGCGCTGCTGCACGGCATCGCCCCGCCCCTGGAGCAGCGCATCATGCCGGTCGGCACCTATGTCGGCGCCACGCCGCCATTGGGACAAGCGCGTGCACGCGCCCTGATCGCCAACGACATGGCGGTAGCCGATACCAACTGGGCACTGGATTACTATCGGCTCAGTGCCGATCACCGCCTGCTGTTCGGCGGGCGTGCCAGTTACTCCTCGCGTCCGCCTGCTGGCTTGCAGCGCCTGATGACCCGGCGCATGCACACGGTATTCCCGCAGCTGCACGCTGTGCCGCTGGAAACGCTGTGGGGCGGCTACGTGGACATCTCGCGCAACCGTGCACCGCACTGGGGCCGGCTGGCGCCCAACCTGTACTTCGCACAGGGCTTTTCCGGACATGGCGTGGCTGCCACCGGCCTGGCCGGCCAGGTCATTGCCGAGGCCATCGCCGGCCAGAGCCGGCGCCTGGACGTGTTCGAACGCATCGGCCACCGCCCGTTCCCTGGCGGGCAGCGGCTGCGGACCCCGCTGCTGGTGGCGGCGATGAGCTGGTATAGGCTGCGCGATGCGCTGTGGTGACCGCCACGCTTTGGAACGTGGTGCTCAAGTTTTGGCGAGCAGGGCCGTTAGCTGACCTGACGGTTCGATCCAGACGGCCAGCCGATGTCCCCAGGTACCCTACATCGCAATAGTGAAAGTGCAGTCCTACCGCAGCGGGTGCTGTTGGTGGAGAACTCGCGCACGTTCACCAGCATGCTGCGCGAAGCCATCGAGCAACGCGTGGAACTCCCGGTCACGGTCGTCTCGACCTTGGCCGAAGCGGCGCGTGTATTGGACGAAGAGGACGGCTGGTTTCTGGTCCTCACCGGCCTGGTGCTGGTCGACGGCGACCGCGACAAGGTCGTGGAATTCTTTCTCTCGCGCAAACTGCCCACCGTGGTGGTCAGCGGCGTGTACGACGAAGACCTGCGCCAGCGCGTGCTGCAGCAGCAGATCATCGATTACGTGCTGAAAAATGCACCGGGCAGCATCGAGTACCTGGCATGGCTGGTGCAGCGCCTGGAGCGCAATCGCCGGATCGCCGCCCTGGTGGTGGACGACTCGCTGTCGGCACGCACCTATGCCGGCGCCCTGCTGTCGATGTACGGCTACCGCGTGGTGCTGGCGGCCGACGGCGCTGCCGGGCTGGACGCGATCGAACGCGACCCCGACATTCGCCTGACCATCGTCGACCAGGAAATGCCTGGAATGGATGGTGTGGAATTCACCCGCCGGCTGCGCGCGATCCGCTCGCGCGACAAGGTGGCGGTGATCGGCATATCCGGCAACAGCGATTCGTCACTGATCCCGCGTTTCCTGAAGAACGGCGCCAACGACTTCCTGCGCAAGCCCTTTTCGCGCGAAGAATTCTTCTGCCGCGTGTCGCAGAACGTGGACCAGTTGGAACTGATCGGCACGCTGCAGGATCTTGCCACCCGCGACTTCCTCACCGGCCTGCCCAACCGGCGCTATTTTCTGGAACAGAGCCAACGGGTCATTCCAAAGCTGTTGTTGGAGGACCAGACGGTGACCGCCGCGATGGTGGATATCGACCATTTCAAGCACATTAACGACACCTGGGGCCACGAAGCCGGCGACCAAGCGTTGCGTGCGGTGGCCGCGTCGGTGTCCGGGCATGCGCGGCCGCAAGATCTGGTCGCACGCTTCGGTGGCGAAGAATTCTGCCTGTTGGTGCCCGGGCTGGATGCCGCCAACGCCACCAGCTATTTCGAAACCCTGCGCGAGCGCATCAGCGCCCTGCGCGTGCGCGTGGGAGACGAAACGTTGAGCATGACGGTGAGCATCGGCGTATGCATCGCCAGCGAAAGCGACCAGTCGCTGCATTACCTGCTGAACGAAGCGGACAAGCACCTGTATCTGGCCAAGGCCGGCGGCCGTAACCAGGTGCGTCTGGCAAGCTGATCCCGCATCGTCTGCAGGCCCAAGCGGCGCGTGCGGATGACGCGTCTGCCGACATGCCTTGATCCAGATCAACGCCCGGCCGGCGCGCGCGGCTTACCGTATGCCCATCGCATTGGGCAAGGTACTTCGATGGCACTGCTGGTCTGGCAGGACGACCTCAACACCGGGATCGAGGTGATCGATCATCAACACCGGCGCATTGTGGACATGATCAATCAGCTGCATGTTACGCAGACCAGTCTGCAGCAACTGGCAGTGGCGGAGGTGATCAACGAACTGATCGATTACACGCTCTCGCACTTCGCCTTCGAAGAAGAATTGATGCAGGAAGCGGGCTATCCCTTCAGCCAGGCGCACCAGCGCGTGCACGCGGTATTCGGCAAACGGGTCGGCGAATACCGCCTGCGCTTCCAGGCCGGCGAAGACGTCAGCGACGAGCTGCGCAACATGCTCTCGCGCTGGCTGTTCAACCATATTCGCGGCGACGATCAGACCTACGCACCGCAGGTGATCGTACACCTGGACCGGTTTTCGCGCACCCATCAGCACGGTGGCTGGCTGGGCCGCACGCTCAAGCGGATCTTCGGCTAGAAGCCAGATCAGCAGCACGGCGCTGCGGCAGCGCACTGAGGCGTGCCTGGTATCGCGTCATCGTGCGCCGCCGTGCTGCTGCACGATCCGGACACTCCATAAACCGTCGCGATCTCCGGTCAGCGACGCCAGCGCCGCGCCACTACCAGCGCGACCAGGCTCAGCACCGCCGCCCCGCCCAGGTAATACCCCACCGATTGCACGCCGTAACTGGCCGCCAGTTGCGTGGCCACGTAGGGCGCCGGCGCCGCACCCAAGATGCTGGCCAGATTGAACGACAGCGACGCGCCGGTGTAGCGCACCTCGGTGGGATACAGCTCGGCCAGCAGCGTGCCGCAGGGACCATAGGTCAGGCCCATGAAGAAAAACCCTAGCGACAGGAACGCCAGCACCTGCAACGGGTGGCTGGCCTGAAACAGCGGCGCAAACGCCAGGCCGAATGCCACGATGGCGATGCTGGCCAGCATCATCGCCAGCGGCGCGCCGTGCCGGTCGCCAAACTTGGCCGACAACGGAATGCCCAGCGCAAAAAACACGATGCCGGCCATCTGCAACAATAGGAATTGTTCCTTGTCGTAACCCAGCGTCTTGGTGCCATAGCCCAGTGCAAAGACCGTCATCAGATAAAACAGCACGAAGGTGGCGAACGCGCCCAGCGTGCCGACGATCAGTGCCGGCCAATGCTGCCAGACCACGGTGCCCAGCGGCAGCCTGACACGCGTCTTGCGGTCCAGCGTCCTCTGGAAATCTGGCGTCTCGGTGATGCTCAGGCGTACCCACAGCCCCGTCAGTACGAGCAAGGCACTGGCCAAAAACGGCACGCGCCAGCCCCACTGCATGAACTGCGCATCGTCCAGCGCTGCGCCCATGCCCAGAAAGGTGCCGGTGGACAACAAAAACCCCAGCGGCGCGCCCAGTTGCGGAAACATGCCGTACCACACGCGCTTGCCAGGCGGCGCGTTCTCGGTGGCCAGCAGCACGGCCCCGCCCCATTCGCCGCCCAGCCCCAACCCCTGGCCGAAGCGGCACAGCACCAGCAATGCGGGCGCAAATACACCGATCTGCGCGTAACTGGGCAGCAGGCCGATCGCCACGGTGGACAACCCCATCGTCAGCAGCGCCGCCACCAGCGTGGCCTTGCGCCCTACCCGGTCGCCGAAGTGACCGAACACCGCCGATCCCACCGGCCGCGCGACAAACGCCACCGCAAAGGTGGCCAACGACTGCAGCATCGCCGCACTGCCATCGCCGGCGGGAAAGAACAGTGTGGGGAACACCAGCACTGCGGCGGTGGCGTAGATATAGAAATCGAAGAACTCGATGGTGGTGCCGATCAGGCTGGCGAACAGCACGCGCGCGGGTGAATTGGTGGGTGTGGCGAGCGGCGCGGCGGCAGTCATCGTTGATCGACATCCAAAAAAACAAGACGGCCGATTCTGGCAGATCACAGCACTGCTTTGCGCAGGCGAACCGGGTGGTGAAAAGTTACAGGCGTGACTGACGGTGCTGTGGATCGTGTCCCACTCGTCTTGAACCAGATGTTCGCAGCAGTGTCAGGCAAATCGTAACCGGAGATCGTCGACTGCTCAGCCTGCAAGGTGTGGGGCCTTCGCGTTTGCTGCAGGGCCTTGCCCGCCCACCATCGCAGGACACGCCGCACGTACGTCCTTGTGGCTCCGTGGCGGCATCCATGCCGCCAAGGGTCCCGCGACGGTGAGCGGGCAAGGACCAGTTGAGTTGGTCGGTCTGCAAAGCTTCCAATAAGGCAAGCAGCGACACGCTGCCCCCCGCTTTTCAACAAGCACACCGCGCACTCGACCGTCGAAGCTTTCGACCTTCGCCCGTCAATGGATGCCAAATCCGTAGACCGCCAGATCCTCATCAAAGCGGCAACAACTCGCGCAGCCGCCCTACGTCGCCTGCGCCGCGGCTTGCCGCGCATGCTCGGCCAACCCAACCGGCGTCAGCACCGCACATTGCCGCTCGCCGCGATCTTCCACGCGCACCCAATCCGGACCCGGTTGACCGTCCAGGTTCGCCGTCCCCAACCAGGCGAGCGTGCGCAGCAGCACGCTCATGCGCACGCCCAGGTGCTTGCATAGCCGGGCCAGCGACACGCCATTGGGCGCGTCGGCAAGCGCATGCAACAGCTGTACGGTGAGCTGTGGATCAGCGGACAAGCACCGCTCCGATATCGCGCGGCGCCGCATCGGCGGTTTCGGCGCGGTGCGGCAGCACGATGACCGGAATCGACTTGGAGGTCGGCGTACGCGCCTCGTCGGCGAAACTGGACAACGGCACCAGCGCATTGGTTTCCGGGTAGTACGCGGCCAGGCAGCCACGCGGGATGTTGTAGTCCACCAACATGAAACGCCGCGCCTCGCGGCGCACGCCGTCCTCGCACAGGCTTTCCAGGTCCACCCAATCGCCCGCCTTCATGTTCAACGCCGCGATATCCGCCCCATTAATGAACAGCACGCGGCGCTCGCCGAACACACCGCGATAGCGGTCGTCCAAACCGTAGATGGTGGTGTTGTACTGATCGTGCGAACGCGTGGTGGCCAGCGTAAACACCATCCGCTCTGTGTGGCTGCGGCGCGCGCGGTGGATGGGATTGTCGGTGGGCACCGCATGCGGCTTGAACACGGTACGTTGTTCCGGCGTCACCCACTGGCGATCGCGGGCGGTGTTGGACAAACGGAACCCACCCGGCGTACGCACACGTTCGTTGAACCCGGCAAAGTCCGGAAACACCTGCGCGATGAGATCGCGCACGCGGTCGTAATCGCCCACCAGCCAGCGCCAGCGGATCGCGCTGCGTGCGCCCAGCGTGGCTTCGGCCATGCGCGCCACGATCGCCGGTTCCGACAGCAGGTCCGGCGAGGCCGGCGGATTGATGCCGGCCGACAGGTGCACCATGCTCATCGAATCTTCCACCGTCACGCCTTGCGCGCCGGCATCCTGGATGTCGATCTCGGTGCGCCCCAGACACGGCAGGATCAACGCATCACGCCCATGCACCAAGTGGCTGCGATTGAGCTTGGTGGTGACATGCACGGTCAATTCGCAGTTGCGCAACGCGCGGTGCGTGGCATCGGTATCCGGCGTGGCGGCAGCAAAATTGCCGCCCATCGCGAAGAACACCTTGCCCCGCCCATCCAGCATCGCCTCGATCGCACCCACGGTATCGAACCCGTCTGCGCGCGGGGGCGCGAAACCGAACACCGATTGCAGCTTGTCCAGGAACGCGGCCGGCGGCTTTTCATAGATCATCATCGTGCGGTCGCCCTGCACGTTGCTGTGCCCGCGCACCGGGCAAACGCCCGCGCCGGGCCGGCCCAGGTTGCCGCGCAGCAGCAGCAGGTTGGTGATCATGTGAATGGTCGCCACCGAATGCTTGTGCTGGGTGATGCCCATGCCCCAGCAGGCAATCACGCGCTCGGCATTGAGATAGATCTCGCCGGCCTTGCGCAGCGCGGTTTCGTCCAGCCCGGATTCTTCGACGATGGTGTCCCAGCGTTCCGCGTGCACGTCGGCAGCGAACGCCTCGAAATTGGCGGTGTGCGCCTGGATGAACTCCAGGTCCAGCAAGCGCGGCGTGCCATCGCGCTGCGCCTGCGCATCGCGCTCCAGCACGTGCTTGATGATGCCCTTCACCGCAGCCAGGTCGCCGCCGATCTTGAGCTGGAAATAATCCGAAGCGATGCGCGTGGAGCCGTTGTGCAACATCTCCAGCTTGTCCTGCGGGTCGGCGAACTTTTCCAGCCCACGCTCGCGCAGCGGGTTGAACGCCGCAATTGCCGCACCGCGCTTGGACGCCTGACGCAACTCGCCCAGCATGCGCGGATGATTGGTGCCCGGGTTCTGCCCGAAGATGAAGATGGCGTCGGCCAGCTCGAAATCGTGCAGCGACACCGTGCCCTTGCCCACCCCGATCTGCGACCGCAGCGCGGTGCCGGAGGGCTCATGGCACATGTTGGAGCAATCGGGGAAATTGTTGGTGCCGAACTCGCGCACGAACAACTGATACAGGAACGCTGCCTCGTTGCTGGTGCGCCCGGAGGTGTAGAAGATCGCCTCATCCGGCGTTGCCAGGCCATTGAGATGCCGCGCGATCTGCGCAAAGGCATCGTCCCAGCTCACCGGCACGTAGTGGTCGGTCGCAGCGTCGTAGCGCATCGGGTGGGTCAGGCGACCCTGCCCTTCCAACCAGTAATCGCTGTATTGCGACAGCAGGCTGACGGTGTGCGAAGCGAACAGCTCCGGCCCGGCGCGACGTGCGGTGGACTCGGCCGCCACGGCCTTGGCGCCGTTTTCGCAAAATTCGAAGGTGGACGTATGGTCGCGATCCGGCCAGGCGCAACCGGGGCAGTCGAAGCCGTCCGGCTGGTTGGCATGCAGCAGCGTCTTGGCGCCCTGCACGGCGATGTCCTGTTCCATCAGGTGCTTGGCCACCGAGCGCAATGCGCCCCAGCCGCCCGCGGGATTATCGTACTGCTTGATGGTTTTCTTGCTCATGCGGGCTCTCCCACGGCAACGCCCAGATCCAGGCGCTGCGGATGGCTGTAAACGACACAATCGTGATCGCGGGCAAACCCGATCAGGGTCAGTCCCGCACTCTCGGCCAAGCTGATCGCCAGCGCAGTTGGCGCCGAAATCGCTGCGAGCAGCGGAATTCGGGCCTGCGCGGCTTTCATGGCCATTTCGTAACTGGCGCGGCTGGTGACCACCGCGAACCCGCGCGATGCATCGATGCGCGCGCGCGCCAATGCACCGATCAATTTATCCAACGCGTTATGCCGGCCCACGTCTTCGCGGACCAGCTGCACATTGCCCTGCGCATCGGCCCAAGCAGCCGCGTGCACGGCGCCGGTCTGCGCGGCGATGGGCTGCCGTGCATGCAGCGCATCCAGCGCATGCGCCAAGGCATCCACGTCGATCTGCAGCGACGAGTGCAGCACCGGCGGCACACGCAGCACCGCTTCGATGGACGCGTTGCCGCACACCCCGCAACCGCTGCGCCCGTCCAGATTGCGCCGCCGTTGGTCCAACGCGGCTGCGCGCTCGGGCGGGATTTCTATTTGCAGCGAAGCGCCTTCCAGAAACGTCTCCACCGCGATCACGCGCAAGTCCTGCGCGTGATCGACGATGCCTTCGCTCAACGAGAACCCAAGTGCGAAATCCTCCAGGTCCTCCGGCGTGGCCATCATCACCGCGAACGGCACGCCGTTGTAGATGAAGGCGACCGGCATTTCGGCCGCCACCATGTCCTGCACCGTGGTGCTGCGGCCGCCACGATGGCGACGGACCGTGCGTACCACACTGCCCGGACGCACGGAGCGGGAAGACGGACTGGTCATCTCACCTCAATGGAACAGCACGAAGGCTTTTTGCAGCGTGACCCAGATACCGAACAGCATCGGGATACCCACCGCCAGCCAGGCAAACGCGACCAGTACCGGGTTGCCGCCATGACCGATGCGCGCCATTTGTTCCGGTGGAATCGTGCCATGCCCGGTACGGTCGACCTTTTCGTGCGCCAGCTGCTTTTCGCGTGCCAGTTCGTCGGGCGTCATGAAGTGACGTGCGGCTACCGGGCGCACCAACAGATTGCAGATCAGGCCGAGCACGAGCATGCCGGCAAGGATGTACATGGTGGTGTTGTAGACCTGTGACGGCGGGCTGCCGTGCGCCAGCTGGTACTCGCGCATGTAACCCACCACCACCGGACCCAGGATGCCGGCGGTTGCCCAGGCAGTCAGCAGCCGGCCGTGGATGGCGCCGACCATCTGGGTACCGAACAGGTCGGCCAGATACGCCGGAATGGTGGCGAAACCGCCGCCGTACATCGACAGGATGATGCAGAAGATGCCCGCAAACAGCGCGATGCCACCAATACCGCCAGCCGACGGCGCCGCTGCATACAGGCAGATGCCCAGCACGAAGAACAGCGTGTAGGTGTTCTTGCGGCCGAGCTTGTCGGACATGCTGGCCCAGAAGAACCGGCCGCCGATGTTGAACAGGCTGAGCAGACCGGTGAAGCCGGCCGCGATGGCTGCGATGCTGGCCAGCTGGGTCGGATCCAGGCTGGCGAAGCCCACATCCACGCCGATCAGACGGCCGCCGAACACTTCCTGCAACATCGGCGAGGACATGCCGATCACGCCGATGCCGGCCGAGACGTTTAGGCACAGCACGCCCCACAGCAACCAGAACTGCGGGATGCCCCAGACCTTTTTCACATGCACGTGGTTGGCGGTGATCATGGCATTGCTGCTGGCCACCGGCGCGGTCCAGCCGGCCGGGGTCCAGCCGCTCGGCGGCACGCGGTAACCGAACGCGCCGGCCATCATGAAGACGAAGTACAGCGCCGCCATCACCAGGAAGGTTTCCATCACGCCCACCGAGGTGGGGGTCGCGAAATGGCGCATCAGCGCATCGGCCAACGGGCTGCCGATCATCGCGCCGCCGCCAAAGCCCATGATCGCCATGCCCGTCGCCATACCGCGTCGGTCCGGGAACCACTTGATCAGCGTCGACACCGGCGAGATGTAGCCCAGACCCAGGCCGATACCGCCGATCACGCCCGAGCCCAGCCACAGCATCCAGATCTGATGGAAGTGGATGCCGACTGCCGAGATCACCAGCCCGCCGCACCAGCACAGCGCCGAGACCACACCGGCCTTGCGCGGGCCGGCCCGTTCCAGCCAGCCGCCCCAGATCGCCGCCGAGCACCCCAGCAGCACGAAGAACAGCGTGTACATCCACTGCAATTCGCTGATCTTCCAGTCGCAGGTGGTGGCCACCATACGCGCGAACAGGCCCATATCGGCCGGGCACGCGATCGACTCGGTGATGCCTAGCGCCTTGGACAACGGCAGCCAGAACACGCTGAAGCCGTAGGCCATGCCGATACACAGGTGGATCGCCAGTGCTGCCGGCGGTACCAACCAACGATTGAACCCCGGCCGCGCAATGATGCGCTCCTTGGACAGTAAACCGGCGTCTGCGCCGCTGGCTGTCGCCACGGTGGACCCTTGCGTCATTCTCATTTCCCCCAAAAAACCAACGATGAACTGCGAAAACACGGCTGACAGGACTACCACCAACGCCTGGCGGGCGATGGCGACGTCCTGTCGGCCGTTCCGAATACGATTGATAGCTGCAATCAAATAACGCGTTGCGATATGGGCAGCGACACCGACCAGGCCCAACTGGCGGTCGTCTGGCGCATCATCGGCGATCCCTGCCTGTTTGCAATGCTTGCCAGCGCCCTGCAGTGTTGCAAAGCGCCGCCCATGCCCATTTCACGTAAGCGTGCCTTGGTGTTAGCGGCCGCAGCTGCGACTAGGGCCTGTTAACACATCCGAAGCCCATCAACGACTAGGACGAAGCTGAGGAATCCAAGGAACATGACATCCAGCTTCTCGAAGCGCGAGAAAATCCGGCGGTAGCCTTTCAAGCGACGGAACAGT
>NZ_VZPL01000065.1 GCF_008801575.1 Xanthomonas cissicola | reverse complement strand
AACGGTTCATGCGTGTGTAGACCGTATGCCAGTTGCCAAAGCGCTTGGGTAGGCCGCGCCATTTGCAGCCATGCTCGGCAACGTAAAGGATGGCGTTGACCACTTGCAGGTTGGTCATGCTGACATTGCCGCGCTGCGCCGGCAGGCAGTGTTCGATCAGAGAAAATTGTGCTGGCGTGATCTCCATGCCCAATAGTTTAATCGCTCGGGCCATTAGTGTTAACAGGCCCTAGACTAAAGGGCAATGCATGCGGCGCGCCTGGCACTGCCGGGGTGATGTGGATGAGGTCACGCGTGCTTGCGGTGCATGCACGCGAGTGCGCGTGTTCGCTTGCCTGCCACGAGCGCTGTTCTTGATATGTGTGCGTGAGCTGCACGGCGCATTGCTTGCCGCCGGAGACACCTTGGCGGTTTGCGGCAGTCGGCGCTTGTGCGGCGGCGCCTCTGGCGCTGTTGACGCCGCAGCGCGCCGGCAGCATGCAGCGCTGTCCCCGCACGCATACGGCGTTTCAACGTCGGCATGCGGATCAATAGCGAAAGAACACCGTTTCCGCGTCGCCCTGCATGTGGATGTCCCACACATAGGCACCGCCTGGATGCGGCTGGGCCAGCAAGGTGGCGCGCCGCTCGGCCGGCACCAGCGCCAGGATCGGGTCGCTGCCCAGCTGCGGGTCGTCGGCGAAATACAGCCGCGTCGACACCCCGCGCAACAGGCCGCGCATGAAGACCAGCACCGTCAGATGCGCCGCCTGCTGCTTGCCGTCCGGGCCCGCCACCCTGCCCGGCTTGATGGTGCTGAAGGAAAAACGCCCGCGCGCATCGGTGGGCACCCGACCCCACCCGTCGAAGCTGGGGTCGTGCGCCTCGCAGCGACCGTCGGCCGCATGCGCATAGATGCCGCTAGCGTCGGCTTGCCACACTTCCAGCACCGCATCGGCCACCGGCGCGCCGGCGCCATCGACGATGCGACCGCTGATCTGCACATGCGTGCCCGCGGCGTGCGCAGGTGCGATCTGCTGGCGATACAGCGCCTCCAACCCGAGCCGGTAGTACGGGCCGACGGTTTGCGACGGCGTTGCATGCAGGCTCATCGTGTCACTCCCAGACCGTTTGCTTGCGACCGCGCAAGACGATGTCGAAGCGATACGCCAAGGCGTATTCGCTGACCGCATTTTCCCAGTCGAAACTGGACACCATGCGCTCGCGCGCCAGCGCATCGTCGACACAGTTGAAGATGGGGTCGTGCGCCAGCAGCGGGTCGCCGGGGAAATACATCTGGGTGACCAGCCGCTGCCCGATGCCATCGCCGTGCAACGAAAAATGGATGTGCGCTGGCCGCCAGGCGTTGTAGTGATTGCGCCACGGATACGCGCCGGGCTTGATGGTCTTGAAACTGTAGCGGCCGCGCTCATCGGTCAGCACCTGGCCGGTGCCGCGGAAGTTCGGGTCCAGCGGTGCATCGTGCTGATCGCCAGCGTGCTGGTAGCGACCAGCCGCGTTGCATTGCCACACTTCTACCACGCTGTTGCGGACCGGCCTGCCGTTTTCGTCGAGCACGCGGCCGGAGACGATGATGCGCTCACCCAGCGGCGCGCCGCCAAACCCTGCAGTGAGATCGGCCGCGTGCGCGCCCAGCGTGAGCCGATCCAGCCGCGGGCCGGTGACTTCCGACAACGTGACCGGCAAGTCGATCGGATCACGCGTGGGCCCGCGCAGCGTGGTGGAGGCGTATGCCGGATGCAGGTACGCCGGCTGCGTACCGGGCAGGCTGCGGCGATAACCGAGCAGCGGGTCGGCGATGGCAGGTTGGTCGGTGGTGGGATCGCGCATCTTGAAATCTCCGTCGGCAGCAAGACGACTAGAACGACATAGGTGCGAGGGAAGGACGAGGGAGGTTGCAACAGCAGGTTCACAGGCGCTCGATCGCCAGCGCCACGCCCTGCCCTACCCCGATGCACATGCTGGCCAGCCCGAATCGCCCGTTGCCCGCCTCCAGCTGCCGCAGCAAGGTCAGCGCCAGCCGCGCGCCGCTCATGCCGAGCGGATGCCCGAGCGCAATGGCGCCACCGTTGGCATTGACGTGTGCGGCATCGTCGGCCAGGCCGAATGCGCGCGTGCAGGCCAGCGCCTGCGCAGCGAAGGCTTCATTGAGTTCGATCGCGTCGAACTGCGCGATGCGCAGGTGCAAGCGCGCCATCAGGCGCTGGGCGGCCGGCACCGGGCCGATGCCCATGTACGCCGGCTCCACGCCCGCCGAGGCGAACCCCAATACCCGCGCGCGCGGCGTCAGCCGATGGGTCTGCACGGCCTGCGCAGAGGCCAGCAGCAAGGCGGCGGCGCCATCGTTGAGACCGGAGGCGTTGCCGGCCGTGACGGTGCCGGGCTGGCGGAACACCGGCTTGAGCTTGGCCAGCATCTCGGCGGTGGTATTAGGCCGCGGCGCTTCGTCGTGTTCGACGGTGGAGGCATCGCCGCCCTTGCGCCCGGCCACGGCCACCGGGGCGATTTCCGCATCGAAGAAACCGGCTGCCTGCGCCGCCGCCACGCGTTGCTGGCTGCGCAGTGCGAACGCGTCCTGGTCCTCGCGCGCGATGGCGTACCGCTGCGCCACGTTTTCTGCCGTCTCACCCATCAATTCGGTGCCATAGACGGCCTGCAGGCGCGGATTGATGAAGCGCCAGCCCATGGTGGTGTCTTCCAGTTGCTGGGTGCGGGCGAAGGCGCTGTCGGCCTTGCCCAGCACCCACGGCGCGCGCGACATCGATTCGACCCCACCGGCAATGGCAAGATCCAGTTCGCCGGCACGAATGCTGCGCGCCACCGTGCCGATCGCGTCCAACCCGGAGCCGCACAGACGATTGAGCGTGCTGCCCGGCACCGAAGGCGGCAAGCCGGCCAGCAACAGGCTCATACGCGCGACATTGCGATTGTCTTCGCCGGCCTGGTTGGCGCAGCCCAGGTATACATCGTCGATTGCAGCTGGCTCCAGCTGCGATTGCCGCGCCAGCAATGCGGCGATCGGCACTGCGCCCAGGTCGTCGGCGCGTACGCTGGACAAGGCGCCAGCGTAACGGCCGATCGGCGTGCGAATGCCATCGATCAGATAGACCTCATTCATGCCTGGGCTCCCGTTGCCTGGGCACCATGCGCTGCATCGGTGCGTGCCTGCAGCGCGCGCAAGGCGTCCAGCTCGGCGGCACGGGGCGGCGTGGTGTGTGCAAGGTCGGCGGCGAACCGGATCGGCCACCCGGTCGCCGCGCTGACCTGCTCGCGCGTGGTGCCAGGGTGCAGCGAGGTGACGGTGAGTTCGCGGGTCACGGGATCGGGCTCCATCACGCACAGGTCGGTGACGACCACGGTGGGACCGGCGCCGGGGAGGCCGGCGCGCGCGCGCGCATCGCCACCGTCCAGATGCCCGACCGTGGTGATGAAGTCCAACCTCGAAACGAAGCTGCGTTCGGACTGGCGCATGATGATGAACACCTGCCTGGCGCTGGCCGCAATCTCCGGCGCGCCACCGGCGCCGGGCAAGCGCGTTTTCGGCGCATCGTAGGAGCCAATCACGGTGGTATTGAGGTTGGCGTGCCGATCGATCTGCGCCGCGCCCAGAAAGCCCACATCCACGCGCCCGCCTTGCAGCCAGTAGCGGAAGATCTCTGGCGTGGAGACGACGGTGTCGGCAGTTTCTGCCAGCTCGCCGTCGCCGATGGATAATGGCAATACCTGCGGGCGCGCACCGATCGGGCCGGATTCGTAGATCAAGGTGACGTCGGGCGCATGCGTAAGCCGTGCCAGATTCGCGGCAGTGGACGGCAAGCCTATACCGACGAAACACACCGCGCCGTCTGGCAAGCGACGCGCGGCGGCTACCGTCATCATCTCGTTGGTGCTGTAGGCGCTCATGCGGCCACCTGCTGCTGCGACTGCGCATACACGCGCTGAAAACCGGCGAAATCGTCGGTGTCGAGAATATGCGCCTGGATCCAGGCATCGAAGCGTGCACGGTCGCGCGCGATCGCATCCCAGGCCAGATAGAAGCGATTGTCGCGCGCGTAATAGCCATGCGCATACGAGGGCGCCGCGCCACCGGGAACAACGCACACCGCATCGACGACCCAGCGCGGCAGGATGCAGGCATTGGGCGGCGCGTCGAGGCTGTCGACGATCTCTTCCACCGTCACGATCACCTTGCGCGCTGCCAATGCGGCTTCCTTCTGCACGCCCAGAATACCCCAGAGCAATACGTTGCCGCGGCGGTCGGCCCGCTGGGCGTGGATCACGGTGACATCGGGATTGACTGCCGGCGTGGTGGCCAGCGTTTGGCCGGTATACGGGCACTGCAGGAACTTGATGCTGTCGTTGACGCGCGGCAGATCCGAGCCGACATACCCACGCAGCACTGCAAACGGCAGCCCCGACGCACCGGCCACATAGGCATTGGCCATATCGGCGTGGCTGTGTTCGCGAATCTGCAGCGGCTGCGGCCAGGCGTGTTCCACCGCATCGCGCAGCCGGTGCAACGAACCGACGCCGGGATTGCCGCCCCAGGAAAACCGCAGCGCCGCAGCGCAACCGGCGCCGATCAACTGGTCGTAGATCAGGTCGGGAGTCATGCGCACCAGGCGCAGCGCGCGCTTGCGCTGGCGAATGACCTCGTGCCCGGCCGCATGCGGAATCAGGTGGGTGAAGCCTTCCATCGCCACACAATCGCCATCGGCGATCAGCTGCGACACCGCATCCGCGAGAGCGACGATTTCGGCCATTGCGTTCCCTTCCAGCACAGCGAGCGTGGGGTCACGGTAGGCGCGGCCGGCGAAGCGGTCAATCCGATAATCGGTGATTCAAATCGATATTCGCACAATTTTGGCAGGTGCGTAACGCTCTCACATTGTCTCCGGTGTATACATAACTTCGCTCGCAAGCAGACGCCAGCGTTGCGATTGCGCGCCAACTAGCTCCAGGCCGGCGCAAGCCGCGTCGCATCCAGGTTGCCTACACACCCAGGAGTCACGGTCATGTCGCAGTCCAAGCCGCTGTTTCCCCTCAACGCGTGGTACGCCGTTGCCTGGGACCATGAGATCAAGCACGTGCTCAGCCCGCGCAAGCTCTGCAACCTGGACGTGGTGGTCTACCGCACCACCGCCGGTGCGGTGGTCGCGCTCGAAGACGCGTGCTGGCATAGGCTGGTGCCCTTATCGATGGGCAAGCTGCGCGGCGACGATGTGGTGTGCGGCTATCACGGGCTGGTCTACAACACACAGGGGCGCTGCGTGCACATGCCCTCGCAGGACACCATCAATCCCTCGGCCTGCGTGCGCAGCTTCCCGGTTGCCGAAAAGCACCGCTACGTGTGGATCTGGCCGGGCGACCCGGCCAAGGCCGATACGCGCCTGATTCCCGATCTGCACTGGTCGCACGACCCGGCCTGGGCCGGCGACGGCCACACCATCCATGCCAAGTGCGACTACCGGCTGGTGCTGGACAACCTGATGGACCTGACCCACGAGACCTTCGTGCACGGCTCCAGCATCGGGCAGGACGAGGTGGCCGAAGCGCCGTTCGATGTGGTGCATGGCGATCGCAGCGTCGTCGTGTCGCGCTGGATGCGCAATATCGACCCGCCACCGTTCTGGGCCAGCCAAATCGCCCGCCATCTGGACTACCGCGGCAAGGTCGATCGCTGGCAGATCATCCGTTTCGAGGCGCCCTCCACCATCGCCATCGATGTGGGCGTGGCCATCACCGGCACCGGTGCGCCAGAAGGCGATCGCAGCCAGGGCGTCAACGGCTACGTGCTCAACACCATCACTCCCGAGACCGACACCACCTGCCATTACTTCTGGGCGTTCATGCGCAACTACGCGTTGCACGACCAGTCGCTGACCACGCTCACCCGCGCAGGTGTGACAGGAGTATTCGGCGAAGACGAAGCGGTGCTGGAAGCGCAACAACGCGCCATCGACGCGCACCCGGATCACACCTTCTACAACCTCAACGTCGATGCCGGCGGCATGTGGGCGCGGCGTGTGATCGACCGCCTGATCGCGCAGGAACAACGCGCGCAGGACCTGTCGCTGCGCATGGTGGGCTGAGCACTTCGCGTGCGGCCAGCCATGTCATCGATCACGGCGACGCATTGCAGCGCCGTCACAGCTGGCGCCTGCCGGCAGACCTCATTGCCTGGAGCCCTTCATGCGTAAAGACACCCAGTGGCATCGCGCCCGCGTCGTCAGCATTGCCGATGCCTGCCCGGGCGTGCGCGAAATCGTGCTCGATCCCGGCAGCGCCGCGCGCAGCTTCGAGGTGGGCAGCCATGTGGATTTCCGTGTGCAGTTGCATGGTCGCGACGATATGCGCTCGTATTCGTTGGTGGGCGAACCGCGCGCCGATGGCTACTACCAGATCGCAGTGCGGCAGATGCCCGACAGCCGCGGCGGCTCGTTGCATATGTGGACGCTTGCGCCGGGCGATGTGGTGGAGATGTCGCCGCCCAGCAACAACTTCGCGCTGGATGAAAGCGGCGAGGAAATCCTGCTGATCGCCGGCGGTATCGGCATTACACCCATCATCGGCATGGCGCAGCGGCTGGCGCGTCGCCATCGCGCGTTTCGTCTGCTGTACGCCGGCCGCTCGCGCAGCGCGATGGCGTATGTCGACACGCTGGAAGCACTGCTGGGCGAACGTTTGCAATTGCAATGCGATGACAGCGCCGGCCCGCCGGATCTGGCTGCCGAACTGGCGCGCCTGTCGCCCAATGCCGAGGTGTATGTGTGCGGGCCGCTAGGCATGCTTGAAGCGGTGCGCCAGCACTGGCACGCCGCCGGCCGGCCGCGTGCGCGCCTGCACTTCGAAACCTTCGGCAATAGCGGGCGGGTGCCTGCGCAGGCGTTCGTGGTGAAGTTGCCGGGGCTGGGCCTGGAAGTGCCGGTAGCTGAAAACGAATCGATGCTGGACGCATTGGCCGATGCCGGGGTGGAGCTGATCGCCGAGTGTCGCCGTGGCGAATGCGGCCTGTGTGCAGTGGAGGTGCTGGACAGCTCCGCCGATATCGATCACCGCGACGTGTTCCTCAGCGACGAGCAGCGCCGGGAGAATCGCAAGCTCTGTGCCTGCGTGTCGCGTGCGGTAGGCGGCAGCATCAGCATCGACACCGGTTATCGCAGCGAGCTGGGCTGAGTCCGCATCCGGCCGGATGCACTCGTCGGGGCGACGGCGCGGCGGATGTCTGGACCCGGCATGTGCGGCTCCTACACTACCGCTGCGGCGTGCCGATCTTCAATCGCCTGCATGGGTGAGCACGGCGGCGCTGAATCCCAGATCCCGCCCGTTCGTAGGAGCGCACCCGGGCGCGATGAAGCGTTACCGGTAAATCCCATCGCGCCCTGGGGCGCTCCACGGTATCCGGTTGCTCCGGCGCGAGCTGCAGGCGCCCCCGTCGGCCTCTGGCTGACGGCGTGTCGTTGCGCATGGCTTGCCATGCGGTGATTGGCGCTCTCCCCGGGCGCAGACGGCCGGCAGCGATCTCTCTGCGCGCTTGCCGAGCCTACGCCGTACGCGGCCCAGGCGCGCAGGCTCGATCGCGGCAGGCGGCGCTGTGTCAGGCCGGTGCTCGCCATCGGGCGGTCACCGCTGGCGGCACGCACGCGCGCGTGTTTTGCATCCTCACGCGCATGCGCGATCATCTGCGCATGGAGTCGACTCACTACAGGACTGTCCCGGCGCCGGCCTTGAACCCGCGTCAGGAGCAATTGGTGGCGCTGGTGCGGCAGCAGGGCTTTGCCGAGGTCGAAGGTTTGGCCACACGCTTCGAGGTGACGCCGCAGACCATCCGCCGCGATCTGACCTTGCTCTGCGATGCCGGCGTGCTGCGCCGCTATCACGGCGGCGTCAGCATGCCCTCCAGCGTGGAGAATCTGGCCTACACCGCACGCAAGGCACTGCAGGCCCGCGAAAAGCAGCACATCGCCGCACGTGTCGCGCGCTTCATTCCCGACGATGCCTCGCTGTTCATCAACCTGGGCACCACCAACGAAGAAGTCGCACGCGCGTTGCTGCAGCACCGCGGACTCCGGGTGATCACCAACAACCTCAACGTGGCGGTGATGCTCAGCGCCAACCCCAGCTTCGAGGTGATCGTGGCCGGTGGCGTGGTGCGCGGGCGCGACCAGGGGGTGACCGGCGAGGCGACGGTGGAGCTGATCCGCCAGTTCAAGGTGGACTTCGGGGTGATCGGCATTTCCGGTATCGATCTGGACGGCACCCTGCTGGATTTCGATTACCAGGAAGTGCGCGTGGCGCAGGCCATCATCGAACACTCGCGACACGTGCTGCTGGCCGCCGATCACAGCAAGTTCGGTCGCAACGCCATGGTGCGGCTGGGCGCCATCGCGCAGGTGCACGACTGGTTTACCGACCGGCCGCCGCCGCAGGAGTTGGCGAGCGTGCTGGCCGAGGCCGGCACCCGGGTGCACCTGGCAGACGCGGACGGAACCGATTGAGGCCCATGTTCGTTTTTGAGCGTTTTTACGTGTCAGCTGCCAAAAGCCACTGTGCCTGATAGGTCCGCTATATATAAACCTGCTTTCCCATAGCCGATCTGCGTGGCGACCGCTGTTGGCACAGGCCACGGACATCTTCACGTCTCCGCAAGGTTCGATGTTCGAATATGTTCGAACATGACAACTTGGGTTCGCTCATCGGCGCACCCTGACGGAGGCACCGATGGGCGAGATGTACGATCTTCTGATAATCGGCGGCGGCATCAACGGGGTGGGCATTGCCCGTGATGCGGCCGGGCGCGGTCTGTCGGTGTGCCTGTGCGAGCAGGACGACCTGGCTGCGCACACCAGCAGCGCCAGTACCAAACTCATTCACGGCGGCCTGCGCTACCTGGAGCAGTACGAATTCGCCTTGGTCGGCAAAGCACTGGCCGAGCGCGAAGTGTTGCTGCGGCTGGCCCCGCACATCATCTGGCCGTTGCGCTTCCTGCTGCCCCACCAACCGCACCTGCGCCCGGCATGGATGATCCGCGCCGGGCTGTTCCTGTACGACCATCTGGGCGGCAGCAAGCGCAGCCTGCCGCGCTCGCGCCGGCTGTCGCTGCGGACGCACCCGGTCGGTGCGCCGCTGCAGGAGTCGCTGCGCACCGGCTTCGTGTATTCGGATGCGTGGGTGCAGGACGCGCGACTGGTGGTGCTCAACGCGATGGACGCCGCCAGGCGCGGTGCCAAGATCCACACCCGCACGCGCTGTGTCGGTGCCTGGCGCGATGCGGGCTTCTGGTATGCCGAGCTCGAAGACCGCCAGGGCCGCCGCCGCACCGTGCAGGCGCGTGCGCTCGCCAATGCGGCCGGCCCGTGGGCGGTGTCGTTCCTGGACACCGTGGCCTCGGTGCCGCACGAACATGCATTGCGGCTGGTCAAGGGCAGCCACATCGTGGTGCCCAAGTTGTTCGATCACGACCATGCGTACATCTTCCAGCAACCGGACCGGCGCATCGTGTTCGCCATCCCCTACGAGCACGACTTCACCTTGATCGGCACCACCGACGTGGACTACGAAGCCGACCCCGCCGCGCCGAAGATCGATGCGGCCGAAGTGCAATACCTGTGCGATGCGGTGAACCTGTATTTCCAGCAGCAGATCTCCCCCGCCGATGTGGTGTGGAATTACAGCGGCGTGCGGCCATTGCTGGACGATGCCGAAGACAACGCAGCCGAAGTGACCCGCGATTACCAGCTGGAAGTGGTCACCGAGGGCGCGCCGTTGCTCAACGTGTTCGGCGGCAAGCTGACCACCTATCGCAAGCTCGCCGAAGAGGCAGTGGACCGGCTTACCCACGCGCTGGGCGCACGCAAGCCTGCGTGGACCGCGCGTGGCGAGGCATTACCAGGCGGCGAGCAGCGCGATATCGCCAGCCTGCTGGAACGCGTCGGCCGCGCGCGCCCCTGGCTACCGGCAGCGACCGCGCAGCGGCTGGTGCGCAACTATGGCACCTGCGCCGAACACCTGCTTGGCGATGCGCAGAGCCTGGCCGATCTGGGCACGCACTTCGGCGCGGACCTGTATCAGGCCGAGGTGGATTACCTGCGCCAACACGAATGGGCGGCGGCGGCCGACGATATCCTGTGGCGGCGCAGCAAGCTCGGCCTGCGGATTGATGCGGCCGGACGGCAGCGCCTGGAAGACTATCTGCAGACGCAGTCGATCCGGCAACGCGACGTCGTTTCTGCTTGAACACACCGCGTTGCCGGCGAGGACGGGTCGCCCGGCAGCGTATTCCGGCGCTTCAGCCAGCATCACCTGAGTCACGTGGAGGCACCCCAGATGAGCATCACCAACCACCGCTGCGCGCGAGCAAGCGCGCTGCACGCTGTTATCCGCATCATTGACCTTGCGGGCATGCACGCATGAGCCGGCAACTCGTGGGTGAGTTGATCTCCGAAGCGGTCGCAATGTTCATCATCATCGCGCTCGGCGATTCGGTGGCGGCGATGTACATCCTGTACGACCCCAGCCCCTATCAAAACGCCTATTGGGGCGTGTGTATCGCCTGGGGCTTGGCGGTGACGCTGGCGATCTACGTCACGGGCTCGGTGTCCGGCACCCACGCCAATCCGGCGGTCACGCTGGCGCTGGCGCTGTTCCGCGGCTTTTCCTGGAAGAAGGTGCTCCCCTACTGGGTTGCCCAGGTCATCGGCGCGTTCCTGGGCGCAGCCACCGTCTATCAGCTGTATGGGCCGGTAATCGATCACTTCAACCAGCTGCATCAACTCACGCGTGAGGCTGGTGGCGCGGCGGGCGTGTTCTTCACCGCACCGGGGCTGGCGGTGACGCCGATGCATGCGCTGGTCGATCAGATCATCATCACGGCGTTCCTGATCTTCGGCATCTTCGCCATCACCGAGCAGTTCAACGAGGCCGCACCGACTGCCAACTCCGGCGCGTTGATGATCGGCTTGTTGGTCGCCACGCTGGGCGCGTCGATGGGCTATCTGGAAGCCTGGGCGATGAACCCGGCACGCGATTTCGGACCGCGCCTGTTCGCGTACTTCGCCGGTTGGGGCGAGGCCGCCTTGCCGGCCAAGGACAATTATTGGTGGATCCCGATCGTTGGCCCGTTGATCGGTGGTCCGATCGGCGCGCTGGCTTACCAGTGGCTGATCCTGCCGTTCCTGCCGGCGCGGGTGCGCCATCTGCAGGGCGGGCCCAAGCCGCTCGATCCGCTGTGATGGTGCTGCGCCAAGCCAACAATCACTCTGAAAGTGGGTGAGGTCACCTGTGGCCAGCCCCTATTGGCCACGCGTCGTCACCCGCCTGCACCGACCTTTCTCGCCGTGCGCCACCGCCGGCATTGTTCGAGGAATCTTCGATGGAAAAGCAGTACGTCCTTGCGATCGATCAAGGCACCACCAGCTCACGCGCGATGTTGTTCGACCGCCAGGGCAAGGTGGCCGGCGTGGCGCAGCGCGAATTCGGCCAGATCTTCCCGCAGCCGGGCTGGGTGGAACACAACCCGCGCGAGATCATGACCAGCGTCTATACCACCATCACCGAGCTGCTCAACAACGCGCAGATCGATGCGCGCGCGATCGCCGGGATCGGTATCACCAACCAGCGAGAAACCGCAGTGGTGTGGGACAAGGCCACCGGCCAGCCGATCTACAACGCCATCGTGTGGCAATCGCGGCAGACCAAGGACATCTGCGCCCAGCTCAAGGAAGCCGGGCATGAGCAGATGGTGCGCGACAAGACCGGTTTGCTGATCGATGCATACTTTTCCGGTACCAAGGTCAAGTGGATTCTCGACCATGTCGAAGGCGCGCGCGAACGCGCGCAGAAAGGCGAACTGGCGTTCGGCACCATTGACAGCTGGCTGATCTGGAATCTCACCGGCGGCAAGGTACACGTCACCGACTACACCAATGCCTCGCGCACCATGATGTTCAACATCCACACGCTTCAGTGGGATGCTGAACTGCTGGCGATGTTGGACGTCACCGCGCAGATGCTGCCGGAAGTGCGTTCGTCCAGCGAGGTGTATGGCATGACCCAGACTCAGTATTTTTACGGCGAACAGGTACCCATCGCTGGCATCGCCGGCGACCAGCAGGCCGCGTTGTTCGGCCAGGCCTGTTTCGAGCCGGGCATGGCGAAAAACACCTACGGCACCGGCTGTTTCATGCTGATGAACACCGGCGACAAGGCGGTGGCATCCAAGGCTGGCTTGTTGACCACGATTGCCTGGGGCATCGACGGCAAGGTCGAATACGCATTGGAAGGCGCGATCTTCGTTGCCGGCTCGGTGGTGCAGTGGCTGCGCGACGGCTTGCGCATGCTGGGCAAGGCCAGCGACTCGCAGGCCTACGCCGAGCGTGCCGGCGACAACGATGGCGTGTACATCGTGCCGGCCTTCGTTGGCCTGGGCGCGCCGTACTGGCGCAGCGACATTCGCGGCGCCGTGTTCGGGTTGACGCGTGGCACCACCAAGGAACACTTCGTGCGTGCGGCAGTCGAATCGATGGCCTACCAGACCCGCGATGTTCTTACCGCAATGCAGAGCGATTCCGGCATCGAACTGAAAGAGCTGCGTGCCGACGGCGGTGCCATCGCCAACGACTTCATGGCGCAGTTCCAGAGCGACATCCTCAATGTGCCAGTACTCCGCCCGGAGGTGGCCGAAACCACTGCACTGGGTGCGGCGTACCTGGCCGGGCTGGCAACCGGGTTCTGGAGCAGCCGCGAAGAAATCGCCAAGCAATGGGCAGTGGATCGCCGCTTCGAACCGGCCATGGCCGACGACAAGCGCCAAGCCCTGTACGCCGGCTGGCAGCAAGCAGTGGAAGCGACGATGGGGTTCCGCATCAGCTGACACTGGTGCCCCGATACGACAGCGCCCACCGTGAGGTGGGCGCTTATATTGATTGACCATACGCATAGAAAACTGCAGGGCTACGCAACGCAGCCTGGTGTGCAGCAGCGGTTACTGGCCGCCGGTGCTGGCACGGCCGGCGATGGTGTCCGGGTCCCAATGTTCCTTGATCAGGCCCTTTTCGATCCGGAACATGTCGAACCAGGTAGTGGTGTAGGTGGTGCCGGGCTTATTGGGGTTGGGCAAGGTGCGCACCGACACCAGGGTGACCAGATCGCCATCGGCCGTGATGGCGACCAGTGGCAGTTGCACCCGCGGCTGCACCGGCGTCGGCTTCACGAATGCGGTCAGGAAGGCGATAAACGCATCGCGCCCATTGGCCACGTTCGGATTGTGCTGGATGTAGTTCTTGTCCATGTACATCGGCGCGTACTGCACCTGACCAGCTTCGAACACGGTGCGCCAGAAATCGTAGACCAACCGCTTGTTTGCAGTTTCATACCAGGTGCTGCCGAGCAGCATCTTCTGATGATTGGGATTGGCCGTCACCGCAGTCTGCGCGAACGCAGCCATTGGCGCGACCAGCATGACCAGCAACAAGGTACGGGAGAGCAACTTCTTCATGGAGTACTCCTGGGTGGAGAGTGGCATTGCGCTCAGCGGGGATGCCGGCAACGTGTCCGTTGAGCGGGGGAAGACGCGCGCGTGCGCACAGCCGCATTAACGCGTCATCGCCACCCTACCGGTGCCGTTCACCGGCCCGCTAGCCGCCTGGAGATGCACCTGGATACTTGTGCAACAGTTGGTGAGAAAAACATCACCCCAGTGGGGGCCGCCAGCGTACTGCCGCACTGTGCGCGGGACGGACCGGATGTTGCGGTCGAGCGGGCGATGACTGCAGTGGAAGCGACGCATGTGCGGCTGACGCGCATCACTCAGGTGGTCTGTGAGGACGCGCTGTTGTGCGCACGCATCGCTTTTATCGAGCTGAGGCGACGTTGAATCCGTATAGAGTCGAGCGCAGTGATGGGGACTCGCTACGTGGCGCTGGTATTACGCAATCACCAATGCCCCATCAATCAGACAGCGCAGCCAACGGGAGACCTGCATAATTTTCCGCCAGCGTCACGCGGCCCGCCTCGCTACCGAGCAGATAGTCCAGCTCCGCTCCGTGCAGCCGCGCGGTGAATGCGTCTTCGTCGTCGAAACGGTGCAACAGCGTGGTCATCCACCACGAGAAACGTTCGGCCTTCCACACCCGCTGCAAGGCCAATGTCGAATACTGTTCCAGCGCACCAGCATCGCCGCTGGCCTTCCAACGCTCGAACAGCTGCGCCAACAAGCCGACATCGCCAAGGGCCAGATTCAGCCCCTTGGCGCCGGTGGGCGGCACGATATGCGCAGCATCGCCGGCCAGGAACAGCCGACCATACTGCATCGGCTCGGCAACGAAACTGCGCAGCGGTGCGATGCTCTTTTCGATCGATGCACCGGTGACCAGTTGCGCCGCCAACGCAGGCGGGAGCCGTGCACGCAACTCGTCCCAGAACGCCTGATCGCTCCAGGCCTCCACCTGTGCGCTGGCTGGCACCTGGATGTAATAGCGCGTACGGGTGGGCGAGCGCATCGAACATAGTGCAAACCCACGCGGGTGGCGTGCGTAGATCAGTTCCTCGTGCACGGGTGGCGTATCGGCCAGCACACCGAGCCAACCGAATGGGTACACGCGCTCGAACAGACGCAGCCGCTCGGCGGGGATGCTGGCACGGCTGATGCCGTGATAACCATCGCAGCCGACGATGTAGTCGCAGTGGAGGCGTTTGCGCTGGCCGTCCTGTGTGAACTCCACGGCGGGCGTCGCGCCTTCCACATCGCACAGGGTCACATCCTGCGCGTTGTAATGCGTGGGCGCCCCGCTGCGTTGGCGCGCGTGCATCAGATCGGCGGTGACCTCGGTCTGCCCGTAGACCGTAACGCCACGTCCGCAGCCGCGCAGCAGATCGATGCGCTCGCGCTGACCGTCGAGGCATAATTCGAAGCCGTGATGCAACAAGCCCTCGCGCTGCAACCGCTCGCCGACGCCGGCCCGCTGCAGCAGTTCCACACTGCCTTGCTCCAATACCCCGGCGCGGATGCGCGCCAGCACATGCTGGGGCGTCTGCCGCTCGATGATGACGCAGTCGATGCCGGCGAGCCGCAACAGTTCGCCCAGCAACAAACCCGATGGTCCGGCGCCGATGATCGCAACCTGCGTTCGCATGCCCTGCTCCTGGCCTGGATGGCGATGCCTGCAGTGTCGGTAGCCAAAGCGCCGCATTGAAGGGATGATTCCGTGCAGTCCTTGGACTTTTCGACGATGGCCACATCCGTTCCCGACACTGCCGCAGTCCCTGCATTCGGCTTGTATGGCGAGCAACACGCCGACGCTGCTGAATTGCTGCATTGGGAGTCGATCGCCGCACGCAGCCGGCTGCACGACTGGCAGATCGTCCCGCATCGACACGAGGATTTAGCGCAGCTGGTCTATGTGCAACGCGGGCCGGCCACGCTGCAGCTGGATGGGCGCACGCAACGCCTGCGCCGCGCCAGCGTGGTGTGGCTTCCGCCGCTCTGCGTGCATGGCTTTGCCTTCGACCCGGCAGTGCGTGGCCACGTCATCACCCTGTGCATGCCGCTGGTCAGGACGGCGCTGAACGCTGCGCCGTTACTGCAACAGGTCATGACCGCGCCAGCAGTTGTGCACGCCCAGCATGCGCGCAAATGGCTGGATGTGTTGTTTGGCAGCATTGCGCAGGACCACGCACGCCGGTCGATCGGCTATGACGTCGCAGCGCAGGCCGCAGCGGCGCAGCTGGTCATCTGGATGGCGCGTACGGCACTGGAGCGCGCCCGGCATGCCGCAGCAATCAGCCCGCACGCGGACCCGGCGCTACGCCATCTGCGCGCTTATCAAGACTTGATCGACCAGCACTATCGCGCCCACTGGCCGATTTCCCGCTATGCCGATCAACTTGGGGTGACGCCCGGTCATCTCAACGCATTGTGCCAGCGCCTGGCTGGCGCCTCCGCATTGCAGCTGCTGCAGCGCAGGATCATGCTGGAAGCACGCCGCACACTGCGTTACACCAGCCTGAGCGTGCAACAGATTGCCGCCAGCCTTGGATTTTTCGACGCTGCCTATTTCAGTCGCTACTTCGCACGGCACGCCGGTTGCTCGCCGACGCGCTTTCGAGTCGGTGAGTAGAAGCGACCAACAGGACGGCTTCACTCAATCGCTGTGCGCGTGGTAGGGGACGATCTGCAGACGTGCTGCAGGGCCCTTGCGCGCCCGCCATCGCAGGACACGCTGCAAATACGTCCCTATAAGCTCCTTGGCGGCATGAATGCCGCCATCGAGCCTCCATGGATGGATTCACGGCGTGTCCCGCGAGCGGTGAGGGCACCACGCGCTCGACTCACCAAGCTTCCGCCTGCATCTAGAAAAACGATGCCAGGCCTACACAGACGACGAAGGCGAATAGGCTCAGCACATACCGTCATCCTGCAAACGATGGAGAGGTAGAGCCAGCCACTCCATCACCAAGCCATTGCGATCAGAACGGATACTGCGGCACTTCGTTCTTGATCGTCAGCCATTGCCAATGCGTGTACTGCTCCCAATCGGCGGGGCCGCCGACGCTGGTGCCGTTGCCCGACGCACCGGTGCCGCCGAATGGATTGACGACCTCGTCGGCCACCGTCTGGTCGTTGATATGCAGCAGGCCGGTGTGCAACTTCTCGCCCAGGGCCAGCGCCCGCGAGACCGCTGCCGACAGAATGCCTGCCGCCAGCCCGTATTCGCCCTGGTTGGCCAACTCGGCAGCTGCATCATCGGTGTCGAACACGGTGATGTTGATCACCGGGCCGAACACTTCTTCGTCGAACGCGCGCATGCCAGGGCGAACGTTGGACAACACGGTTGGCGCATAGAACAGGCCTTCATGGGTGGCGCCGGCCTCCACGACCGCGCCGGCTGCGACGCTATCGTTGACGATGTCGACGACGCGCTGCAGCTGGCGTTGATCGATGATCGGACCCAGTGCCACGGTGCCGCTGACCGGGTCGCCCACCGGTAAATGGCGCGCTTTTTCGGCCAGTTGCTGGGTCAGTGCCTGCGCCACACTGCGGTGCACCAGGACACGCCCGGTCGCCATGCAGATCTGGCCCTGGTGCATGTACGCACCGAACGCGACAGCCGAGGCAGCCTTATCCAGATCCGCGTCGTCAAGCACGATCACCGCGTTGTTGCCACCCAGTTCCAGCGAGACTTTCTTCAGATGGCGTCCGGCGATTTCGCCGATGCGGCGGCCGGCGGCCGTGGAGCCGGTGAACGCAATCATCGGGACATCCGGCGATTCCACCAGCGCCTGGCCAAGCTGCGCATCGCCGTGCAACACGTGCAGCAGACCCTTCGGCAGACCGGCTTGTTCCAGCACCTGCGCGATGATCACGCCACCGGTGTAGGGAGTACGCGGGTCCGGCTTGAGGATCACCGCATTGCCCATCGCCAGCGCCGGCGCCACCGAGCGCAGCGACAGAATCAAGGGAAAATTGAACGGCGAAATCACCCCAATCACGCCCAACGGCAGGCGGCGCGCAAGGCTGAGTTGACCAGCTGATGTCGGCAACATCTGGCCGCTGGCCTGCAACGGCATTGCGGCAGCCTGCTGGTAGAACACCACCGATTCGTCCACCTCGCGCTGCGCCTTGGGCAGGATGCCGCCGGTTTCGCGCGCAATCAGCAACGCGGCTTCGGCACTGCGCGCCTGCATCGCCTGCGCAGCACGATGAAAGACGGCCGCGCGCTCGCGCGGCGGCGTTGCGGACCAGGCACGCTGTGCCTGCTTGGCCTGTGCGATGGCAGCGGCGAGATCGGACAGGTCGGCCTTGCCGACTTCATGCAGCAAGGCGCCGGTTGCCGGCTCGTGGATGGGCAGGCTGCCACCACGACCGGGAACCCAGTCGCCATTGAAGATGCAGCCATGCCATGCGGGCGTGTCGGTCGCAGCGGCTGTTGCGCTGGTAAGAGCATTCATGGTCTAGCCTCCTGCTAAAAAACGTGTGGGGATTACAGCGTTGTGGAAGCCAGCCCGCCATCGATCGGCAGGGTGATGCCGTTGATCCAGCGGGCTGCGTCGGATGCGAGAAACACGATGCCCTCGGCTACTTCATCGGCATACGCCGGGCGGGTCATGCGCTTGGCGTCTGCCTTGACGCGTTCCTCGCCGAGCATGGCAGCAAAATCGCCCAGGATTGGGGTAAACACCGGGCCCGGAGATACG
The DNA here is from genome assembly GCF_008801575.1 of Xanthomonas cissicola. Taxonomy (GTDB): domain Bacteria; phylum Pseudomonadota; class Gammaproteobacteria; order Xanthomonadales; family Xanthomonadaceae; genus Xanthomonas; species Xanthomonas cissicola. The sequence continues at coordinate 6,731 of NZ_VZPL01000065.1, read as the reverse complement.
TTGTTCACGCGCACGCCGTGGTCGGCGAACCAGGGCCGCGATTGCAGCAAGGTCCACACGATCAAGGCCTCTTTGAAGTATTGGTAGCAGGTGTCGTGCGCCACCGGATGCGCCGCCAGCCACGCGCTGCCGCTTTCGAAGCTGTCGGTTGCCGCCAGCTGCTTGTGCAGGTCCAGACGCTGCGGCCATTCGGCGCCCAGGATCGAGGCCACATTGATGATGGAACCGCCCGACACGATGCGCGGCAGCAGCCCCTGGGTCAGATGGCGCAAGCCCAGATAGTTCACTCGCGCCACCACATCCAGCGGCGCGGTGCCGGGCACGCCGGCAATATTCGCCAACGCATCGATCTGGTTCGGCAACGCCTTCACCAGGGCATCGATGGACGCCGGGTCGCCAAGATCGGCCTGATGAAAGCCGTGCAGGGTCATCTGCACGGGCGTGCGATCGACCCCGATCACCCTGGCGCCATGAAACCGTGCCAGCCGTGCGACCTCCGCGCCAATGCCCGACGCCACGCCGGTCACCACGATCGTCTTGTTCTGCAAATTCATCGCCATCCTCCAAAGGAGCCAGCCGTGCCGGCGCTAGAACACATGGACATACTCGAAATTGACGTTGTTGCCGGACGCGGCATTCATGACCTCCACCGGTAGATAGACGTTGGCGAACAGGATGTTTTTCGCATCAAAGCGCCACACGCCACCCGGCCCTGCATAGAACGCGCGCTGACGGCTGTCCGGCACGCGCTGGTCGTTGGTGCGGTTGTCGCGGAACTGGGTCAGGTAATAGGCATTGATGCCCAGCCGCAGCTTCGGTGCCACTTCCCAGGAGGTGGCGAAATTGATCCATCCCGCATCGCCTGCCTGACCATTGCGGAAGTCGAAGCCTGGCGGCAAATTCGGACGGCGCTCGCTGCGAAAGTTGTAGATGTAGTTGATGCGTGCGCTGACTTCCCAATTGGGTGTGGGCAGTACCGTGAATGCGTAGCTTGGAATGAGCGACCAATAACCGGAGCTTTGGTTGAGATCGCGATTGCCGTCGTACTTGCCAATCGGTGCCACGGCGTCGAATTCGAACCGCTGCGAGAACACCGGTCGCCCGTTGCGTATCACCGGCGGCATTTGCAGATACGGTCCGAACGTCACATCACCCACGCCGGCGCCATTGTCGCGTAGCGTGGCAATGCTGCTGCGGCCGAAAGAGGCATCCAGATTGACCAGCGGCACCAGCGCAGTGATGCCGAGCGAGCCGCCGAATACCTGATAGGGCGTGACGTAAGCGAACTGGGTCAGCAACACGGTGGAATCGATCCGCGGATTGTCGAACACCGGGATATCGTTGCCACGTGCGTCCTTGATGGCATCCAGCGCGTTGTGCCGCAGATAGGTGACGACCGCCAAGCCGGGCGTGGTGCTGGTAAAGCCATCCAGGAAACTGGTGCCCCCGGTGTTGATGCCATTGGTCAGCGCCGCGCTCTGTGGCGCACTTTGCGCAGGCGCCGCGCCCGCTGCCAGGCCTGCCGCCAGGCAGAGCAACGCGCGCAGCCGCCAGCCTGCTGCCACACCCGCGCCACGCATCACCGATGATCGAATCACTGCAGGGATCTCCAGCGTTGGAAAGGAACAGCGGTGCGTGCCACATCACAAACGTCAGGCAAGCGCGCGCCCCGCGCTACGCACAGCACGTGCAGTGGAAACGTTCGTTGAGAATCGCTGCCGGGCGGCGGGCCGCCGACGGAGGCGGGTTACGGCGTGTCCAGACGGTCCAGACGGTCCAGGGCGCGCAACAACGGGGCTTCGCTGGAACCGAGTACGGCACTGAGTTGCTGTTCCATGCGCAGTACTTCGGCCTCGGCGGCGGCCAGGAGCGCGGCACCGGCCGCGGTGAGCGAAAGGTGCTGCATGCGCCGGTCCTGCCGACCACGCACCTGCCGCAGCAAGCGACGCTTGACCAGCCTGGCCACCACGATCGCCAGATTCGGCGGCGACACGTGCAGCACATCGCCGATCTGGCGCTGGTTGATGCCCGGGTTGCCATCCACCAGCATCAGCAGCGAGAAGTCGACCGGCTTGAGGTCGAACGCGGCCACGCACTCCTGGAACATCCGCCGCACCATCAATTCGGTGCGGGTGATGCGATACCCCAGCAACCGCAGCAGCCGCGCCTGATCCACCGTGGTGACGGCATCGGGCAAGGGCGTAGCAAGGGCGGTGACGGGCATGGCGGTTCTCGCGACGAAGGCAGCGGGCGGACCGGTACGCGCAAAGCGCCGCATCCGCAACGCCGATCCACGGCGTGCATCGCATTGTAGACGCCACCGGGCCCGCCGATGTGGACAGGCACGCTGCTGATGCGCGCGCCGTGGGCATGTCAGCCCCGACGCCCTGCCACGCACGCAGCTTGCAGCGGCGGGCCAGCGCTGCGGCTGATGGGGGGCGGTGGTGATCCGGGCAAGGCTGAGACATGATTCCGGTCGGCAAGTGATTGCGTTCCATAATAGTTATTGATCATAACTACCTTGCCAAGCTGCAGCGCAGCATGGTCGCGTTCGCTAGCAGGAGCGCCCGCGGGCTTAGCGGCCGCGGGCGCGGCCAGGACCGCAAGCGCATCGCATGGGCTGGGCGCTACCTGTGCAGGTGGTGTCACGGTGATCGGCGCGCATGACGCACCGCGCGCATTGCAGCGAAGGCCATCGGCTCAACGCCTGTGCAGCCCGCTCAGGGCAGCCAGAGCTTTTCCAGATCGCGGAAGCCCCATTCGGCAGGACTTTCCATCTGCGCAATGCGGTCATGGCAGTCCGGACGCGACAGGTCGATGTCCTGCACCAACACGTGGCTGCGCAGCTTGGCCGAATAGAACACGCGCACCCTGGGCTTGAGCAGTGCATCGGGCGTCTGTTCGATGACCACCGCAAGTTTTTGCGACTCCAGCCGCACCAGCGAGCCGACCGGATAAATCCCCAGCCGGCGCACGAAGGCCTGGAACACCACCGGATCGAAATGGCCCTTCCAGGACGCCATTTGCTTGAGCGATTCGGCCGGATCCCAACCGCGTTTGTAAGGCCGGTCCGAACTGATGGCATCGTAGACATCGCAGACCGCGCCCATCCGCGACATCAACGAAATATTCTCGCCCACCAATTGATTCGGGTAGCCGCTGCCATCCATCTTTTCGTGGTGATGCAACGCGATTTCCAGCACCACCGCGTTCTGCACGCCGCCGGCCACCAGCAGCCGATGCCCATCCAGCGGATGCTTGCGCATGACCTCCATCTCTTCGTTGGTGAGCCGGCCGGGCTTGTTCAGAATTTCCAACGGTGTCACCGCCTTGCCCATGTCGTGCAGCAGGCCGCCCATCGCCGCTTCCACCACCTGCGATTCGGGCAGGCCGAGCTGGCGCGCCAAACCGCTCATCAGCCCGGCCACGGCCATCGAATGCAGATAGGTGTAGTCGTCGGCGGTCTTGAGCCGCGCCACGCTGATCAAGGCCTGCGGATGCCGGAGCACCGAGTCGTTGATGGCTTCCACCAGCGGCATGGCCGCTTCTGTGTCGACGGTGCGCCCCAGCCGCACATCGCGGAACATCGCCTCGACCATGTCGCGGCCGTCTTCGAAGATGCGCCGCGCGCGCACCACCTCCGCTTCGATGCCGACCTGGGCGGTCACGCTGTTGGTGCGCACGCTACGGGACGTGGCAGCAGGCTCCGGCGGTTCGGGCGCTGCCGGAGCCGGGGCAGGCGCCGGGCTCGGCGGCACGCCCGGTTCGGCGGACGCGCCAGAGGTGATGGGCGCCTCCACATCGAGCCCGCGCGCGGTGTCGATTACCAGCTGCTCGATGCGGCTGTCATGGATCTTCTCCACATCGTCGGAATCGACCAGAAACGATGTCTTCCAGAACGGATGGTGCACCCAAGCGCCCAGCAGCTTGTAGACATACATGCCGGGGCGGAGTTGATCTGAGTCGATGGTTCTGAGCATGCCGGCGCTGGTCTGCACAATGTCCAGGGAAAGCCCGCCACGACTTGGCGGTCTGCGGTGTTATCGGCACACAGCACGATTTCGTTGGCGCGCGACCGGATCGACGGAAGGCCTGGAGGTGACGCCGGACGCGGCTGTGGGCGGGCCGCTCAGCGGTTCGGCAGCCGCATCCCCAGCACGGCGACGACGGCGAACAGCAACGGCACGCTGCAGGCCAGATACAACATGGCCGGCGACCATCCGGCGTCCAGCAACGTCCCGGCACAGAACGGCGACAAGATCGCACCGAAGCGCCCCACCCCGATCGCCCAGCCCAGCGCAGTCGAGCGCACCGCAGCGTTGAAGACGATCGGCACAATGGCGTACATGCCGCCCACCGCAGCGAACATCGCTGCCCCGGTGAGCAAGGCGACGGCGAGCGCCCAGCTCAACTGCGTACTGCACAGGCCGGAGGCCAGCATCGCCAGGCCCATCAGCAACAGGGATCCGACCGTCAGGCGCGACAGCCGCACGCACGATGCCAACCCACTGAACAGCAAGCCGCCGCAGATGCCTCCAAGATTCAACAGCACCCCGCCCGTGACGCCCTCCGTGGCCGACGAGCCAGCGGTCACCAGCAGCTTCGGCGTCCAGCTGATCACGAAGTAAAACGCAAACATCAGCGAGAAAAAGCCAAGCGCGATCAGCAGCGTGTGCCGCCGCATGGCAACGTCAAACAGGGCCGAATAGCCTTGTGGCTGCGTGGCAGACTGCGGCGGTAGCGGCGGCAATGCGTCGTGCGGCGGCAGCCCCATCCGGGCCAGCACGGCGTTGAAGCGCGCGAGGGCATCGGGTGGCCGGCGCATGATCAGGAACTCCAGCGACTCGGGCAGGAATGCAAGCACCAACGGCACACACAGCAACGATGCCACCGCCCCGAGGACGAACACCGCGGGCCACGACCATTGCTGCATCAACAGTTCGGCAATCATGCCACCCAGCGTGGCACCGACCGGGTAGCCGGTCACCTGCAGCACGATGGCAGTGTTGCGCCAACGGGGGCTGGAAAACTCCCCTGCCGTGACCGCAACGCAGGCCAACATACCGCCGATCCCCAGACCGGTCAGGAGCCGCAGCGCCCCGAGCTGCCATGCAGTGCTGGCCAGTGCGGACATGCCCATGCCGATGGTCAGGATCGCCAGACATGCCAGCGTCAGCGCGCGACGGCCGATGCGGTCTGCCAACGGCGCCAACCCCAGTGCGCCAAGCGCCATGCCGATCAGGCCCGCGCTGAACAGCATGCCCAGCAGCTTACCCGACAGCTGCCAATCCGCCGACACGTGCGGTGCGGTGAACGCCATCGCCATCACATCGAAGCCGTCGAGCATCGTCAGCAACACGCACACCGCCACGGCCCTCCACTGAAACGGTGTCATGCGCTCCAGCACGAAGTGCCCAAACGATGCAGTGTGCTGACGCATTGGCATGCCCTGTAGTGCGAGAAAGGATAGGCCCGAAGGCGCTGCAGTCGCGTTGAACGGCGCAGTGTGCAAGGCCGGCTGCGCGGCGGGGCAGCGATGCGTGCAATCACCGATGCGCAGTCGGTCGCGACCGACTGCACACGCTAGCCGATTGCACACCCGGTTCAAGACGAATGACCGCAGCGCTGTGCGCTTATCGGAAATGCGCCAACGCGCTTGGCCAGCGCTGCGATGTCCTCCGATGCATCGCGTGACGTGCTGTCCGCGGCTTTTGGAATATCCGCCGGCACGACACAATCCATTGGACGTTGCCCCACCCGGCCACGTCTGCCAATGACCTCACACGTATTGCATCCGGGTGTTCGTTGCTTCAGCGCATTGCCGCTGCCGCAGCGGCAACCGCAGCGCAGGTATCATCCGCAGCGTGTCCGCAGTGGGCGGCACGCTGACCTGACGGAGATGCCGTGACACCGATTCGCTCCTTCCTGGACCACACCCCGCAGCTGGGTGCCCGCGTTTACGTCGATCCTGCCTGCACCATCATCGGCAAGGTGAGCCTGGGCGATGACGTCTCGGTCTGGCCGGGCACCGTGATTCGCGGGGACGTCAATCATGTGCAGATCGGCGCGCGCACCAACGTGCAGGACGGCACCATCATTCACGTCAGCCACCACAGCCCGTTCAACAAGGCCGGCTACCCCACCGTAATCGGCGAGGACGTCACCGTCGGCCACGGCACCATCCTGCATGCCTGCACCATCGAAGACCTGTGCCTGATCGGCATGGGCGCCTGCGTGCTCGATGGCGCCACCGTCAGGCGCTATGGCTTCGTCGGTGCCGGTGCGGTGGTCGGCCCGGGCAAGGTGGTCGGCGAAGCCGAGTTGTGGCTGGGCAATCCTGCACGTTTGGCGCGCACGCTCAGCGACAAGGAAATCGAAAGCCTGCATTACTCCGCGCAACATTACGTGCGGCTCAAGGACCAATACCTGGGCGCCTCACCCGCCAGCTGAGCCGCCGCGCGGGCAGCGTGCCTGGCGCGGGCGCGACGATAGCGAGGATGCGCGCGGCTAGGGAAGGTCTGAATAACGAGGCCTGAGAGTGCGGGATGTCGCGTCGTTCCGAAGAGTGGCGTTTGAATCTTTGGAATTTCGCCATTTCTGGCGCTTTCCGTGGGAATTTCCTGGTTTACAGGCGCACGCTCCCCATAGCCGGCAGCAACTGCTTTCGCTTCATCCACAGATTGGAGAGCGCAAACAAGGTCAGCACGTGTGCGGTGTTTTTGGCCAGGCCG
>NZ_VZPL01000064.1 GCF_008801575.1 Xanthomonas cissicola | reverse complement strand
ATCTCGCGCCGGGTCTGCTTGCGCTTGCCCAGGCCCTCAGCGTCACCGAACGTCAGCTGCATAGATGATCCTCTACATGATGAGGCGGGTAGTGTCGCGTATCTGTGGTGCGTTGTTCAGAGCTTCCCTAACTGCAATGCGACTCAGAAACGCAGACCCACACTGGTGAAGAAGTAGCGTCCGGCCTGGTCGTAGCCACCCAGCGAATTGGCATTGAAGGTCAAGCTGCCACCCACCAGCGGCGGCTCCTTGTCGGCAATGTTGTTGATACCCAGGGTCCAGGTGACGTAATCGCCGAGCTGCATCGACCCGGAGAGATCGAAGTAGTTGTACGCCGACACCTTGTTGTCCTGATTGACCAAGCGCACGTCGGTGGTACCGGCAGTGCCGTCGGTGTTCTGGTAGTCCAGCTCACCGATGTAACGCCAGCGCAGACCAACGGTGTAACGATCGAAGCTGTAGCGCGTGCTCAGCACATGCCGCCATTCGGCACTGTTGCATGCCACGTTCACCACGCCAGCGCAGTCGTAGGTCACCTGCTGCACGCCCGGAACCGGCTCGTATTCCTGCTTGATGGCATAACTGCCCATCATCGAGGCAGTCAGGCGTCCGGGCCCGATGCTCCAGGCATAGGAGGCCGTCAGATCCACGCCCTGGAAGTGCAACGACCCAAAGTTGTCCTGGGAGTTGAAAATCAGGCCGGAGGTGTCCACGTCGCTGCCGCGGAACAGGTCGCCGGTTGTGGCATTGCGGCGGATGCGGCTACATAGGTCCGCATTACCGGTCACACCGCAGGCGGTCAGGATGTTGGAAGAACCAATGGCACGGATCGCATCGTCGATCTTGATGTCGTAGTAATCCACGCTCAGATCCAGCCCCTTGACCGGGCTGGCGGCGAATCCGATGGTCCAGGTATTGGCGGTTTCCGGCTGCAGCGCGGTGTTGCCGCCGCCGATCTCGTTGTACTGCCCTGCCGGATTGGCCGCCACGCGCCCGTACTGCGCGGCCGTGACGCCGGTGTTGGCGCACTGCGCTTGGGTAAACGTGGGATTGGCCCCTGCGCAGGGGTCGCTGCCGCTCCACAGCCCGATCGTATTTTCGTTGTAAAGCTCGGTGATGTTGGGCGCACGGATGGCACGATTCCAGCCTGCACGCAAATGGTACTTGCCATCCGCGAAGGTCGCGCCTAGGCCCGCCTTGTACGTACTCACGCCGCCGGAAATGTCGTAGTCCGAATAGCGATAGCCAAGCTGCATGTCCAGCTGATCCAGGCTGCCCGCTTGCGCCAGCAACGGCACTGAGCCTTCCAGGAACAGCTCCTTGACGCTGATATCGCCGGAGACGTTGGAGGTCGGGCCGCCCAGGCCGGTGAAGTTGCCGATCTGCATATTGCTGTCGGCAACACGCTTGAAGGTTTCGGTACGGGTTTCTACGCCACCGACGACGCTGATCGGATGATCGCCAGCCCAAGGCAGGCTATAGCCGAAGTTACCGGTGACGTAGGCATTGAACACACGCATCGAGGTTTCGTAGTTGACGATACCGACGCCTTGCAATGCCTGCGCCTGTTCGGCGGTGACACTGTCGTTCCAGACGCTGTACGGCACGCAGCCATCGAAGGATCCCGGCTGGCAGCCCAGCAATGCATCGCGCACCCGGGTGGTCACGAAATCGTTGATGTTTTCCGACTTGGTGGTACTGCGGTTGTAGGTGAACGAGGCGTCGTACGACCAGTTGTCATTGATATCGCCCTGTGCGCCGGTTGTGATACTGAAACTATTGGTATCCGACTCGGTGATGCGTGGGCCGCCTTCGACGTTGCGCTTGGCCACATACACGGTGAACTCGTCGTCGGTGATGCCGACATCGTTACACAAACTGCCGATCACCGAGGTTGCGCAGTTGACGTTGAGGTCTGTGAAAAATGCACCGGAGGGCGCGATCTGGGTCGAACTCTTGCGGTTGACGAACAATGTTTCCAGATAAGGCTTGAAGTGGTCGTTGACCTCATACTTGATGTTGGTACCGGCGGTATAACGCGTGTCCGGCCGCTGGTAATAATTCAGCGGTGCAAAGTTGTAGAGGTTCGGCGAAGCGACTTGCGACCAGGTTCCACTGGCAGAAGGCTGCACGTAGAAAGCGCCGGCCGATGGCGCCACCACATAAAAATTTGCAGGATCAGCCGTGGCAGAGCCACCGCAGGCAGTGCCGCGATTGCTCAATGCGCATGCAGAGTAGTCGCGCTGCCCTTGCAACAACGGGTCGTTCTCGCGCCAGGTGGCCCAGGCGGTTGCATGACCGGATTCCCCGAAGCTGCCCCCGATCGCGAGGTCGACGTTGCGGGAGATGCCGTCCAAGCCGGAATTGCCGGTGGGGTAATCGTAGCCGGCCTCGTCCATCAGCCCACGCATCAACTTGTTGCCGTTATCGTGCTGATAGGCGTTGTAGCCCATATCCACGCTCACGCCTTCAAATTCGTCATCCAGCACAAAATTGACCACTCCGGCAACCGCGTCGGAACCGTACACCGCAGAGGCGCCGCCGGTCAGGATGTCCACACGGCGCACCAACGCTGCAGGAATGATGCTGATATCCGGACTTTCGCCGATCCCCTTGGGAATGCGTCGGCCGTTGACAAGGGTCAGCGTGCGCTGCGCGCCCAGCCCGCGCAGGTCGACCGTTGCATAACCCTGGGAACCGTTATTGGCAAAGTTGTCGAAAGAGGCAGCAAGTTGCGGATACTGATTGATCAGATCTTCCACCTTGGTCGAGCCGGTGTACTGGAATTCTTCCTTGTTGATTTCTGCTACCGGACTGGAGGCAGTCATCGCCTGACTCTTGATACGCGTGCCGGTGACACTGATGGCGTCCAGACTTTTCAGTTCCGGGGCGGGCTGTTCCTGCGCCATCACGGTGCCAGTCAATGCCAGCGCAGCTGCACCAGCGGTGAGCGACATCTTGATGGCATCGCGCAGTTTGGTGGTCTTCAATCTCATCTCTCTCTCCGACGATCCGAACGGATAAGCGCAGCACAAGGCAGTGCATCTGCATTGATGCAGATGCATCACGGCTGCGGCGGCGTAGGCAACGCATCGCTATGCGCTGTCCACAGTGGCTCGCGACAGGCAAAAAGGCGCCCGAAAAACGCTGCCTACCCGATGTTAAGACGATGTCGAAGATAATTAAACCCCTGTTCAGCCTCGCTCCTGCTTGGTGCACCAAAGCCCCAAAATAGTGCAGCCATCACACCACGAGTGCGCTGACGATCGCATCTGATGGCGTCGCTTGTGGCGCGCCTGTCCGCTGAAGCGTCATTGACCGATACCGGCGTCCAGCTCGTTCAACTCCGGGAGCGACACCCCTGCGGCCTGAAGCTGCTGCACCAGCGGCGCAAGCCCTGCCAGGTGCCGGCGGGAGCTGCGTACTGAACGTTGATGCACCTCCCCGCGCACTTGCGCTGCGCTCGCAGTAACGAACGCCACCGTGCTTAGCTCGGGCGTTATGTCGGTTGGGGCCAGCCCGCAGTGGGCCAGCACGCGCGCGATCTGTTGTTCGGTATCGCTGACCAACGCTTCGTAGTGCACATCCAGAATCCTGCCCGGCAGCACTGCATGCCAGTGCTGCATGATTCGTCGGTAGGCAAGGTAGTACTCGCCGATCTCGTCCAATGCGTACGAAAACGGATAGGCGTTGTAGAACAGGGTCTTGTACATCGCGTAACAGGTATCGAGCGGATCGCGTGCAAGATGGATGATGTGCGCCTTCGGCAGCGCGGTCGCGATCAGGCCACAGTAGAGATAATTGATCGGCATCTTGTCGATCACCACCGGGTGGCCATGAACGACCTCGCGGGCGCCACGCAGATACTCCTGGCCGAGCGCAGCGAAATCGATCTTCAGCGATGCCTGCACTGTCGTCAGGCCTGGGTGGGCCGACATGGCGCGGGCGGTTGCCTCGCCCAGAACCATGCCGAAATCCATCAACTCTCCGGCCGAGCGCGCACCACCGCGCTGGATGAGCAGACGCTCCAGCAAGGTCGTCCCCGACCGTGGCAAGCCGACGATGAAAATGAGGCCTTCACCGGCATGACCGGGTTGCAGCGCGCGTAGCGCGGTCTCGTCGTAGCCCTGGCGCACGGCCGCGATCTGCGCGCATTCGGCAGCGACATCGTATTGCAAGGTCTGGCTCTTGCTTGTCGCAGCCGCGGTAAGAGTCTGGAACGCGTCTGCATGCAGACCCAGATCTTCCTGTTCCTTGGCCAGCGCATACAGTCCCGCCGCCCTGGCAGAGGGCTCGGCGAGCGCTGTGTGTTGCAGCCGTTGCCGCAAATCGTCCAGATGATTGCGCTGCGCGGTCTGCCTGCGCACGGTGGCGCGCAGATATAGCGCATCGCCCGCTCCTGGCGCTGATTGCAGCAACCGCTGCAGGGTGGCTTCTGCGGCATCGAACTCACCGCCAAAAAATTGCATCGTGGCCAGGTCGTACAACAGCGGCGGCGGCTCTCCCAACAGCGCAAGCGCCTGCTGATAGGTATCGCGGGCAGCGGAGACATCGTGGCAGGCACTGTATAACGCACCAATCCGCCATAACGCTCTGCCATCGGTTGCGGCCAGGGCATGCGCTTGCCGGGCGACCGACAACGCGTCATGGCGGCGTCGCAGCTGTACCAGCAGGCTGGCGTACTTGATCAACAGAGCAAGCGGTGCCGACGCGACCGCTGCTGCCCTTGCGATCCTTTGGCCTGCAGTGTGCGGATCGCCATGTGCCAGGTAGGCTTCGCTGGCCAGTTCTAGCAAATGCGCCTGGTTCGGGTATTGCAGACAGGCGCGTTCTGCCAGATGGATCGCCTCGCTATAACGGCCCTGGCGCAACCACTGGTACCCTTCCCGCAAAATGCTGCGCAGCTGTAACTCGGTCAATCCACTCTCCTCTCCATGCATTGCATCGGCCGCTCAGTCGACGCGACGCGCGCGCAGCGCCACGCCCGCAGGCGTCACCAGCATGTAGCTGCCCATGGCCGCCTTGCGAATCACTACACGTTCGCCCTCAGCCAGATGACCGCGACTGCTCGCTTCTGTCAACGTCCAGCGCTGCTGCGTATCCAACGACACCAGGCGGGTACCATCGGCTTGATATGCCACGGCAAGTACGGTCGCGCTCACCTGGGCCGGGGCGGACTGCGTGGTGGATGCTGCCGGCGCCTGGGCTGCGTTATGCCCGAATTCGCGCATGCCTCTGTCGGCTTCTGCCGCCTGCACGGCCGCCGACGGCGGATAGCTGGCGTCATAGCAGGCAAGCCGCGGCAGTGGGTCGATCACCGAAGCGCATGGATGCGTCGCAGGCTCCTGCGCCGACACGCTGCCTGCGCAGCTCAGCATGATCGGCACCCATCGCATCGGTCTGGACATCTGTTGGTCTTCGGTCATCGCCTGCAGCCGAGCATACAAGGCAAGTGGACGACGGTGGGATCGCCGCTTGTGGTTCCTGGCCGGCGCCGATTGAACGGCGCGCGCACGCCGCCTAAGCTGCAATCGTCCAAATTGCCGCATCGTCAGCCGGAACCGCGCATTGAATACCTCTGATCAGCGGGCAGCGCAACTCCTGCAGCAAGGTCACCTTCAACAGGCGATTGCTGCGTATCAAACTATTGTGCGGGAGCGCGCACACGCCGCCGATGCCTGGTACAACCTGGGGTACCTGTTCCGCCGCACCGGCGACATCCCTGCGGCATTGCAGGCATATGCACAGGCGCTGGCATGCGGAGCGGCAGCGCCGGAGCAGATACATCTCAATCGCGCAGTACTGCTCAGCGACCATCTCGGTAACGCCGCCGCGGCGTTGCAAGAACTCGAACTGGCGCTACATTGCCGGCCAGCCTATTCTCCCGCGTTGCTTAATTTGGGCAATCTGCACGAGGAGCTGGGCGCGCGTGGTCATGCCATCGCCGCCTATTCTCAGCTTCTTGCCATTACCCCGGCCGATCCAGCGACGCAGGCACTGCAATTGCAGGCTGCTGCAAGGCTGCTGCATCTGGACCCACCCATCGCCGCCGACGACCTGCGCATGATTGGCCTGACGCAGGCCGTCTCTGTGCAAGGACTGGAGCCGCAGCTGGTGGCGACCGTGCTGCATGCACTGGCCCATGCCTACGACCGTCTTGGCCTGCATCCGCATGCATTCGATACGGCTACCGCTGCCAACCGGCACGCCTATGCGCAAGTAACCACATACGACCCGCAACGCACGCAGCGGCATTTCGACGCATTGATGGCCACATTCGACAGCACGGCTGTGCAATCTGCGCGGCCGCCGCATGCAGATGGGCACGATGCAACGTCTGCGCTATTTATCTGTGGAATGTTCCGTTCCGGGTCGACGTTGGTCGAGCAAGCACTGTCCCGCCACTCACAGGTTGCTGCGGGTGGCGAGATGGATGCGCTCCCCCGATTGGTCGCGCAAAGGCTATCTCCGTTTCCGCAAACCGTACGTACGCTCTCGCCACAGATGATCGCGCAGCTCGCCCTGAGCTATCGGCGGCACATCGACGCAGTTATTCCGGACCAGGCGCAGCTGCGCTACATCACCGACAAGCGCCCGGACAATTTCCAGCTGATCGGCTTGATCAAACACCTGTTCCCATCGGCAAGGATTGTGCATACGCGCCGGCATCCATTGGACAATGGGCTATCGATCTTTATGCAACAGCTCAATCCGCACGGCTTCGGATACGCGGGCAAACTGGAAGATATCGGGCATTTTTACGGCGCGTACCACCACTTGATGAACCATTGGACGTCGCTGTACCCGGACAGCATCCATACCTTCGACTACGATGCCTTCGTGGCCGCGCCCGAGCGGACCTTGCGCGCCTTGGTGGATATCCTGCGACTGCCGTGGGAGCAGGATTGCCTGGACTTCCACCTGGCGGAACGTGCGGTGCGGACCGCAAGCTATTGGCAAGTCCGCCGCCCCCTGCACGCCGAGGCCTCGGGACGCTGGAGATCGTATGCGACGCAACTTGCTCCGCTGCGCATCGCTCTTGGCAAGGCCGGTGTCCCGCTCCCGGACTGATCTACCCACAAGCAAGCGCTCATCCGTGACGGTGCGCTGCGATGGCGGCTTCCATGGCATTGACCATTGCCCGCTCCTCCTGACTGAGCAACGGATTCCACATGTCGAAAATCAGTACCACCCGGACCTGCGCACTGTCGTTGCGCGCCTCGTGTTCGATCGAATCGTCGAACACAAGCACTTTTCCGGCTTCCCAGCGTCGCCAATCGTACCCTACCCGAAAGCTGCAGTGCTCCGGCACGATCAGCGGCAGATGCGCCACCAGCCGGGCGTTGGTTTCGCCGTGATGCGGAGGAATGGTGGTGTGCGGCGCCAGCACGGAGAACATCGCATTCGGACAGACGCCATCGATCTGCGCCGCATCGACCAGCGATAATGCGGCTGCCGTCGCCGGGCATCGTTGCAGATGCGCTTCCACTGGCTGGCCGTGTGCCCAGAGCGGATAGGAACTCCATGCCGGCGAATGGTTGAGGTCTTTCCATTGATTGACCGGCTGGTCGGGCGCGTAGGCGATGTAAGGAGCAAATCCACGCGTGTCCTCATCCATCACGGCGCGCAGTTCGCGCGTGATCGCATCGGTATGACGCTGCAGCTCGTCGATCCACGGGAATGCGGCTTCCGCATGGAATGGCAACGCCGGCAAGCGCGGAATATGCAGGCGATTGGACTGGGAATGAAATGGCCTGGTGCGCCCACACGCGATCGCCGCAGCTTCGTCCCAGCGGCCGCGCAATGCCGCGTCCACGGACCTGCACGGAATTTCCAGTGCGGCCCGCAACCGGGCTTCCAATTCCAGCGTGTCCTGCTCGACCGCCTGTTGCGCGTGCAGCAGCTTGCGGCGCAGCACTGCTGGCCATTGCGGCTCCGGCGGCGCGACAGCGAGCGCATCGCGATAGACCCCGGCTGCCGCGTGCGGCCGTCCGCGGGCCTCCAGGAATGCGGCTTTGGCCAGTAAGCCGGGGAGAAAATACGCATCCAGCGCCGGCGCTGCGGTGATGGCTTGCCACTGGCCATCGATATCGCCTTGCGCCTGCTTCACCACGGCAATGGTCAGTACGATCATCGGATCGCCTGGATTGCCTGATCGCGCTGCCGTCAGATACTCCAACGCTGCAACCGCATCGCCCCGTTGATAGGCATGGACGCCCAGGCTGTACAAGGCGTGCGGATGCGCGGGTGCCAACCGGTGTACCTGCGCCCACAGCTGTTCGGCTTGCTGCCATTGCCCGGCCGACGCAGCCGCACTGGCCTGCGCGATCAGCGCGGCGATCTGCTCGTTGACCTGCTCGACCTGTACTGCCATGCCACGTCGCCCGTCAGCCATTCCCGTCCGGATCATACGGCCTGGATGGCCGGCGACAACAAGCCCACGGTGCACCGATGACCACATCGCGCCGCGACAAGTGGCGAAGGCGCATCGCTACCGGGTCGGAATGCTCGCCCGTGTGCCAATGGCGATCAGTGGGAATGCCCGCCATGCGTGTGCCCATGCGCATGCCCGTGATGGGTATGATGGGCAGCGTCAGCAGCAGGTTTTGATGTACCACAAGGCTCAGTGCCGCAGTCGCCACTTTCCACCTGCAAGGTGACGTGGGCGATATCGAAGCGCTCATGCAACAGGGCGCCGAGCGCGTCACGCAGACGGTCGCGGTCGGTGGCCTCGTTGACCACGATGTGCGCGGTGAGCGCCGGCGTGCTGGAGGCCAATGCCCACACATGCAGGTCGTGCACGTCTTCGACGCCAGGGTGGCTGGTCAGCGCCTGCTGCACCTGGGCCAGGTCGATCCCCTTGGGCACGCCTTCGAGCAACACGTTGATCGCCTCGCGCAGCAGCACCCAGGTGCGCGGCAATACCCACAGGCCGATCAGCACGGCCAACACCGGGTCGATCCATTGCCAGCCGGTCCAGCGGATCAGCAAGGCACCGACGATCACCGCCACCGAGCCGAGCATGTCGCTCCACACCTCCAGATAGGCACCCTTGACGTTGAGGCTTTCGCCGCTGCCGGCGTGCAGCAGCTTCATCGCGACCAGATTGATTACCAGGCCGAAGCCGGCGATCAACAGCATGCCGCTGGAAGAGATGTCCTGCGGTGCGCGAAAGCGCTGCGCGGCTTCCCACAAGATATAGGCGCCGACTGCGAACAGCAGCGCGCCGTTGGCCAATGCGCCAAGCGCTTCGAGCCGCACATAGCCATAGGTGCGACGCGCGTCGGCCGGGCGACGGCTCAGGCGCACCGCGACCAGCGCAATCATCAGTCCGAGGGTGTCGGTGGCCATATGCGCAGCGTCGGACAGCAGCGCCAGGCTGTTGGTCACGAATGCGCCGACGATCTCTGCCAGCAGGAAGGTGGCGGTCAGCCCCAGTGCCCACCACAAGGGCGCTTCGTGACGGATTTGGCTGGGTGCGTGGTTGTGGTCGTGTCCCATGGATATCGTGGCCTGCTGCAATGCGCGCACCATAGGCGCACGCGATGGCGGAGACTATTACACCTGTGCGTAATGACATCACATCACGCGAGCCGTGCGGCGGGCCGCAGAGCGCAGTGGTTGCGCTACTGCGGGGCGCGAGGCCTGCAGTCACGGCCTGGAAGCATGTCTGGTCCGCACCGCCCTTCCAACAATCCGCGGCGCGAGCCAGGTGGCTGGTTAGAGCTTGGCGAACAGCTTGACCACGCTGGAAAAATCCAGCGCCCCGTTGCCCGCCTGGCTGTTCATTGCATACAGGTTGCGCGCCAGCTCACCGAGCGGAATCGACACGCCGGCCTGCACCGCCGACTCGGCAACCAAACCCAGATCCTTGAGCATCAGATCGTTGCCGAAGCCGCCGCTATACCCACGCGACGCCGGCGCATTGGGCAGCACGCCGGGCCACGGGTTGCACACCTCGGTAGCCCAGCTGCGCCCGGTGCTGACCGCCATCATCTGCGACAGCACCGCAGGGTCCAGGCCTTGCGCGACGCCAAGCGCCAGCGCTTCGCCGGTGGCCGCCATGATCACGCCCAAGGCCATGTTGTTGCACAGCTTGGCGACCTGCCCTGCCCCATTGTCGCCGACGTGGAAGATGTTCTTGCCCATGGCCTGAAGCACCGGGCGCGCGCGCTCCAGCACATCGGCAGCGCCGCCGACGATGAAGGTCAGCGTGCCGGCTGCAGCACCGGCCGTGCCACCGGAGACCGGGGCGTCCAGCATCGTCAGGCCACGCGCCTTGGCCGCGTCGGCCACCTTGCGTGCGGATAACGGTGCGATGGTGCTGCAGTCGATGACCAGGGCACCATCCGGGATCTGCGCCAAGATGCCGGATTCGCCCAGGTACAACCCTTCGACGTGGCGGCTCGCAGGCAGCATCGAGATCACGACCTCGGCATCGACCAGCGTATCCTGCGCGGCGTTGGCAGCATGCGCGCCAGCCGCTGAGGCAGCATCCAGGGCAGCCGGTGCGAGATCGAACACCCGCAGCTGATGCCCGCCCTTGATCAGATTGGCAGCCATTGGCCCGCCCATATTGCCCAGGCCGATAAAAGCGATCTTGCTCATGGTGTCGGTTTCCAAAATAGGACCATCTTCAATAAGTAGCCGGGGTGATCACGGATTGCTGGTGCGCACGCAGCCACCGCCAGTCTTCAGCTGCGACGACGCAGGTGCGACATGGCAACCGCGCTGCAATCCGGCGTGAGCCGAACGTACTTCGCAAGTTGCCAGCCACTCAATGCACACCCAACTCGCCTGCCCCCAGATCGGCAAGCGGATGCGATGCAGGCGACCAGGGCGCGACAAAGAAGTCTGCGGCCCACTGCGCATCGGCTTCCCGCGATCCAGGCTGCCAACGCGGTTGACGATCCTTATCGATCAACAGCGCGCGGATGCCTTCGGCAAAATCGCCATGCGCCGCCACATGCAATGCGACCACGTATTCGGTCCGAAAGGTGTCGGCCAGCGTCGTGGTGCCCGGATGGCGATACAGCTCCCAGGCCAGGCGCGCCGATCCAGGAGCACCGGCCGCCAAGGTGGCGCGTGCGGCCTGCAGCCAGCTGTCTTCGCTTTGCAGCGCCATGATTGCAGCGACGATGTGCTTCAGCGACTCGCTGGATACCAGGCGTTCGATCAACTGCGCGTGGAGCTGCAACGGGCCCGGTTCGGTCGGTTGCGCGATGCCATGCAGGAATGCGCCGAGCTGGGTGCGGTCGTCGTCGGCATTGCCTGTCCATGCGTGCGCGCTTAGCGCATCCAGCACCGCTACGTACTGCGCATGCTCCAGGCGCACATCTGCTAGCCCCGCGTACATCGCATCGCTGGCATCCAGCGGCGCACCAGTCAGCGCAAGAAACAGGCCGGCACCCTGTGGCACGCGGCGTAACAGCCAGCTGCCCCCCACATCGGGAAACAACCCCACGCTGATCTCCGGCATGGCAAGGCGCGAGCGTTCGGTGACCACACGATGGCTAGCGCCGGACATCAGGCCGATGCCACCGCCCATCACGATACCGTGGCCCCAACACAGCAGCGGCTTCGGATAGGTATGGATGCGGTAGTCGAGCCGGTATTCCTCCTCGAAAAATGCCGCAGCATACACGTTGGCCTGCGGCGCTGCGCGTCGCGCTGCAGCGTCTGGCACTGCATCGCGGTGCGCGCGCATGCTCTGGTACAGGCCATGCAGATCGCCACCAGCGCAGAACGCTTTGTCGCCGGCGCCACGCAATACCACGCAGGCGATCTGCGTATCCTCAGCCCAGACACGTAACTGCGCATCCAGCAGCCGCGTCATCTGTAACGACAGGCCATTGAGCGTCTTGGGCGCATTCAAGGTAGCGATGCCGATACGGTGCCCATCGGCGCACGCACGCTGCTCGAACAGCACCGGTGCCTCGTCGGTTGCGCTGACCTGCGCCATCAGCGGTTGCTCCACTGCGGCGCGCGCTTGTCCAGAAATGCAGCCACGCCTTCGGCCTGATCGGCGTGCTCGAACAGATCCACGAAGGCTTCGCGCTCGGCAATCAATGCCGCTGCGTGGGTGCCATGGCGCGTGGACTGCACCAGCTGCTTGCACGCCGCCACACTGACCGGGCTCTGTTTACCGGCACGCTGCGCCCAGGCAACCGCCAGCGCGCGCGACTCGCCCTTGCCGACCACCTCTTCCACCAGGCCGATGCGCTGCGCGGTTGCCGCATCGATGCGCTCGCCCAACAGGATCATGCGCTTGGCCCAGCCCTCGCCGACCAGGCGCGGCAGGTTCTGGGTGCCGCCGGCACACGGCAGCAAGCCAACGCTGGCTTCAGGCAATGCGAGCTGTGCGTGCTGCTCTGCGATGCGCAGATCGCACGCCAATGCGCATTCCAGCCCGCCCCCCATCGCATAGCCGTTGATTGCGGCAATCGACACGCCACGAAATGCGCTCAAGGCTTCGAACGCTTCGCCGAACCGGCGCGCAGCCCCACGTGCATTGGCCTTGTCGCCATCGGCGAACTGCTTGAGATCGGCACCGGCGCTGAAGAACTTCTCGCCTTCGCCGGTGATCACCAGCGCGTAGATGCTGCGATCTGCATCCAGCGCGCGCACCAGGTCGCGCAGGGCCGCCAGGCTGTGCACGGTCCAGGTGTTGGCCGGCGGGTTGCTCAAGGTCACGATGGCGACGTGCCCATCGCGCTCGACCTGCAGACCGGTATGGAGGCGTCCTTCCCAATCGCTCATCGCAATTGCTCCTCGCCATTGAGCAGGTGACGCGCCACGATCATGCGCATCACCTCGTTGGTGCCTTCCAGAATGCGGTGCACGCGGCTGTCGCGCAGCAAACGCTCGATCGGGTATTCGCGGATATAGCCGTAGCCGCCATGGATCTGCAAGGCATCGTCGCAGATGGCAAAACCGGCATCGGTGGCGAAGCGCTTGGCCATCGCACACCACACGGTGGCATCGTGGCTGCCGGCATCGAGCTTGCGCGCGGCGGTGTGCACCATCTGCCGCGCGGCCACCAGCTGCGTGGCCATGTCGGCCAGCTTGAACTGCAGCGCCTGGAAATCAGCCAGTTTCTTGCCGAACTGGCGACGCTCGCCCATGTAGCGACGCGCGGCATCCAGCGCGCCTTGCGCGGCGCCCAACGAACACGCAGCGATATTGATGCGGCCACCATCCAGCGCCTTCATCGCCATCTTGAAGCCTTCGCCTTCCTTGCCCAGCAGGTTCTCGGCCGGAACACGCACGTTTTCGAAGCTCACACCGCGCGTGGGCTGGCTGTTCCAGCCCATCTTCTCTTCCTTGCGACCGTAGCTGATGCCAGGCGCATCGGCCGGCACCACGAAGGCGCTGATGCCACGTGCACCGTCTTCGCCGGTGCGTGCCATCACCACCAGCACGTCGGTTGCGCCGGCGCCGGAGATGAAGGCCTTGCTGCCGTTGAGCACATAGTTGTCGCCGTCGCGTTGCGCGCGCGATTTCAGCGATGCCGCATCCGAGCCGCTGCCCGGTTCGGTCAGGCAGTACGAGCCCAGCTTGGCGCCGCTGGTCATCGCCTGGCCCCACTGCGCGCGCACCGCGTCGGTGCCATAGCTGGCGATCAACCAGGTGGCCATGTTGTGGATGCTGATGAAGGCGGAGGTGGACGGATCCACCGTGGCGAGTTCTTCGAACACCACTGCCGCATCGAGCCGGCGCATGCCCAGGCCGCCGACGCCTTCATCGGTGTAAAGACCGCAAAAGCCGAGTTCGGCGGCCTTGGCGATGGCCTCGCGCGGGAAGTGACCTTCTGCGTCCCACTGCGCTGCGTGCGGGGCGAGTTGCTTGTCGGCGAAGTCGCGGGCGGCGGCGCGGAAGGCTTCCTGCTCGTCGTTCAAATCGGCTGTGTTGGGATGGAGTTGGATGGCTGCATTCATGGCGATCGGGTCACTTGAGGGAAATGGTGGTGTTGACGCCATGGCCCAGCGTCTGATCGTCGAACCAGCGCGCGGTCACGGTCTTGGTCTGGGTGTAGAACATCACCACCTGCTTGCCGTACGGACCCAGGTCGCCGAGCTTGGAAGCGCGCGAGCCGGTAAAGGAGAACAGCGGCACCGGCACCGGAATCGGCACATTGATGCCGACCTGACCCACGTCGATGTCTTCCTGGAAACGCCGCGCAGCCGCGCCGGATTGGGTGAACAGCGCCGTGCCATTACCGTTGGGGTTGGCGTTGACCAAGTCAATGGCCTCGTCCAGCGTGGCGGCTTCCAGGATCACCAGCACCGGCCCGAAGATCTCTTCGTCGTAGATCCGCATGCCGGGTTTGACGCCGGAAAAGATGGTCGGGCCGACAAAATTGCCCTGCTCGAAACCCGGCACCTGTGGTGCGCGACCATCCAGTTCCAAGGTGGCGCCCTGCTCCACGCCGGAGGCAATCAAGCCTTCTACCCGCTCGCGCGCGGCGCAGGAAATCAGCGGACCGACCTCGGTGCCCGGGGCGTTACCTGCGCCGATTTTCAGGCTCTTGGCCTTGGCTACCAACTCCGGAATCCACGCGCGCGATTCACCAACCAAGACCAGCGTGGAGGCGGCCATGCAGCGCTGCCCGGCGGCACCGAACGCGGCGCCGACCATCGCATTGAGCGTCTGCTCGCGATTGGCGTCGGGCAATACCACGGCGTGATTCTTGGCGCCCATCATGCATTGCACGCGTTTGCCGGCGAGCGAGGCACGTCGATAAACGTGCGTGCCCACCTTGGTGGAACCGACAAACGACAACGCCCTGATGTCGGGGTGATCGCACAGCGCATTGACCACTTCTTCGCCGCCATGCACGACGTTGAGCACGCCCTTGGGAATGCCGGCTTCCAGGGCAAGTTCGACCAAGCGCATGGTCACCATCGGATCTTGCTCGGAGGGCTTGAGCACGAAGGTGTTGCCGGTGGCGATCGCCATCGGGAACATCCATAACGGAATCATTGCCGGGAAGTTGAACGGGGTGATGCCCGCGCACACGCCCAACGGCTGTAGCAGGCTATAAGTGTCCACGCCATTGGCGACGTTGTTGGCCAGCTCGCCCAGTTGCAGATTGCCGATCGCCGCGGCGTGCTCCACCACTTCCAGACCACGGAACACATCGCCTTCGGCATCGGCCAGGGTCTTGCCCTGCTCGGCGCTGAGCAGCGCAGCCAGTTCTGGCATGTTTTCCCGGATCAGCTGCTGGTATTTGAGAAAAATACGCGCCCGGGTGCCAATCGGCGTCTTGCGCCAGGTCACGAAGGCGCGGCTGGCCGCCGCCACCGCGGCATCCACTTCGGCGGTGGTGGCGAACGGCACCTGGGCCAGCACCGATTGGTCGGCCGGGTTGACCACATCCTGCCACTGCGTGCTGGCGGACACCACCAACTCGCCATCGATCAACAGGGAGACGCGGGGGACGGATTCGCTCATTGCAGGGCTCGCTAGTGAAGAAGGACATCGGGCCGTGGCAGGCCATCTCTTCGCATTGTTCGCATCGATACCTTCCATTCCCAGCCCGCGATTGCTTAATTGCGCTAAGCTGGGAACAAAATTTTGCAAATCTTGCGAATGCCTCAGTCGCACGCTCAACTCCGCCACCAGCTCGGGCTGCGCCTGCTGCGGCTGCGCCAGCGCCATGGCTTGACCCAGGCCGAACTGGCGCGCCGGCTCGAACTGTCGCCAAGCTATCTCAATCAGATCGAGCGCAATCAGCGCCCACTCACCCTGGCCATCCAGCAGCGGCTCAAGACCGCGCTGGGCGAGCTGGACGGCCTGCTGGACCTGGACGACCCGGCCGCACTGGTGGAGCCACTGGACGAGTCGCTGCGCAGCCTGGGCCATACGCTGTTGCCGGCCGAACTGCGTGCGCTGACCGGCAACCTGCCGCAGGTGGCCCAGGCGCTGCTGGATCTGCACCGCGCCCATCAACATCTGCTCGAACGCAACGCTGCGCTGGAACTGCAGATCGGGGTCGAGCACGCCGCGATGCCATCGCTCTCGCCCGGCGAGCAGGTGCGCGACTATTTCAACCGCGCGCACAACTATCTGCCCGAACTCGACGAGCGCGCCGAAGCGCTTTACGCCGAACTTGGATTGACCCCGGAAAATCTGCCGCTGCGGCTGCGTCAACGGCTGGCCGAGCGTCACGGCCTGCTGGTGCAGGACGCCCCCGAGCTGCATCGCGACAAGCGGAGCTTAGATGCGCAGGCGCGCGTGCTGTGGCTGCCGGCGCACTTGCGGCTGGGCCAGCAGGCGTTCCAGATGGCTGCGCAGCTGGCATTGCTGGAATGCGCGCCGCTGCTGGACGCGCGCATTGCCGATGCCGGTTTCGCGGATGCCGAGCGCATCGCGCTCTCGCGGATTGGCCTTTCGAACTATTTCGCCGGCGCGCTGGTGATGCCGTACAGCGCGTTCCTGCACAGCGCACAAACCTCGCGCTACGACATCGAATGGTTGGCCGACCGCTTCGACGTGGGCTTCGAAGCGGTGTGTCACCGCCTCAGCACCTTGCAGCGGCGGGGGGCAGCCGGTTTGCCGATCTTCTTCATGCGGGTAGACCGCGCCGGCAATGTGTCCAAGCGTCACTCGGCCACCGATTTCCATTTCTCGCATGTCGGCGGTGCCTGCCCGCTGTGGATCGTGTATGAGGCGTTCAACCAGCCCGACCGCATCCTTACCCAGATCGCGCGCATGCCCGACGGCCGGCGCTATTTCTGGCTGGCCCGCCAGGTCAGCAGCGGTCCACCCGGGTATGGCCGCCCGCGCAAGACGTTTGCCCTGGCCATGGGCTGCGACCTGCGCCACGCCGACCAACTGGTGTATGCGCGCGGTTGGGATCTGAACGCGGTGGACGATGCGGTACCGATCGGCCCGGGCTGCCTGACATGCGAGCGCAGCGACTGCGTGCAGCGCGCATTCCCTGCGCTGCCACGCCTGCCCGCGCGCGCGCGTTAGCGGCTTGGTGGGAATGGAATCTGGTCGTCGGGAGTGACCGTGCGTTGGCCCGCGATCGCAACGACGGACGCACTGCACCTGGCCTGATTGCATCGACCAATCTGGCGCTCCTGCCGCGCACAAGAGCGGCAACATCATTGGGCCATCCCATCGGGCCACGTCAGCCAAGTACGGCCCCAATGCTGCAGCCTCTGCCGCATCACGCCCTCACCTCCGAGGGAACAAGCAAACGCGAGTGCCGCAGCGCAGCATTCCAAGCCGAGATAGCTGTCGCAAAATGCTTCATTGGAATGGAATGGCTTGCGCTTCTACCCTGAAGCGGACACATGCAAGACAGGGGGACGTCAGCGCGACGCAGTGCGCTTTCGGCGTCACGCACACGAACGACCAACACTGATCACGCAGCACAGCACCACTGGCCACACCCGCGCGGACGCGCCAGCCCCGCTCCATGCGGCTGGCCGCACCAGCAGCTACCACCGTATTCGGTCACTTTGTCCTGGGAGGGATCAACCGATGCCTGTTCACCATAGCGGCCACCCGGCCAGTCGGCGCCTGCGCCGCACGCCAGTTCCGGCCATCCTGTACACCACCATCGCTTGCGTGCTGGCCACCGCGTTCGGCGCGCATGCACAGGACAGCGCTCCCGCCGCCCCGCCCGCAGGCGACGCCAGCCCGGCTGCTGGCAACGGGCAAACGCCGGTGACGCTGGACAACATCACCGTGATCGGCCAGCGCGCCAGCCTGAATCAGGCGGTGCAGGCCAAGCAGATGTCCGATCATGTCGTGGAAGTGATCTCCGCGGACAACATGGGTCAGATGCCCAATGTCACCGTGGCCGAGGCGCTGGTGCGGCTGCCTGGCGTCAACGGCACCCGCGACCGCGGCAACGAGAGCCTGGCCACCGTGCGCGGCCTGGGTCCGCGCATGACCATGGGCACCGTCAACGGGCGCGAAATCGCCTCCTCCGAGCCCAACCGCGCCGTGCGCTGGGAAGTGTTCCCCACCGAGATCGTCTCCACCGTCAAGGTCTACAAGACCCAGTCGGCTGATCTGGTCGCCGGCGGTCTTGCGGCCACCGTGGACATCTCCACCATCAGCCCGCTGGACTACACCGGGCCGGGATTCGTCGGCACCGCCGGCCCGGTGTTCTACGACCACGCCAAGGATGTGGACGGCTACAGCCCGTGGGGCAGCCGCTTCGGCGCCAGCTGGGTGCACAAGCTCAACGACAACCTGGCGGTCGCCTTCGGCGCCACGTACCAGAAGCAGAAGAACGCCAGCTCGTCGATCGGCAGCTGGGGCTATACCGATGCCACCACCTCCCGCGATGTGGATGGCGATGGCACCGTGGACCCGACCCCGTGGGGCGCGGCCGACCAGCTCAAGCTGATCGACCAGACCCGCACTGGCGCGATGGGCACCGTGCAGTGGCGCTCGGGCAATTTCGAATTGAAGTTCGACGGCCTGTATTCGCGCATCGAAATCGACGAAGACCAATTGCAGAACTGGTTCAACGGGCTGGCCTTCAGCACCTTCTCCGGCAGCACCAATCCATACACCACGCCGGGCTCGTCCTACACCATCGTCGATGGCGATGTGGTGGCCGGCACGCTGGCCAATTCGAACCTGCAGGTCGACCATGTGGTCAGCCACTACAACGAGGTCAAGACACTCGCCGCCGGCGGTTTGAACGCCAAGTGGAGCGGCGATGTGTGGACCCTGGGCAGCGACCTGTCGTTTTCGCAGGCCAAGCGCGACAACACCTGGCAGGCGGTGCGTTTCGGCAGCAACCCGGACACCATCTCGTTCGATTTCCGTCGCAGCGTCACGCCCACCATCAGCACCAGCTCGGACACGCCCGAATACGGCATTGCCGGGCAGACCGAGCCGCAGGCACTGCGCGACAAGATCGCTGCGCTGGCACTCAATGCCAGCCGCGCCGTGGATGCCGGCCCGTTCACGTCGCTGGAACTCGGCGCACGCGCCGCGCGTCGCGAAAAACAGAACCGCCGCTTCCTCAGCAACCAGTCCGGCTACGATCAGCCGATCTCGGCGTATCAGGACCTGATCTACCCGGTCACCATGCCCGACTTGAACGTGCCCACGCTGACCGGCGGCAACATGGCCGAGATCGCACGCATCGGCTTTGGCGGGTTCGACCCGAGCACGCTCGACGAACAACTGCTCGACCATTGGAACGTCAAGGAAGACGTGCGCGAAGCCTTCGCCAAAGCGGTCTTCAGCTCGCAGCTGTTCGGCACCGATGTCACCGGTAATGTCGGCGTGCGCCTGGTCAACACCAAGACCACCAGCGAGGGTTTCGATTCGGTCGGCAGCACCATCCAGCCCAGCACCGGCAGCAAGGAATACACCGACGTGCTGCCCAGCGCCACGCTCAATTTCCTGATCGACGACCAGCGCATCCTGCGCTTTGCGGTGGCCAAGGTCATCGCGCGTCCGCCGCTGGACGAACTGCGCACCGGCCGCCGTCTGGACGACCCCAGCGTGACCGTTGGCCAGCTCACCGGCAGCGGCGGCAACCCGCAGCTGGACCCGTTCAAGGCCACCCAGGTCGATGTCTCTTACGAGTGGTACTTCCATACCGAAGCGCTCGCCGCCCTGGCCGTGTATCGCAAGGAAGTGGATTCGAGCATCGGCTACCGCACCGACCGCGAAGTGATCAACGGCCTGGATTACCTGGTCAGCGCGCCGTTCAATGGCGGTGGCGGCTACATCAATGGCGTGGAGCTCACCTTCCAGACGCCGTTCTACTTCATCCCGCACATGGAAAACTTCGGCGTCTACTCGAACTATTCGTTGGTGGATTCCAACCTCAAGGAATTCTCGCCGGAAGACAACCCGCTGCCGTTGAGCGGGCTGGCACGCAAGACCGGCACCTTCGACCTGTGGTACAGCAGCGGCACCTTCGAAGCACGCGTGGGCTACAAGTACCACAGCCCCTACACGGTGGTATACGGCTGGAATGCCGCGCGGCTGGCGCGCCTGCAGAGCGAAGGCACGGTGGATCTGAGCCTGAACTGGCAGTACAGCAAGCAGCTCGGCTTCCGCTTCCAGGCGAGCAATCTCACCAACGAGCCGCTGCGCGCCTACACCGACAACAAGCCCAATCGCCTGGCCAATCAGGACGATGGCGGCTACCAGGTATTCGGTCGTCGTTACCAGTTGGAAGCAACCTACAAGTTCTAGGCATTGCTCGATCGGCTGCACATGCTGCTGCGCAGCCGATCTGATCGCTGCACACCTGCATAACACCGCAGCCGCCGTGTGGAATCCAATCTGCAAGCCACGTTTGGATTCTGCACAGCGGCCGCGCAGCAGCACGGCCGCCTGCGGCATGCTGTCACCCGCTCCACGTTGTCCCTGTCGAGGAATTGCATGCGCTCACCACGCCGTCTCTGGACGCCCGCGCTCCTGGCGCTGGCCATTTCCACCTTCGCACACGCCGCCCCGGCTCCCGCCACGTTGTATCTCGGCGCGGACCTGTCCTACGTCAACGAGATGGAAGAATGCGGCGTGCAATACCGCCAGAACGGCGTGGTCACCGATCCGTTCGAACTCTTCCACGCCCATGGCGCCAATCTGGTGCGCGTACGCTTGTGGAACGATGCGCGCTGGACCAAGTACAGCGACCTGTCCGACGTGAAGAAAACCATTGCACGTGCACGCGCGCAAGGCATGCAGGTCTTGTTAGATCTGCACTACTCCGACGATTGGGCCGACGGCGAAAAGCAATTGATCCCCAAGGCCTGGGCCAGCATCACCGACACCGACGAGTTGGCGCGCACGCTGTATGGCTTCACCTACGACACGCTCAGCGCACTCGACCGCGCCGGTTTGATGCCCGAGCTGGTGCAAGTGGGCAACGAAAGTAATTCCGACCTGATGGACAGCACGCCCTGGGACAAGAAGCGCCCCATCGATTGGCAGCGCAACGCCAAGCTGTTCAACGCCGGCATCAAGGCGGTGCGCGACATGGCCGCACGCTCGGCGATCAAACCAAGGGTGATGCTGCATATCGCCCAGCCGGAAAATGTGGAGCCGTGGTTCGCCGACGCCACCAAGGCCGGCGTCACCGATTTCGATCTGATCGGCATCAGCTATTACCGCAAATGGTCCACGCAATCGATGGCCGAGCTGGGCAAGACCATCAGGCGTCTGCGCGGCCGCTACGATGCCGATGTGGTGGTGGTGGAAACCGCGTATCCGTGGACGCTGGATTCCGGCGACACCTCGCACAATCTGCTCGGCGAAGACTCGCTGATTCCCGGCTACCCGGCCACGCCGCAAGGCCAGGCACGCTACATGGTGGACCTCACCCAGCTGGTGATCGATACCGGCGGTGCCGGCGTGGTGTATTGGGAGCCGGCATGGACCAGCAGCCGTTGCAAAACGCGCTGGGGTACCGGCTCGTCGTGGGAAAACGCCAGCTTCTTCGACTTCAAGCACGGCAACGAGGTGCTGCCGGCGATCGACTTCATGCGCCACCCGTATACCGGTGTGCCTGCAGCGATCAAAGCTGACGCGCGCAAGCGTCATGCGGACAGCCAGCACGTCCCTGCAGAGGCCGAAAAAAGGACGCAGCCATGAGCGGCATCAATCGGCGCGAGTTGCTGCGCGGCATGCTTGCCAGTGGGGTGAGCGCCGCACTGCCGGTGGGCACAGCCGGCACAGTGGCGTCGGCTGGCGCGACGGCTGCACCTGCAGCCAAGAACAGCGTCTCGACATCGGCACTAGGCGACGCAGCGCTGGCACCGCGTGAGCGTCTGCTGTTCGACTTCGGTTGGCGCTTCCACCTGGGCCATGGCAGCGATGCGGCGCGCGATTTCGAATTCGGCACGTTCCAACGCACCTTCGCCAAGGCCGGCAAGGACACCGCGACCGCCGCGCAACTGGCGTTCGACGACAGTGCCTGGCAGCAGGTGGATCTGCCGCACGACTGGGCCGTCGGCCTGCCGTTTCGGCAGGAGCCCATCTCGGCCTCCATCACCGAGGAAGACCCGGCCGCTGCGCACGGTTACAAGCCGCTGGGCACGAGTTTCCCGGAGAACAGCGTGGGCTGGTATCGGCGCACGCTTCAGATTCCGGCCAGCGACCTGGGCAAGCGCATCAGCCTTGTGTTCGATGGCGTGTTTCGTGAGTGCATCGTGTTCTGCAATGGACACATCGTCGGCCGCAACGCGAGCGGCTACTGCGGCTTCGAAGTCGACCTCAGCGACGTGCTCGACTACGGCAAGCCCAACATCATCGCCATCCGCGTGGATGCCACGCTGGGCGAAGGCTGGTTCTACGAAGGCGCCGGCATCTACCGGCACGCGTGGCTACAGAAGACCGACCCAGTCCATATCCCGCAAGACGGCGTGTTCGTGCGCAGCACCGTGCAGGATGGCAACGCCACTGCGCAGCTCTCCACCGAAGTGCGCAACGAGGGCAGCGCGCCGCGCCGATGCGTGGTGCAGGCGCGCATCACCGCACCGGATGGACGCACCGTGGCGCAAGCGTCCAGCGCAGTGGTCACCGTCGCGCCCGGCCAGGTGCAGGTGGTCGAACAGACCTTGCCGCTCGGGCAGGCGGTGCTGTGGTCGATCGACGCCCCGCAGCTCTACCACCTGACTACCAGCGTGCATAGCGACGGCACTGCAGTCGATGCGCTGGCGACGCCGTTCGGCGTACGCAGCATCGCCTTCGATGCACAACGCGGTTTCCTGTTGAACGGCGCACCGCTCAAGCTGCATGGCACCAATAATCACCAGGACCACGCGGGCGTCGGCACCGCCATTCCGGACGCCTTGCATGCATGGCGCCTGCGCCAGCTCAAGTCGATGGGCTGCAACGCCTACCGCAGTTCGCACAATCCGGCCACGCCGGAATTACTCGCGCTGTGCGACCGCCTCGGCATGTTGGTGATCGAAGAAACCCGCCGCATGTCCACCGACCCGGAAGCGATGGGCGAACTGGAAACGATGGTGCGGCGTGGCCGCAATCATCCCAGCGTCATCCTGTGGTCGCTCGGCAACGAAGAGCCGCAGCAAGTGACCGCGCGCGGTGCACGCATCGTGACCCGCATGCAACAACGCGTGCGCCAGCTGGATCCCACCCGCCCCACGACCTTCGCGATGGACAAAGGTTTTGGCGATGGCGTGGGCCAGGTGGTGGATGTGGTCGGCTTCAACTACCGCACCAGCCAGATAGACGGCTTCCACGCGCAATACCCCAACATCCCGATCTACGGCAGCGAAACCGGCAGCACCGTGTCGGTGCGCGGCAACTATCGGCGCGATGACCAACGCGGTTACACCCGCGCCTACGACCTGGACCACCCCTGGTGGGCCAGCACCGCCGAAGCCTGGTGGAGCTATGTCGCGCAACGCCCGTACATTGCCGGCGGCTTCATCTGGACCGGCTTCGACTATCGCGGCGAGCCCACGCCCTACAACCGCTGGCCCAATGTGGCTTCGCAATTCGGCGTACTCGATAGCTGCGGTTTTCCGAAAGACAATTACTGGTACTACCGCGCGCAATGGACCAGCGAACCGGTACTGCATCTGTTCCCGCACTGGAACTGGGACGGCTTGCTGGAGCCCGACGACAACGGCCGCATCGCGGTCTGGTGCCATAGCAATCTCGAGGCGGTGGAACTGCTGGTCAATGGCATCAGCCAGGGCCTGCAGCAGGTGCCGGCCTACGGCCATGTCGAATGGCGCGTGGTCTATGCGCCCGGCACGATCGAAGCGCGCGGCTATCGCGGCGGCAAGCTGGTACTCGGCGAGCGTCGCGAAACCACAGGCAAGCCGGCGGCGATTCGCTTGAGCTGCGATCGCAACACGCTGCGTGCCGATGCCGAAGATGTGGCCGTGGTGAAGGTGGAAATCCTCGATGCACGAGGCCGCCCGGTTCCGACCGCCGACAGCCTGGTGCAGTTCGCGCTACGCGGACCCGCACGGCTGATTGGGGTCGGCAATGGCGATCCCAGCAGCCACGAGGACGACAAGGCGCCGCGGCGCAAGGCGTTCAACGGCCTGTGTGCGGCGCTGCTGCAAACCACGCGCAGCAGCGGCGAGATTGTGCTGCAGGCCACCGCGCCTGGGCTGACCTCGTCCACGCTACGCCTGCCTGCCGAGCCCACGCGATCGCGCGCATCGGTGGCTTGAAACGCACGGCGACCGAACGTGCTGCGTTACCTGGGCCAGTGGTGGCCTCGGTAGCGTCGCGATGCCATGGCGAGTCGAAGGCCATCCATCGGTGTGTTTGCTGACGGCGATGATCGAGCAGGTGATTCCGGCTAGAAAGATCGCTTGCGGGCTTTGGCCACGGCCAGGCCATCGTCGGCAGTCCTGACGGCTCAGCTCCCTACCGGTTGCGTGACAGCGGCAGCTTCAGGTCTGCGCACCTCCGGCAGCCGGGTCGCGCGGAAAATAGCGGTTGAGCTTTTCTTCCCACGCGCGGAACTGCTCCAATGTCTGGGCGTCCATCGGGCGCGGGTCGTCGGCCAGGGCTTTCTTCTGCGCCACATAGGCGATGCGCTGGGACGACAATTCATCCCACGCCTTTCTGAGCATTACCGGATCCGGATGCGAGACCAGCATCGCCTCCAGCAGCGTGGCCTGGGCCACGCGCGCGGCCAGCAGATCGCTGAGCGCCTCGGTCACCGCCTGCATCCACTCGTGTTGTTTCTGTTCCATATCCAACCAACTCGCTTGCGTCATGCGCCGCGCACCATAGCGCCCCCTCTGGAACGGTGGCGTGCAAGGCAGGTTGAAGATTCAGGTTCACCACGTGGTGCGAATGCGGCCAGTTCCCGCTTCATCGCTTCGCCTGATGTCATTCAACGCGCGGAACTGTCTCCACCTAGGGAAGCTCTGAACAACGCACCACAGATACGCGACACTACCCGCCTCATCATGTAGAGGATCATCTATGCAGCTGACGTTCGGTGACGCTGAGGGCCTGGGCAAGCGCAAGCAGACCCGGCGCGAGAT
>NZ_VZPL01000063.1 GCF_008801575.1 Xanthomonas cissicola | reverse complement strand
CCGGTGCGCTCACCACTTTTTTCGCAACGCATCCTTGATCAGGTCGTTCTCGAACACCTGCTCGGCCAGCAACTTCTTCAATCGCGTGTTCTCGGCCTCAAGGTCCTTGAGCCGTTTGGCATCGGGCACGCTCATCCCGCAGAATTTGCTGCGCCACAGGTAGTACGAGGCCTCGCTGAAGCCATGGCGCCGGCACAGGTCCTTGATCGCCACGCCGCTTTCGGCTTCGCGCAGAAAGCCGATGACCTGCTCGTCAGTAAAACGTTTCTTCACGTCCAATCTCCTCGGGGTAGGGAATTGGACTCCAAACTGAGGCGCTACTCAAAATTGGGTGGACGTCGCCCTCCAGTGCGGGCCGTGCGGAGAACAGCTTGGTCAGCTTCCCGCCATCGGCGCGATCGTAGCGGTAGTAGGTGAGCGGGGTTTATGCCGCGGAATAGCCCACGATCCAGATGCGGTCGTCGAGCGTGCGCGCAGCCACGCTGGCATCGCCGCCGCCAAGGGATTTGAGTTTCTGCAGATCCGCGGCAATGCCGTTGTCCAGCGGCTTCCATTCTTCGCGCAGGTAGTCGGTGGACACCGCCTGCACCGCCCCGGTCTTGGGGTCGTTCAAGGTGGCGCCGACGTCGGCGCGCGGGTTTTCGAACAGCAGCGTGCGTGTGTTGCTGGCCGTGTCGATGGCATACAGCGCTGCGGTATCGCGGTTGCGCGAATCCTGCATGTACAGCGTCTTGCCATCCTCGGTCAGGCCCTCCGGTGCGGTGTTGGTGACATCCTCGAACGGAATGCGGTCCACGCTCTTCCAGCCGTCGCCATCGGGCACCAGCAACTCCCTGCCGGCGTCGTCGGTGGCGCGCGTGGCGTAGCGCAGCTGGTAGCCGCCATCGAGCAGGTACGCATCCAGGCTGTCGGAGTTCTTCTGCACCAGCGTGCGCTTGCCGGAGGCCAGGTCCACGCGATACAGGTCGTGCCACTTGGCATCGCGGTCGTTCATGCCGACCATGATCGACTCGGGATGCTGTGCGCTGACCCGATACACCTCGGCATTGGTTTTCTTGAACGGGGTGAGATCTTTGCTGCTGCCGTCAGTCAAATTGACTGAAAACAGGTGAAAATCTTCATCGCCACCGTTGTCGCGCAGATACAACAAGGTATTGGGTCGATAGGTCCAGAAGTAATTGCGAATGCCGCGTGCGGTGTCCTTGGTGATGGCGCGCGCTTGGTCGGGCGCATCCACCGGCGCCACCCAGACATTGAGCACGCCCTCCAGCGGCGCCACCCAGCTGAGGTACTTGCCGTCCGGACTGATGCTGACATTGGCCCGCTCGGGATTGCCGAACAGCGCATCGCGGGTGATCAGCGCAGGCGGCGCCGCGGGCGCTGTGGCAGCCGGTGCAGGCGCTGCCGCTTTCTCGGGAGCGGGCGCAGGTTTGTCGCTGCACGCAGACAGCGCGAGCAGCATGCTGGAAACAAGAAGCAGGCGTTGCATGGGGACTCCGGTGGCAAGGCGGCCGAGCCGGCCGATTTGCCACGCTAGCGGCAGCGTGCGCGCAGGCGAACGTGCCGTTGGTCACCCTGCCATGCGCCGCTACGCAGACGCGGACACAAATTCCACCAGCGCCGCACCGTCGTCCACCAGATCGCCCTCAGCCACCAGGTACGCCTGCACGGTGCCATCGCTGGGCGCGTGCAGGGTGTGCTCCATTTTCATCGCTTCCAGCACCACCAGTGCCTGCCCACGGGCGACCGGCTGGCCCACTGTTGCGGGCAGGGACACGATGCGCCCGGGCATCGGTGCGGTCAGTCCGCCGGCCTCCTGGGTAGGCTGGTCGGCTTCTGCCAGTGCATCGTGGTGACGGAAGACGGCCCGTTGCCTGGCCCCGATCAGGGTCAGCGTGGCGCCGTCGCGCAACACCTGTGCACGCCATTGCCGGCCGTCCATCTCCACACGCAAGCCCGTCTCGTGCCGGTGGTAGCGCAAGGTATGCATCTGGTCTGCGTTGGTGACTTGCCAGCCATCGGCATCCGGGCGCACAGCGAGTTGGCGGCGCTCGCCGTTCGCTTCCAGGACGATGCGCTGCGCTGCATGCGCACCGATGCGCCAACCATCCGTGTGCTGCCACGGCGAATGCGGATCGGCCGGATCAACGGCCACTGCCGGCAATGCATCGGCGATCAACACCGCTGCCAGGCACCACCAGGCGTTGTCGGGGCTGCGCGCCTCTGGGAACAGTACGGCGTGTTCGCGCTCGATTAAAGCGGTGTCCAGATTCGCCGACGCGAACGAGTCGGTCGCGATCAGGCGCGACAGAAATGCACTGTTGGTGGTGACACCGACCGCATGGAATTTCGCCAACGCCGCGCGCATGCGTGCCAATGCGGCCGGGCGATCGGTATCCCAGACGATCAGCTTGGCGATCATCGGGTCGTAATAAGGGCTGATGGTGTCGCCTTGCTCTACGCCCGCATCCACACGCACATGCGCACTGGCAGCAGGCATCTGCAACTGACGCAGCGTGCCGGTGGAGGGTAGAAAGCCACGCTCGGCATCTTCGGCGTACAGGCGCGCTTCCAGCGCATGCCCGTGGATGCGCAGCTCGTGCTGCCTGCGCGGCAAGCGCGCGCCTGCGGCGACCCGCAATTGCCACTCGACCAGATCGGTGCCGGTGATCAATTCGGTCACCGGGTGCTCCACCTGCAGACGGGTGTTCATTTCCATGAAATAGAAATCGCCGTCCGGGCCGGCGATGAATTCCACGGTACCGGCACCCACGTAGCCCACCGCCTGCGCCGCATCCACCGCCGCCCTGCCCATCGCGGCGCGCCTGGCCTCGTTCATGCCGGGCGCGGGCGCTTCTTCCAGCACCTTCTGGTGGCGGCGCTGCACCGAGCAGTCGCGTTCGAATAGGTACACCACCTCGCCATGCGTATCGCCGAACACCTGGATTTCGATGTGCCGCGGCCGTTGGACATATTTTTCCACCAGCACGTGCGCACTGCCGAATGCCGACTGCGCCTCACGCTGGCAACTGGCCAATGCGTCGTCGAA
This sequence comes from Xanthomonas cissicola, assembly GCF_008801575.1. GTDB lineage: Bacteria > Pseudomonadota > Gammaproteobacteria > Xanthomonadales > Xanthomonadaceae > Xanthomonas > Xanthomonas cissicola. The sequence goes on along the minus strand of NZ_VZPL01000063.1, from coordinate 23,659 downwards.
CGCTGCGCTGGCATCCACACGGCGCATGCCCTTGCCGCCACCGCCAGCACTGGCCTTGATCAACACCGGGTAGCCGATTGCATCGGCTTGCGCACGCAAGAATGCCGGCGCCTGTTCGTCACCGTGGTAACCCGGCGTCAGCGGCACGCCGGCCCGTTGCATCAGTGCCTTGGCCGCACTCTTGTCGCCCATCGCGCGGATCGCCGCTGCCGGCGGGCCGATGAAGACGATGCCAGCATGTGCGCAGGCCTCGGCAAATGCCGCGCTTTCCGACAGGAAGCCATAACCGGGATGGATCGCCTGCGCACCGGTGGCGCGTGCCGCTTGCAGGATCGCTTCGCCACGCAGATAGCTCTGCTGCGCGGGGGCGGCGCCGATATGCACTGCCTCGTCCGCCATGCGCACATGCCGTGCATTGCGGTCTGCATCCGAGTACACCGCCACCGTCGCAATGCCCAGGGCGCGGCAGGTGGCGATGACCCGGCAGGCGATCTCGCCGCGATTGGCGATCAGGATCTTGTCGAAGGGCGCTTGCGTTGCTGCGGCGATAGGGTCGCGCTGGGTCATCGGATCAGTCTCTGCACGTCGCCGTAGCGGCGGGTCGTCTTACGAAGATAAACAGCTTGCTGTTGCACACGGACATCGAGCGCAAGCAGGTTGGTCGTCACATGGCGTTGTGTGGCTGCAAGCCACCTGCACAAACGTCCACGATTGCCGGCACGCATACGACAGAACCTCACTCCAGCCTGCACACCAGCACGGGCACCGCAGCATTGCGGCTGCAGTGCGCCAAATGACCTCACATGCGAAACACACCAAAGCGCGTGGGTTCGATCGGCGCGTTTAAGGCCGCCGACAATCCCAGGCCCAGCACGCGGCGCGTATCGGCCGGGTCGATGATGCCATCGTCCCAGAGCCGAGCACTGGCGTAATACGGATGGCCTTGCTGCTCGAATTGCGCGCGGATCGGCGCCTTGAACGTCTCCTCGTCTTCGCCCGACCACGTACCGCCCTTGGCTTCGATACCATCGCGACGCACGGTGGCCAACACACTGGCCGCCTGTTCGCCGCCCATCACGCCGATGCGCGCGTTCGGCCACATCCACAAGAAGTTCGGCGAATACGCGCGCCCGCACATGCCGTAGTTGCCCGCACCGAACGAGCCGCCGATCACCACGGTGAACTTGGGCACCTTGGCGCAGGCCACCGCCATCACCAGCTTGGCGCCGTCCTTGGCGATGCCGCCATGTTCGTATTTGCGCCCGACCATGAAGCCGGTGATGTTCTGCAGAAACACCAGCGGAATGCCGCGCTGCGTGCACAGCTCGATGAAATGCGCACCCTTGAGCGCGGACTCGGAAAACAGGATGCCGTTGTTGGCAATGATGCCGACCGGGTAGCCATGCAGGTGCGCAAACCCGGTGACCAGCGTGCTGCCATAGCGCGGTTTGAATTCGTCCAGGCGCGAATCGTCGACGACGCGCGCAATCACTTCGCGTACATCGAACGGTTTGCGCGTGTCGGCAGGAATCACGCCGTACAGTTCGTCGGCGGCATAGCGTGGCGGCAATGGTGCCTGCAGCGCCAACGACGCGGCAGGTTTGCGCCAGTTGAGCTGCGCGATGATGGCGCGCACGCGCGCCAGCGCCTGCAGGTCGTTGTCGGCAAAATGATCGGCCACACCGGAGATGCGCGTATGCACATCGGCGCCGCCCAGGTCTTCAGCACTGACTTCTTCGCCGGTGGCGGCCTTCACCAGCGGCGGGCCGCCCAGGAAGATGGTGCCTTGCTCGCGCACGATCACCGTTTCATCGCTCATTGCCGGCACATAGGCGCCGCCAGCGGTGCACGATCCCATCACACATGCAATCTGCGGGATGCCTTGGGCGGACAGATTGGCCTGGTTGTAGAAGATGCGCCCGAAGTGGTCGCGGTCCGGAAACACTTCGTCCTGCAACGGCAGGAATGCACCGCCGGAATCGACCAGATAGATGCACGGCAGCCGGTTTTGCTGCGCGATCTCCTGCGCGCGCAAATGCTTCTTCACCGTCATCGGGTAATAGGTGCCGCCTTTGACGGTGGCATCGTTGGCGACGATCATGCATTCCACGCCGGACACGCGGCCGATGCCGGCCACCACGCCTGCGCACGGGACCTGGTCGTCGTACATGCCATGGGCGGCCAGGGGCGCGATTTCCAGCAGGGCGCTGCCCCGATCCAGAAGTGCGTCGATGCGCTCGCGCGCCAGCAGCTTGCCGCGTGCCGTGTGCTTGGCGCGTGCGGCGTCGCTGCCGCCACGGGCGGTCTGGGCGAGGGTGCGGCGCAGGTCGTCGATCACCGCGCGCATCGCGGCAGCGTTGTGTTGAAAAGTCTCGCCGCTGACCTGCAGCTGGCTATCGATCACGCTCATGGTGGCTCCGTCAGGCGGTGCGTTCGAACAATTCGCGGCCGATCAGCATGCGGCGAATCTCCGAAGTGCCCGCGCCAATTTCGTACAACTTGGCATCGCGCCACAGGCGTCCGGTGGGGTAGTCGTTGATGTAGCCGTTGCCGCCCAGCACCTGGATGGCCTGGCCGGTCAGCCAGGTTGCCTTCTCGGCGGCGTAAAGAATGGCGCCGGCTGCGTCCTGGCGGGTGGTGCGCCCGGCATCGCAGGCGCGCGCCACCGCATACACATACGCGCGGCAGGCATTGAGCCCCACATACATGTCGGCCAGCTTGGCCTGCATCAACTGGAAGGTGCCGATCGGCTCGCCGAACTGCTTGCGCTCGTGCACATACGGCAGCACCACATCCATCGCTGCGGCCATCAGCCCGAGCGGGCCGCCGGCCAGCACCACGCGTTCGAAATCCAGCCCGGACATCAGTACGCGTACGCCGCCGTTGAGCGTGCCGAGCACGTTTTCGGCCGGTACTTCGCAATCGGTGAACACCAGCTCGCAGGTGTTGGAGCCGCGCATGCCCAGCTTGTCGAGCTTCTGCGCGGTGGAAAAGCCCGGCATGCCCTTTTCGACGATGAAAGCGGTGATGCCGCGCGCGCCGGCGTCCGGGTCGGTCTTGGCGTACACCACCAGCACATCGGCATCCGGGCCGTTGGTGATCCACATCTTGCTGCCGTTGAGCACAAAGCGGTCGCCGCGCGCATCGGCGCGCAGCTTCATCGACACCACATCCGAGCCGGAGCCGGCCTCGCTCATCGCCAGCGCGCCCACATGCTCGCCGCTGCATAGCTTGGGCAGGTAGCGCTGCTTCTGCGCGTGGCTGGCGTTCTTGCGCAGCTGGTTCAGGCACAGATTGGAGTGCGCGCCATACGACAACCCGATCGCACCGCCAGCACGCGAAATCTCTTCCATCGCCACCACATGCGCCAGATAGCCCATGCCGCTGCCGCCGTACGCGTCTTCTACGGTCAGGCCGAGCAGGCCTTGTTCGCCGAGCAGGCGCCATAGCTGGGCGGGGAACACGTTATCGTGGTCGGCTGCCGCGGCCAGCGGAGCGATATGGTGGCTGGCGAAGGCGGCCACGCTTTCGCGCAGCAGGTCGATCTCTTCGCCAAGCTCGAAGTTCAAGGACGGCACATGCATGCAACAACTCCACAGGGATCCGGGTGTGCCGGGGGAGCGGGCGGACCGCGCGGCGAATACGGCCAGACTAGCGGCCCGCAATAAAAAAGTGAACTAAAATTCAACTATTGAACCAAGAATCACACCATGGCTTATCGACGCTCCGCCCTGATGGAAGAACGCTTGGCCGGCAACCGCGAACGGATCCTGCACGCGGCCCGCGTCCTGATCGCCGAAGGCGGCTACCGCAATGCACCGGTCACCGCGGTGGCCGCGGCCGCGGGCGTATCGACCGGGCAGATTTATCGACATTTCCCGTCAAAAGCCGAACTTTTCGTGGAAGTTCTAAGCGAGGCGGTGCAGCGTGAAATGGCCATCCTGCGTGCCATCGCCGCCACCCAGGCCAGCGCAGCCGAGCGCTTGCGTAGCGCGATCGCCACCTTCGTACGACGGGCGCTGGCCGGGCCGGCGCTGGCATACGCCTTCATCGCCGAGCCGGTGGAGAGCGAGGTCGACGCCGAGCGCATCCGCGGCCGCCGCCTGTTCGGTGAGGTGTTTCGCCAGCTGCTTGCCGAAGGCGTGGCGGCCGGGGAGTTTCCGCAGCAGTCGCTGGACGCCGCGGCTGCCTGCATCGTCGGCGCGTTTACCGAGGCCTTGGTGGGGCCGATCGCTCCCAGCCGTGGCGACCCGCAACAGGGCGAGCAACTGGTCGAAGCGATCTGCGGCTTCTGTCTGCGCGCAGTGGGGGCGGCGCAAACGAGCAGCTGACAGTGCACTGACCGCACATAAGGATGTGCCTCCCGGATGCAGCCGACTGTGCATATACTGTGCACCTGCCTTGCCGGAGCCGTGCGATGGTCGCCGTTCTCAATCCACTGGCCTTGACCGAACGCCTGCGTGTGCCGGACCGGACCATCCTGTCGCCCTCGGCCATGGCCAGTCTGCTGGATCTTTCGCAACAGGAACTCGCCGACCTGGCCGGCGTGCACCGCAACAGTCTGCGCGTGCACCCGGAAAGCCCGCGCGTCCAAGACTTGCTGCGTAATCTGTCGCGGCTGCTGGTGGCGATGGCGCAGGTGCAACCGGACGAGCGCCAGGTAGTGTTCCATCTCAAGAACACGCCGATCCCCGCGTTCGAGTTCGCCACCTTGCTGGAAGTGGTCAAGCAGGGGCGCACCGACGATGCGCTGACCTATCTGCGCACGGTCGCCGCAGGGTCCGCCGGTTGAGGCTGAGCGCCCCGGCGCACTGCACGCTCTATCGCGCCTTTACCCCGCGCTGGGCCGCCGAACCACTGAGCGGTGCCGGTGCGGCGCGCTCGGGCGGGCGCTTCAATCGCTTCGGCCAGCCGGCGCTCTATCTGTCGCTGCAACTGGAAACCGCCGCGTCCGAATATGCCCAGGCCGCCCCGTTCCTGCCACCGTTGACGCTGGTCAGTTACGCCGCCGATCTTCCGGCACTGGCCGATCTGCGTCTGCTCGATGCCAGCTGGGATGCGGTGTGGGCCGACTGGGCCGACGACTGGCGCAAGGCGCTGGTCAACAAGATCGAACCGGTGAGCTGGGTGCTCGGCGACCTGTTGCGCGAAGCGGAGATCCCCGGCGTGATCTTCCCCAGCATGGCGCGGCCCGAAGGCGTCAACGTGGTGCTGTTTCTGGACATGCTGCAGCCCGAGCGCGTACTCCGCGTCCTCGACGATGGCCGCCTGCCGCGCGATGGCCGCAGTTGGGGCGATCCGCCGGCGGTGGTGTGACTGGGCACGCGTTGATGTGCGCGCACCACGTGCAGCGCGTCACTCGACATCGGTATCGCGAACGTCACGGCACGTGTGGCGATAACGCAATGCGTAGCGAGGAGGGTCTCAACGCCTCGCGCTGCAGAAGACGCGGGTCGCCCTCCAGAAACACGACGGACGGAACCAGCGCACCCGTTGATTGATGATCAAGTCGATCGCATCTCGCGTCAGCTCGGCAAGCCCGTCGGCCGGTCGCTCGTGTTCTTTACGTGATCGTTGCCGCCGGTTAGGCATGCAAACGCACGTAGTAGACAGCTGGTTAGCCGCGACCAACCTTCAACCAGTCAGCACCTGCACCACGCCCGCCAGCACTGGCGCAGCCACCGCGGCCGGCAGGATCGCCCCGCGCCGATACGGCAGCAGCCACAGCGACAACACCGCCGCACTGGCGGTCAACGTGCCCAGCCACAGCACTGCGCCGATGCCCCAGCCCTGCGCATGCACCGCCAACGCGAAGGTGAGACACAGCAGCAACCAACCCAACACACGCAGTTGGCGCGATCGTGTAGTGCCCAGCAGGCGGCCGCGCAACTCCTGCTGATGCTTGTCCATCGCCAGGCACAGGGCAGCAAAGCCGGAAAAATTCAACGCCAGCAATAACAGCACGCTCATGCGCTTTCCTGGAGCGGCGCGGCTGGCTGTGCAGGCGTTGCGGCAGCAGCGCGCGCGCGTCGCGCCGAAGCCGGCTGCGGCGCTTTCCAACGCTGCAGGCGAAAGCCGGCGATCCCGAGGCAGAGGCCCAGGAACAGGCACACCAGATCTACACCGGCCAGTGCCCATTGCCTGGCCGGCAGCGTCACGCCCAGATGCACATCGGTGGTGATTGCGTTGAGTACCGGCACCAGCGCGAACAATGCCGCGCCCAGATAGAGCTGCCAGCTCCACATCGCACGCCGCGGCCACACGAATGCAGCCAGCAACGCCGTGGCCCACGCAGCAAAAAACACATTGGCCTCCATCGCTGCGCGCGCATCCAGGCTCACCGGCAACACGCGGTTGGCCCAGAAGAAACTGGCAAAGGCGATCGGCAAGCCGGCCACGGTGCCGATGTTGAGTGCGTCCACCAAGCGCAGGCCGAAGCCGATGCGCCCGGCTTTCAGATGCTTGGGGCGTTCTTTCACTGCCCACATCACCACGCCGCTGGCCACCATCAGGCAGCCCAGCAGGCCGGAGCCGAAGAACAGCGCGCGCAGCCATGGCCCGGCGAAATGGGCCAGATGCAGACCCACCATCACCCCGCGCGTCTGGCTGGCACCGCCCGGTTGCCCGCTGCGTTGCAGGCGCTCGCCACTTACGGCATCGAACAGGATGGAAGGCACGTCAGTGGAGAGGTTGTCGGCCAATCGGCTCACCCCGACGGCAGCATGCGCATCGTTGGGCAGTGACACCGCCACGCTGCCCACCTCGCCACCACGCCAATCGCTGCGCGCACGTGCCACGAACTGCTCCAGCGGCAGCATGTGCGCCGGTACACCGGCGGCCTTGCGCGTATCGGCCACCCGATTGGCCGCCTCGTCGTAGAAACGCATTTCATCGCTGGCATAGCGCGCCTTGATACCCCACGGCAGGTACATGAACATCAAGGTCACGATGCCGGTGTAGGTAATCATCGCGTGGTACGGCAACGCGGTCACCGCGCTGACGTTGTGGAAATCCAGCCACGACCGCAGCCCCTTGCCGGGGCGGAAGGTAAAGAAGTCCTTGAAGATCTTCTTGTGCGTAATCACCCCGCTGATGATCGCCACCAGCATGAACATCGCGCAGAACCCCACGATGTAGCGCGCCCACATCACCGGCACGTAATGCAGGTCGAAATGCAGCCGATAAAAGAATTCGCCGCCCAGCGTGTCGCGTGCGGCGATGTCCTTGCCGGTAGCCGGGTCGATGATCGCCGTGCCGTACATCTGCCGGCGATCGACAGGTTTGCCGTCGGCGGGCGCGGGATTCTGCCAGTACATGCTCACCACCGGAGTGCGCGCATCCGGCAAGGTGATGTTCCAGCTCACTGCATCGGCTGCGTGTGTCTGCAGATACTGCTCGGCACTGCGCAGCGCAGTGGCGGTGCTCACCGTGGTGGTGGGCAACTCCGGGCGCATCCAGCGGCTGATTTCGTCGCGGTAATAACTGGCCGTGCCGCCCATGAAGATCAGCAGCAAGACCCAGCCGACCAGCAGCCCGGTCCAGGTATGCAGCCACGCCATCGACTGGCGAAAGCCCTGCTTCATGCCGCGCTCCGTTGCAGCCACGCGGCCAGCGCAAACATCAGCGTCGCCGGCACCGCGATGCCGGCACAGGCACGCCACACGCTGGCGGTGGCGAAGGCCCATAACGGCGCACACGCGCACACTACGATCCCGATCAGCATGCTGCTCAATACCGCTTCACTGCGCGGCATCGGCAACACCAGCGCCAACAACAGATTGGTGGCGCTGGCCAGCGCGTAGCCGCCGAAGATGGCTGCCAGCGTGCGCGCAAGCACCCCCAGCCAGGGGCGCCTGAACCAGGCAAGCGGCAAGGGCGATGCGCTGGACATCACGCCACCGCGCGCGATGGACGTGGCGCACCTGCCACACCGCAGCGCACCGTTGCCAAGCCGGGTGGGCCGGCAAACGCATGTGGCCACCGCGTGGGGCGTGGGACGCGCAAGCCAGGCATCGCCGCGACGCAGCGGCGGTGCCTGTTCCATGAGTGCGCGGGAGGTGTGCCGACCACGCTTACTCGGCCAGGAACGTCAGCGTGCTGATGTGGTGCACCATCGACACCTGCTTGCCGGCGATCTCGCGCTTCACCGGTTCCTTGTTGGTGGCCACCAGGATGTGGCGGCCGGCACGCAGGGTAGGTAGCGTCACCTGGCCCTTGGCATCGGAGGTCAGCGTCTTCTGCCACTTCTGCGGGTCGATCACCGTCACTTCCACCTTGGGCAGTGGCTTGTTGCGATAAAGCACGGTCAGCGTATTGCTATTGGCAGCGGTGGGGACCAGTTCGAAATCGAGCTTTGCAGCCGGTGTGGTACGGCCGGCGCGTGCGTAATAGCTCACCGTCTCGAAGCCGCCGGCTTCCCCCTTCCATGGCTCGAACACGCTGTCGTCGCTCAACCACGCATCGCCGCTGCCGGCCAGTGGCGCGGTCAGGAACTCGGTACCGCGCTGCAGCGGGCCGGCCTTGCCGGCAGCGCCGAACACGCTTGGTTTGACCACGCGCTTGATCTCGTCTTGGCCGTGGTCCAGCGCTTCCTGCGCCGGCTCGCCGAAGAAGATGCGCACCGGGCCGCTGCCGTCGCGCTCGATCCAGATTTCGTGGGCCTGGGCGGACAGGCTGATGCTGGCCAAGGCCAGGCAGGACAGCAGGAAGGATTTCATCGCGGCGACTCCTCAAGGACGGGACCGGCGAGGCGAGAACCGCGCCACCGTGGTTGTTGGGAATGATACGCAATTCCCACAACGGAGACCAATGCGCGGCATGCGGCGCTGCCGCAATTGGCCAGCCGGCGCGAGCGTGCCCGCGGACAGGAGCATCCGCCCATCGGGCGTGCAGCGCCCATCGCTGCGAAAACTGTCATGCAGGCTGGTCAGACTGGCGCAAAGTGTGCTCTATACTCCGGCGCTAGCAGAGGTCTTCGACCAACAGCCAGGGGTGAGCGCGTGCGGAATTACGACCTCGAGTTCCTGAAAAAATTCTCGATGGTGATCGGTTTACTCGTGGTGATCACCCTGGGCCTGATCGCCCTGGCAGCGTATTTGCAACGCGCCATCCCCGACGAAGTCTCGCCCACCGCCGCCAAACGCGTGCTGCAACGCATTGCGCCTGCCGGCGCGGTCTACGCCGGTGCGACTGGCGCGTCCGCACAGGCCGCAGCGCAGGCCGCCGCGCTGGCCAAGGCCGCCTCGCAGTCTGCGTACGGCGGTACGACCGACGGCAAGACCATCTTCAACAACCTGTGCACCGCCTGCCACACCACCGGTGTCGGCAAGGCGCCCACGTTGGACCATTCGCATTGGGATGCACGCATCGCCCAGGGCAAGGACACCTTGTACAAGCACGCGATCGAGGGCTATACCGGTCCGGATGGCGGCATCATGCCTCCCAAGGGCGGCAACCCGGCACTGACCGAAGAGCAGGTGCGGGCCACCGTCGATTGGATGCTGGGCAACCTCAAGTAAGGGCTTGGCAAGTTGCCGGGGAAGATGGGTCTGCGATTCGCGCCTGATACAGCCTATCGCCTGCGTTGCGTTGCTCATGGAGCGCGTCGCGGGCAGATCGTGCGCAGGCGCTGCAGCACTGCATTGGTGCACGCGATAGCCGCATCACCGTTGCGCAGCGCACGTGCCTGGCGGTCATTCCCCCTGGTTTGCTAGCCTGTTTCTGCGCTTTTCGTTATCACGCGCCGCCTTCCGGGCGGCGTTTGCGTTTGGATTCACTTACTGGAGTCGTTCGATGTCGCCTCGCCCGCTGGTTGTGCTCGGTTTGGTTGGTCTGTTGGCTCCGTTGCTGTGCAGCGCTGCCGATGGTGCCGCGCAGCGGCTCTCGATTGCCGACGTGCAGGGCGAAGACAGCCGCAGCCCGTACGACGGCCGCGTAGTGGAGGTGGAGGGAATCGTCACCGCTGATACGCGCGTGGGGCTGGCCGGCCTGTTCGTGCAGCAGCCCGGCTTCGAGCCGCGGCGCTCGCATGGCCTGTTCGTCACCGGGGCCGGCAATGCCGAGCTGGCGGTGGGCGACCGCGTGCGCATCGTCGGCACCGTGCGCGAAGTCTCGGCAGGTGGTGAGGCGAGCCTGACCACCGTGGACGCCAGCAGCATCGAGCGACTGGCCAGCGGCCAGCCGGTGCCGGTGCGCATGCTCAGCGGGCCGCCGGCCAACTGGGAAGCGCTGGAAGGCGAACACGTGCGTATCGCCTCGCTCACGCTCAATGGCAGCGACCGCCTGGACACGTACGGCGAGGTGGTCGCCGCGTTCGGCGGACGCCTGTGGCAGCCGAGCGAGGTCGCCGCTGCCGGCACCCCGGCCTTCGCACAGGTGCAGGCCGACAACGCCCGTCGCCAGGTGTTGCTGGACGACGCGCGCAACGGCCGCAGCCCCAGGACGGTGTCGTATCTGCCGGCCGATCCGGTGTTGCGCAGCGGCAGCCTGCTCAAATCGGTCGATGGCATCGTCGACCAACGCTACGACGGCAACTACCGCATCCAGGTGCTGGGCCCACTGACCTTGCCGGCGATGCCCACAGCCGTTGCGCCGCAGGTGGGCGGCGATCTGCGTATTGCCTCGTTCAACCTGGAGAATTTCTTCAACGGCAATGGCCGTGGCGGTGGCTTCCCGACCAAGCGTGGCGCACGCACGCACGAACAATTCCAGGCGCAGCTGGCCAAGTTGGTCGCCACCATCGTGCCATTGGGTGCCGACGTGGCTGCGTTGATGGAAGTGGAAAACGACGGCAACGGCGCCGATGCGGCGGTATCCCAACTGGTGGCCGCGCTCAACGCTGCCGGCAAGGACAAGGATTGGCAGTTCGTCGATACCGGCAGCGGCCCGGGCGACGATGCGATCCGGGTCGGCATCATTTATCGCAGCTCGCAGGTCACCCCAGTCGGCAGGCCGGCCACGCTGACCGGCGGGCCGTTCGAGAACCACAGTCGCGTGCCGCTGGCGCAGGCGTTCCGCAGTGCGCGTGGAGCCACCTTCGTGGTGGTCGCCAATCACTTCAAGTCCAAGGGCTGCGGCAACGCCAGCGGGGCCGATGCCGATCAGCAGGACGGCCAGGCCTGCTGGAATGCCACCCGTACCGAATCGGCCAAGCGGTTGCACCAGTGGTTGCAGACCGACCCCACCGGTGCGCAGACCAAACTCGCCGTGCTGCTGGGCGACTTCAATGCCTATGCGATGGAAACGCCGATGCGCAGCCTGCGCGCCAGCGGCTGGCAGGACGCGTTTGCAGTGGCCGGTGTGAAGCAGCCCTACAGCTACGTTTACGACGGCCTGAGCGGGCGGCTGGACCATGCGCTGCTCAGCCCGGCGATGGCCAAGCAACTGCGGGGCGCGGCCGAATGGCATGTCAATGCGGATGTCATGGATGCCGCCGGCTACGCCAAGCGCAATCTGCCCGGGCCGTGGCGCAGCTCCGATCACGACCCGGTGTTGCTGGGTTTTTCGCTGTAGCGCTGCCGATCATGACAGTGCACGCGGCACGCTGTGCGCGTGCCTGGGCATGTTGCACACCGACACCGACACCGACACCGACACCGACACCGACACCGACACCGACACCGACACCGACACCGACACCGACACCGACACCGACACCGACACCGACGCGGTGCGCGGCGTGCGTTGAGCTGTTCGAGCGCCAGCAGGGCGCATCGACCGGCGGATGCGTGTACCACCTCACTTCCCGCCGGTCGCCGCTCCGGCAATGGCGCTGCATGCCGACCGGTCGCTAGTTCGCGCACGCCCCATGTCGGCGACGCAGCCGCAGATTGAGCAGATGCGTGCTGGCCAGCAGCAGGCTGCCGGCGACCGTGACCGGTGTCTCCAGCGCATCGCCGGCCAGACCGCTCGCTCCAATAACCAGACCGGCCAGCCCGCACAGCGCCAGCACCCAGACCGGCGCCGGCAGCGCGTGCCGGCGGTGCGTGCTCCATAGCGCGTAGCCGCTCAGCGGCACTGCCGCTGTGGCGAACACCACATGTACCCACTCGGCCCGGCTCCAGACACCCAGCAGCGGGAGCGTGGCGGCCAGCAGCGGCAGGGCGAGGCAATGCAACAGGCACAACCCGGACAAGGCGATGGCCGAGCTGTCAAGCAGGGAGGCGGTGGCGCGCATCAGAAGCATCCGGTCGAGTAAGTGTTATATAGTAACACTTCTCTCTTGCCAGGCTCTCAGGATGTCTCTGTCCCCCCAGCACGATGCGCGCCTTCCCGTCACCGTGTTGTCCGGCTTTCTGGGTGCGGGCAAGACCACCTTGCTCAATCGCATCCTGCACAACCGCGACGGCTTGCGGGTGGCGGTCATCGTCAACGACATGAGCGAGGTCAACATCGACGCGCAGCTGGTTCGCGAGGGCGGCGCGGCGTTGCGGCGCACCGAAGAAACGCTGGTGGAATTCAGTAACGGCTGCATCTGCTGCACGCTGCGCGACGATTTGCTGCAGGAAGTGCGGCGGCTGGCCGAGCAGGGCCGCTACGACTATCTGCTGATCGAATCGACCGGTATTGCCGAGCCGATGCCGGTGGCGGCCACCTTCGCGGTGCGCGATGCCGATGGTTTCAGCCTGTCGGACATCGCCCGGCTCGACACCATGGTGACGGTGGTGGACGGCAGCCGTTTCCTGGAGGATTTCGGCTCGGCTGCCACGCTGGCCGACCTGGGCCAGCAAGCCGGCCCGGACGACACGCGCGGGCTGGTGCAGTTGCTGGGCGAACAGGTGGAGTTCGCCGATGTGCTGGTGATCAGCAAGTGCGACCGCAGCGACGCGCAGCAGCTGCAACGCCTTCGCGCCGTGCTGCGTGCGCTCAACCGCGACGCGGCAATTGTGGATGCCGCGCACGGGCAAGTGCCGCTGCAGCAGCTGCTGGACACCGGGCGTTTCGATTTCACCCGTGCGCAGCTGGCGCCGGGCTGGATGCAGGAACTGCGTGGCCAGCACACCCCCGAGACCGAGGAATACGGCATCAGCAGCTTCGTGTACCGCGCGCGCCGGCCATTCCATCCACAGCGCTTCGCGCGCATGGTGCACAGCGGCTTGCCGCAGGTGATCCGCAGCAAGGGCTTCTTCTGGCTGGCCAGCCGCATGGATTGGGTGGGCGAACTGTCCAGCGTGGGCGGCGCCACCCAGACCAGCGCGGCCGGGTTCTGGTTCGCTGCGCGCCACCGTGTCGATGCGCAGGCAGTCGGCCAGCCGCTGCAGACCAGCATCACGCCGCTGCCCTACACCGATATCGGCTGGCAGCGGCAACAGACGCAGTGCTGGACCGCGCCACTGCCGCAACCGCACGAGGTCGGCGATGCCAGCGAATACGCCGCGATGCAGCGACTGTGGCATCCGCTCTGGGGCGATCGCCGTCAGGAGCTGGCGGTGATCGGCGTGGACATGGATGCATCGCGCACACGCGCTGCGCTGGACGCGTGCCTGCTCAGCGATCAGGAACTACGGCAAGGGCCGGCGCAATGGCAACTGCTGGACGACCCGTTCCCGCACTGGGCGCGGTAACAGCGCACTGCAGCTGCTTGCCAAGCAAGTCGACGCCATCGCCAGCCTCATCGAGCTGGCGACACTGCAGTTTGAGGTCAGTGGCAACCGCCGAGGCCTGCGCGGGCGCTGGCGGTCCGCGTATGCTTTGCGCGCAACTATTACCTGTTCAATCCTCAGTAATAACCATTGTCGATCGCCTCCTGATGGGCGTCACGCTCACTCTGCTCGGACAGCGCACGCTCTTGCGCCGTCGTGGGGATGGTGTCCATCAAGCGTGGCGCACCCATGCGATGCAGTTGTTCGTCGGTTTGCCTGACCATGTCTCGCAGTGCCAGCACGTTGGTGTAGCCCTGCATCATGCGTTCCAGGCGCCGGATCTTGTCGGACGGAGCACCGCTTTCCTTCAATGACTCCAGGCGCCGCTGCGCGCGTACGAAATACACTTGCATCTTGGTCATGTCGATATTTTCGCGACGGAACTCAACGAACGCATGGCGATTGGACTGCATCACTTCCCGTTGTTTCATGGCCAGTGAACTCGTGATGGTCTTCGGCGCAGCGATCTTCTCCAACGGCGCCAGCGCCGCCAACATTCCATCGAGCTGCCGATCGCGCACGGCGTCGCGCTCGGCGATCAGGGCCGCACGCGTTTCGAACACTGCCCTCTCCTCCGGGCTAGGGGCGCGTTGCTCTTCGTAGAGGCACCGGCCGATGTGATGGCACTGCTCGTTGAGCGCGGCCAATTCCAGATTCATGATGCGCACGGGGCGTAGCCGCCTGGACGGCGAGGGCGGAGCCGGTGTCGCCGCTTTCGGGGACGCAGCCGGTGCCGGCCGCGAGGGGCGCGTTGGCTGTTGCGGCTGCCATACCTGATCGCGTCTGGCTAAGTCGCGCCTGGCTAAGCTTGGAACGCGCTGTTGCGGCAGTTCCTCAGGGCCGCCCTGACGTTGCTGAAAGCGTTCTGCCGCACGTGCCGCCGACAGCGGTTGCGGCGGTGGTGCTGCCGTGTGCATCGGCACACGACTGCGCGGCGGAGGCATCGCCTCGGGCGCCTGCCATCGCGCATCGACGCCAGCCTGCGATACCGGTGGGCGCTGGCTCTCGCCTCGCCTGGCAGCGTTCGGTGCGGGTGTGGCCAGCGCAGGCTGGCTCTGCGCTATTTTTGTGGCTGGCGCTCCCATGCACATCGACGGCAACTGTTTGCGTAGCGTCGCAAGCGACTTGCGCGCCGATGCCAGCATGCCTTGCCGCGATTTGGCCGCGCCCTGCGCGGTGCCGGCCTTGGGCGCGTGAGACAGCGAGTGCAGCGCCGGCGCCGCCGCGGTCATCGTCGTGTCGCTGGTTGCCGGATTGAGCGGCTCCGGAGCAACCGGATGAGTGCTGCGAAAGAACGAAGTCAGGCGCATCACAAACTCCCACGGGAATGCACGCTCATGCTAGCGACTGCCAACCGGCGCGGAAGGCCGATGGCGAACCGGCGTCGCGTAGGCCGAACGCGTGATCCTCAACCCAGACGTATTCCCCAGGCGATCGCCGCGATGGCCGGTGCGGCCAGTGCCAGCCCCAACCAGCCGCGCAGGCCCAGGCGTTCGGCAAATCCCAACTTGCCGACCAGTGCACCCAACACGACGACGCCCAGATTCATGCTGGCAAAAACGGTCGCCGGGCTGTGCGGCAGCACCTGGTGGGCACGTACGTAACAGAGGATGTTGCCGAAATTGAGCGCACCCAACAGCACGCCGGCAAGCATGCTGCGGGTGCTCGGGCGTGCACCACGTGCCCAACGCACGCTCTGCACGCCAAGCATCAGCAAAAAGGCCAGTGCAAAACACAAGGTCAACGAGGTCAGCGATGGTGTCCCGGCCTGCGCGATGTGCTTGAGCAACAGGTCGATGAGCACAAAGCCCATCCAGACGCCAACCAGCCAGGGCAGGCCGGTTGTGCTCGGCAGCGGATCGGTCGCCACGTGCTGACGGGGGCGTCGCACGATGCACGCGATGGCCACCATGCCCAGCGCCAGCCCTGCCAGTTTCCAGCCATTGACCGGTTCGCCGAAAACGGTGAAGGCTGCGGCCAACGAAAGCACCAACGACAAACGTTGCGCAACATCGGTACGTACGATGCCGGCCACCGCGACCGACCGCGCCAGCACCAGGAAGATGGAGGGCAGCGCCACGGCCAGCAGCAGCAACGCCACCCAGGGAGCGGTCGTGGAGCGCAGCGTGTCCAGCGCAGGATGCAGGATCAGCCAGGCCAGGAGTGCGGCAGTGGCGTAGTTCCAGGTAATGGCCTGAAACACGTCGATCCGGTGGCGTGGCGCAAGCTTCAACAGCACCGACACCAGGACACTGCAGACAACGGCAAACAGCAGAAAATGCATGGGCAACGCAACGAAGTGTGCAGGCAGGGCGATGAACGCGGCCGGCGGGGCGGCTATTATGCAGGCATGTCCAATCCCTCATTCCCCACCGAATCGGCTGCGTTGACCTTGGAAGGGCCGGTTGGCCCACTGGATGTCGCGGTCGATCTGCCCGAGCCGGATGTTGCCGCGCACGCGGTCACCGCCATCTTCTGCCATCCGCTCTCCACCGAGGGCGGCAGCATGCACAACAAGGTCGTCACCATGGCGGCGCGCGCACTGCGCGAGCTGGGCATCACCGTGGTGCGCTTCAATTTCCGCAGCGTCGGCAATTCGGCCGGCGCATTCGACCATGGGGTTGGCGAGCAGGACGATCTGCGTGCGGTTGCCGAGTGGGTGCGTGCGCAGCAGCCAGGCCACACCTTGTGGTTGGGAGGTTTCAGCTTCGGCGCGTATGTCGCGTTGCGCGCCGCCGGCTCGCTCCAACCGCAGGTGCTGATCTCGATCGCGCCGCCGGCCGGGCGCTGGGATTTCAGCGACATCCAGCCGCCGGCGCAATGGTTGGTGATCCAGGGCGATGCCGACGAGATCGTCGACCCGCAAGCGGTCTACGACTGGCTGGAAACGCTGGAGCAGCAACCCGAGCTGGTGCGCATGCCCGACACCAGCCATTTCTTCCACCGCAAATTGATCGACCTGCGCGGTGCGATCCAGCATGGTGTCCGGCGCTGGTTGCCGGCCGCAGTCTGACCGCGGCACGGCCCACGCGTATCGCCCGGCGATGCGCTGTTGAGCGGTCCTGGCGACAGCCGGCCCGCGGAGAATGCAATGAGTGAGATGACCCCGTCGCAGCGCTACGCCGCCGGCGTACAACGCGGCGACTGGCGCGCCGACCCTGCGCAGCAGGCGGCCCTGGCGGAGCTGGACCGCATCCACGAGGCGCTGGTGGACAGCGCGCAGGATGGTTGGCTGGACCGGCTGTCGGCATTCTGGAAGAAGCCCGCGCCGGTACGCGGCTTGTACTTCTGGGGCGGTGTCGGGCGCGGCAAGACCTTTCTGGTCGATCTGTTCTACGACGGCCTGCCGATCGAGCAGAAATACCGCACCCACTTCCACCGTTTCATGCGCGGCGTGCACGAGCAGTTGCGCGAGCACGCCGGTCAAAGCGATCCGCTGGCACGCATCGCCCAACAGTGGCGCGAGAACCTGCGCGTGCTGGTGCTGGACGAATTCTTCGTTACCGATATCGGCGATGCGATGCTGCTGGCACGCTTGCTTGAACGCCTGTTCGCCGAAGGCGTGACGCTGGTGACCACGTCCAACACCGCGCCGGAAAACCTCTATGCCAACGGCTTGCAGCGCGACAGTTTCATGCCGGCGATCGGGTTGCTGCAAAAGTTCTGCGTGGAGCTTTACGCGGAAGGCACCGAGGATTACCGCATGCGCGCGCTGACGCGCTCGCCGGTGTATCGCGCGCCGTTGGATGCGCAGGCCGATGATTGGCTTGCGCAGCGTTGGGCCGAGTTGAGCGGCAACGCCGAAGCGCGCGCCGGCAATATCGAAATCGAGGCGCGCAAGATTCCGGTGCGCGCACGCGGCAAGAGTATCGCCTGGTTCGATTTTGCTGCGCTCTGCGAAGGCCCGCGCGGTCCCAGCGACTACATCGAGATTGCGCGCGAGTTCACCACCGTGTTGCTGGGCGGCATCCCGCACTTCGACCGCATGAACGAAGACGCCGCGCGCCGCTTCGTCAACCTGATCGACGAGCTGTACGACCGCCATGTCAATCTGGTCTGCACCGCGCAGGACGCGCCGCCGGCCTTGTACAGCGGCCAGCGCCTGGCCGGTGCGTTCGAGCGCACCGCTTCGCGCCTGATCGAAATGCAGAGCGCGGAGTATCTGGCAACGGCGCATCGCGCGTAAGCCGGTCATCGGATAGGCGAGGACCTGTGCGATTGCCATTGCCGTGCATGTGCGGTGGTGGCACTGCACTGCCGGCAGAGTGATCGCTCAACATCGCTGACGACGATAGTCGGCGTTGTTGCTGGTGCGTCTTTCCAATTCCTTCGTGGATCCAATGAGGCGCCGCGGGCGCTGCCGTGCGTATCCGGCGATCGCGATACGTGCCGCCGCCATGTCCCGGGCGGCTATGGCATCTCCCCCCAGCGCTGCTCCCGCAACGCCACTGCGAGGTCGCAGTGCCAGTCCAAGTCGAAAGTCCCGACGGAAAAACGCCGAGCAGGCACCGTAAATAAATCGCTTGCAATTAGATCGTGTGCTATGTAAATTGCATCCATGAACACCGCCACAGCCACCACTGCCCGCACCGATGCACTGCTGCAGCTCGATAACCAGCTGTGCTTCGCGTTGTATTCGGCCAACCTGGCGATGCACAAGCTCTACCGCGGCTTGCTGAAGGCGCTGGACCTGACCTACCCGCAGTACCTGGTCATGCTGGTGCTGTGGGAGACCGACGAACGCAGCGTGTCGGAGATCGGCGAGCGCCTGTATCTGGATTCGGCCACGCTGACACCGTTGCTCAAGCGCCTGCAGGCGGCCGGGTTGGTGACCCGTACGCGTGCGGCCAACGACGAGCGCCAGGTCATCATCGCGCTGACCGAGACCGGCCGTGCGTTGCGCAGCAAGGCTGGCGCCGTACCGGAACAGGTGTTTTGTGCATCGGCCTGTTCGTTGGACGAACTGCGTCAACTCAAGCAGGAATTGGAGAAGCTACGCTCCAGCCTTGGCGCCGGGTGAGCTCCTGGCGTGCCGCTCGGTTTTGCAACATGTCGTACACGATTCAATCGTCAACTATTGAAACCTCATGCGCCCTAGCGCTCACTCTGGAGAACCACCATGGCCTCACCTGAAAAAGTCCTCTACACCGCCCACGCCACTGCCACCGGCGGCCGCGAAGGCCGTGCCGTGTCCTCGGACAAGGCGCTGGACGCCAAGCTGTCCACCCCGCGCGAGCTCGGCGGCGCCGGCGGCGACGGCACCAACCCCGAGCAGCTGTTCGCAGCCGGCTACGCTGCCTGCTTCATCGGCGCAATGAAGGCCGTGGCCGCCCAGGACAAGCTCAAGCTGCCGGGCGAAGTGAGCATCGACAGCAGCGTCGGCATCGGCCAGATCCCGGGCGGCTTCGGCATCGTGGTGGAACTGCGTATCGCCGTGCCGGGCCTGGACAAGGCCGAACTGCAGACGCTGGTCGACAAGGCCCATCAGGTCTGCCCGTACTCCAATGCGACCCGCGGCAATATCGACGTCACCCTGACCCTGGCCTGATCCACGCCAGCATCGCCACGCGCAACACGTGGTGGAGTCAGCAACGGCCCGGCGCATGCGTCGGGCCGTTGTGTTGCAGCAGGCGGCGCTGCCCTGAACAGCGCAGGCGATCGGCATCGCGGTGCCAGCGCTGACTGGCATGCGCATCGACCTTGGCATACCGGCCGATGCGGCCCACGTCAGGGTGCGCCTGCCCGGGCTGGCGATGGGCGTCGCTGCCCGGCACACTGTTGCGATGACGGTACCTGCTTCTGCGACCCCGGTCGGACCTTACTGCGCATGAGCGCACCGCGTCCCACCTTGTTGCTGCTCCCCGGCCTGCTCAACGATGCGCAGTTGTGGCAAGCGCAGCGCGTCGCGTTGGCCGACCTCGCCGATTGCGTGGTCGGCGACATCACCCAGGGCGACAGCATGCGTGCGCTGGCAATGCAGCTGCTGGCGCAGATGCCGCTGCGTTTTGCATTGGCCGGATTTTCGTTGGGCGGCTACGTCGCGCAGGAGATCCTGCGCATCGCGCCGGAGCGTGTGGAGCGGCTGGCCTTGCTGGACACTTCCGCACGTGCCGATCCGCCCGAGCGTGCGGCGCAGCGGCGCGCGCAGGAAGCGAGCGTGCGTGGCGCCAATGCCTTCCACGGGTTCGGCGAGCGGCTGCTGCGCCACTACGTGCATCCCTCGCGCTGGCAGGACGAGGCCTTGCTGGAGCGGGTGCGTGACATGACCCAGCGCCTGGGCGTGGAGGTGTTCCTGCGGCAGAACCGGCTGCAGCGGGAAGACGGCCGCGCGTTGCTGCGCGCCTATCCCGGTCCGTTGCTGGTGCTATGCGGCCAGGGCGATGCGATCACTCCGCCTGCATTGCATGAGGAAATGGCCGCACTAGCTGCACACGCGCGTCTGGTGCAGGTGCCTGCGTGTGGCCATTTGTCGCCACTGGAGCAGCCGCAGGCGGTGTCGGACGCACTGCGGGAATGGCTGCTCGCCTGACGCTGTAACCACCGAGGTGAGGCGGCCATGCCGTGGCCATGCGGCAGGATGGCGTCGGCCAGTGCGCGAGGCTTTGAACCGCCGGTTGGGGGCGGTGATCGGCGCGCCATCGGCCGATGCAATGCATGCCTTGACGCATGCAAGCTGTCGTGCCCAGTCACGGTGGCCATCCTGCCGCAGCGAGCCGTTATGAAGCCGGCGTTGTGCTGCCATCTGGCCTGCAAGGCCGCTTGCGCTGCAGCGCGAAGTCAACGCGCGGCTGTCGCCACAGCGCTGGACACCGCTGCATCGGCATCGTGTTTCTGCTGATGCGTGTTGAGTTCCAGCATCTGCAGCCGCTCGCCCTGGAAGCGATAGTCCAGCGCCTGCTGCACCCCGTACAGCGCCTGCGCCTGCGTGCACAGCGTCTGTGCCTGTGCTTCCAGCGCATCGCTGCGCGCCTGCATCCGCTGTTCCATCTGCCCGTCCAGTTCCGTGCCGCGGCGCTCCAACTGTGCAGTGCGCCCGGTCATGACCGTCCACAGCACGCTGCGGGTCAGGCTACCGGCCAGTGCTTCGGCGGCTTGTTCGACGTTGGCTTCGAAGCGCTCGTCGAACAACGTTTGCTCCCATCGACCTGTGCTCGTGCGGCTGTGCGTAGCTGCTCCACCTTGCGCTGCTGGCGCGCGCTGCCGGACAGCACGTGCACCACGCCGTTCAGCGCATCGAAGGTGATGTCGACCACCGACTGGGCGATCGACGCCACTGCCGGCATCAGCGCGCGCGTGCCTTGCTCTAGTTCGCGCAGGCGTTGCGCGTCGGCGGCGCTGACCGGCTGCGGCTGGCGGTCCACGTTGAGCTCGCCACCGTGGAAAAAGATCTCGCGCGGCAGGCCCTGCTTGCGGCGCAGCCAGATGCCGCCGGTGTCTGCCAGCACGTCGTAGGAAGTGCTGACATCGCATCGCTGCGAGGACAGCCGCGGGGCTGTGGTCTGGGCCTGCGCGGCGCAGGCCACCAGCAGCCACAACGGTGCGAGAAACACGGGACTGCGCATGAGGCTGGCCCTGGAATCGGGGCCTGCAGCATTGCGCACGGCGCAGGACGTCGCCATGGGCAGGAAGTCAGGGTGCCGGTGGTGCACGCGATGGCAGACGCTTGTCGCGAAGCGTGAACCCGGTCGAGCATCGGCACAGTGACAGCATTCAAACGACTAGCTCACTTGATTCTCACGACCGATGGTGTGAATTATGTTGCACAGCAGCATCGGAGCCGCACAATGCTCGACCCACGCATCGAAAAGGTAGACCTGGCGCTTACCGAGATTGCCCAGGACCCATCGGAAAAGGTGGCATTGTGGCAATGGGCATGCCGCGAGATGCTGCACGAGACGCTGATCGGCATGCACCAGCTTTCGCACCTGGCCGGCATCGCAAGGCAGGTGGCCAACGACTGGCGCGAGCCGGTGGATGTCATCGCTCCTGCAAAGCCCTACCTGGCCGCATCTGCGCTTGCCGATCGCCGTCTGCCGCAGGTGCTCGACGGCCTGGGCAGCAAGCACGACGACAACGACCGCGCCACCTTATGGCGGCTGCGTTACGCGAGCCTGATCGCTTCGACCTTGCAAGGCATGCAGGCGCTTGCGGAAAAGCACCGCATTGACCGCCAGGCGATGGCGATCGGGTCGTTGAACTAGCGGCGATCGGTCCGCACCTCGCGGTTATGTGTCTTGCACGTGGGTAACAGCTGACGCTTGCGCGTCCGTTCAAAGGCGCATCTCACCGGGCAGCATTACCGGATCATCTTCAACCCGAGGTTTCTACACGGGCCGTGCATCACGACACGGTCTTGCGCACAGGTTGCCGGTGCCGCGCAGCCGAATTCCGCCGTCTCCCAACAACGTATCGCGCAGCAAAGGTGTTCGGCGGGCCGCCATCAGCCCATCAGGCCGATGACAGCGTGCCGCTGAACGATAGGCAGCTGTTCGCCTGATCGAAGAGGCGTTCATCTCGCCACCGTGACAGGCGGGCGCCACCCGCTTCGATACCAGAAAGCCTGCCTTGCATTGGTCCGGGCACTGGTGACAAAACGCTTCAGCCGTGTGTGAGAAGTTGGCGCCCAGCTCAAAGGCGGGCGACCCAGGGCATCCAGGCGCGCTGCGTCTTTCAGGATCGCTGTCGTCGTGCGCGGCGAGATGGGCTGTGCGTCATCCAGGCCGTAGGCTTGCCGCGCCGCATCGGCGGCCAGCGCCCTACGCGTCCGCGGCGATAACTCTTGCAGCCTTTGACGCGTACGTTGGACCAGGTCGGGAGCGATGACCGGCGTCGAGGCATAGATCTCGCCAGGTACGGGCGGGGTGCGAACGACCCTCTCCACGCCGCGCAGATGTGCATGGAACTCGGTTTGCGGATCCTCGATTTCGGCTTGCAATGCGCGGGTCCTGGACAGCGCATCGATTGCACCCGGCTTGTCGAAGCGCTCAATCGGATACGTGGATGTGCGGTATGTTCCGGCCCAGCGCGAATCCCTGAGTAGAACCGCCGGACCATCGGCCCACGAGTCGAGAACGACGGCCGTGTCATCCGCCTCTGCCGAGCCTGGGGGCTGGTACAGCGCATACATATGGGCGCACGCTTCGTCACAGACGTTCGTTATCTGCCCGCCACCTTCCATGCGGACCGCATGCCGGCGTGTGTTGACCGCTGCGTTTTGGTCGCAATTGCCTGCGCTGACAGCCAGCGCGCAACCTGCCATCAAATCGATGTCATGTTTCCCGGGCCAGTAAGACAGGAAACTGTAAGACAGGTAACTACAGGTGGAGCTGCGCCCATCGCTGAGCCGAAAATCGCTCTCGATATTGCCTCGTCCATGGTGCAAGGCCAGCCGTGTCTCGTGCACCGTCGCCGTGGCGTCGGCCAGGCGTTGACGGTCGCGAACGTCTTCGATGGGCCTGCCGCTGAGGCGCATTCCGAGTTGGTAGGCGGCCTGCTGGACTTCGTGCGGCTGCAGGGTCGGTTTCCCAGAACGCCCCCGCCTCGCACGGGGAACGCAGCGTGTCAGCAAGCCCTGCAGGCTAGGTGGCACCGACGTCTCGGGAACGGAAGGCGTGTGGGGGGTAACCTGCTCTGAGGCAGGGTTTGGATGTTGCTCAGGTGACGCTGCCACGCTCGACCCTGACGTCGCCGGCTTTGAAACGCATAGTCCCATGTCGCTCTCCGATCATGACCCTGGCGTCAAGTTTGGCAAGCAGCGCTGCGAACGTTGTTGGTTCACCGAAGTCATGTGTGGGATCACGAATGACTGGCGCTGGCGCCCCGCTCATCGCATCGCCTTGGAATGGAGATCGCAAGAGCGAGCGGGTGCAAGGAGCGCGGCGACTATCGCTAGGGAAGCTCTGAACAACGCACCACAGATACGCGACACTACCCGCCTCATCATGTAGAGGATCATCTATGCAGCTGACGTTCGGTGACGCTGAGGGCCTGGGCAAGCGCAAGCAGACCCGGCGCGAGAT
>NZ_VZPL01000062.1 GCF_008801575.1 Xanthomonas cissicola | reverse complement strand
GAGCAAGAGCGGATGTGTTTGACTACATCGAGCGACGCCACAACCCAAGGATGCGGCGAAGGGCGGCCAAGCAGGATCAGAAGGTTGCAGCTCTTTTACAACCGTCCGTGATATCGGGGTAGAACCCAAGCCAAGTGCAATGAGCGTAGCGTGGCAATGACGGACAAGGGCGAAGCACCGAACTTACCGCGCCCAGCAACGGTGATAGCGACTTGCCGAAGCCGACCGCCGGCATGCCAGCCAACTGACCGAAACCGAGCCCACCAACTGATTTTCTCCACCACGGCCTAACGCCTGAATTAAGCCGCGCCACGAAGCGGCGTCGGCTTGAATTGTTAGGCGGCTGGTCGATGACCTGTACGTGCCGCCCTCCAGCCTAGATACACGCAAAGCAGCAGGAACAAGACCGTAAGGATCATTGCGAAGTGGGCCTGACGGCAGCGCAGGTGCTCAGCAAAAAGCGAGAAGCTGTTGCCGCAGAAGCCCGAAGCCAGGCTTGCGGCGGAGAAGATCCACAGGAAGCAGTAAGCAGAGGCGAGGCCACACAGGATTGACGCGCTGATCAGTAATGCCCGACGTGTCATATTTCTCTTCCTGCCGCCTAACTACTATTGGACCGCCGAAATGCGGTGTTGCACGGAGTCTCTTCGATCGCTGGCGCGTTGTGAATGGGGTAAATGCTAGCCGCGATCACGGGATAGCACGATGGAGAGCGGCCTCGACCATGCAGACGCTTGGAGTGTTATCCAGCAAGGACGCAGGCGTATGAAATACATCCCCAAAAAAATCGCGTAACAGCGCGTCCACCGACGCGGTTGCTCAATCAAGTGCGCGACCGCTTGCGCGTTCGGCACTATAGCCTGCGCACCGAGCAGGCCTATCTCACGCTTCATCCCGGTCAGCGGCTCTCTCCTGCAAGCTACTGCATATCGATCGGCATAACCTGCCCGACGAAATCCCTAGTGTTCAAGATCTTGAGTAGCGGAGTCATAGTGCACAACCGTGCAGTCACGATGTCCAACACCACAAACGAAAAAACCGCGCAATGCGCGGTTTTTTCGTCACACCTTTTGCCAACCGATCAAGGACGACGCGCCAGCGCCTCCACGTCCTTGGCCTTGGGCAGCAGGTCTTGCTTGGTCACCGCGAACGGTCCGATGCTCAGCATCGGCACGGCCACGATCACCGAGGAGATCACCACGATCACCGCACCGATCATGTGCGTCTCGGCCAGGCCTTCCATCGACTCGCCGCCGTAGATATACAACGCCAACGCCGACAGGAAGAACATCACCGCGGTGATCACCGTGCGCGAGAGCGTCTGGTTGATCGAACGGTTGAGCACTTCCAGCGGCTCAACGCGCAATGCGCGGAAGTTTTCCCGTACACGGTCGAACACCACGATGATGTCGTTGATCGCAAAGCCCATCACCGACAACAGGCCGGCCAGCACGGTCAGGTCGGACTCGCGGCCGGTCAGCGACACGAAGGCCACGGTGACCAGCAGGTCGAACAAGGCGGTCAGGCTGGCGACCACCGCGAACTTCCACTCGAAGCGGAACGCGATGTAGATCAAAAAGCCCACCAGCATGAACACCGTGGCATACACGCCGTTCAATGCCAGATCCTTACCGACCTGCGGGCCGACGAATTCGCCAGGCTGCACGGTGGCCGGATTCTCGTCGCTGGTCACCGCCTTGCGCACATCTTCGGCAACGGTGCGTGCGGCATCGTCGCGATTGTTGTTCTGGCCGTGCGGCTGCAGGCGAATCATGACCTCATTGCCGCCGCGGGCGTTCTGCACCTGGGCGTTTTCGAAGCCGGCCTTGGAGAGCTTTTCGCGCACCTGGTCCACGTCCACGGTCTTCTGGAACGAGGTCTGCACCAGCGTGCCGCCGGTGAACTCCAGCGCGTAGTTGAAACCCTTGCCGACGATGATGCCGACCGAGGCGACTGCCAGCACCAGCATCAAGATGAGCACCGGCTTGCGCCAGCTCATGAAATCGATCTTGGTGTCGTTCGGGATCAGGTGAAGCGGAAAAATTTTCATCGAAAGATCTTCCTAAGCAGTCCGCACATGGATGTGCGGGCTCTTGCGAGGGACTCGCATTAAATAGCGACAGACTTCAGCTTCTTGCGGCTGCCGTAGATCAGCACCGCCAGCGCACGCGAGACCGTGATCGCGGTGAACATCGAGGCGAAAATACCGATCATCATGGTCAGCGCGAAACCCTTCAGCGGGCCGGTACCGAACGCGTACAAGGCCACCGCCACGATCAGGCCGGTCAGGTTCGCATCGAGGATGGTGCCGCCGGCCTTTTCGTAACCGGCCGCAATCGCCGACTTGGCCGGTACGCCCAGGCGCAACTCTTCGCGGATACGCTCGTTGATCAGCACGTTGGCGTCCACCGACAGACCCACCGACAAGGCCAGGCCAGCAAAGCCCGGCAACGTCATGGTGGCACCGAACAGCGACATCACCGCCACCACGATCAGCAGGTTGAACAGCAGCGCCACCGAGGTGATCGCGCCGAACACGCGGTAGTAGATGGTGAAGAACACCAGGGTGAACAGGAACGAGTAGACCACCGCCGTGACGCCACGCTCCACGTTCTCCGCACCCAGGCTCGGACCGATCACGTATTCCTCGACGAAATCCATCGGCGCGGCCAGCGAGCCGGATTTCAGCAGCTTGGCCAGGTTCTCGGCTTCGGTCTTTTCCAGACCGGTGGTCTGGAAGTTCTTGCCGAACACGCCGGCAATGCGGGTCGGCGACAAGGCTTCTTCCTTGACCCGCACGCTGCGCACTTCCTTGCCGTCGACCATGGTCACGGTGGGAATGCGCTCGATGTAGACCACCGACATCAGCTTGCCGACGTTGGCGCTGGTGTAGTCGAACATGCGCTGGCCGGCGACGTTGTTGAGCGTCACCGCCACTGCCGGCATGCCGTTCTGGTCGGTGCTGACCGATGCGCTGACCATCTGGTCGCCAGTCACCAGCGCGCGTTTGTTCAACAACACCGGAGCGTTGCTGTCGCGCAGGCGATAGACCTTGGCCTCCGGCGGAATGTTGCCGCTACGCACGGCATCGTCGGCGTTGCCGTCGACCACGGCGCGGAATTCCAGCGAGGCGGTGGCACCGATCAGGCGCTTGGCTTCGGCGGTGTCCTGCAGACCGGGAAGTTCGACCACGATGCGGTCCTCGCCCTGGCGCTGGATGGTCGGCTCGGACACGCCCAGCGCGTTGACGCGGTTGCGCAAGGTGGTGAGGTTCTGCTCGATCGCACCGCTGGCGATCTGCTTGAGTTCGGCCTCCGGCACCTTCACGGCGATGTTCTGGCCGCTGACGTCGTAGGTCAGGGTCGGCTGCGCCTTAGCCAGCGCCACGCGCGCGGCGTCGGCACTGGCGCCCTCGCCCAGGTTGACCTGGATACTGTTGTCGGCGCGACGCTCCACCGAGCGGTACGGGATACGCGCATCGCGCAAGGTGGTGCGGATGTCTTCGGCAAACCCGTCCAGGCGCTTTTCCAGCGCGGCCTTCTGATCGACCTGCATGGCGAAGTGCACACCGCCCACCAGGTCCAGACCCAGCACCATCGGTCGGCCGCCCAGCTTGGCCAGCCAGTCCGGCACGGTGGAGGCCAGGTTCAGCGCCACGGTGTAGTTCTCGCCCAGCTGCTGACGCAACACGTCGTTGGCGCGTGTCTGCGCCTGCAGCGAAGGCAACCGCACCATCAGGCTGTCGCCTTCTTTCGTGATCGCCTTCGGGGTGATGCCGGCGCTCTTGAGCTCACCGTCGATGCGGCTGCGCAGTGCGTCGTCGAGCTGCGCACCGCGGCTGGCGGTGATCTGCACGGACGGGTCCTTCTGGTAGACGTTGGGCAGCGCATACAGCGCACTGACGGCCAGTACCAGCAGGATCAGGAAGTACTTCCAGCGAGGAAATTCGAGCATTGCGACAGTCCCGCGTGGCGCCATCCCGGCGCCGCGCCTAGCAGTGAGAACGACTTCAAGCGACCGGTACAACGTCGCCAATGGTCTTCAGATGGATACGGGCGGTACGGTGGAACCAGCGGTTCACGACCTCCGGTTCCACTTGGCGACTGCGCCTGCCTGACAGCGGCGCAGCCATTGCAGGACGCGCTTAGCTCGCCGACTTCAGCGTGCCCTTGGGCAGCACATGGCCCACGGCGCTCTTCTGCACGCGGATACGCACGTTGTCGGCCACTTCCACGCTGATGAAGTTGTCGCCGATGTCGGTGATCACGCCCGCAACGCCGCCGGAAGTGATCACTTCATCGCCGCGCGCCAGCTTGTCCAGCAGCGCCTTGTGCTCCTTCTGACGCTTCATCTGCGGGCGGATCATCAGGAAGTACATCACCGCGATCAGGATGATCGGCAGCGCGAAGGTGGACAGGCCTCCCATCGGGCCGGGTGCCGGCGCGCCGCCAGCGGCCTGCGCCTGGGCAGCGGGGATCAGGAAATCGAGCAGATTCATTCAGTGCATCCTAGTTTGGTGCCAGCGCGCCCATGGGCCCGCTCGCTATTCAGGTACCGCCGGGGCGGAACAGCCGGGAATTATGCCACGCAGGTTCCACGCCGTCCGCGCCGGGGCGCGGGCGGCCGGTCTCAGCTGGTTTCCCCCGGCAACGGCGGCGTGGTGGCGCCGCGTGCCGCATAGAAGGACCGCCGGAACTCCACAAAGGTTCCCGAAGCGATCGCTGCGCGCATGTCGGCCATCAGTTTTTCGTAGTACCAGAGGTTGTGCAGGGTGCCCAGCATCGGCGCCAGCATTTCGTTGCAGCGGTCCAGATGGCGCAGGTAGGCGCGCGTATAGCCGCTGCTGCAGGCATGGCAACCGCAGCCCGGCTCGATGGTGTCCAGGTCGCGCTCGTACTTGGCATTGCGGATGCGCACGGTGCCGAACGAGGTGAAATAGTGGCCGTTGCGCGCGTTGCGGGTGGGCATCACGCAGTCGAACATGTCCACCCCGCGGGCCACGCCTTCGACCAGGTCTTCCGGGCGGCCCACGCCCATCAGGTAGCGCGGGCGCTCGGCCAGCAGGCGCGGATGCAGGTGTTCGAGCATGGCATTGCGTTCGTGCTCGGGCTCGCCCACTGCCAGCCCACCGATCGCATACCCATCGAAACCAATGGCTTGCAGGCCGTCCAGCGAGCGGCTGCGCAGATCCGGATGCACCCCACCCTGCACGATGCCGAACAGCGCCGCATCGTTGCCCAGCCCGTCGTGCGCATCGCGCGAGCGCTGCGCCCAGCGCAGGCTCAGCTCCATCGAGCGGCGCGCGACGTCCTCGGTGGCCGGATACGGCGTGCACTCGTCGAAGATCATCACGATGTCCGAATCGAGCACCTTTTGAATTTTCATGCTCTCTTCGGGGCCCAGGAACACCCGCGCGCCATCGGTCGGCGAGGAAAAGGTCACGCCCTGCTCGGTGATCTTGCGGCGATGCGCCAGCGAAAACACCTGGAAGCCGCCGGAATCGGTGAGGATCGGCCCATCCCAGCGCGCAAACCCGTGCAGCCCGCCGTGATCGCCGATCACCTCCAGACCCGGGCGCAGATACAGATGGAAGGTGTTGCCCAGGATGATCTCCGCACCCAGCGCACGGATCTGCTCGGGCAGGATGCCCTTGACCGAGCCATAGGTCCCGACCGGCATGAACGCAGGCGTTTCGACCGTGCCGCGCGGAAAGGTCAGGCGCCCACGCCGGGCATGCCCGTCGGTGGCTTGGAGTTGGAACTGGAGTCGGGACATTGAGGGGCCGGGAATGGGGAGTGGGGAATCGGGAATGGGAAGAGCGGTTGGCAGGTGGCTGATCGTTCGGCGGGTCCCGCCTTACGATTCCCCATTCCCGAGTCCCGATTCCCGGCCCCACAACAACATCGCATCGCCGTACGAAAAGAAGCGGTAGCGCTGCGCGATGGCGTGGTGGTAGGCGGCGAAGATGCGCTCGCGGCCGGCGAAGGCAGAGACCATCATCATCAAGGTGCTTTCGGGCAGATGGAAGTTGGTGACCATCGCATCGACGCTGCGGATGCGGTAGCCGGGCAGGATGAAGATCTGGGTTTCGCCGGCGAATGGCTGCAATTCGCCTTCGGGCGCGGCCTCGGTCTTGCGCCAGGCGCTTTCCAGCGAGCGCACCACCGTGGTGCCCACCGCGATCACGCGGCCGCCGCGGGCACGCGTGCGGCGCACCTGTTCCACCAGCGCGGCCCCGACGTTGAGCCACTCCTTGTGCATCACATGCTGGTCGAGCTTGTCCACCCGCACCGGCTGAAAGGTGCCGGCACCCACATGCAAGGTGACGTGGCCGAACTCCACCCCGCGCTCGCGCAAGCGTGCCAGCAGCGGCTCGTCGAAATGCAGCCCGGCGGTGGGCGCGGCCACCGCACCGACTTCGCGCGCGAACACGGTCTGATAGCGCTCGCGGTCTTCCACGCCCGGCTCGCGGCGGATGTAGGGCGGCAGCGGCAGGCGGCCAGCCTCCAGCAGCCAGTGCTCCAGCGGGGTCGGGATCTGGAAACGCAGCAGATAGAACCCGCCATCGCGGCCCAGCACCTCGGCCTGGCCACCGGCATCGAGCGCGATCAGGCTGCCGGCCTTGGGCGACTTGCTGGCGCCGATCTGTACCCGCGCCTGACGCTCGCCAAGCAGGCGCTCGATCAGGATTTCCACCCGCCCGCCGCTAGCCTTCTGCCCGAACAAGCGCGCCGGAATGACCCGGGTGTCGTTGAAGATCAGCAGATCGCCGGGCTGCAGCAGCTCGGGCAGGTCGCGCACCTGGCGGTCGGCCAGCGCCTGCGGCGATGGCGGCACCACCAGCAACCGGCTCGCCGCGCGCTCGGCCAGCGGCGCCTGGGCGATCAGTTCGTCGGGCAGGTCGTAATGGAAATCGGACTTCTTCAAGGCCGCGGGATCGTTGTCTGGGTAGCCGCATAGTGTAACTGCGGCCGGGAATTGAGAATTGGGACTGGGGAATCGGACGGGCGGCAGCGCTTCATCGTCGCCTTTCCGCCCCCGATTCGCTGCTCTTACGATTCCCTATTCCCGATTCTCCATTCACCGCTCGAATTTGGTCGACAGGATGATCGCGCTGGTCGTGCGCTCCACGCCGTCGATGGCGCCGATGGCGTCGGTGAGCACGTCCATCTCGTTGACGCCGCCGACCACCCCCAGGGCGACCAGGTCGTAGGCACCGCTGACCGAATGCAGCAGGCGCACCTCCGGAATATCGCGCAGGGCCTTCACCACGGCAGGCATTTTCTTGGGCAGCACGGTGATCAGGATGTGCGCGCGGATGCGGCCCTGCTCGTAGTGGTCATGCGTGCGCACGGTGTAGCCGCTGATCACGCCGTCGCGTTCGAGCTTTTCGATGCGGCTCTGCACGGTCGTGCGCGAGAGCCCGAGCCGCCGCGCGATCTGGGCGGTGGAGACGCGTGCGTCTTCGCGCAGCAGCGATAACAGGCGTTCGTCGGACGGGGTGATCTTCACTATTGCGCATTCGTTTCGGCGAATCGCCGAAAATATCGTACTTCTTGCCCAGATTCACGCTGCCAAACGCCGATCTTCTGCCGATAATAGGAAGGGAACGCCACCTTTGAAGGAGATGCGCCATGTCCGTCCTTGCCCCGCTCGCCCCGCTGCGTGCCCATACCGGCCGCCGCCTGACCGAAGGCCTGGACGACGCGACCATCGCGCGCCTGGCCGTCAGCCACCCTGACCTGAAGGAGGCCATCCATGCGGCGGCAGCCGAATACGCGCTGGTGCGCGATGACGCCGCCGACCTGCTGGACCTGGACGAAGAGGCGCAGATCGGCGCAGTGCAGGAAGGTTTCATCAATTTCTACGCCGACGACGCAGTGACGCCTTACGTGGCACTGGCCGCACGCGGACCATGGGTGGTCACGCTCAAGGGCGCGGTGCTCTACGACGCCGGCGGCTACGGCATGCTCGGCTTCGGCCATACGCCGGCCGCGGTTCTCGAGGCCATGGCGCGCCCGCAGGTGATGGCGAACGTGATGACGCCCAGCCTGGCGCAACGCCGGCTCGATCGCGCCCTGCGTGCCGAGATCGGCCACAGCCGCGGCGGCTGCCCGTTCGCACGCTTCATGTGTCTCAATTCCGGCTCCGAAGCGGTGGGCCTGGCCGCCCGCATCGTCGATACCAACGCCAAGCTGCACACCGACCCCGGCGCGCGGCACGCCGGTGCCACCATCAAGCGCCTGGTGGTCAAGGGCAGCTTCCATGGCCGCACCGATCGCCCGGGCCTGTATTCCGATTCCAGTCGCAAGACCTATACCAAATACCTGGCCAGCTACCGCGACGAGGATTCGGTCATCGCGATCGCCCCGTACGACGTGGCCGCATTGCAACGCGCCTTCGATGAGGCCGCGCGCAATCACTGGTTTATCGAAGCGGTATTCCTGGAGCCGGTGATGGGCGAAGGCGACCCGGGGCGTGCGTTGCCGGCCGAGTTCTACGCCGCCGCGCGCGCGCTCACCCGGACCCATGGCAGCCTGTTGCTGGTCGATTCCATCCAGGCCGGGCTGCGCGCGCATGGCGTACTGTCGGTGGTGGACTACCCGGGGTTCGAGCAGCTCGACCCGCCGGATCTGGAGACCTATTCCAAGGCGCTCAACGCGGCCCAGTACCCGCTGTCGGTGCTGGCGGTGACCGAACACGCCGCGCAGGTGTATCGCAAGGGCACCTACGGCAACACCATGACCACCAACCCGCGCGCGCTCGATGTGGCTTGCGCCACGTTGGCCTTGTTCACGCCGCAGGTGCGCGACAACATCCGCATCCGCGGTGCGCAGGCGATTGCCAAGCTGGAAGCGCTGCAGGCCGAACTCGGCGGCTTGATCACCAAGGTGCAAGGCACCGGCCTGTTGTTCTCCTGCGAACTTGCACCGCAATTCAAGTGCTACGGCGCCGGTTCCACCGAGGAGTGGTTGCGCCATCGCGGCGTCAACGTGATCCACGGCGGCGAGAATTCGCTGCGCTTCACTCCGCATTTTGCGATGGATGAAGACGAGCTCGATCTGCTGGTCGGCCTGATCGCGCGTGCGCTCAAGGAAGGCCCACGCCAGGTGCAGGCCGAGGCAGCCTGATTCGCTCAACGCGGCATGCCGGCGCGTATGGCGTCGGTGTGCTACAGATGGCTGATAGGTCTGCTACCAGTTCTCTGCGGTGTGCCTTGGAACCCTGATCGGTGTCAGCGACAGTGGCGCAAGCCTTCGGTTGCGTCCACCGATCCAGGCTGGGCCATCAGCCATTGTCCGGCCTGCGTTGCCTGGTCCGAATTCGCGCAACACCTGCAACACACGATGCGAAGCGAATTGAACATGCAAGCTTGCGCTCGCATAAATCGCCGGCAGCATGCAGGGCAATGACCTCACTCAGATTCGACCCGAGCGGCCCTGCCCCAGGCCGATTGCCCTATCACGCGCACGCTGCCACTCAAATCGGCACAGCGTTCAACTTGCGGCGCAGGTAGTTGGTCAGCGCACGCCGCGGCGACTTGCCGCGCCACGAAGCCCAGCACAGGTGCGAGCCGACCGCGCTCTTGCCGCCACGATGGCCAAGCCCGAACCAGGTGCGATCCGGGTGGAAGGCATCGCGTGGCGGGAACAGGATGTCGGCGAACTGCCCACCGTGCGCGTTGTAGAAACGCGTCAGTCCACGCGGGCCCGAAATCATCGGAATCTCGCGGTGGTCCTGCAGCGTTTCCGGGGCATGCGCGGTAAAGATGTGCTCGATGAACGCGCGCCAGAACGGATGCCCGGGCTCGGAGCCGAACACGGCATTGCCGATCTTGAAGTCTTCCTGGCCCGGCGCACCTTCCTCGACGGGCAGCACCCAATGCTGCGACAGCACCTGCGCATCGAGCGGTCGTAGCAGTTTGTAGTCGGTGTCGAAGTAGAAGCCGCCATGTGCGTGCATGTACGCGCAGCGGGCGATATCGGCTTTCATCACACCGAAGCGAATCTGCTCGTAGCGCTCGGCAAACTCGGGGAACGCACGCCGCATCAGCTGGGAGTTATCGGCATCGTCCCAGACGTAACAAGTCCATCCAGGCAACAGGCGCTGCAGGCGATCGCAGATTCTGCGCTCTTCCCATAGCAGTTGCTTGGTAGGTGCGGTCAGGTGAATCAGTTGGGGAATCATGGGGGGCGACTCGGGCTATGGGGGAACCGAGCCGCCACCGCAGTGCCGCATCGATTCGGCTACCTGGTCGCTGGCCCGACCGCACCAACCGTAGTCGCACTATCGACGTGACATAAATCGCACTCGCTGATGATCAAACGCAGGCCCATAGAAACAAGCTATGCAGATGCGAAGTATTGAAACAACGCGTAAATGCAGTCGGAATCCTGATTAAACCGCTTGCTGCCTTGTCATATTCAAGGCGGCAGTCGGGCACGTCGAAGAAGCCGGCGGCGGACACACCGCTATGTGCACCTAGCTTGCAGATACGCTGCGCATTGCTGGCTCTGCCCACCGGCAGCACGGCATTGCGGACAGGCTATTGCCTGCCCTCGCTCATTCCCAGCATCGATCCGCACGCCCCTTGAGGGTTGCACTGCGCGGGCAATTGCGCGGCGCAATGCGTCCGGCCTCGCGTTCGATCAAGCGTTTGCTGCCGTTGCTGTCGCGTTGCAGTTCGAACGCGTCGTAGAGACGTCCGGTGGCCGTGCGCGATTCGTACACCAGATGCTGGCTATCCAGACGCAGCACCTGATAGAGCTGGGTGTCTTCGCCCACCGGGCGCATGGTGGTGCGCGCCATGTCCGACAGGCGGTACTGCTTGGGCCCGGCGACCGAGACCACGAATACCGGTGTCGCCTGCCCGGCCGCATCGCCGCGCCGGCCATAGGTGTGGTCGTGGCCCTGCAACACCAGATCCACCTTATGGCGGCGGATCACCGGCAACACCTGTTCGACCAACTTTTCGTTTTCGCGATCGGCGCGCGGCGAAAAGAATGGCTGATGGATCAGCACGATCGACCAGGGATGCGGGTTGTCGGCCAGCACCTTGTCCAGCCACTGCGCCTGCGCGGGGCCGGTGCCCAGATCCAGCGCCGAGGTGCCGTCGAGCACGGCAACGCGCACGCCCTGGTAGTCGAACCAGTAGCTGGTGCGCGCGGCGGCCGACGGTCCGTTGCGCGGCAATGCAAAGGTCACCGGCCAATGACTGCCGAGAATGCGCGTTGCCTGCGGCGTGTCCTCGCCTTCTTCGTGATACTCGTGATTGCCCGGCGCTGGCGCCACTGCAGTGCCTTCCAGCAGCCAGCGCCCGGCCTCGAACCACTCGGCCCATTCGTTGTCGTCCTGGCCGTCCTTGCCGCTGACCAGGTCGCCAGCGAACAAGGCCAGCCGCGCGTCCGGTGCCGAGCGCCAGGCCTGACGGATCACCCGCGAGACCAGGCTGAGGTTCTTGTTCTGTGTATCGCCGAAATACAGCAAGGTCAGCGGCGTGGTGGCTGTGGCAGCCGTGCGGAAGTGATTCCACGCGCCCCAGGTTCCCTGCCCCTGCACGCGGTACGCGGTACGCGGTACGCGTACATCGTGTCCGGCTGCAGCCCATCGACATCGGCGCGATGGTGATGCGAGCTGCCGTTTTCGCTGGCGAGCGTCAGCGTGCTCGCCCGAATGCGTCGGGGCGTACCCACATCCGGCGAATCGCCGGCGACCACCAGTTCCAGCCAGGGCCTCTCGACGCTGGCATCGGTGCGCCAGGCAACCGCAAACCCGGTGGCCGCGTCCTGGGCGGGGGTGGCAACGATGCGGTCCGGGAAGCCGTCGGCAACATAATGCATGGAACCCGCCGGCACCTGCGTATTGGGTTCGGCAGCGCGGTCGGCCGCCGACGCGTGAATGCTCGTGGTTGCGATCGCTGCCAGCAACGCGTAGATCGATGCGCGCCCGGCCATCATGGCGTGCACTCCTTCAGGCGCAATGTCCGCGCGATATCGCGCCAATCGAACGCGGCCACCGCCTGGTCGTCATGCAACGCGTAGAACACGCCGCCCGGAAAGCGCGCATCGCCGCGTTGATCCAGCCACACGCCATCGGTGTTGGCGGTCACACGGCCGGCAAAGGCGCCGACATGCGCCAACGTCTTGCGATCGAAGACCTGGAATACGCTGCGGTCCTTGAACTGATCGGTGGCGATCCAGTAGCCACTACCGTCGCTGCATGCGAACAGGCCGATGCCCTCGGCCTGCGCCTTGAACAGCCCGGCGCCGACGTCGCGGCCGCGATACCGCCCGTCCATGCCGTAGTCGCGCAACTGCGTGCCCACGGCCATGTCCTCTTCGGCAATCATCAGCCGCGCATTGGCTTCATCGCCGAACACCGATTCGGCAATCCGCACCGCGCCCGCTTCGCTGGTGTCGCCAAAACTCTGCGTCAGGCGTGCCTGCCAGCCCTGCCCTGCAGCATTGAGCTGATAACGCCGAAAGCGCTTGCCAAGTTCGGCCAGCGGCGGCGGCAGATCCTTGTTGGCCGGCGACATGTAGTTGTCGCTGACCACCACCTCGTAGCCGCCATCGTGCTTGCGTACCCACAGGCCGTAGGGCTCGCGCAACTCGTTCTGGCCAAACGCCGTCACCGGCGTGAGATCGGGCAAGGAGAAGACCTGCACGCGCCGGTTGTCGCGCTCCACCACGAACACCAGGTCATCGACCACCGAGATGCCATTGGGGCGGTCGAGTTTGCCCAGGGCTTTGCCCTTGCCGCCGACCACGTGCAGCCGCTTGCCGCTGTCGCCGTCGAACACCACCAGCGCATGCGTGCCCTTGGCCGTGGCGATCACCCAACGGCGGCCATCCGGCGCCAGCCAGCTGGCCGGCGAATCCAGGTTGTCCGATGGCGTCAGCGCGGTAATGAAGGCTTCCGGCACCACG
This sequence comes from Xanthomonas cissicola, assembly GCF_008801575.1. Taxonomy (GTDB): domain Bacteria; phylum Pseudomonadota; class Gammaproteobacteria; order Xanthomonadales; family Xanthomonadaceae; genus Xanthomonas; species Xanthomonas cissicola. Next base: position 14,674 of record NZ_VZPL01000062.1, on the reverse strand, counting down.
TCGTGCGCCACCTTGGCCTCGCTGAGCAAGGGATCCTTCAGCAGCGCTTCGTCGGCTTCGCGGCCGGCCGGGGCGCTGGCGCAACCGACCAATGCGGCGGCGGACAGCAGCGTGATCTGCACGACGGTGCGTGGTGCGATCACAGCGCCACCTTCAGGCCAAGCGCGTAGGTGCGGCCGTACTCTTCATTCTGCAGGGTGCGCGAGCGGATGCCCTGATACAGCTCCAACGGCTCGTCCAGCAGGTTCTGCGCTTCCAGATACAGGCTGACGTGGCTGTTGAATTGATAGTTCATGCTGAAATCCAGCTGCGTGTGTGGGGCGACGTAGATATCGTACGCACGGCTCTGCCCGATGGTGTCCAGATATTGGCTGCGATACACCGCCGCCACGCGCGCGCTGAACCCGTATTTTTCGTAGCCCAGGTGGCCGCTGTAGATGCGCTTGGACGCACGCGGCAGGGTGAAGTCATCGCCGGCACGATTTTCCAGGCCCGGGTTGAAATCGCTGTCCAGCACCGTGGCGCTGGCACCCACCAGAAAGCCATTCCAGCCCTCGGGCAGGAAGTCCAGGGTCTGCTGCCAATTGAATTCCGCGCCGCGCACCTTTGCGGTGTCGCCATTGATCGAGCGTGTGACCTGCAGGCCCGGAAATTCCGCATCATCGGTATTGATGGTCTGCACGATGTAGTCGTCGATCGACTTGTGGAACACGCCCAGCGAGATCACGCCGGTGCTGCCGATGTATTTTTCGAACGACAGGTCCAGATTCTGCGAGCGGTACGGATCGAGATCGGGGTTGCCCAGACTCACCTCGTTATCGCCACGGTTGATGCTCACGCGCGGCGACACATCGCCGAACGCCGGGCGCGACAAGGTCTTGTTGGCCGCAAAGCGCAGTACCCAGTCATTGCCACTGTCGTAACGCAGATGCAGGCCGGGCAGCACGTTGGTGTAGCTGCTGGAGGCCTCGCGCGGCGTCACCGTGGCGGTGCGGCCATTGGCTGCCACGTCAACCTGGTTGCCGGTGGCATTGAACTGCGTATTTTCCACCCGCACGCCGGCGATCATGCGCAGCGCGCCGATGTCCCAGGTGCCCATCGCATAGGTGGCGAAGACATCTTCGGTGGCCGTGTAATCGTCCTGCAGCGAGGTCTGCAGATTGCCGCCCACATCTTGCGGGCGTGCACTGTACAGATCGCCGGAGGTGTTCCAGTAGCGGCGCATGCCGTCCGAGCCGATGCTCTGGCCCAAGGTGCCGCCGCGGTGTCCGGGCGCGGCGGTGGTCCAGTCGCTCAGGTCGATGGCCGGCCCACGACGCAGCTCGCTTTCGTCCACGTTGACCCCGCGCTCGCGCCAGCGGCCGAGCACGCCCATCTTCAGGCTGGAACGCTCGCCGTCGAAGCGCATATTGATCTGCGCGCTGCGCTCGCTGTCGTCCACCTGCGTGGGCGCAATCACGAAGCGATCGAATACGAAATCATCGTTGCTCTGCCAACCGTTGTCGGAAAAGCCCAGCTTCGGAATGCCACTGCGCTGATCCACCGTGGCCGCCAGATCGTCGCCGTCGTAATTGAAGCGCGCTTCCTTTTCATCGTTCACGCGTTCGCGGGTCTTGGTGTAGCCCAGCTTGTAATCCACGGTGGCGGCGCTCAGGCGGTTTTCGCCGCCCACGCTCAATGCCATGGTGTCTTCCTTCTTGGTGCGGTAGCGCACGCGCTTGGAAATGCTGTCGGCCGGCAGGTTGGCCACGGTATAGGTGCCGTCGCCATTGGCACTGACCTCGCCATCGCTCAAACCGAAGATGGTGCGCTGACGCGTTTCGGCATCGTCGAAGCGGCTGTAGAGCGTGCGCAGGTAGTAGCGGTTATCCGCGTCCGGGCGCCAGTCCAGATTGAGGTTCGCACCCATGCGGGTGCGTTCGATGAAGTATTTGCGGCGCTGCACTTCGCCGGCGAACAGATCGTCGTCCGCGCCGCCGTCGAAGGTGTCGTAGGCCACTTCGGTATTGTCCGATTCGAACTCGCGGTCCTGGTAGTTCACACCCACCGCCACCCCGAAGGTGCCATTGAAGATGTCGCTGTAGTTGAACGCGCCCTTCGGGCTGGTCTTGCCCGACAGCGATTGGTGGCTGGCTTCGATGGAGCCGCGCAACGTGCGTCCGTCGCGATCGAAGGCGGAGGTGGATTCCACCTGGATCGCCCCGCCGATGGAATCGCCCGGCATGTCCGGGGTCGGCGACTTGACCACCTTCAGGCGCTCGGTGGAATCGGAGGGAATCACGTCCAGCGGTGCCGAGCGCGTGCCGTCTTCCGGCGTGCCCATGGTCATGCCGTCGATGGTGACGCTGTTGAGCGACGAATCCAGGCCGCGGATGACCACGAAGCGGCCTTCGCCCTGGTCGCGCGTGACGCTGACGCCGGGCAGGCGCTGCAAGGATTCTGCAACATTCTTGTCCGGATAACGTCCCATCGCATCGGAGGCGACGGCATCCTGGATGGCATCGGAGGCACGCTTGAGATCGACTGCGCGCTCCTGCGCTTCCAGCTGCGGGCGCACCTCCAGCCGCTCCAGGTCGATTGCCGCAGCGCTGGCAGCGCCGCCAGTGGCCGCACCCTCGGCCGCATGCGCCAGCGGACTCCACGTAGCCGCAGCCAACGTCAGCGTGATCGCCAGGCAGAGCGGAGTCTTGTTCAACACGGGTGCTTCCCCAATCGGTTAAGAATGGGTGGGCACACTATGTCTACGACGTTTCACTGACATGACATATGCATCGGCGATCACACCCGAAATGTGGCGACACACCGCGCGGCTGCGGCACACTGTGCCTCTCTCCCGCCTGCCCCCACCCATGAAAATCGTCGAAGTCCGCCACCCCCTCGTCCAGCACAAGATCGGCCTGCTGCGCGATGCCGCCTTGAGCACCAAGGGCTTCCGCGAACTGGTCACCGAACTGGGCACGCTGCTGGCCTACGAGGCCACCGCCAACCTGGACACCGAATCGCACACCCAGCCGGGCTGGGCCGGCCCGGTGACGGTGCAGCGCATTGCCGGCGCAAAGATCACCTTGGTACCGATCCTGCGCGCCGGTCTGGGCATGCTGCCCGGCGTACTGGCACTGATTCCTGCCGCACGCGTGAGCGTGGTCGGTCTGCAGCGCGATGAAGAGACCCTGCAACCGGTGCCCTATTTCGAACGCCTCACTGGCCGCCTGGAAGAACGCGACGCACTGATCCTGGATCCGATGCTGGCCACCGGCGGCACCCTGATCGCCACCATCGACATGCTCAAGCGCGCGGGCGCACGGCGCATCAAAGGCATCTTTCTGGTCGCTGCGCCGGAAGGCCTGAAGGCGCTGGAAGCGGTGCACCCGGATGTCGAGGTCTATACCGCGGCCATCGACGACCACCTCAACGACAAGGGCTACATCCTGCCCGGCCTGGGCGATGCAGGCGACCGGATCTTTGGGACGCGGCTGGAGTAAGTTTAAGCCCCTCTCCCCCCGGGAGAGGGGTTGGGGTGAGAGTACGGCATGCCAGTGTTCTTGCTGCCGCCCTACCCTCATCCGGCGCTACGCGCCACCTTCTCCCGACGGCAGAAGGAAATGCCGCAGCGCGTCCGATCTCGATCATGTTGCTGGTTATAGCTAAAAGCGTCATTCAGAGATGCAGGTGACCGAACCTTTGGTACGCAGGCAGCATGAATTGCAGCAGATCTAAGCCCCTCTCCTGCGGGAGAGGGGTTGGGGTGAGGGTACGATGTGTCGGTGTTCCTGCCGACGCCGTACCCGCATCCGGCGCTACGCGCCACCTTCTCCCGGAGGAAGAAGGCAAGCGTTCTGTCGCGCTGAAAACGCCCGCCTCAGCGCGTCGACGCCTCGATCGCCGCGCTCACATACACCAGCGGCGCATTCCAGTTGATCGCCACCTCGTTGGTGGAGTAGCTGCAGAAGTTGTCCAGGTATGACAACGCCGGCCGTTTGGAGGGATACGGCACCTTGCACTCCTTGGCATCCTGCTGCCCCGGCTGCGGGCCGCCGACCAGCCAACCCGGTACCGGCGCTTCGATACCATCGGCCTCGGAGGGGCGGTGATGGATATGCATCGGGGTGCGTTTGCCTATCCCGGTCACGAACGACAGCCCCAGCGGATTGCGGCCCAGGATGTAGTCCAGCTGCGATTGCGCCGCATCCAGAAACTGCCGCTGCTGCGTCAGCCGGTAGCCCTGTAGCAGCATCATCGCGCGGTTGAGCACCCCTGCATTGCTGCCCCACACGAAATCGCCATCGTTCATCGCCAGCCGCCATGCCGATGATTGCCAGGTGTCGGCCAACTGCTGTGCCAGGCCGGTGATCTCCCGTGCGATCCGCGCGCGATCGGCATGCGGCGTGAGTTGCTCGCGATGCCCGGCCAACGACATCCAGGCCAGGCCACCGACATTGCCCCACGACGGCACGGTGGCCGGCACGTTGCGCGCGATCATCGCATCGTAGAACCCATCCTCGCCGGTGGCGATGTACAACTCGGCCGCCGCCCAGGCGAATTCGTCGTCCAGGTGCGCATCGTCGTAACCGCCGGTGCGCACGTCGCTGGGCTGCTGGTAGATCACATCCGGATGCTGCTTCGCCCACGCCCACGCAGCCCGCGAGGCTTTCAACATGCGCGCCGACAGACCCGGATACTGCTTTTCAAACGGCGCATACACGCGGCTGGCCACGGCCATCACGGCAGCGAAGTCCAAGCTCGCGGCAGTCGTCTTCATCACCACGTAGCGCTGCTGCGTGGCCTGATCCGGCATCACCAAGCCATCGAACTGCTTGTCGGTGAGCTTGTGGTACACGCCGCCATCGGCCGGGTCCTGCATGGCGAGCATCCAGTCCAGATTCCACCCGGCCTCCTGCAGGATGCCGGGCACGCCGGGCGCATCGTCGGGGATGGTCAACGGTTTGGATTTGAAGAACGCCGGATACTGCTCGTAGGCCGCCAGCAAGGTGTAGGTGCTGATGCCGGAATTGACCACGTACTTGTTGTAGTCGCCCGCGTCGTACCAACCTTTGGGCGTGCTGATCACGCTATCGGCTGGACGCGTCGCAGACGCTGCGGACCGATGGATGCGCACCTGCGTATCCGGGTGCCCTGCCGCGCGCGCATAGCGCCCGGCGTAGCGTGCCGGCAGTGCGGTGCTGGCACGGTTGAAGTAGAACGCCTTCAACGCTGCATCGACCAGGGGCTGGTAGGCATGCGCGTTGATGGCGAAGGTTTCCGATGCCGGCAGCCCGTCGACCTTCAACCGATAGGTCCCGGCCGCACGCAGCCCGGAAAAATCCGCCACCCGCGCCTGCTGACCGGCCGGCGACCACAGCGCGGCCGGCTGCAGGATTCCCTGCAACACGCTGCGTCCCTGTGCATCTTCGACCGTGAAGCGGTCCGAACGGTTCGCGGCGCCCTGCGGCGGCAGCCCGACGATCGCCAGTTTTGCCGAGCCCGGCAGATAGCCCAGCTGGTTGACGTGGATGGCGTCGCTGGCCGCCATGGCCTCCTGCCTGCCGGGCGTCTCGGCAGCGCAGGCGAGCACTGGCGAAACGACCATCAGGCTGGTGAGCAGAGTCTTGAAGATAGTCATGCCGCGATGGTCGCCGCATTATCTTGCAGCGACAAGTCCAATGCCGGCATAGCCGATGCGTCAATCCGCATCGCTGCGGTAATGCGCCCGATGCACGGATCGCCTCGCACGCAGCCATGCCGCGCTCATCATCACTGCATGCCACCGATCAACTGCATGCCGGGCCGGCGGCAAACGCGCCACCCCGGGCAACCACGGTCGCATTGCATCTGCGGCGGTCGATCGAAACAACGAACAACGCCCGGCCGCATTGCCGGCTACCGGGCGTCAACGCAATGGGTTTCACACCTTAGTGTGCCGCAGTGTCCAACTGCACTTGCGCCTTGCCCACCGGGTTGCGCGGGTCGCTGCCGCCGCTGAGCACGTTGCTGCGCTTGTCCCACTCCACCGTTTGCAGGTTGCCCCACACATGGCTGGAGCCGCGGCCGCCTTCGGCGGTGTCGCCTGGCAATTTCAGCGCATGCCCCATCGCTTTCAGGCCCTTGGCGGTCTGCGCCGAAAACGCGTCGGTCTCGGCATCGATCACGTCCGGCAGCCACTGGTGGTGATAACGCGGCAAGGCGCTGACCGCCTGTGCATCCAGGCCGGCGTCATAGCCCAGGATCCCCAGCAGCACCATGGTGATGATGCGGCTGCCGCCCGGGGTGCCGAGCACGATCGCCTTGTCGGCCGATTCCATGAAGGTGGGCGTCATCGAGCTGAGCATGCGCTTGCCCGGCTTGGGCGCGTTGGCGGCGTAGCCCATCACGCCGAACGCGTTCGGGGTGCCGGGCTTGAGCGCGAAGTCGTCCATCTCGTTGTTGAGCAGCACGCCGGTGCCCTTGGGAATCAGGCCCGAGCCGTACAGCAGGTTCACCGTCTGGGTGGCGCCAACGCGGTTGCCTTCGCCATCGATGATGGAAAAGTGCGTGGTCTCGTCGTCTTCCAGCGGCGTGGGGTTACCCGACAGCAGATCGCTGGGGGTTGCCTTGTCCGGGTTGATGGTGGCCCGCAGGCCTTGCGCGTAATCCTTGCTGGTCAGCACGCGCTGCGGCACGTCCACAAAGTCCGGGTCGCCCAGGAAGAAGGTGCGATCCCGATAGGCGCGACGCATCGACTCCACCACCAGATGGGTGCGATGCACGTCATCGAGCGTGTTCAAATCCCAGCCTTCCAGAATCTGCAGCATCGCCGCCAGCGCAATACCACCGGACGACGGCGGCGGCGCAGTGGTGATCTTCCAGCCGCGGTAGTCGAACTGGATCGGCGCGCGCTCCTTGACACGATAGCCGGCCAGCTCGGCCGCGCTCCACTGGCCGCCGGCCTGCTTCACGCCGGCCAGCAGCTTCTTGGCCGTTTCGCCCTTGTAGAAGCCGTCGAACCCCTTGTCGCCGAGCAGCTGCAGCGTATGCGCCAGCTCCGGCTGCTTGAAGATCTCGCCTTCGGCAATGGGCTTGCCGCCGCGCAGATACACCGCGCGCGTACCGGGGTAACGCTCCATCACCTCGCGTCGCGAGGCATAGCCCTTGGCCATGCGCGCATACACCGGGAAGCCCTCGGTCGCGATGCGAATCGATGGCGCCAGCGACTGCTTGAGCGGCAGGCGGCCGTGCTTGGCAGCCAGCTCCACCAGCGCTGCGGGCAGGCCCGGGATACCCGCCGACCACGGGCCGTTGACCGAGCGGTCGCGGTCCAGCTCGCCCTTCTTGTCGAGAAATTGCGCTTCGGTGGCCGACGCGGGCGCGGTTTCGCGCGCGTCCAGCATCACGTCCCTGCCGGTCTTGGCGTCGTGCAGCAGGAAGAAACCGCCGCCGCCCAGCCCCGAGCTGATCGGCTCGACCACCGCCAGTGTGGAGGACACCGCCACCGCGGCATCGAATGCATTCCCGCCTTCGCGCAGGATCTGCAGGCCGGCATCGGTGGCCAGCGCATGGCCGCTGGCGATCGCCGCGCCGGGCGGATGCGCGGCAACCGCTGCGGTGGTGGCCGTCGCCGGCTTGGCGGCATCGGCGCACCAGGCCGCTGGCGCCAGCACAAAGGCCAGCAGAAACACGCCGCGCGAAGAAAAACGTCGGGAAAAAGTGCTCACGGGGCGGGGGGCTCCTGTTCGTACAATTCGGGATGATCGCGCTGCAACTGCATCAGCTTGGCCAGCAACTGATCATGGGTTTCCGGAATGGCCGGATCCGGGTCGATGCATTCGACCGGGCACACCACCACGCACTGCGCTTCGTCGAAATGGCCCACGCACTCGGTGCAACGTGCCGGATCGATGACGTAGATGGTTTCGCCCATCGAAATGGCCTGATTCGGGCACGCCGGCTCGCAGACGTCGCAGTTGACGCAGAGCTCGTTGATTTTCAGAGACATATCGGCACTACGATGCGACGCGACACAGCGCGCTGCAACCGCAGGCGCTGGAACGCAATGTACTGCCGCAGCCCGGCGTACGTGGCGCGCAGGGGCAGGTGGACAACGCCGTGGGCGCTGTCGGATACCGGCCTGACGCGGCCGGCTCCGGTGGACTGCGAACTCGGCAGCATGGTGCATTCCCAGGCTGCGGCCGGATGCGCCCTCCCGCGCACCCGGCCTGGTACGGCATTACTTGGCTTCAACGAAGATGTATTCCGCGCCCTTGGGCTGGACGATGGTCTGCACACGGGCGTTATCGGCGGCATTGCCGATGAACAGCACGCGCACACCCTTCATCGAGTCCGGTGCCACGTCCTTGAACGCTGCATCGATCAGGTCGGCCATCTTGCTGGACGCCGACGAACCGAAGGCCAGCATGTTGCCCGGCTGCACGCCGCGCGCCAGTGCGGTCTTGACACTTTCCAGCTGACGCTCGTAGCTGCCGGCAAATTCGGCGTCCGACTCCGGCGGCAAGTAGTACAGGAACGGGCTGTTGGTGGTGGTGCCCAGGTTCTGGCCGACCACTTCCTGCAGGTACTTCTTCCAGCCGGCGTTGTCGTCCTTGGCCGGTGCGGTCAACGGGGCCGGTGCGGCGGCCGCGGTCGGCGCCGGCTCTTCCTTCTTGCAGGCGGTGACCGCGAGAGCGGCGATCGAAGCGAGCGCCAGAGCGCGCATGGTGTGTTTCATGAAACTCCTCCCTTTGAAATGCGTGTGGTGATGTAACTGCAGATGATCAGGCCTGCGCGCGGGACTGCCGCACCTGCCGCAAGGCCTCGACAACCGATGCCGGCACGAAGCCGGACACATCCCCGCCCAGCCGCGCGATTTCGCGCACCAGCGAGGACGAGATGAAGCTGTATTGCTCGGCCGGGGTGAGAAACAGCGTTTCCACTTCCGGGATCAGATGGCGGTTCATGCTGGCCATCTGGAATTCGTATTCGAAGTCGGACAATGCCCGCAGGCCGCGCAGCAGCACGCCGGCGCCCATCTCGCGCACGAAATGCGCCAGCAAGGTATCGAAGCCGCGCACTTCCACATTGGTATGCGCCGCCAGCGCTTCCTGGGCCAGCGCCACGCGGCGCTCCAGCGACAACGCCGGGCCCTTGGAGGGGCTGTACGCCACGCCCACCACCACGCGCTCGAACAACGGCGCGGCGCGATTCACCAGGTCGATATGCCCATTGGTGATCGGGTCGAAGGTACCGGGATAGACGGCGGTGCGGCTATTGGCAACGCTCATACGGAGACTACCGGGGTCGGATCGCTCTTCAGTGTAGCAGCGGCCCGGCGGTACAGCGCATAGCGCACCTCACGGGTGGCGCCCTCGCGGTGCAGGTGCCAGCCGGCCGGTAGCAGCGGCGGCGCATCGGCGGGCGCTTCCAGGTAGAGCCAGGCGTCGGCAGCCACATGCGCCGGCAGGCGCTCCAGCACAGCCGGCCACAGGCCGGCCGCGAACGGCGGGTCGACGAACACGATATCGGCCAACGCTGCGGGCGCACGCTCCAGCCAGCGCACCGCATCCTCCTGCAGCACCTGCACCTGCGTGGCGGCGTCGAGCCGGGTCACGTGCTCGCGCAGCCGCTGCACCAAGCCGGGGTCGCGTTCGATCAGGGTGGCATGCGCCGCGCCGCGCGACACTGCCTCCAGGCCCAGCGCGCCCGAGCCGGCGAACAGATCCAGCACGCGCGCGCCGGGCAGGCGCGGCATCAGCCAGTTGAACACCGTTTCGCGCACCCGGTCGCTGCTGGGGCGCAGGCCAGGCAAGCTGGGCACTGCCAGCCGCGTATTGCGCCAGCGCCCGCCCACGATGCGCACCTGCCCTTCCGCGCCACGCGGCGCCGGACGCTGCGGGCGGCTCATCGCCACGCACCTGTCGAGGGCGGGCGGGTACAGCACGGCAGCAGCGCAGTTGGCGACATGGCTCAAGGCAGGACGAACGGCCGGCCATGATACCGCCGCCATCGCCGCGGCCGCCCTACCCCGCGCCAGCCGCCGCGCGCGGCACATTCGCGCAGGCCCGCCTTGAAAAATCGGTAGACGGCCGCATCCCCAGGCCATCGGCCCAGTTGCGGCCTGGACTACCACGGAGCACGACCCCAATGACCGTTGAAACCGATAAGCAGACGCTCGGCTTCCAGACCGAGGTCAAGCAGCTGCTGCAGCTGATGATCCATTCGTTGTACTCGAACAAGGAAATCTTCCTGCGCGAGCTGGTCTCCAATGCCGCCGACGCCGCCGACAAGCTGCGCTTCGAAGCCCTGGTCAAGCCCGAGCTGCTGGAAGGCAGCGGCGAGCTGCGCATCCGCGTCGACTACGACAAGGACGCGCGCACCGTCACCATCGACGACAACGGCATCGGCATGAGCCGCGAGGATGCGGTCTCGCACCTGGGCACCATCGCCAAGTCCGGCACCGCCGATTTCCTCAAGCACCTCAGCGGCGACCAGAAGAAGGACGCCAACCTGATCGGCCAGTTCGGCGTAGGCTTCTATAGCGCGTTCATCGTCGCCGACCAGGTGGACGTGTATTCGCGCCGCGCCGGCCTGCCGGCCAGCGAAGGCGTTCACTGGTCCTCGCGTGGCGAAGGCGAATTCGAAATCGCCAGCGTCGACAAGCCCGAGCGCGGCACCCGCATCGTGCTGCACCTGAAGGAAGGCGAAGAATCGTTCGCCGATGGCTGGACGCTGCGCGGCATCCTCAAGAAATACTCCGACCACATCGGCCTGCCGATCGAGATGCGCAAGGAGCATTACGGCGAAGCCGCCGACAAGCCGGCAGAGCCGGAGTGGGAAGCCGTCAACCGCGCCAGCGCGCTGTGGACGCGCCCCAAGTCCGAGATCAAGGACGAGGAATACCAGGAGTTCTATAAACACGTCGCGCACGACGCGGGCAACCCGTTGGCGTGGAGCCACAACAAGGTCGAAGGCAAGCTGGAATACACCTCGCTGCTGTTCGTGCCCGGCCGCGCGCCGTTCGACCTGTACCACCGCGATTCGGCCAAGGGCCTGAAGCTGTACGTGCAGCGCGTTTTCATCATGGACCAGGCCGAGCAGTTCCTGCCGCTGTACCTGCGTTTCATCAAGGGTGTGGTGGATTCGTCGGACCTCTCGCTCAATGTTTCCCGGGAGATCCTGCAGTCCGGCCCGGTGGTCGACTCGATGAAGTCGGCACTGACCAAGCGCTCGCTGGACATGCTGGAAAAGCTGGCCAAGGACAAGCCGGACGACTACGCCACGTTCTGGCGCAACTTCGGCCAGGCATTGAAGGAAGGCCCGGCCGAGGATTACGCCAACCGCGAAAAGATCGCCGGCCTGCTGCGCTTCTCCTCCACGCACGACACCAGCGGCGCGCAGAGCATTGGCCTGGCCGACTACGTAGGTCGTTTGGCCGAAGGCCAGGACAAGCTGTACTACCTCACCGGCGAGAGCTATGCGCAGATCAAGGACAGCCCGCATCTTGAGGTGTTCCGCAAGAAGGGCATCGAAGTGCTGCTGCTCACCGATCGCATCGACGAATGGCTGATGAGCTATCTCACCGAATTCGACGGCAAGTCGTTCGTGGACGTGGCACGCGGCGACCTGGACCTGGGCAAGCTGGATTCGGAAGAAGACAAGAAGGCGCAGGAAGAAGTCGCCAAATCCAAGGAAGGTCTGGCCTCGCGCATCAAGGCAGCGTTGGGCGACGTGGCCGAAGTACGCGTTTCGCACCGCCTGACAGACTCCCCCGCGATCCTGGCGATCGGCCAAGGCGACCTGGGCCTGCAGATGCGCCAGCTGCTGGAAGCCAGCGGCCAGGCGGTGCCGGAAAGCAAGCCGGTATTCGAATTCAACCCCACCCATCCGCTGATCGAAAAACTGGATGCGGAGCAGGATATGGATCGCTTCGGCGACCTGAGCCGTGTGTTGTTCGATCAGGCGGCGCTGGCTGCAGGCGATAGCCTGAAGGATCCTGCGGCCTATGTGCGGCGGTTGAATAAGTTGTTGTTGGAGTTGTCGGTGTAAGCGCTGCGGTGATGGAGCAATGAGCAAAGACCGGCGATTCCGCCGGTCTTTGCATTTGGGCTCAGGCACCGCGCCAGTTAGTGCGGATGCTTTTACAGCCGGAGTGCTTGGCAAACGGATATAGCCCCCATATGCTTCTTTCACGCGAGCCTCACTACAGCTGCGTGCAGAAAATTACACTACAAGGAAAGTGAAGCAATGAAAGATCTTGCGCAAAGGCCACCCGAAAAAATTCTCCATGGCGCTAGGTTAAGATTTTTGATTGCACTCGTCGTGATGTGCTTGTGTTTCATCCCGATACCAAAAGCTCAAGCTGTTGACTCAGTTTTGTGCAATGCGGGCACAAGCCTATGTGACCAAGGGCAGGCCTATCTCAATGCTTTGAGAGAAGGCAACGAAGCGATTTGCGGATACGGAGCAATAAACACCCACAGCGGTAAAGTAAATGATCGAACATTTGATCAGCGTTACGAAGCAGTCGTCGAATGCTATCGCGCGTTTGATAACTACACTTGGATTTCTTATCTAGACAGCAGTTTCTACGCCTCTACCTGCACCGCCCGCCCTTCCATTGCCCCAGCAGCCGGCAGCACCGACAAAGTCTGTCAACAAGGCTGCGAGTACACCGTCGGCACCAATGGCGGCCAGCCAGTCGCCACGCCCAACGGCGCAGTCTGCGCATCTCCTCCCTCCATCGATCCTGGCAAGAACAACGGCTGTTGCGACGCCACCACCGGGCCGACCACGGCCGGCAATCCCGCGAACGTGTTCACCGGGGCCAAACTCGAAACCGCAGTCGATTACCGCGCCCCGGTTGGACATCTGGAGTTCGTACGCTATTACAGCAGCGCAGCTGGCTTGCAGCCCGTTACCGCACTCGGTTCCACATGGCGGCATAGCTACGCACGTGCGTTGACGGTGGCCGATGCAGCAACCGTGGTCCTGACACGTCCCAACGGCAATTTCTACACCTTCAAGAAGTCTGCCAACGGGATCTGGACGCCCGACTGGGACGTGCGCGAAGTGCTGACCGAACTCCTCGACAACGGCGTGCGGACCGGCTGGCAAGTCACCACTGCAGACGATACGCAAGAAACCTTCGGCCCCGACGGCAAACTGACCGGCATGGCCTATCCGGATGGCGAGCGACTGACGTTGACCTATGCCGGCACGCAATTGCAGTCGGTGCGGGGCCTGCGCGGCCGGCAAATCGTGTTTGCCTACCAAGCCGGCAGGGTCGCCCAGGTCACGCTACCCGATGGTGCAACCCTCGGTTATGGCTATGACACCCAAGGGCGCTTGAGCTCGGTGGCCTTGCAGGCGGCAGGAGCATCGGCCTCCTCGACGGTGGCCACTTATGGATATGGCGATTCACGCTTTCCGGATGCGCTGACGACACATCGCGATGCACAAGGCCAGGTCTATGCGTCATGGAGCTACGATACGCAAAAACGTGTGACCCGCAGCGTGCATGGCAATCCGGCAGGAGCGATCGACCAATTCACGATCGCCTATGCAGGCACCACCTCTACTGTCACCACGCCATCAGGAAACACCATCACGCGCACTGGCCTGTCCAAGCTCGGCCAGGCCAAGGTGGTCGCAGTCCAGGGGCTATGCCCGGAATGCACGAGCGCATCGTTCCAGTCCCGCAGCTATGACGGCAATGGCTATCCCGATCTGGAAGTCGATTTTGCCGGCGTCTCCACCGACTGGACTTACAACTATCGGGGTCTCCTGACCAGCAAGATCGATGCCGCCAACGATACGGCCGGCCGCAAGCGCACGGTACAAACCGATTGGCACGCCAGCTTGCGTCAACCTGTAGACCGCCGCAGCTATGACGCCGCCAATGCGCTGGTGGCCAGGACAGCCTGGACCTACAACGCCAGAGGCCAGGCACTGACCATCTCGCAACTCGACCCAGCTGGAAGTCCCTCCCGCGTCGTTACGCAACGTTATTGCGAAGAAGCCGATATCGCCACCGGCACCTGTCCGCTGGCGGGCGTACTGCTCTCCAGCGATGGCCCGCGCAGCGATATCGCCGACAGCACGCGCTACAGCTACTACCTCAGCGATGATGCGAGTTGCGCTGCAGCACCAACGACCTGTGCGCACCGCAAAGGCGACTTGTAGAAAGTCACCAACGCCCTCGGCCAAACCACCGAATACCTCGCCTACGACGGCGCCGGCCGCCCGCTGTCCATCAAGGACACCAACGGCATCGTCACCGACTACACCTATCACCCGCGCGGCTGGCTGACGGCCAGCAAGGTGCGCGGAAGCGATGCGTCCAGCGAGGCCGATGACCGCATCACCCGCATCGACTACTGGCCCACCGGCCTAGTCAGGCAGGTCACCCAGCCCGATGGCGCGTTCACTGCCTTCACCTACGATGCAGCGCATCGGCTGACCGACATCACCGACAACGCGGGCAATACCGTCCACTACACCCTGGACAACGCCGGCAATCGCGTCAAGGAAGACACCAAGGACGCGGCCGGCACGTTGAAGCGCACGCTCTCGCGCGTGTACAACCGTAAGCTCCCCCGATCCGCAGACACCGCATAAGTAGATCTTTCTGGCATCGTTCCCAAGTCAGGAGGTTCCATGCGCACATCGAAGTTCACCGAGACACAGATCATCGCCACGCTGAAGCAGG
>NZ_VZPL01000061.1 GCF_008801575.1 Xanthomonas cissicola | reverse complement strand
CGGCCTGGCCAAAAACACCGCACACGTGCTGACCTTGTTTGCGCTCTCCAATCTGTGGATGAAGCGAAAGCAGTTGCTGCCGGCTATGGGGAGCGTGCGCCTGTAAACCAGGAAATTCCCACGGAAAGCGCCAGAAATGGCGAAATTCCAAAGATTCAAACGCCACTCTTCGGAACGACGCGACATCCCGCACTCTCAGGCCTCGTTATTCAGACCTTCCCTAGGCGGGTTCGTACCATTGGTGGCGGTGCCTGTCGCGGCCTTCGTCTGTGTGCAACTGCGCCATCAAACGTGGTGGATCAGCGGTGTGGCAGCGGCCGCGATCTTTGCTGCTCAGGTGATGGGGCCGTTCCTATTCACTACGCCGCTGGCTATGTTGCTGGCCACTCAGGCGGGTATGTTGGTGCTGGGCCGGCAGCCGAACGTGCTGTGGTTCGTTCTGGACCCTAAAGGACGTGCTCGCCTATGGCGATGCCTGGCTTTTTCTGTGGGCAGCGCAGCCCTCCTGTGTGGCGTCGGGCTTTACTTCACCCGCTATCCCATCATTGTCGACCAGGTCAGGATCTACCTACCCTCGGAGCTAATTCGCGTTGCGGTTGGCGCTGGCTGCAGCACCGCGGGCTTTGCGATGCTGCTGTGTGCGTTCTGGTTCGCCTTGCGCGCGGTTTGGAGCGTCACCCTGGGCCGGCCCTTAGGCACTGATGGACGTGCCTAAGGGCGCATCTCAACCGAGTCCGCCGCTCGCCATAGCTCGCCCGTCGTCTGATTGAGTGCCGCAACCGCCTCTGCGACTTCCACGGGCAGTTCATCGGGGGCGACCAGGTCACCGGCGACATTGGTAAACCGAATTACTTCAGCGGCTGGATCCGCCTCATGCCGTAGCCCAGCTCTGCGGCAACTGGCCCCTACCGCATGTAGACCGGCCCGCCGCACAGGATCGTTTGCGACATCGTGTGCCCAGCGCTGCAGGACAACCGTCGCCGCAGTAATCGCCGCCAGACGATCCTTTGCCAACGGCGCTCCGCCCAGCGGCGCCTGGACGGCCGCCTGAGCCGTCAGACGCCTCCACGCGCTCTGTACCCAGCCCACGACCCTTTGGGCGAGCGATGGAGCTCTTAGGGCGTCCCATAGACGCTTATCAAGGAGCAGATCACCTACCATGTCGGCTACGGCTTCGCTGCGGAGCTCTCCGATCGAAAGCTGACGGCCTTCTCGTCCCGATTTGGCGCGCATCAGGTGCACGTAAGTGATACGCCCAGGATTTCTTAGACATCTCAAGGCCATGGAAAATGGCTGATTCGGAGGTGTCCATGAGCAGTAAGCGGTATACGGATGAGTTCAAGATCGAGGCGGTCCGGCAAGTGACCGATCGTGGGTTCAAGGTGGCAGAGGTCGCCGAGCGACTGGGTGTCACCACGCACAGCCTGTACGCTTGGCTGCGCAAGTTCGGCAAGCCCGGCGTAGTACAGCGCGCTGAGGCGGACCAGAGCGCCGAAGTCCGGCGGCTGAAGATCGAGTTGCGCCGGGTGACGGAGGAGCGCGACATCCTAAAAAAGGCCGCCGCGTACTTTGCCAAGGGGTAAAGGCAAAGTACCTCTTCATGCAAGTCCACCGCGAAGAATTCAGGGTGTGCGCGATGTGCCGGGTTTTGCGGGTGAACCGGGCTGGATACTACGCGTGGCTAAAGTCGCCCGACAGTGAACGCGCCAAGGAAGACGAACGCCTGCTGGATCGACAGTTCGACGTGACCGAGCCGGACACGGCCTGGGCGAGCGACTTCACCTTCATCCGTACGCATGAAGGCTGGATGTACCTGGCTGTGGTGATCGATCTGTTTTCCAGGCAGGTCGTCGGCTGGGCGATGCGCGATCGAGCCGATACCGAGTTGGTCGTGCAGGCCTTGCTGTCGGCGGTGTGGCGGCGCAAACCCAGCGCTGGTTGCCTGGTTCATTCGGACCAGGGGTCTGTCTACACCAGCGATGACTGGCGCAGTTTCCTGGCGTCCCATGGCTTGGTGTGCAGCATGAGTCGGCGTGGCAACTGCCATGACAACGCACCGGTGGAGAGCTTCTTTGGTCTGCTCAAACGCGAGCGGATCAGGCGGCGGATCTACCCCACCAAGGACGCCGCACGCGCCGAGGTGTTCGACTACATCGAGATGTTCTACAACCCACAACGCCGTCATGGTTCAACTGGCGACCTGTCCCCTGTAGAGTTTGAACGGCGCTACGCGCAACGAGGGTCTTGAGTGTCTACGGAACCCTGGGCGTATCAGCGACAGCCTGACCACTTGTTCCAATAAATATAAACTCGGCGCCCGAATGGAACTTCCAGAGCCTTAAAGTGTGCTTTCAGCCTACAAGGCAGGCCACCAATGCGGCCGCTGAGGCCTATCGCTAGTCGTGGCCAAGGCCCGCCGTACCCGCGACCCAGTGCCGCGACACCATAGTCTGGACATGGGCTGTACCCCATTGTTTGTTCAGACATGCACCAACAATGGTGTGAAAACCAACATCTTATTGATTCATATACAATTGTCCCGTAAAGCCATAAATCTCTAAAAAACAGGACAATTGCATGCAATTCAACATGATAGGTGATGACGGGCTTCGGCTCGCGGCCAACATGGAGACCCGCTACGACGCCTGGCTGCAGGCGTCCCGCGCTATTGCAGACGGCCGTCTGCAGTGGAAGACGTCCGGGGGCAACGAGTACCTATATCGCATCATCGACAGCAGGGGCAACGGCACCTCTCTCGGGCCGCGATCCGGCACCACCGAGGCCCTGATGGAGGCGTACCAACAGGCCAAGGAGACGGTGCAAAACACATGGAACACCCTGGAGCGAGAGGGCAGGATGTACCGCGCATTGCGCCTTCCTCGAATCGCGTCCTATGGTGCCCAGGTTCTACGCGAGCTGGACATCAGCGGCTTGCTCGGCGACTCAGTACTGGTCGTAGGCACCAATGCATTGTGTGCCTACGCACTCGAAGCTGGCCAGCTGCTGAGCTCCACGCTTGATGCAACGGAGGACTTCGACCTGACCTGGGTGCGCGACGTTAGCAATGCGCCGCCGGCACCACAGGCACCTTCGGTATTTGGCGTGCTGAAGAGCGTCGACAGCACCTACACCATCAATACCGAGCGCCCGTTCCAGGCACGCAACTCCCACGGCAACGAAGTGGAGCTGCTTATCGCTGAATCTCTGGCGGGCCTGCCGACCTACGAGCGGCTCCGGCCGATTCCGCTGCCAGAGCAGAACTGGCTCTTACCGGGCACACGTATCAGCCATATCACGTGCGGCATGGACGGCCTGCCGGCGCGAGTTGTCGCGCCTGATCCACGCTGGTTTGCGCTCCACAAACTGTGGCTCGCCGACAAGGAATCGCGCAACGTACTCAAGAAGGGGAAGGACCGGGAGCAGGGTGACACCGTACTGCACCTGGTCAATGACCACATGCCGCACTTTCCCCTCGATGACGAGTTTGAGGACTCGCTGCCAGACGAGCTCCGCCCGTATTTTGAAGACTGGAAGCAGGAGAACGGCCTCACGCCGCCGGGCATGCGCTAGCACGACCTGGCGGCGCCGCTGTCAAAGCTTCCGTTGCGCCGCCAGCTCCACCACTTCAACACCGTCATCCCGCCAGCTGTTGATTGCAGCACGCACCTCTCCGAGCACGCGCCGGACATCTGCATCCGTAGCAGAATTTCGGCCACAGAAGAACTCGCGAAACTCCACCAATGTCATCCAAGCTGACACGATGGAGCGGCCTGCCTCATCCTCGCTAATGCACTGCATATCGGCTTCCCATTGCGCACGCCATGCGCTATCCATGGCGGCCGTCAGAAGCCCTCGGGCGTCAGCGCCTGACAGGTGCAATGCGTCGACCGCAGCAACCCCTGGCAGCATGCCGTTGCCGCTCAGGCAGTACTGCAACGGCCACAACCGGCAACCTGCGTCAGAATCCATATCGTCAAAGCTCGCCATAACTATGCCACCTTTGCATACTGGAGAATTGCCGCGTATTCCGGATCACGCTCCGATATTTCGGATGCATCTTCCGGATCATTTGATGGGGCGTCCATGTTCAAAATGGCGGTTGTTGGATCCTCAAGTAGATCATTTTCGATCGCCGCCTTATGCTGGATCAGTGCCATCGCTTGCTCATCTATCGTGCCGGCGAACAGGGGCACCAGCACCGTGACGACTCGCTTCTGTCCGTAGCGCCATGCGCGATCTTCCGCTTGCTTTTTAAGCGCATTCGTCCACGGCAGCGAGGCAAAGCAAACGATGTTTGCCGCGGTCAACGTGTGGCCAACGCCGGCAGCCTTCGTGGTGCCGATGAAGCACCGAACCGTAGGCTCGCTCTGGAATCGATCAATCGCCTGCTGCTTACGAGCCTTGGAATGCTTGCCAAGGAACGTCACCACCTCAATGCCTGCTTTGACGAACTCCTCGGCCAGGTAGTCCACCGTGTCCTGGAACTCGCACATGATCAGCGCCTTGTCGGAAGGCTCAAATCCGGCGATTGTCTCGATAAGCCAATCAGCCTTCTGACGTTCCAGGTACTGCCGCAGCCGCCCAATCTTGGCTAGCGCGGTGAGGCTGGGGTCTGCCGCCATGCGGCGGTATTCAACGCCCTGCGCACCGGAAAGCTCCAGGTACCGAGGCTCCTGAACTTTCGCATCCAAACCGAGGACACTCTTGGGACGGCGCAGCATCCATTCCGATACCCGTTGCGCGAGTAGCACTCGGGCCTCTTGACTGCCGGCGAACTCCTTTGCAAAGTCGCCGCGTTCCATGTCGCCGAGGGGGTGCCCCGACAGACGCAGCAGCGTGTGCAGTTCCACAATCCGGTTCAGGATCGGCGTCGCCGTCAGCAGATACCGGCGTGGCACCTTCTGGGCGACCAGGAAGGCATTGAGCGTGCGCGATGCCGTAGGCTGAATGATGCTGTGGGCTTCATCGAAAACCACGGCCCGAGGCGCAATGACGCCATCGGTGATGGCCTGGACGATGACGCCAAGCTTCTCGTAAGACGCAATCAGCCATTCCGGCTCCGCATGGATGCCCTCTTTGTCCAGGATGGCAATCTGCGCGTTCGGATCCACGGCCAGGATCTCGCGCGACCAGTTGATCAAGAGGCTGGCCGGCGCGACCAACAGGCGGCAGCCGGTCCCGGGCATCAGGTGCAGCGCGGCCGCCGACTGCCGCGACTTGCCGAGGCCTGGTTCGTCCCCAAGCAGTGCGCTATTCGCGGCCAGCAGATGCAGGATGCCGGCCGGCTGGTGATCCAGTAGCGACATCGAGGCGGTCGCTTCAGCGAACCACTGCGGATCAACATTCTGTCGCTGCAGCGGCTGCAGAACGATCGCCAGGCGGCCTTCCTCGCCCTCCTCAGCGCCGCCCTGCCCCCGCTTCACCTCAGCACCGGACACGTTGATGGTGGGGCGCTCTTCCGCCTCGTAGCCACCACTGGTGCGATCGATGCGAATCTCGCCTTCATGGATGAAGACGTGGCCGCGAAGCACGCCTGCTTTGGCGGCAAGGTCGCCCAACAGCTGTTCCAGGCTCCGCTGGACGTACCAGCCCTCCTTGCTGCTCAGAAGCCGGCCGCCCAGGGCGCGTAGACAGGACACGACCAGAGAGTCGTACCTCGTGTCGACCACATACCCGCCGTCAGCAGCGACGGGATAGATCTTGACATCGAGGTCCGGTGCAAAGGCATCGACCTCCGGCGTGCGCAGCGCAGCGGCGAGCTGCGCTTGCGCTGCCGCGCGATCGTACGCCAGCCGCAAACCGCCCTTGTGCCCGAGCTCGTCAAGAAGAGGCCCGATGCTGTCGTCCGCCGGCAGTACCCACGTATGCGAGCTGGCCGACCAGCTGGCTCCGCGCTCTTTAAGCGTTGCTACGATATCCGGGTGAAAGCCAGTCGAGAGACCTACGCGGAATCCGTCGGATCGGATCCCGGCAAGCAACGGACGGGCCTGCCTCCGGATCTTAGCCAGAGCACCCATCGCTATACCCCCATCCGCAGCGATTCTTCGACTTCGTCAACGCCAGCCACACACGCCGGCTCGTGCGTGGCTGGCGGGAGGAGCTCCGCCAGCCTCAGAGTCCAGTAGGCATCCACGGCGCCGGCACCATGGTCAAAGTTGACCTGGCCATACTGGCTCGTGATGCCGGGCAGATCCAAATAGTCTTCGAGACATTCTCGCAGGGGCCCGGCCAGCGCAATCAAGGCGGCATCGGTAGCGCCCTCGCCGGCGCTGCCAAGGCGCCAATTGCGGACAGCCTCCCGCGCGGTCTGCAGCGCGTACTCACCGTACTGCTGACCAATGAACGGCGCCATGGAATAGAGCTCCAACGCAAATGCGAGCCGCGAGCCCACGTCTCGGGCAGAAAGCCCCCGTGACGTGGCCTTAATGCTCTCCTCCTGCAGCAGTTGCTGAGCCCCTTCATAGGCTGCCGCTGCTTTGAGGTGCGCATCAGGCGTGTGGCTGTCGGCCTGGCCATTGTCGTGTAGGTCGTTGAGGTCCTCGGCGCGGGAGAGGGCATATGGCAGTACGCTTGCCAACGCAGCGCTAAGCGCGAACACGCGCGCCTGGTTACGCTCAACGACGTGGGTGGTCGCAGTCATCGCTTCATTCCCATTGATGCCGCATCGGCCGCCGCAGGCATTGTGTCCCGAGCCACTAACTGCAGGTCTTCGCGCGTGAGGTTGTGCCGTGCACACAAATGATCAACCGACCAGGCGATCCTGCTTGCAAGGCGGCGGCCTACCACGGCTTCACCGTCTTCGTTGCGGAGGTCCACCAGGTCATCCTCAATCGAGGTGCTCGCAGGATCGAAGTCGAAGCCGCGCTCTCGGAGCGCGACCAACCACGCCTCAGGCTTGAGATCAAACTCAGGTATCGCCCAGGGCTGCGGGTCCACATTCAGCGCCTCGTAGAAGCTGCGACTCAGCGGCGGCTCCCCCTGAGCCCCTCCCATCACCCACGGCCGAAGCGTCAAGCCGAATTCACGGACCGTGATCAGCTGCTCATGCAGAAAGTCGAACATCTTGGCGTCTTCGCGATCAACTAGGTTCACCATCAGTGAGCTAACTGCCTGCGGTAGAAGCTCTCTCACCTGCCAGAACGCCGTGGACGAACTCGACTCCAGTTCGTCCACGCACCGCCCCTGGCGCGGCCGCGCCAGGGGCTGCTGCGTGGGCGCGCCTTCTGCATTCACCGTTACGGGGACGGCTCGATTGCACCGCAGCCACGCGCGGGCACAACCTTCGATCGTTTGAATTGCCATCACCCGCTGATCAGGGTCCACGCTGCGCGCTGTTGCACGCATGAGAGCTTTCTCTGCGCGGTGGAGGCTGTCACACAATTCACCGACGAGCTCCGCAGAGCGGTAGTCGAGCACATCGATGTCCACGTCATAGGCAGAATCTGCTCCACCTGACGTCAGTAAGACCGTGTAATAGGCAGCATGACCTTGCTCAGGCGCGGATGGGTCCACCTCGCTCACCAGGTCCGACCTCCAGAGATCCCGGTAGCAGACGTCCCGGAAAGGAATGACCTGGTTTCCCTCGCCCAATAGGACCACGGGGAGGATCACGTTTCCCTCATACGGCAAGCCACGAATCATCATGGCGACATCCTCGGCACGTGCTCGCGCCACTCGTCGTCGATCATCTGCTCCAGCCCCGTTGCGGTTTCCTTCATTGGAAGCGCAACGAGCGACTCGCCATCCATGTCGAACGAGAGCTCCATCACTACGCCGTTCTGATCGCGCGCGTAGACCGTACCGTTCGTGTCCAGGAGGAACTGGAACTGATCGTCGTCGATGGATGCACCGACGATCTCTACTTCATCCAGCGAGGCCCCTTCGGATGCGACGGTAAATTCCTGAATCATCGGCGAGGCTTCAGTGTCCGCAGGCGAAACTGCATCTCTGTGGTGATTCGATGCGTCGGCGAACGCCGCGTTGACATAGCCGTCCACCAAATCCTCTCTCTCCACAAGCCACTGTTTCACCCCCGGTGGCACCTCGTGCCCGTTCCGCTCGCCTTCGTTCAACCACCCTGTATCGCGGACACAGAAGAAGGTACCGCTTGTGCCGTTCGGTCCACAGACCATTGCCGGCGTACCAGCGCCCGGGTCGTCAGGATGCGCCTCGGTGTAATCAAGTTCGACCGTATAGCGTGGATCCTTTGTATAGGTCAGTGTTTGCTTCTTCATGGGTCTGCTCCTTATGTACTGCTCAGAATCTGAAGCCGCGGTCAGCCTCATCTATATCGGCTTCCGGTGTGCTACCGACTCGACTTTTCAGATGTACCGCCAAGCTCTCGCCGATGGCGGCTGCGTGTCCAAATAGGATCGATTGACCAAGGGCCTCATGCGCGAGCGTGGTGCTCGCACCGACAACCAACTTCTCCGGGATGCCTTTCACGCGCGCATGCTCCACCGGGCTCAACAATCGCTGCAGTCCGTCTTCACGAATTAGAAACGCTTCCGTACTTCGAGCTTTGGCGTAGCCGCGCCCAATCGTCCCAACCTCCGTCGCATCGGGGGTAACCAGCTGGCGCTTGAATCCTTTGCCTGCCGCCGCGTCGCGGGCGTTTTTTTCGGCCAAATACTCGTACGCCCGCCAGCGGCTTTCATCACTGTGTGCGCCGGCGTCCAAGGCATCGCCGAGCGTCTCGTACAGTCGTGGTTGGGCTGGGAGGTTCGCCATGGAGTAGCTTTCGGCGAGGCCCTTGCTGATCGCGCAGAACCACCAGCGCTTGCGATTCTCGATCGTTCCCGCAACCTTGACATCGAGAACCACGTCCGACATCACATATCCCTGTGCATCAAGGTATGCACGCACAAGATCGTAGCTGGCGCTATCGCGCGCCTGCTCGACGTTCTCCGAGATGACGATAGACGGATTGACCACCTCCAGGATCCGCAGCAGTCCATAGACCGCCAGCGCATCGGTGGGATGCTGCTCGGCGTTGTCCAACTTCCGCTTCGCCTTTCCCGACAGGCTGTGGCCCGTGCACGGCAACGAGACCTGCAACACGTCAACGTGTGAAAGCGCCTGCGCATCGATCTCCTCCAGCGATGCTTCATAGAGCCGGGTGTCGGAGCCGATCGCGTCGTTGTTCTGCGATGCCAGTTCGAGGTACGCGCCCTCGCGATCTACAATCCAGTCCACGCGTGTACGCAGACCCTCGCGCTCCAGACCTTCCTTCAGCGCCAACGTCGAGACACCCGCCCCCGCGCACAGCGTCGCTTCGGTCAGGTACCCATCGCGGACGTGCTCCCGCGTGCTCTTCTCGCGTTGTTCGAGGGCGAGGTCGGCAGGGTGGAGATCGAAAACGATCTGCCCTGCCGCTAGCGTGGCGCGTACGCGCGCGCCCTCGCCCAGGACGTCGGAAAGCGCGCCACCCGTGACGTCTACAATCGGCGTCTGCCTGATCTCCCCGCCTACAACTGCCTTTTCCC
Source organism: Xanthomonas cissicola (assembly GCF_008801575.1). Lineage (GTDB taxonomy): Bacteria > Pseudomonadota > Gammaproteobacteria > Xanthomonadales > Xanthomonadaceae > Xanthomonas > Xanthomonas cissicola. The sequence continues at coordinate 19,672 of NZ_VZPL01000061.1, read as the reverse complement.
GCTTCGATACGGTGCGATCACCTGCTGCATCTACTTTGAGCCGAACCTGGCGGTTGACAAGATCAAGTTCTACCCGGAACTTTGATCCCGGCAAAAACCCGCACTTGCCCAGGCGAAGACCTTCCAGCCAAAGCCGTGGTTGGCCCCGGCTGTGTCCGAGCTTTGTGTAGCTCACCTGCACGTGAGCCGGGAATCCGGCTTGACCATTGCGCGGTAAAGCGCTCGCGACCTGTGTTGCCGCCGCCAGCGCGGTTTGAGCCGGAAGCTTCCTCAGCATGCTCGCACCTCAGGCTGCATCTGGCAGACCTCACCAGCGCCGCGGCCCCGAGGCTGGCTCGCGACCACGGACCAGTAGCAGTCGATGCCAAAACCGAACACAGTTTCAAAGTTCCGCGTCGGCTCCTGCAGCCCGTGCCGACGGAGCAACTCGGCGCACTCGTAAATTGCCTCGTCAGCGCCCTCGCCCGCCATCTGCTGCCGGTAGTACACCAGCCAGCACCCGACCTCAAAATGATCCTGAGCGGCCCGGAACTCCTTATACGCGTCCCGAGGTTCGAGGATCTTGCCGGCCCGCGCGGCCGTCTCAACGACCGCTTGGGTCGTATTGCAATTCCTGCGCAGATCATCCCGCGTCGAGGCGGATATCGGCGCCCGCACCATACGTCGGACGCTCATGGCTTGAAAGCCCCTTCATACTCCTCCTCTGGCTCTGCCGGCGCCGAAGCCTGCAGTGTGGCAACGTGTTGATTGATGGCCATGCTGCTCGCAATAAGCGTTTTTGCCACCAAGAGGGTTTCGGCATACGACTTCCCGCTGGTATGCGCTGCCCCGTCAGCAAATACGGAGCGGTGCTGCCCTTCAACCATCGGGCCGGTGCCAAGGAAGATGGTGGCTCGCGGCTCGTCCAGGAAGACGCGTACTTCGCCGTGGGATTGGTCTGCGCGCTTCCCATGCATGTTCAGCGGCTCCAGGAACGCACTGACGCTGTTACCAGGCCCCCCCATGTACCAGGTCAGCTCGTGGCGTTCGTACAGCTTCCACTGATGGCCAGCAGGCGCCGGCAGATCGGCCATCATCTCTTTGAGGTGCCCCACCACCAACTCGGCCACGCCGCGACGGTCGGCCTCCCATTGCGTGCCTTCGGACGCCGGCAGCTGCGAGTGGCGCGATCGCGCCCACAGCGGACTCTCGGCAAATGATCCACCCAGCAAGCCGGCCGCGGTGCCGTGCAACTTGAGCCGGTCGCCCAAGTCGACGGCTTCAGCCTTTGGGGCGGCCGACTGAAGCCGAACCAGGGCTGCAGCTGCTGCATCCAGCTGCGTGGTCAATGACACCGCCAGCTCGTGGTTACCAGCATCAACGGCACGGTCACGCGTGACCTGGCCCGTTCGCGCAAAATTACTCAACGCCGCCGCCATAACCTGGCGCTCGGCTTCGGAGACGTACAGCGGCTGAAGATTGTTGTCCATATGCGCCTCAGCCCGCCATCGCCAGACGGGATGCACCCGTCAAGGCATCTTGGAGCGCGGTCTCGGGCTGATCCCCGCTGCCGATGGCCTCCAGCAACTCCGGCAGCTTGTCGTACATCTCGATATCGCGGTGCCGATGGCCCTCCAGCTTCAGCATCTGGTGACGTCCGCCACCCCAGTCAATCTCCAGCTCAGCCCTGGCCGTTTGCTGCTCCGGCTCCCTCGGGGTCCAGCCGCTGTCGTGGTAGTCCCGATAGCCTTCGATGGCCGGGCAGTACGACGTCGTGCGTTCACACCCATCTACGCTCACCAGCGTGTAGTGGATCGACGGCTTGTTCGCAACGTTCATGGTGGCACAATCCTGTCAGGCTGCGGCTAGATGCCCACCCCGGCGTGCCGCGCATGGCAATTTTGCGCCACTTTCATTGGTAAATCTACGGATTTTTTATGTCGCCATATGTGCGCGCCGCCGCCCTGCAGCGACTTCGGTGGCAGAACAGTCCGGCGACCGGTTCACGACAACTCGCCACCCCGGCACCTCTCGCACGTTGCGATGAGGCGAGCGCCCGCTGAACCCCATTCGCAATCCGTACGCCACGCGCATGCTCCATGTCCAGTAATCACGCACTGATCCAACATTTCAATCACCCAGCACATCACTTGCGCTCACTACCGCCGGTCTCGCCCCCATAGCTGGGGAGATTTGCCATCAAGTACCGCCTTGCGCCGGCGCAATAGCGAATGTTATCCGTGAGCCAGCCCCTAGCATGCGGCCCTACGTATCCAGCTGGCGCGCTGCACCAGACTCATCCTGACGACTTTCTTCCCCATCCGACCCCGACGTGAGCCACCCGTCATCACCGCAGCTCGCCGCCATCCAACGCATCCGCCTGGCGCGGTTGTCCCTTCGCTCGCGTTCCAACAAGGTGGCCAAGCGATTGGCGCGGTTATTCGCCTCCCGGATCTTGTTGTTCGCCGCCTCCATGTTCGGTACCCGCGCAACCAGTCGACCCAGCATCGCCAGTTCGACCTCAACATTACGCTCAGGGAAGGCGTAACGATCCAATTCGGTCGCATAGGCATCGTCGCCCGGCACCCGTGTGTAGAACCGTAGCGCAGCCGCGGCGCCGGCAACCGCCTTCACAGTGCCCTTATCCGACACCCACAAGAGGCCCCAGCGCTCCGGCACTTCGTCGACATTGATGAGACCTTCCGGGCACATGAAATAGCGCCATTTGCCGGCACCTAGCGCGGGTTTAATTCGATGCTCTTTGCGCGCGTCGGCCAGAAAATCGGCGCGTGACACCTTGACTTCGATCAGCACGCTACCGTCCTGGAAGCCCGCGTGCCGCCATCCGATAGCATCTGGCTGCTCCCCCCGCCAGCCGGGATAGCATTCCGTCTGCGCCACCGAACAGCCGTGTCCGCCGGCAGAATTGTGCTTTCTCAGCCACCGAACGGCGACTGCGCACAACGCATTGTGCGTCGCCGCGGGCGAGCGCCCTTCTTTGCGATCCGATTCGCCTTCTTCCGTCACCCGAATCTCTCCTGCGCCGACGAGTCGGCTAGTCTTTTGACACCATCACCATCACATCAGCTTTTCACTGACACCCGAGTGTCTCTCCGGGCGTCCAACGAAGCCGGAGCAGTGGTCCGAATCGGTGTACTTGCGAGCTCCCCAAGCAGAAATCCCTGGCCGTAGCGGATTCCCATGTCGATGCACGCTTGCCGCTTCTCTTCGGTATCGATGTTCTCCGCGACAACAATGAACCCCTGCCCTTCCGCCAGCGCCAACACGCGGGAGACGTCCCGGCTGTACTCACTACGACGCCCGAGCATCACGCCGGCAAGCTTCACGATGTCCGGCTTGAACCGAACAATGTCTTCGAATGAGAAGCAGCCATCCCCGAAGTCGTCAAAGGCCACTTTGGCGCCCGCAGCTCTCACGCCTGCGATGAAAGAATGCACCACCCTGGGATTCGTGACCGCAATCGACTCGGTAATCTCCACGACCAACCGATCAGCCTCCTGAAGATGCATGAACACTGCCGCCACCAGAGGACCGCAGTTGCGCTCAATTGTGCTCACCGATGCGTTCACACCTATCCGGATACCCGGCGAGCGAGCGAGGAATTCAGTCGCCTGGTCGAGCATGGCGAGATCGACCAGCTCAATGAAGCCATAGGTCTCGGCGAAGCTGAGCAGCTCGCCGTGACTACGCTTGCTGGTGCTTCGCGCGAGCGCCTCGAAATAGAGCGCTTCCCCGTTCAGCAGATCGATAACCGGCTGGAACACCGGAACTACAGCCAGCGCCATACTCGGCTGCCGCTTCATTCGCGTGCTCCTGGTCGAACACCCAATCGCGCGCGCATGGCCTCGAATGCCTCCCGGCGACCGAAGTTACGGGCATGCGTGAGCATTGCTCCGAGCATCTCGCCAAGCTCGTGCGCGCCAGCACCTGCAGCGACCGATGCCACGACATGGCATTGGTCATCCATTATTTCCACACGTTGACCGCGACACGAAAGCTCCAATCCCAGTTCTGAAAGTGGGACGCTATCAAGCAGCTGCTGAATCAGCGGGCGCCGTGTGTTTGCATACCGGGAAGTTGCTGCAGCCATAGAAAGGTCCTCGTGACGAATTTCGCAACTGCATCGTTCCCTTGGCGCACTTCTCGCAGGGTGCGCCGCTACCGCCGTTCGCCTTCTTGCCGCCCTTTGACGCAGTCTTCCGCTTCCCCGCTGTCTTCGTGGGGGGCACACGACGTGGGCCCAGGTCGGGAAGCACGATCCGCAGCTGACGGATCTCTGCCAACATCGCGTTGATCTGCCTAGCCTGGAACGCCATGAACTGTTCCAAGGTGATTTCCCCGGCTTCAATCTTCGCAAAGGCCATGTCCCACACGGCAGTGGCATCTGGAACCGTCAGCGACCTGGGAAGCGCTTCGTAGAGTGCAAGACCAGCAGCCGTTGGCGCGAAGAACTTCGCCTTCTTCTTGCCGGCGATGTGCTCCACCACGCCAATCTCTATCAGCTTGGGCGCGAAGGTATGTCGCGTGGCAGGCGTGCCGATTCCGCAGCCTTGGGCCTGGTCATCAGCCCCGGCCTCGCTCTTCTTCAGCATTGCCACAAAGTGCGCCTTCACCTGCGGAGTGGTCACGTATTTGTGAATGTTGACCATGGCTTCGAGCAAGGTATCGTCAGTGAACCGCGAAGGCGGCTCGGTCTTCTTGTTCTCCCGGTCGAGCCCCTCGCACCGCGCTGCTTCGTCCTGCCGCATCGCAGGCAGATTCACATCGTCGCCCTTGTCCTGCGGCGCAGCATCGTCATCAGCAGCCTGCTCCGCCTTCCCATACAACTCCTTCCACCCTGGCTTCAACGTCGTGCGACCACTGGCAATGAAGTCATGATTCGCGACTTCAGCACGCACGCTGACTTTTCGGTACGTGTGTGGAGGCATGAACTGCGCCAGGTACCGGCGGGCAATATCCTCATAGATGAGCCGCTCTTCGCGGGAAAGTGCCTCTAAATTCGCTGCTTTGGGCGTCGGCACGATTCCGTGGTGCGCTGTGACCCTTTTGTCGTCAAACGCCCTGCTCTTGCGACCGATATCCAACTGGCTTAGCTGCGCCGGCAGGTCAGTTCCGCGGAAGCCTTCGCGCACTGCCTGGACAATCTCAGCTGCCTCCGCATGCTGGCTCATGGGGAGATAAGCGCAATCTGTACGCGGGTAGGTGACCAGCTTGGAATCGTAAAGCCCCTGGACAACCTTCAGGGTTTGCTCCAGACCCATGCCATAGCGGCGCGACGCCAGGCGTTGCAGTTCGTCAAGCGAGAATGGAAGCGGTGCGTTTTCGTTCTTCTGCTCGTCACGGTATTCGGCAATCCGTCCGGTCTTGCCTGCAACTTGCTGGTGCACCATGGCGGCCACTGCAGCGTCAAGCAGCCGCCCGTTCTCATCGATACCCGGTTGCCCGTCGCGCGGGCGCCACTTGGCGCGGAACTTACCTGCCTGCACAGCGATCATGGCAGTGAGCACCAGGTAGTCCACGGGCTTGAAGTTACGAATTTCCAGCTCCCGCGACGCAATCAGCCCCAGCACAGGCGTCTGAACACGTCCTATAGATACATGCCCGGTCGAGCCCGCCTCACGTGCCTGAAGCGTCACGCATCGGCTGTAGTTCATCCCTACCAGCCAGTCCGCGCGGCCTCGTGCAATGGCTGCATCGCGCATCCGCGCGAAGTCACGATTGTCCCTCTCATCTGCAAGAACGCGCTGGACGGACACATCATCAATGGCCTTCGGCAAAACCCGCTTCACTGGTACCAGGCAGCGGAGATCCTCCAGGACTTCGTCAACCAACAGTTGGCCTTCGCGGTCGATATCGCCCGCGTGCACGACCACCGTTGCACGTGTCAGGAGCTTACGTACGGCGTCGATCATCTCAGCCTTGTCGCCCACCGGTACAAGCCGCCACTCGTCGTTGTCTGGGAGCAGCGGCAGGTGGTCAAAGAGCCAGGGGAAGCGCCCATTAGCCCCACGTTTGGCCTCCGGATAGGTGCGCTCGATGTAGTAGTCCGGCTCCGCCAGCTGGTACACGTGCCCACGCAGCCAGCACACCGCCCAGTTGGAACCCTCAATGTGGCTTCCCGATCTACCGACCGCCGGCGCGCTCTTCGCGAGGTGGCCAGCCAGCGCTTTGCCAACCGAGGGCTTCTCGGCAACGTACAGTTTGAACTCAGGCACAGGGGTCTCCACCACTTTCGTTACCAAATCCTGCAGGACGAAGCGCGAAAGGGTTTTGTAGAATCACGGTGTTGGGGAACGGTCCCTGTAGCCGAGGACTCGAACGATGACGACGACAGGCCGCACCAAGGCCAAGCCGGTCAAGAGCGCCGCTGTCCGAAAGGGCTCTGCGACGACAACGACTGCCCGTAAGAGCGCGCCCGCGAAAGCGAGCACGCCAGCGAAGACGCCACCACCGGCGCAGGAAGTCGCAGGCAAATTGGTCGTGAGCCCTCGCAGCGCTGAGATGAAGGAAGCTCGGCGCTTCGCGCTTACCCATAATTTTGGTCTCAGCAGCCGCATCCGTGATTTGCTGGACTCCAAACGCCCCGTGCTGCAGATCTTCGTCGACGAGAACCTGCCCCTCGCCAAGGTTCAGGAGTTCATCCAGCGCAAATACGGCCCGAAGATCCCGGCCAAAGCGCTTAGCACTTACCTGGAAGCGAACTTCAAAGCGAAGAAGTGAGTACCTGGGCATGCGGCCTCACCGGATCAACCGGAACGAAGATGCCTGCATCAGCGCCGCGGCCAACGAGGCAGCAATCCGCCGCACGCTTTGAGGCTCGACCGGCTCGCCACTTTCCGCCTGCAAAGTGACGCTCAGAAGCGGGAGCGTTTGCTGCTGACCGGCAACCAGGCGCCACTCGCTGTGGCTCACCTGGATCGTCGCTGGCGATGCCGGATCCGCCTCCTGATATTCGAGCGTCAGATCTTCGCCTTCACCGCCGTCGTCGGCCACATGGGAGAACCGCACGTAGGGGCACTCGGTGCCGAACTCCTCCGGCACCGGCAAGGCTTCACAGATTTGCGCCCAGATACTCATTTCGGCTCCTATCCTGCCAGGGAGAACGCGGGACGGCCCGCGTCACAATCGTTAGTATATCCATATTTACCGAGGATGAAATCGTTAATGGCGGCGCGGACCTCAGAAGGTCCATACATTGATACACCAATGGAAGTGAGGATCCTGAGGACTTCAGGCAGCTTGTCCGGGGAAAACCGGGCAACCATGTAGGCGCGGGTTCCGGCGAACTCCCCAGTGAGCTCACACAACGGCTCGCTGCTGAAGTACTTCCCGCCCCAGGCCTTCGTGCCTGGCACCGTCATTTTCAACAGGGGGCCATCCCGCTCGATGGCCGCGTGCCGGTCGAGCTCATACTCCCCCTGGCTGTTCGTCGACAGTTGGGTATCCGGATGCTCCTGGATCAACCATGAAGCTACCGAAGGGGTCTCGATACGCACACGCAGCGAATTGATATGGTCGGGCCTGATGCCGGCGTTGAGCATCACGCCGCGATGCCGCGCGCCATGCTGATCGGTGTACATGACGCAGCTGCCGATCTTGTTGGCCGCTGCCATCTGGGCCGCCTTGAACAGATTGCCATCCAGGACGCACCGCGTCCGGGTTATCAGCCCTGCAGGGGCCGCGTCGAAAGCCTCCCAAAGACCAGACGCGGGCGAGCCGACCAGGCGCGTCGAGAATGCGGGGTCTTCCATAAGCGCATACAGGCTGCGCTCCACCAGCTGGGACTGACCAGGCACGGCAATGAGGACCGTGTATTGCCCGGGGTTATGCATCTTCTTCTCGTTATTCGGCAACGTGATGTCCACCATCACGCCTTCCGTTCTGGCGTTTTCGGCCCCGGAGAACGTCGCCAGCGCGCCAGGCGCACATCGCGGCAGTGTTCGCGCAATGAAGTCAATGCGATCGCGAAGGCGCTTTACTGCATTAACTTCCGTGGCGGCCAATAGCTCGTCTACGCTCTCCTTTCGGCCTTGAGCGCCCTCCTGCAGCAACTTGGGCGCCAATCGCTCCAGAGAGCCCGCCATGCGGGTCAGGACGCGCGCCAGCGGGTGTCCATAAGCTGAGTCAAAGCGCGCCTCCGTGCGATCGCAACGGGCCTTGACATCCACCGCACGCAGCAGCAGCACTTCTTCGGTGTAGCTGATGGTTTTGAGGAAGACAGGTTGCTCAAACACCGAACCGGACTGAGCGTTCCCACCCTCAAAAACGATTCGAGAATCCTCGGTGGCGCGAAGATCCAGATCCTTTGATTTGAACGGGTTCAAGCCCTTCTCATCCAGTTCCTTGATGATCCGGGTGTACTCGCTGGTGATCTCCTCGTAGATCGCCTCCTGCTCGGCATTACGAAGCATCACCAGCCTGCTGGTGAGCTTGGTAATGAAATAGGCCTCTTGCTGGAACCCCGAATCGTCGCCTTCGATATCAAGATCAATGTCGAGTCGATGCGCGATCAACGGATTGCTTTCGAGATACCGTCTTGCCACCTGGTCGCCGACCACGTTGATGAAGTCGGGTACGTTTCTGTCCAGCGCGGCCGAATCCTGATTGGCCGTGGTGTTGGCCGAGAGCTTTCGCATCTTCGCGTTCTGCATCGCGATGGGGCGTGCCTCGCCAATCAGCCCCGAGGAGAGCGTCTCAACTTCGGGGCTGCTGACCTGGCCTTTGCGGTTCACCCGTCCGAAGAACTGGACCCGCACATTCACATCGGCAGCCGACTGCAGCTCGATCAACACCCGTTGCCTCTGGTCGTCGAACTTCTCGCTGGCGTGCAATGAGATGCCGGTCGAGCCAGCCCGCGTGAGCAGGAGCGCGTCGGTTTCTCCCATGTTGAACTCGCGCACGATCCGTGCCTTGGGGCGCTCAGGCCTGACAGTGGCCACGGACTTAGCTTCGCCGGTAACACCATCTGTGCGTCGCTCTATGCGCAAACTGCGCCCACTAAGCTCGTCCGCGGCATACCCTGCCTCTTCAAGCCGCGTTCGGATTTGATCCAACGGCGAGGCGGGAAGATCGGGAAACTCTCCGATCAAGCTCTCAATGCTGGCGATGAGCTTAAGCGTTTCCTTGCTGGTTACGTCCCGCCGAACTACCTCGCCATAGCCAGTCGTTTCACTGTAGTAGCGCAACTTGTCCAACATCCTCCGGAGCACATCGGCAAACACGATGTCTTGGCCAAGGTCTACCCCGGCCGCAAGATCCTGCTCGGCGTTGACAGCGGCGGCGGCGTTCGCCATCTCTTCGTCCAGGTCCTCGAAGCCATCGGCCCGGCTGTTGGTGATTACGTCCCTGAGCAGGGACTCCATGGTGTTCTCCAATACGATTACTGGTTTCTTGCCAGCCTCAAGGGCCGCAATCGCGCGGTCAATCGCCAGCTCCGTCTTGATCGCCATCTGGAACTGCCGGTAGATCGAGAACAGGCGGGATCCGAAGTTCATCGATATCGCGCCCATGCGCGCGCCCTTGCGCTCTTGCTCAGGAATCAGCTCACGCAGCTTTTCGATTTCTTTGTTGCGCTCGCTGACCAACACATTGATGTCACCGGAAACGAAGTTCATCAGCTCAAGGATTTCGGCCAACTTGTCTGATAGTTCGATGTTGCGCTCCAGGCGGGTGCTGTCAGCCACCGTATCGAACGTAAGCGCGCTCAGGTCATGCTCTCGGCGGATGAATACTCCGTCGCGGGCCATCATTCCTGACAGCACCTCCTGGAGAACTTCACCGCCTGTTTGCAAGGTCTCCGGGAGACCGGCAACATCAACAGATTGCGGGAAGAGCGCGCTATAGATCAGCACATTCTTTGCTCCCTTCATCGAGGTCGCAGAGCTATAGGTCACCGAGCGGCTTGCCTCGATCGCGGCCGCGATGTTTCGCCCGGTGTTCGAGTCGCCCGCCGCATTGTGAGCCTCATCCAGCAGCAGCTGCGAGTCACGTGCTGCACCGGAAATCCATCTGGCCTTTGGCGATGTGGTGGCGTTCCGATTGAACTGGCTGTAGGTGGCCAACACCAGGTTGAACTCCGATGGAATCGCATCTTCCGCAAGTGCCCGCTGGAGGGTAGACCTCGGTGTCGCCGGCACCAGCGTCTCGCCCGACTTCGGGTCGTACACAGGAACGCCGTCATTGACGATCATCGGTTTGAACAGGTCGGCAGATCCAATGTCCTGCACGTCTCGCCAGAAATCGGTGAACAACGTCGGCGTCTCGGTGAGGAAGACCGTCTGCCTGCCGCGGAGAACTGCATAGCGAGCCATGGCAGCCATGACACGCCCCTTGCCGAGGCCGGTCTGGTCGCCCTCCAGGCAGCCTCGCCCATACTGCTCTGCGTAGATACAAAGCGCGACCGCGTCAACCTGCTCGGGCGACAGGTACTCGCGCTCACGCATCTCGTCTACTCGCCAATGCAGATTCTTCGCCACGAAATCGTCGATGTCGCCATGTTCGTCAACGATGCGCTCCAGGGCCGAACGAGTGGCAGTTTGGAGATTCCGTGGAATCATCGCCGACGCCTCGCCGACGCGTGACTGGGCGATGTATGGCGATTGATAGCTGTTCTCGTCGACAGCTGATACGTTCGCCGCACTGTCCTCCTCGCCGCCCGGCGGCAGTGGATCGGCATGGTCGGTGGATGCCTGCGCGTTATGTACAGCAGCTTCTATGCTGTCTGCCGGCAGATCCAGATCCATCGCGTCGAACATAGGCTCAGGCGTTGCCTCGCTCAGCACTATCCGGTTGGACGACACATCCAGGTGTGAGGCGTCGAACGCCGGGGTCGACTCAACAGCTACCTGCTTCAGCAGCAGCGCCGGGGCCGGTGCCTGCGCGTAACGCGCCCGCATGTTTCGCGCCCACGCGATGACGGACTCGTGGTCCTGCAGGACGTCCAATCTTTCAGGGATCGGGCTGGCGCTTGCACCCTTGGCGCCAATGACAACCAGCCGCACGGGGAAGCCGGCGCCTTGCTTTGCGTACAGTCCGCCATCGACCTCCACCACATCGACTTGGTAGTGATCGGCCAACCAGTTGAACAAGTAGCGCGACCCTCCCCTGACCTCGCCCGCCTTACTATCGAGTGCGTTGTCGCCGCCAACGATATAAACAGCTAGCCCGTCATCTCGTCGCAGGCGCAGCGAGTTGACCAGAACCAGATGATCGAGCCTTCCCACCTTCAGCCTGTCGACCATGACAGGTCGCGCAAGCCCGCCGAAAGGTGGATTGCACAGCACGGTGTCGAATTTACCATCGGTTGCCGGCGACGGCGGCGGATCCGCCAGGAAGTCGCCGACAGATACCACGATGTCGGGACGGTCGCGACGGACCGATGCTACGCGAGCGGGATCGATGTCGACCGAATGAATGGTCGCGTCACGGATCAGCGACACCAGCGACGCGTTGCCGATAGTGGGCTCCAGCAGGAGCTTCCCTCGCTGGTCACCCGCAATGTGTTGGACGGCCACTGCCAACGGCAGCGTAGTGGAGTACTGCTGATTTATGATCGAGCTGGTGGTTCTTGCCTTGAACGGGGGCTGCCCTTCTTCGAGTCTCCTGGCGAGCTCGAAAGCCGGCACATCAGCCGCGCCATGGGCGCCAAGCGTGCGCACCAAGGCGGCCTCAACGGCTTCCTGCCAAACCCGGAGCAACGGGGATGTCTCCACCTGCTCCTCGGCAGCGTCGTTGACCACGGCTGCCCAGCGCCGTAGGTCTGCGTACCGCATTGGCTTGCCCCGCCGCATTTCGACCACGAACCCATCAGCGCAGCCAGCAAGTTCAACCGCATCCGGCGCCCGCAGAAAGCGCGAGGCGCCGGCAGCACCTGCAAGCTCGCTCTCTCTGCCCACCACCTCGTGGTCGCGGCGTGCAAATCTCCCAAGCTCGCTTTCGAAAACGGTTTCCCCAGCCGAGTTGCGGCCAAGCTCCCTGATGGCGCCGATGATGTTGTTGGCCTGCAGGTCGCCACTGTTGACCGGGTCGCCGGCGTTCGCTCTGCGCGGTAGCGCCCTGACTACACGGCCAACCGGAACCTCCACAGGCTCGGCGCCAGGGAACGCGCGGCGCAGTTCGCCGAGCGTGAACTTAAGCTCGTCGCGCAGCACCAATCCACGTGGAGATTGGTAGAAGCCGAGCTGCGCCAGAGCGCTGAGCGTAGACGGGGCGACTTCGTCGCCGCCGAGGAGCACAAGCTTGCGCGTGCCGGACGGGAACTGGGCACCTACCAGACGCACCCGGGGATTGGCCGGGTCCAAGCGCACCCAGCGAACGAGCGTATTTGCATCCATCGAAGATCTCATGAGGTTCTGGAGCTCAATACGACTCAGCCGCCCGGAGGCGGCTGAGTCGGCTACTGCAACGAGCGATTACGGAGACGGGCTGCCGGCCGGCTCATCTTCCGGTTCCGGCGCCACTGCCGCCTGGGCCTTGGCATCGATGTGCGCCGTGGCGATTTCGTGCGCGGCATGGCGGCCGGGCCGATCGGCGATCACGTTGATCGGCGAGAAGCCGGCAATGGTGTCATTACGGGCCACGCCCGGCAGGACAACACTCGCAAAGCGGTTTGGTTCCTTGCCGAAGGCGATCTCGTAGCGGGTCACCTTGTTCGCCTTCAGATCCGAGACGAGCTTGTAGGCCGCGTTGTCGTCCTTGAGCGGGTTACCCGCATAGCTCAGGCGGTAACCCGGGATCGAGTCGATCTTGAGCGAACCGTCGGCCAGGCCGGCCAGCAGGGCGGTGTTGGCGATGTCGCGGAACACATTGTTTTTGAACAGCTCTTCGAGGGTTGCTGCCGGGTCGGGCAGGTACTCGTCACCTTCACGCTTGTACTGGCCATACACCAGGCGATCGATGACTTCCTCGCCATCAGTGACGCGCAGCAGCGCCAGGGCGCGCGTGCCACGGCCCAGTTGCTCGGTCAGCGCGGCACGCAGCTCTTCTTCGCTGGTCACCAGCTTGGCATTGTTCGGCTCGACGGTGTCGATGAAGACGGACGGCTTGGCGTCCTTCGACAGCTTGTTCAGTCGCTCGATGCCCCATGCGCGGTCGAACTCGCGCGAGAAGGTGCCGTGCTCGGTCTGCACGCGTGCGGTGAACTTTTCCTGCGAGACCGGAATCGTGATGGTGCGCGGTTCTTCATTGCCCTCGCGGAAGTTCGGGTTCTCGAAGCTGACGCGCGGCGAAGTCGCCATGACGCCTTCCAGAAAGCTGCGGTCCGAGTGCGTGGCTTCATTGGCCTTCTGCAGCGTGTTGACCCAGCGCGAACTGACGACCATGCGGTCGTCGTCGGACATCTGGTCGGTCAGGTAGCAGGACTCCAGGGTCAAGACCGAACCGGCTGCATTCTCCGGCTTGTCGAAGATCTTTCGGCTACCGCCATGGCCCTTCACGAAATTGCTCACCGCGCGTTCCGCGTCGTCGCCGCGGAACTCCACTGCCACAGGCAGGTCGCGGCCTGCACCGGGCACTTCGTTGAGCACGATGCCGGTCAGCTTGAGGCTTTCCTTGTCGCCGGTTTTTTCGACTACAGCGGTGGACACCTGCAGGACGGCGGCGAAGGTATTGGGGGTGAGTCCACCGCCCTTCGGGGCGGCGGACTCACGCAGGGAGCGAAGTGCGGACATTGCGATCTCCAGATAATGTCGAAAGGAGGACCGCACTGCGTACTTGCGGCCCGAGACCCGTTTGGGCTCGGGATCAATCTACCACTTTCATTGGCATATAGGCACGCTTTTTTTGCCATCAAACGTGGTTATTTCGCGTATCTTCGCGTATTTCACCGTATCTTTTGTTATTGACCGGATCAGGAACGCTTCACGGTTCTTGCCCTATGCAACCTGCTGCGACAGCCATCGCGGCTGCCGTCCGCGACCGCTACACAAGTTTCGCAGCGCCAGCAGTGCCGTGTGCGCAGCAGCTGATGAGGGCGCAACCTCATCGGCCAGCCTCAACGCAAAGCCAGTGTCTCGGGTCCGCATCGGATCCGATCGAAGACTTCCGAGCGCTTCACGCTCGCCTCCCGCTGCTGCGCCGACGGGCACGCCGAGTTGCACCGTGCAACTTTGGCCGTGCGCAGGCATCACCCGTAGGATCCAGTTCGACGTGGCGCGATGTCACGACCGAGCAGAATGACATTCTGCGAACCAGTTACCTCGATGTCGTCAGCTGCAGCCTGGCTACCCATGTCAGGCTCGTAGCGCTCGCGCACCCACCCCAGCAGATCTTCAGGGGTCAAATTGAACTGCCGTGCGGCCAGCGCCAGGTCACCCCAGTCCATCGCACCCATACTCTGTTCGAAGGCCTGGTCGAACTCTTTAACCGTCATATCGCGGGCGAGCACCTGGCGCCAATGCGATGCTTGGATCTGCATCGTGTGATGCCGGTTGTCGTCGCGCCACATCGCCCCCTTGGCCACATCCGGGGTCACCCGGACCTTGCGGAAGAACGGTTGCGTGACGGACACGACCACGCGGCATTGCCCGCCACCGATCATGTACTGATCCGTGCGCACCAGGCCGCTCCGCCCACGAACAGCCTTCGGTGGATGGACCTGCGTGATCGCAGAATTGGCACCCAGCAGCCGTGAAAGCAGCTCCACCGCCGCCAACGCATCCTCCACCTTGGTGAACGCACCAAGCTTCACGCGCCAAAAATGGACTCTCTGGGAGTCCAAACGCCATGCGCCGGCGTCCAGTCGGAGGCCAAGCATCCCCATCAGCTCGACGATGGTATTCACGCGAAGGCCGCGAATATTGCCACCCAGCCAAGAGGCTACGTTGGCGCGTGGGATATTCGCCGCCCGAGAGAGCGTATAGATGTCGTATCCCAACAGTTGCGCCAGCAGATGAGCCAATCCGCTCACCGAGATTTTCGTTTTCGACATCGAATGCTCCTAGTCTTTTGACCCCATCACCATCACATCAGCTATTTACCGCCGCCCGCTTAGGCTGTCGCGATCAATTGCCGACTCTCGTGTTCACGTATTGCCTCGTCTCGCCGACTAATGCCCACCTCAGCGACGCCGCAGGATTCCATCAGGCCACGCACCATCTTTTCTGCCACGGCAACATCTTGTGTCAGCCAGATTCGCTGGACGGTCTCCGAAACTGCCCTGTCGCTGTCGACCAGGATCCTGTCGACGCCGAGCAACTTGGCGACACTGGAGGCGACCTCACCGGTCGCACGCAGCATGGCCACAGCACCTCCATCCGCGATCAACAGGAAAAATGACTCCCGACAGCCGGCAGTGGTAACGACGCCCACCGAATATCGACCCATGACATCGAGAAGCACTCTCAGGCCGCCCATCAGATGATCGTCAGCGCCCAAGTCCCACCTGTGCAGGGACCTGGTCAGCGTCAGATCCCAATGGAGGCCCAGCGCGAAAAGCACCGCGCGCAATTTGACATCCGAAATGTTCCGCCGGCAGCCATGGCTGCGGATGAAGGACGACAGGTTGCTCCTGTGCGTCTCCGCTCCCACGGCAACCTTCTGCAGCGAAACCCCCTGCCATCGCTGGGTCCCGACCACAAAGCCCAACGCTGCAGCCATACGGCTACGCATTGCGGATTCGGCTTCGTCGCTATCCACTTTCGTTGTCATTTACTGGCATTTTATCTAACAATAATAGTGCACTTTCGCGAACACCGAAGCAAGCCATGACCGTGCCCGCCCAGCCACGCCTCACCATCGAACTGATCCCTTCCAGCTGCTGGTACAAGAACGTCCGCAGCAACGTACGTGTGGCCACCTGGTCCCGCCTCCAGTCTCTGATCTCTACCGCCTCTGGCGGCCGCTGCGAGATCTGCGGCGGTCAAGGGCACCAGCATCCGGTGGAATGCCACGAGGTGTGGACGTTCGACGACCGCCTCCTGCTGCAGCGCCTCGATCGACTCGTCTCCTTGTGCCCGGCCTGCCACGGGGTCAAACACCTCGGCCGGTGGCTGGCCCGAGGTCAGATTCAGCGCCCACTCGCTTGGTATTGCCATGTGAACCACACCACACCTGCGGAAGCCGCCGCCGCGGTTCGAGCCGCGCTCGATCTGAATGCCCAACGCTCCCGTTTCCGGTACCAGCTCGATGTTTCGTGGCTTCAGCGAGTCGGCGTGGATCTTGCGGCGCATGGCGTGGAGGTTGGTCATACAGCCGTCGCCATGGACTACTAGCGCCACGCCTGCACCAGCGCCCGCATCCTGGCAGCGTGCTCAGCGTCAACACGCTGCGCGTTCTTCTTGACTTGGTCGTACCGGGTGCGCATACGCGCGGTGTATTCGTCATTGGTCTCGTTGGGCAGGAAAGCCAGCTCAGCGGCGATTTGGTCCTGCAAAGGAGAAACTACCGTCAGAACGCTGGCCGCCGGCGGAGATATCGGTGCGTACTCGGTGACCGGCGCCCTGGAGGCGGTCGGCGTCGGCGTACCGGCGGCAGCGGCCGGCTCCAACTGGGGTGGGGTCAACCGGTTAACAACCTGTGCCTGTGCGGCGCCAAAAACGCCAGCCATACTGATCAATGCGAGCATCCACAGACGAGTTCTGTTATGCACGGCGGTCACCTTGGGCCACTGCCCCCTGCAGGCGGGCAGCATCATATTTGCCCTTGATCTCGCGGATGAGTTCATTGATCACGCCATCTTCCTTTTCGCTATCCACCATAACGCCGCTGTTCTGCAGCGCGAGCTTTCGGCGCTCGATCTCAGGCAACAATGTGCCCGCCGGATAAAGCGCAGCGAGCAGCCTCCGTGTTTCTTGTCCGCCGATCTGTGCATAAAGGACATCGCGCACGTAGGAGTCCTCGTTTGACGTCGAAAAGGCCCAAAGCCGGATGCCCCCCATCTTCAGGTTGAGGAGCTGGGTGACCGGCCCACTTCTCGTCTTGAAGATCACCACCATCGTCGAGCCATCCTTCGCGGTTGGAGGGCGGATATGCTTCTTAGCCGCGTGGAGCACTGTCGGGGATGCCTGCCACTTGTCCCGCATCAGCTCAGCCGAATCGTCATCCGTTGGCGAAAGAACAAAGTTGCCCGTCGAGAACGAGAGCACGGCCTCTGGGAAGTCCTGCGGCCGATGCGAAATAAGCGTCAGCATGACTCCCCACTTACCACCCTCTCGCGCATCCAGCTCAAGCTGATTCTGTACAGCGGCAGCCTTTGACGTGCGATGTACCTCGTCGAACACCAGGTGTTTGCGGTTCTGCCGGATCTCACGAATTCGCTGTTCGTGGTGTGCCTTGTACTCGGGCGGGAAGGAATCGATGTGCTCCTCGCGCAGGTAGAAGTTGCGGGCAGCAGCATGCCTGGCAAGCATGTAGCAAACGTTGGTCTGGTGATCAGCCACCGCACTACCCTGCTTTGCCACCTCATCCAAGTCGATCGACACGATCCTTGCATCGCCCACATCGAATGCCGTTTGACGCGACAAGATCGGGTAGCGACGAATAGCCTCCGATAGCATTCGCGCGAATGCCTGTAGCAGCGGCTCGCCCGAGTTCGTCATCTTTTCGCCGTACAGGTCAGAAAACTGCCGTTCACGGCTGACAGCCGCCAGATCCGTCAGCGTTGGAACAGCGTAGCGCTGCGCTAGCGACGCAGCGTGTATGTCGCCGCGAGAGAACAACTGGTCCACAATCTCCCACCAGGTGGTGTTGCGATCGACATGGAGCCCATGCGCGACAATGGCACGATCGACCAGTTCAGCGCCCTCCGTTTGCGGACTGTACCGGCGCGGCTGCGCATTGTCGGCGAAGTGCTTGTACGCATAATCGATGACACCAGCGCAAAGCCCAGCCATGCCGTCGGCTGGATGCGGCTCTCCCGGAGGCGTCATAAGCAACGTGGTGAAATTGACGGCTAGCGCCTCCTCGTGGGGGAGCGGGCGCCGGCAGCCAAGCTGTGTGTCGAATGGGTTCACGGAGTCCTCGGGACGCATCCGCATCCGGAACTGCACGACCTGGTGCTTGGACTGCTCCGTCGCCGCCTCCCGGATAAGCGAGGTGAAACCCGAGCTGGAGCGACCGATGTCAATGATCGCGATATACGGCAGGTCGGTCAGACCTGGAGACAGGGTGAATGCCAGATTCATCGCGTTCACCAGCACCGACTTACCCGCGCGGGGCTCGGCGATAACTGTGTTGATCCAGTTCGACTGAACGGAGGACGATGGCTGGAACGGAAAAAGCTTGCCGTCCGGCGAATTGAACATCAACGCGCCGAAATCCCAAGGTGACGCCGGTCGGTAGAAGCTCAGCATCTGCGTGACATCCGCCAGTGCCGCGCAGGCAACCGTCGCCGGGCTGTTCAGACTCAACCCTGGCGTGGTCGCCACCAAGGCCTGCACCGGATCGCCTGACAGCTCTCTGACGTCCGTACCACCCCACGCCTGCACCGCACGGGCGAGCTTGGATGTACGGTCCTCCAGCAGCTTCGCGTTGCCTGCCGGCGCCCAAGAGGTGAGATCAACCCGCAGCTTCACATCGAGCTCGTTCTGCTCACGTACCAGGTACTCGATGCGATCAGCTGCGGCACGCATAAGCCCGTTCTCCGGGTTGGTGAACCCGATGATCGCGGTAATCAGACGCTTAAAGCCCAGGGAGGTTAGCCCTCCCGACTCGATCTGGAACTTGATCCGCCAAGGCGCACGGGTGTCCCTCACTCGGCGGAACAGCGCCTGAAACGGCACCGTCTCGTTCCCTGATTGGTGCATGAAGATGTACATCGGCTTGTAGGCGATCGCCCCTACAGTGCAGGAGGTGGAGCTCTCTTCCCGGATGTTGCGGGGCGCCAGCTGGCGGTCAAGCCGTGGCCACAGCGCGCCAGACATATCCGCCGGATTTCGCCGCTGCTCGCGCACAGGGATCTTGTCGCCGGGAAGGCTTGGGCGCCACTCTGCTGCCGTGAACTCTCGGTCAATCGACATGCGCATGTCCCGGCAAGCGTCGTGCACCTCCAGCTGCACCAGGGAAATCTCGGCCGCTGCCATCTCCTGCATGAAGGAGGAGACGAAGGAATCATGTCTGCTCTTGAGCCCAGCGATCACCCGAAACAGATTGGGTGCATCTTCCATCGTGGGAATGGGATTGTCTTTCAGCAGCTCCATGCGCGCCGCAACATCGCGCTTCAACTCGGTAGCGGAAATGCCGATGGGCGAGTATAGAGAGCGACCCAGCAGCGCTCAGCGCTGCAGGACTCCCTCAGCATCGCGACATCTTCCTCGAAGAGATCTTCGAGGTTCAGACCAATCCGGACAGCAGTGTCCCGCATCGGTTTCTGCGCTTCACGCACCTCGCGCTCGACGAGGTCTGGATCAGACTCGAAGATGCACGACAGCGCATGACCACCACCACGCATGAATGCCTTGAGTGAATTTGTCAGGCGTCCATCAATCTCACGAAACTCATCAACACCAATCATGCGCCTGGAACCATTGACTCGAAGAAGCGTCATGCGAGAGCCATCCTTGAGCACGAAGGTGGGTCTCGACGTCCCCCCACCCTGAGTAGTGGTTTGGTTTAGAGTCCGGGGGTAATGATATCGGTGTTTGCCAGATGTTGGGCATAAGCAGCCGGGGTCATGCCGCCGATCGCCTTCTTGGGTCGGTCCTCGTTGTATTCGCGTCGCCAGCGTTCGATTTCGGTG
>NZ_VZPL01000060.1 GCF_008801575.1 Xanthomonas cissicola | reverse complement strand
ACTGTTCCGTCGCTTGAAAGGCTACCGCCGGATTTTCTCGCGCTTCGAGAAGCTGGATGTCATGTTCCTTGGATTCCTCAGCTTCGTCCTAGTCGTTGATGGGCTTCGGATGTGTTAACAGGCCCTAGTTGCAGAAGTGCCTACAGTTACTGCGACGGAGACACCTTCCAGCGTTCCTCGTAGGCTTGCCGCTCGACTTGCACAGTGAAGTGGGTAGTCCGGTAAATCGTGCGTGCATTGGGGCCTGGCTCCGCAGCGGTTGCCGCTGACGTCGGGTTGCCCCAAAGGGTGTTAGCGGAAGGTACGGAGACGCGGTCTGCATCCTTACCCATTGGAAGTACCCACATCGCGTTGTCGATGCGTGCAACGACCGCTCGGACCCCGCCGCTTGCGTCATTGATCTGCAGGTAGGTCACACCGTCGCGCTGGAACTCGTAAATCGGCCAGGCAGGATCCAGCGTGAGGTTCGCCGCTGCTGCGGGGCTACGCTCTCCAAGTCCGGTTGTGGCGCTGGCGCCTACGCCACCTGCGCAGCACCCGCCGCTCTGAGCGAGTGCAGGACCACTGAGCAGAACTCCGGCCACTACGCAAAGATACTTGAGCTGGTTTTTCTTCGTTCGCATGATGTTTTCGCCTCTCCCTGCTAGGGGCATTTCTGCCTGCGATTCAGGCCAGCCTACGGTACGTCTATTCGGTGTATCGATGTCGATGTTTTATCGAAAGTCCATTAGCTCAAGGGAACTGCTTTCCTAGATCCGTCGACAATGCTGTAGAGGTCAAACGGGGCCTTGAGCACAGGTTTGCAGGCCGCCATGAATGTCGGCATCGGGGAAGGGGGCTTCATGCTGGCGACACTACGGATTAGTCATTAAGAGTGGCGTGTACCGAGCGGATGGCCTGGGCTTCTTTTTGACGCGCAGTCCTTGGGACAGGCGATCAACCTTGGCCACCTCGGCATGGAACGGAGCGCACGTCCACACCGCCAGCCACCGCCAGGCCAGGGCTTATGCCCTCCTACTTGGGCCGGTCACGAATGCGTCGTCCCTCCATTGGCAACCGCGCAAGCCGTCGAGCTAGCCCTATAGTGCTCGCTGCCGAGCCCGCTCGAACCATGCAATGACCTGGGCGTGGTGCTGCGCTCCCCAGCGGCGCAGGAACTGCTGGGTGTGGTGGTCGTCCGGGTCGCGTAAGGCGGCCAGGCGCTGGGCGATGAAGGCGGCCGTCAGCGGCTGGGCGCAATCCAGTTCGATGCAGCGACGCCAGGCGTCGTAACTGGCGGGGACCGGGCCGGTGGTCATGGGTGTCCTCGGGAAGATGAATGGTGACAAGCGCACGGAGTCGTTGACACTTGCACCGCGCTCTCTGTTGTTACTTTATAATGATAATCTTGACCGCCGTCGATGCGTCGTGCCTTTCATTCCTATCGCCTCTTGTGTCTTTCAGCGTCACGCCCCTCCCGCAGGGCACGCACGCGATCCCGCCATTGCCCGTCACCCTTGCAGGCCGACTGCATGAAGCGACGCGCGTTGTTGCAGGCCATCGGCGCGGCCATGGTGCTTGCGCCCGGCTTGGTCAGGGCAGCAGGCCAGACCCGTCTGCAGGCGTGCTCGCTGCAGCGAGGCGATCGGGGGACGCAGTTGCGTCTGTCCCTGTCCGCGCCGACGCAGTACCACCTGTTCACTTTGACGGGCCCACAGCGGCTGGTCATCGACCTGGGACAAGTGGCACCTGCGCTGCCACCGATCGCATCGATTACATATGGCGAGCCGGTGACCGGTCTCCGGGCGGGTGTGCATGGCGACGGCGTGCGCGTGGTGCTCGATCTGACCCGGCCGGTTGCCGCGCAGCCGCGCTGGCAGGGCGGTGAGCTGCTGATCGATATGGGCGGCGAGGCGGCAGCGAAGACAGGTGAGGCGCCGGAGGTGGTGGACAGCCATGTCGCCGATGCGCTCGCGCCGGCCGCGCTCGGTCATCGCCTGCGCCCCTACGTGGTTGCGATCGATGCCGGCCACGGCGGCAAGGATCCGGGAGCGGTCAGTGCCGATGCGCGTTACGAAAAACATGTGGCCATGGCGGTCGCCGGGCGGCTGCATCGACGCCTGGCGGCCGATGCGCGCTACCGGCCGACCATGATCCGCAGCGATGACCGCTTCGTGCCGTTGCACGAGCGCGTGTTGATCGCGCATCGCCGCAATGCGGACCTGTTCGTCTCCATCCATGCCGATGCCGCACCAACGCGCCAAGCGCGCGGCGCCTCGGTCTTTGCGCTGTCGCAGACTGGCGCCAGCTCCGCGCTGGCGCGCTGGATCGCCGATAGCGAAAACGCTGCCGACGACATGGGCGATACCGCGCGCCGGCTGCGGGTGCCGAGCAATCCGGTGTTGTCGCAGGTGCTGGCCGATCTGTCGCTGAGCGGCACCATCGCCAGCAGCCTGGCATTCGGCACGTTGATGTTGGAGCGCCTGCAGCAGGTGACGCGCCTGCATCAAAACCAGGTGGGGCAGGCCGGTTTTGCGGTGTTGAAGTCGCCGGACATTCCGTCGCTGCTGGTAGAAACCGGCTTCATGAGCAATCGCGACGATTGCAGCCGCCTGTGCAGCGATACGCATCAGGACGAACTCGCGCAGACATTGCATGCGGGAATCGACGATTACTTCGCTGCGTTTCCTGGCCGCGCCTGAGGCGCGGTCGTCACCTTTATCTTCGACGAGACCCCCGATGTCCCCTACGCTTCCCGATGTTGCTGTGACCGAACCATCAACGCTGAGCGCGCCCCTGCGATGGGTGGGCATGCAGGACATCGCCATTCCCGTGCAGTTGGAGACCGGTAGCAGCCAGCTCGCCGCGCGCGCCGGCGTGCAGGTCGACCTGCCGCGGGCAGAGCTGAAAGGCATCCACATGTCGCGGCTGTACCGCCTGCTGGATACGCATCTGCAGCAGCCATTGTCGCCGGCCATGCTCTCGCAGTTATTGCAGGCGCTGATCGACAGCCATGCCGATTGCGCGAGCCGCGCCGCTCGGCTGACGCTCAGCTTCGAACTGATGTTACGCACGCCGGCATTGCGCAGTGAGGGACTGAGTGGCTGGCGTGCCTATCCGGTGCACATCGCCGCGCAATGCAGGGCAGGGCGCACCACGATCCAGCTCCAGATCGAGGTGTTGTACGCCTCCACCTGCCCCTGTTCGGCAGCCTTGTCGCGGCAGCTGCTGAGCGATGCATTCGTGCAGCAACATGCCGGGCGCGATACGCTGCCGCTGCGCGATGTTGTGCAATGGCTGCAGGACCACGGTACCTACGCCACGCCGCATAGCCAACGCAGCGTGGCGCAGGTACGCGTCGAGCTGCCCGCCGATGCGCAGCGCTTGGCCATCCAGCAACTGGTCGGTCTGTGCGAGCAGGCGTTGGCGACGCCGGTGCAGGCAGCAGTGCGGCGACCAGACGAACAGGCATTTGCGCGCCTGAATGGCGCAAACCTGATGTATGTCGAAGATGCGGCGCGACGCCTGCGCAAGCCGCTGGCAGAGCACTACGCGGCCTTTCATGTAGCGGTACGCCATCTGGAAAGCCTGCATGCCCACGACGCCGTCGCCGAAACCGGCAGCGACGACGCGGTGCTTGGCCCGACAACCATGTGAGCAGACGCGATGCACTGCAAATTCCCAAGGCGGTCGGCACGCATGGTGCACAGATACAGCACGTCTACTCACGTCGCCGCGCAGCGAACGCGCACCGCCGAGCGCGCCGCGATGAGGTCCGTTCTCCTTGTGCTGATGTGGCTGATCTGAGCCGCGTTCCTGAGATCGACACATCGTCGAACGCTTGCCGTGCGATGCCTGCGAATCTGCATGCGTTTGTCTGCGGCCAGGTGAGGGCATGGCCGTATCGCATCCCGATAAAGCGCTGCCGCATCGCGGGCGTGAGATGGAATCCGGCGCCGTGTGGGCGGCAACCAACCTCGACTACTTCCTGGGCCCGGCGGTCCTGATCAGGCCAGGATGTGAGACGGAGATGGTTGCGGCCCGCCCGATGCCACACAGACCAACGCATGTGCGCATGCCTGCGCTACAACGCAAAAGCCCCGCAATGCGGGGCTCTGGCGTTTTGCAGTGAGACGCATCGTGGTGCTCCCTAGGGGACTCGAACCCCTGTTTTAGCCTTGAGAGGGCCACGTCCTAACCATTAGACGAAGGGAGCGCTTTTGTCACGTCTTGTGCAGCGCGCTAGTATAGTGAGGTAATAGCCGTTGGGCAATCCTGCAACACAAGACGGAAGCGCCATCATCGAACCCTCAGTTACATCTCCGTTCACGCTGCGCGTCATTCCACGCGACCAGCACACCATCTCGCGCAAGGACATCAGTCCCAACGCGTTACGCGTGTTGTACCGCCTGCGCGAATCGGGCTTTGGCGCCTATCTGGTCGGCGGTGCGGTCCGCGACCTGCTGGTTGGCGGCCACCCGAAGGATTTCGACGTGGCCACCGACGCGACGCCGGAAGAGGTCAAGGCGCTGTTCCGCAACTGTCGCCTGATCGGCCGCCGCTTCCGTCTGGCACATGTGGTGTTCGGTCGCGAAATCATCGAAGTGGCCACCTTCCGCGCCAATGTCGACGATGGCAGCGGCGACCGCGAACTCGATAACGGCCGGCTGGTGCGCGACAACGTCTACGGCACCATCGAAGACGATGCGATCCGCCGCGATTTCACCTGCAATGCCTTGTATTACGCCATCGAGGATTTCTCGGTACGCGATTACTGCGGTGGCTTCGAAGACGTGCAGGCGCGCCTGATGAAGTTGATCGGCGACCCGCAGTTGCGTTACCAGGAAGACCCGGTGCGCATGCTGCGCGCGGTGCGTCTGGCTGCCAAGTTGAATTTCGACATCGAAGCCGGAACCGCCGAACCCATTCCGCGTCTGGCCGGGCTGCTGTCCGAAGCTGCGCCTGCGCGGTTGTTCGAAGAAATTCTCAAGCTGTTCCTGTCCGGGCATGGTGTGGCCAGCTTCGAAGGTCTGGAGCGTTACGGCCTGCTCGGTGCGCTGTTCCCGGAAAGCGCGGCGGCATTGAAGTCCAACCGCAGTGGTGCGTTGCGAGCGATGGTGCTGGAAGGCCTGCGCAATACCGATGCACGCGTGGCCAACGACGAGCCAGTGTCGCCGGCCTTCCTGTTTGCGTTGCTGCTGTGGCCTGCGTTCTGCCGCACCTTGAGGGGGCTGCAGGCTCAAGGTGTGCAACCGGAGGATGCGCAGCGCCGCGCGGCCGATCGCGTCACCTTGCATCAGTTGGAGCGCGTCGCGTTGCCGCGCCGTTTCTCGCTGCCGATGCAGGAAATCTGGTTGCTGCAGACGCGTTTCTCCTCGCGTCAGCGCAAGCGGGTATTCCGCACCTTGTCGCATCCGCGCTTCCGCGCTGCATTCGATTTCCTGGTGTTGCGTCAGTTCGCGTCGCCCGATCACGCCGCCGATGTGGAGTTCTGGCGCGAGGCGCAGAAGTCGTCCGGCCAGGAACTGGTGGATGCGATCGAATCGGCGCAGGCCGACCACGACAGCGATGAGGGCGCACCGCGCAAGCGTCGCCGACGCCGCCGTCGGACCGGCGCACCGGCCGGCGAGTAGGGCATGCAGACCGCCTTTGTCGGCCTGGGTGCCAACCTGGGCCCGGCCGAGGCCAGCGTGCGCGCGGCCATCGCCGCGCTGGGCGCCGTGCCGCAAACCACGCTGATCGCCGCATCGCGCTTGTATCGCACGCCGGCCTGGGGCCGCGAAGACCAGCCCGACTTCATCAATGCCGTGGCCCAGCTGCGTACCGAGCTTGCGCCGCTGCCGCTGCTGGAGGCCTTGCTCGGCATCGAACAGGCGTTCGGCCGCGAGCGTCGCGCCGGCGAGCGCTGGGGCCCGCGTACGCTCGACCTGGACCTGCTGCTGTACGCCGATCAGGTGATCGACCTGCCGCAGCTGCAGGTGCCGCATCCGCATCTGCACGCGCGCGCCTTCGCCCTGCTGCCGCTGTCGGAGCTGGCGCCGGAGGCGATCATTCCGGGCCATGGAACAGTGCGGCGCGCCCTGCACGCCATCGATACCTGCGGGCTGGAGCCGATTGGGTAGATAATGGCCGGCTTATCACCCCACGTAATGACTTCATGAGCAGCCACGCCGACAGCAAGCCCTGGACCGTGCCCGCCTTGGCGCAGGCCAAGCGCGAGGGTCGAAAACTGGTCATGTTGACCGCGTACGACGCCGGTTTCGCGCGCACCTTCGACGCCAATGGCGTGGACCTGATCCTGGTCGGCGATTCGCTCGGCATGGTGGTGCAGGGGCACGATTCCACCTTGCCGGTGACCACCGCCGACATGGTCTACCACACGGCTTCGGTTGCCCGTGCGCTCGATCGCGCCTTGCTGGTGGCGGACCTGTCGTTCCAGGCCGACGCCACGCCTGAGCGTGCATTGGACGCCGCCACCCAGCTGCTGCAGGCTGGCGCGGAGATGGTCAAGATCGAAGGCGCCGGGCACAAGCTGGAGGTCATCCGTTACCTGGTCGAGCGCGAGATCCCGGTCTGCTCGCACCTGGGCCTGACCCCGCAATCGGTGCTGCGGTTCGGTGGCTACAAGGTGCAGGGGCGCGGCGAGGCTGGCGAGCAGCTGCGTCGTGACGCACAGGCCGTGGTCGACGCCGGTGCCAGCCTGTTGGTGCTGGAATGCGTGCCGACGCCGATCGCCACGCAGATCAGTGCAGACCTCAGCGTGCCCACCATCGGTATCGGTGCCGGCCCCGGTTGCGACGGCCAGGTGCTGGTGATGCACGACATGCTCGGGCTGGACAGTGGCCACCGCCGGCCCAAGTTCGTCAAGGATTTCCTGGCCGAAGGCGGCTCGGTTGCCGGCGCGGTGCGCGCCTATGCACAGGCGGTGCGCGACGGCAGTTTTCCCGATGCAGAGCACGCGTACGCCGCATGATCCAGACCCTGACCGATCTTTCCGCACTGCGCGCCCTGGTCAATGGCTGGAAGCGCGAGGGCTTGCGTGTGGCGCTGGTGCCTACCATGGGCAACCTGCACGCCGGGCATTATTCGTTGGTGATGCTGGCGCGCCAGTACGCCGACCGCGTGGTGTCCAGCGTGTTCGTCAACCCGACCCAGTTCGGCCCGAATGAAGATTTTGCGCGCTACCCGCGCACGCCCGAGGCCGACCTGCGTGGCCTGGAAGACGCCGGTTGCGATGCGCTGTGGCTGCCGGACGTGGACACCATGTATCCGCTCGGTACCGCGCTGGCCACACCGATCCACGCGCCCGGCGTCAGCGATGTGCTGGAAGGCGAATGCCGGCCCGGGCATTTCGATGGCGTGTGCACCGTGGTGGCGCGATTGTTCAACCAGGTGCAGCCGGACGTGGCCGCCTTCGGCAAGAAGGATTACCAGCAGTTGGCGGTGATCCGGCAGATGGTGGCCGACCTGGCGTTTCCGATCGAAATTTTGGGCGGCAGCATCGTGCGCGAGGCCGATGGCCTGGCGATGAGCTCGCGCAACCAGTATCTGTCGGCGGAAGATCGCCCGATCTCGAGCACGATCCGCAAGGTGCTGCTGCAGATGCGCGACAGCTATGCCGCCGGCACGCCGCGTGCGCAGGTGGAAGATGCGGCCAGCCACACGCTGGAACAGGCCGGTTTCCGGGTCGATTACGCGGTGGTGCGGCTGCCTGATCTCAGCGAGCCAGGCGACAGCCACGCCGGCGCGCGCGCGGCCTTGATCGCGGCCCGGTTGGGCAACACGCGCTTGATCGACAACCTGGAATTCTGAGCAGGCCGACGCGCCGTCGGAGCCGTCCGGCAGCGCCAGCGAACGGGGCGCGCGTTTGCGCGCGCTGCGCAGGCCTGAAGCCCTCACCACCGGCCGCAGCGCAAACCGGTGGGGACGGGCGCTTTCCGCTAAAATGCCGGCTTTCCTTTTGTCGTTGCCTGCGTCCATGCATCTGTCCCTGCTGAAAGCCAAGATCCACCGCGCCACCGTCACCCACTCCGAGCTCAACTACGAAGGCTCGATCGCCATCGACGGCCTGCTGCTGGAAGCGACCGGCATCCGCGAGTTCGAACAGGTCCATATCTGGGACGTCACCAACGGTGCGCGTTTCAGCACCTATGCCATCCGCGCCGAAGACGGCAGCGGCATCATGTCGCTCAACGGTGGCGCGGCGCGTCACGTGCAGGTGGGCGATCTGATCATCGTGGCGGCGTTCGCCAGCATGAGCGAAGACGAAGCCAAGACCTTCAAGCCCAATCTGGTATATGTGAACGCGCACAACGCGATCTCCCACACCAACCACAGCATCCCCACGCAGGCCGCATGACACAGACCAACGGATTCGACGCGCTTCACGCCCACGCCCAGCGCCTGTGCGGCGCTGCCATCCCCGCATTGCTTGCCGCCGAGCCGGAACGGCCGACGCAATACGCCAGGCAAGTCGGTCCGTTGTATTTCAACTTCGCGCGGCAAAAGTACGACCGCGCCGCGCTCGATGCGCTGTTCGCCATCGCGCGCGAGCGCGATCTTTCCGGCGCGTTCCAGCGCCTGTTCCGTGGCGAGCAGGTCAATGTCACCGAACAGCGCGCTGCATTGCACACCGCATTGCGCGGCGACCTGACCGATGCGCCGGTGGCCTCCGAAGCGTATGCCACCGCCGAGGAAGTCCGCCAACGCATGGGCGCGCTGATCCAGCAGCTGGAAGCCACCGACGTCACCGATATCGTCAGCGTCGGCATCGGCGGTTCGGACCTTGGTCCGCGGCTGGTAGCCGATGCCTTGCGGGCGCCGTCGGGCGCGCGTTTCCGCGTGCATTTCGTCTCCAACGTCGATGGTGCGGCGATGCAGCGCACGCTGGCCACGCTGGACCCGGCACGCACCGCCGGTATCCTGATCTCCAAGACCTTCGGCACCCAGGAAACCCTGCTCAACGGCAGCATCCTGCATGCCTGGCTCGGTGGCAGCGAGCGGCTGTACGCAGTCAGTGCCAACCCCGAGCGTGCCGCCAAGGCCTTCGATATCGCACCCGGCCGCGTGCTGCCGATGTGGGATTGGGTGGGCGGGCGCTACTCGCTGTGGTCGGCAGTGGGTTTCCCGATTGCATTGGCCATTGGTTTCGAGCGTTTCGAACAACTGCTGGAAGGCGCCACGCAGTTCGATGCACATGTGCTCAACACGCCGCTGGAAGAAAACGTTGCGGTGTTGCATGGCCTGACGGCAGTGTGGAACCGCAACCTGCTCGGTAGCGCCACGCACGCGGTGATGACCTACGACCAGCGCCTGGCACTGCTGCCGGCTTACCTGCAGCAGCTGGTGATGGAGAGCCTGGGCAAGCGCGTCAAGCTCGATGGCTCGGCGGTGGACAGCGACACCGTGTCGGTGTGGTGGGGCGGTGCCGGCACCGATGTGCAGCACAGCTTCTTCCAGGCGCTGCATCAGGGCACCAGCGTGGTGCCGGCCGATTTCATCGGCACCGTGCACAACGACGACCCGTACGCGGAAAACCATACTGCGCTGATGGCCAATGTGCTGGCGCAGACCGAGGCGCTGGCCAACGGCCAGGACAGCAGCGACCCGCACCGCAGCTACCCGGGCGGCCGCCCGAGCACGGTGATCCTGCTCGATGCGCTCACCCCGCAGGCGCTGGGTGCGCTGATCTCGATGTACGAGCACAGCGTCTACGTGCAATCGGTGATGTGGGGCATCAATGCGTTCGACCAGTTCGGCGTGGAGCTGGGCAAGCAGTTGGCCAGCCAGTTGCTGCCGGCGCTGAAGGGCGAATCGGCCGATGTGGCCGACCCGGTGACGCGCGAGCTGCTGAACAAGTTGCGCGGCTGAGCATTTGCGCATCGCGCTTAAAAAAACGGGGCCTGCGGGCCCGTTTTGTTTTGGACGGCATGGTCGACCGCATTGTTTGGACAAAATGGACAAATTTCCTAAATTGGGAATTTGAGAGTAGGCTGATCGCCAGCACTCCGCCCCGGATTTCCCCATGTCGCGCTTCCAGGATCTGCTCGAGCTCGAAAAATCCCCCGCCGCCGACATCAAGGTGAAGGGCTGGCCCAGCCTGATGCGCAAGGTGCGCTCGCATGGGGCGGTGGTGATCACCAACCACAATCATCCCGAAGCGGTGGTGGTGGATGCCGAGGAGTATCGGCGCCTGGTCAATCAGGCCAGTGCGGCGGCCGCAACCTCGGCGCGCGCGCAGTCGCTGCAGGCACTGCAGGCGAAGTTCGACGCGCATCTTGCGGTGACGACTGAGGGTGCGGGCCTGGCCAAGGCGATCGCCACACCGGCACGCCGCGGCCGCAAGGTCGCCCTGGGCCCGTCGCTGTAAGCGATGGGCCATCTTCTGGTGCTGGCCGGCGTCAATGGCGCGGGCAAGAGTTCGTTACTGGGTCGTTTTCTGCTGGAGGACGGCGCCACCTGGTTCAATCCTGATGCCTTCACCAAGGAACTGGTGGAGCGGGGCTGGGCGGCTGCAGAGGCGAATGCGCAGGCCTGGCAGGAAGGCGTACGGCGGCTGCGCCAGGCCATGGCCGATGGCAGCGATTTCGCCTTCGAAACC
The DNA here is from genome assembly GCF_008801575.1 of Xanthomonas cissicola. GTDB lineage: Bacteria > Pseudomonadota > Gammaproteobacteria > Xanthomonadales > Xanthomonadaceae > Xanthomonas > Xanthomonas cissicola. The sequence continues at coordinate 18,579 of NZ_VZPL01000060.1, read as the reverse complement.
ACGCTGGGCGCGACGACCATTCCGCGCCTGCTGCGCGAGGCTTGCGCGCAACAGACGGTAGCGGTCTGGTTTTGCGGGTTGGCGACGGTGGATCTGCACATCGAGCGCGTGGCAGCGCGGGTTGCGGCCGGCGGTCATGCCATTCCCGAACACAAGATCCGCGAGCGTTACGACGCCTCGCGTGCCAATCTGATTGCGTTGCTGCCGCATCTGGCCGTGCTGCATGTCTACAACAACAGCGCACCGGCCGACGCCGCGGGTCAGGCATCGCCCACGCTGGTACTGGAACTGGACCGCAGCGGCCTGCATTACCCGCAGACGCCGGACGAGCTGGCGCAGGTGCCTGACTGGGCCAAACCCATCGTGATGGCGGCGCTGGAGTTGCGGCAGTCTTGAGCCGCGCGTGCGGTCTGATCTGATTCTCACCGACGCGGCCAGACATCCATCGACCTCACCCGTAGGAGCGCACCCGGGCGCGACAGGCCATCCGGGCAACGCTCCTCGCGCCCAGGTGCGCTCCTACCGGCCTTGCGACAGCAGCGAGAACGCCACGCTGCACGGGTCAGCCTCACCCGTAGGAGCGCGCCGGGGCGCGCCGGGGCGCGACAGGCCGTACCGGCAACGCTGCTCGCGCCCAGATGCGCTCCTACCGGGATGCGACAGCAGCCAGAATGCCTCGCTGCACGTGTCGGCTGTAGCGGCATGCAGCGCCGCAACGCAAAACGGCGGCGCTTACGCCTTGCTCAACTGCACGGCCACCGGGTCGCCGGTGAGATAACCCACCGCTCCACCGAAGCGGTCCTTGTAGTTGGCGCGGACCAGCGGATCCAGCGTGGCCTTGACGGTGTCGTGCAACGGGCTCTCCCAGTCGCCGGGATGCTGGAAGTTGCTCATCACATAGGTCCAGCCGTGGATCTCGTCGACCGCGTGCAGGCCGGTCGATTCGGCGCCCGCCGGCACCGACAGCACGCGCGTCAGCGTGCCGCTGTCCACGTTGTAGGCCCACAGGAAATTATTGACGTGCAGGCTGCTGTCTTCGCCGATGAACAAGGTGCGCAGCGATTCGGAGAACTTGAGGTTGTCCGGGTTGGCGATCCGTTCCGGGTCGGCCAGATTGCCGAGCGCATCGGCTTTAGCCAGGTTGTGTCCGGTGAGGGCAGCCGGGGCGGCCATGTCGATCGGCACCCAGTCGCTATGGATCGGGGCGCCTTGGCTGTCGCGCTGGCCGCCGCGCAGGTTCAACGCATACACCGCGCCGGCTTCCGGACCCTCGACTTTCACATCGCCCGAGCCGTTGAGCATGCTGGTGACGATGTAGGACATCGCCATATAGGCGACCTTGTCGTGCGCGTTGACGGTGGTGCCTTCGAGCTTGGTGAAGCCCAGGCTGCCGCCGGCCAGCGCGGCATAGCGATGGGTTTCCAGGTACGTGGCGGCCTTCTCCATGCCGGGCTTGATGCGGATCCAGTTGAAGGTGCCGTTGAACGGGATCTTGGTGAACGAGGCATCGCCCGGGTCGCTCAGGTGCACGTCGAGGATGTCGGCAGCGGTGAGGCGGTCGGCCATGGCCTGGATCTCGGCACTGGTGGCATGGCCAAGCTTGATCCAGCGCAGCGTGGCCGCGCCCGGGCCGATGCCCGAGGTCTGGTGCCACTTGCCGACATACAGGGTGCCGGCGGAGAGATCGGCCTTGCGGTCGGCAATGAACATGAAGAGCCCGCCGTTGGTCGCGTCGTCGCCCATCAGCACCGTGCGTTGGTCGGGCATGACCTGCACCAGCTCGTGCGAGATGCGGCCCAGGCAGTAATGCTTGCGCACGCTGCCGGTGCCGTCCGGGTGCACGGTGATTTCCGGCAGATGGCCGTAGTGGTACGGGTTGGCTTTATTCGGATCGCCGTACAGATGCGTGCTGTAGCTGCGGAACTGCGTGTTGCCGGCCAATGCCGTGGCATCGGGCTCGTACTCTTCGCTGGACAGGTGGGTATTCCACGGCGACAGGCTGGCGCCGCAGGTGGTCCACAACCCATGGACCGGTGCGGTGTCGACATTGTGGTACTTCACCAGCGACAGCTTGCCGGTGGCCGGGTCCTGATCCAGCGTCAACACGGCGATCGGCGCAGGCAGGTGACGGTTGGTGTCGTTGCCGGCCAGGTCGCGGGTGGTGTATTCGAACTGTACCACGGCGAACACGTGGTTGCCCTTGACGCCTGGCACCTTGGCATTGGGCAGGGTCAATAGCGAGGAGCCGTCCGGGCAATCGGAAAAGAACGGACGTTCGGAACCGGGTTTGGAGCGGTCGATGATCGGGCGATGCTGGATGTCGTAGTACCCGCCGGCCAGCACGGTGCCGCCGTTGCCGTCCGGCACCTGGTCGCCGGTGACGAAGAACGGGTGGTAGGCCAGCGCATAGCGCTGCGTGCTGCCGTCGCTGCGCGTCACGCTGAGTGCCGAACCGACCGTGGTGGTGGCCATTGCGGCCGGGTCGGCCAGGCTCGGCGCCGGCATGCCGTGGAAGGTGGCCGAGACCAGGCGGGTCGGGTTCTCCGATTGCCGCAGTGGGCGCGCGGCCCACGCCGCACCGCCAAGCTGTTGCAGGGCGGCAGCGCTGGCGTTGCCGAGCGGCAACAGGGGAACGGCCGCCAGCAATTGCATCAGGCGACGACGGGAGGGGTCGGGGGAGGGGGACATCGAAACTCCAGACAAAGGCAACGATCAACGATGGCAATGGCGCATCGGCAAGCCGGTCACGCTAGGCCTCTGGTATGACAGTTGTTTGACAGCAAGCTCACCCGTTGGCCTGCGTTCGAACGTGTCGTGGCAAGCGAGCGCTGCCAGAGACCCTCGACATGCCGATACTGCGCACTAGCCTGAGCTGCAGGTGGTGCGATGCAGCAAAGTGGATCTGCTCGCGCTGTCAGACGCGGCAGCGGATTAGGTGGTTTTGCGCGGTTTCACAGGTGCTGCCGGTATTCCAATGCTATAGCCGCGGCCAATAAGTTGCCCGGTATTCGGCATACGGGCAGCCGTTGTTGACAGGGTAGGGGAATCACGCAAGCGTACGCCGCCTAATGGCCTGCGGCGCAACGCATTGCCGTGGGAGAACCACCCTGGAGAAACGAATCTTGGACAAGCTGCTCCGTCGTACCGCCGCGCCCGTCGCGCGTCGCGCCCTCTGCCTGGCCACCGCTGCGGCGGTGCTGATGTTGGCCGCCTGCCAAGGCAAGGACACTGCTGCCGAGGCGAGCAAGGCGGCTCCGGTCGCCGCACCTGCCGAGGCGTCGACCGCCATCCATCCGGACCAGTGGCCGTCGCCGAAGTGGCCATTCGCGCAGGACGCGGCGCTGGAGCAGCGCATCACCGATGTGATGGCCAAGATGAGCGTGGAAGAGAAGGTTGCCCAGACCATCCAGGGCGATATCGCCAGCATGACCCCGGACGACGTGCGCAAGTACCGTATCGGCTCGGTGCTGGCCGGCGGCAATTCCGATCCGGGCGGCAAGTACAACGCCAGCCCGGCCGAATGGTTGAAGCTGGCCGACGCGTTCTATGAGGCGTCGATGGACACCTCCAAGGGCGGCAACGCGATTCCGATCATCTTCGGCATCGATGCGGTGCACGGCCAGAGCAACATCGTCGGTGCCACGCTGTTTCCGCACAACATCGGCCTGGGTGCCACGCGCAACCCGGACCTGATCAAGAAGATCGGCGAAGTCACCGCTGCCGAAACCCGCGTCACCGGCATGGAGTGGACCTTCGCGCCGACCGTGGCGGTGCCGCAGGACGACCGCTGGGGCCGGACCTACGAAGGCTATTCCGAGTCGCCGGACGTGGTGGCCAGCTTTGCCGGCAAGATGGTCGAAGGCGTACAGGGCGTGCCGGGCACGCCGCAGTTCCTGGACGGCAGCCACGTCATTTCGTCGGTGAAGCATTTCGTCGGCGACGGCGGCACCACCGACGGCAAGGACCAGGGCGACACCAAGGTGTCCGAAGCTACCATGCGCGATATCCACGCCGCCGGTTATCCGCCTGCGATTGCCGCTGGCGCACAGAGCGTGATGGCCTCGTTCAACAGCTTCAACGGCGAAAAGATGCACGGCAACAAGGTCATGCTGACCGACGTGCTCAAGGGCCGCATGAATTTTGGCGGATTCGTGGTCGGCGACTGGAATGGCCACGGCCAGGTCAAGGGCTGCACCAACCAGAATTGCCCGGCCTCGTTCATCGCCGGTGTCGACATGGCGATGGCCGCCGACAGCTGGAAGGGCATCTACGAAACCGAACTGGCGGCGGTGAAGTCCGGCCAGATTTCGGCCGAGCGTCTGGACGATGCCGTGCGCCGCATCCTGCGCGTGAAGATGCGCCTGGGCCTGTTCGAGGCCGGCAAGCCGTCCAAGCGCCCACTCGGTGGCAAGTACGAATTGCTCGGAGCACCGGAACACCGTGCCATCGCCCGCCAGGCGGTACGTGAGTCGCTGGTGCTGCTGAAGAACCAGGCCGGCATCCTGCCGCTGAATCCGACCAAGCGCGTGCTGGTGGTCGGCGATGGCGCCAACGACATGGGCAAGCAGTCCGGCGGCTGGACCCTGAACTGGCAGGGCACCGGCACCAAGCGCAGCGACTACCCCAACGGCACCACCATCTGGGAAGGCCTGGACAAGCAGATCAAAGCCGCCGGCGGCAGCGCCGAGCTGGCCGTGGATGGCGCCTACAAGACCAAGCCGGACGTGGCCGTGGTGGTGTTCGGCGAAAATCCGTATGCCGAATTCCAGGGCGATATCGCCACCCTGCTGTACAAGCCGGGCGACGAAAGCGAACTGGCCCTGATCAAGAAACTCAAGGCCGAAGGCATCCCGGTGGTGGCGGTGTTCCTGAGCGGGCGTCCGCTGTGGATGAATCAGTACATCAACGCCTCCGACGCGTTCGTCGCTGCCTGGTTGCCGGGCTCCGAAGGCGAGGGCATTGCCGATGTGCTGCTGCGCAAGGCCGATGGCTCGGTGCAGAACGACTTCAAGGGCAAGCTCAGCTTCTCCTGGCCCAAGACCGCCGTGCAGTTCGCCAATAACGTCGGCCAGAAGGACTACGACCCGCAGTTCAAGTTCGGCTTCGGCCTGACCTACGCCGACAAGGGCGACCTGGCAGCACTGCCGGAAGAATCCGGCGTGTCCGGCGAGCAGTCGGTAGGCGGGATGTACTTCGTGCGCGGCAAGCCTGCGCTCGGCATCGCCATGCAGCTGTCCAACGCCGGCCAGGCCAACATGCCGGCAACCACGCTGCCGGTGGGCTTGTCCGATGGCAGCCTGAAGATGACCGCAGTCGACCACAAGGCGCAGGAGGATGCGCGCCGTCTGGTGTGGTCCGGCAGTACCGCCTCCAGCGTGTTGCTGGTGTCCGCCAAGCCGGTGGACGTCTCGCGTGAAAGCAACGGCGATGTGCAGTTGCAGCTGACCCTGCGCCGCGACAGCGCGGTGACCGCGCCGGTGTGGCTGGGCGTGGGCTGTGGCGGCAAGTGCGGTGGTCGTGTCGACGTCCAGAAGACCCTGGCTACGCTGCCGCAAGGCCAGTGGAAAGTGGTCGGCGTGCCGTTGAAGTGCTTCGCAGTGGCCGGCGCGGATGTGACCAAGCTGACCCAGGTCGCCAGCATCGAAAGCGCTGCCGCGCTGGACCTGTCGGTGTCCAGGGTGTCGCTGGGCGCGCTCAACGAAGCCGAAGTCACCGTCGACTGCCCGGTCAAGTAAGCAGCATTCCAGCTGGCGTGCGTGCGCGCCTGGGGGATGAGACCAAACAGCTGCGTCGCCAGTGCTGGCGGCGCGGTACAGCGGCCACCCTGATCGGTGGTGTCATCAGCCGCCGCGGGACGCGTGCGTCGATCGGCCGGGATGGCCTGCAGCTGCGGTTCGCCGCGTTGCCGTGGCGCATGCTGTGCGTTGCGGCGGCATTCTGCAGGCCTGTCTGGCGTTCGACGCACACCCCAAAGCCAGACAGGAGAGTGCAGTGGGTTTGGCGACGTTGGATATCGTGATCGTGCTGGTCTATCTGGCCGGCATCTTCGTGCTCGCGCAGTGGGTCTCGCGCGAGAAGGCAGGCCATAGCAAGAGCGCCGAGGATTATTTCCTGGCGAGCAAGTCGCTGCCGTGGTGGGCGATCGGCGCATCGCTGATCGCTGCGAACATTTCGGCCGAACAGATCATTGGCATGGCCGGTTCGGGCTATGCGATCGGTCTGGCGATCGCCTCTTACGAATGGATGGCGGCGCTGACCCTGCTGATCGTCGGCAAGTTCTTCCTGCCGATCTTCCTGCGCAACGGCATCTACACCATGCCGCAGTTTTTGGAGCAGCGTTACGGCACGTGGATCCGCACGCTGATGGCAGTGTTCTGGCTGCTGCTGTACGTGTTCGTCAACCTGACCTCGATCCTGTGGCTGGGATCGATCGCGGTCAGCCAGGTCACCGGCATGGACCAGACCCTGGCGCTGGCGTTGATCGGCGTGTTCGCGCTGGTCTACCAGCTGTATGGCGGATTGAAGGCGGTGGCGCTGACCGACATCGTGCAGGTCACCCTGCTAGTGCTGGGCGGCCTGCTGGTGGCGGGGCTGACCCTGGCGCGCATTGGCGACGGTGCCGGCGTGCTGGCCGGCTTCCAGCACCTGTGGACTGCGCACCCCGAGCACTTCCACATGATCCTGACCAGGGACAACCCGTTCTACAAGGATCTGCCGGGCCTGAGCGTGCTGCTCGGCGGGCTGTGGGTGATGAACATCAGTTACTGGGGTTTCAATCAGTACATCATCCAGCGCGCGCTGGCCGCCAAGAACATCGGCGAGGCGCAAAAGGGCATGGTGTTCGCCGCGTTCCTGAAGCTGCTGATGCCGTTGGTGATCGTGGTGCCGGGCATTGCCGCAGTGGTGCTGGCGCCGGATCTGGCCAAGCCCGACCAGGCCTACCCGACCATGATGCAGTTGTTGCCGACCGGCATCCTGGGCCTGGTGTTTGCCGCGTTGGTTGCGGCGATCGTGGCCTCGCTGGCCTCGAAGATCAATTCGGTGGCGACGATCTTCACCCTGGATTTCTACGCCAAGTTCCGTCCGCAGACCGAGCAGAAGCAGCTGGTGCGCGTTGGGCGTCTCGTGGCCGCCGCCTCGGTGCTGATCGGCATCCTCACTGCGCGGCCTTTGCTGGGCAACTTCGATCAGGGCTTTCAGTTCATCCAGGAATTCACCGGCTTCTTTACCCCAGGCGTGGTGGTGATCTTCATGCTTGGCCTGTTCTGGAAGCGGGCCAACGAAGCCGGCGCGCTGACCGCGGCGATCGGCTCGGTGGTGCTGTCGTTCGCGCTCAAGTTCGCCTGGCCCGAACTGCCGTTCATGGACCGCATCGGTGTGGTGTTCGTTGCCGCGCTGGTATTGGCGGTGGTGGTGTCGCTGCTGACGCCTGCCACGCAGGCACGCGATCTGATCCGTACCAACGACGTTGCCTACGGCACCACGCTCGGCTTCAAGATCGGCGCCGCCGGCGTGATCGCGATTCTGATCGTGCTGTACACCGTATTCTGGTAAGCAGCGATGTCTTGAAACGCAGCGCGGCGTGGCACCTTGGTGTCGCGCCGCGCTGCGTTGACAGCCTGCCGTTTCGGAGGCGCCAGCCCTCGTCAAGCGGGTTTGGATGGCCCACAGGAGCCACTGCGCACGCGTGGGAGATGCCGCTCGAGTACCGCACGCGCCACCGAGTGGTGGACGCGGTTGGTTTGTTGGCTGCGCCTAGACGCGCGCTGCGGCCAAGCTGGCGGCAAGCAGGTTGACCGGCGCGGCATGTTGCTCGTGCCACGGCGTTTCTAGCCAGGTTTCCAGCGCGGCGGCCGGCATCGGTTTGGCGATCCAGTAGCCCTGGCCTTCGTCGCAGCCCCAGGCGCGCAATTGAGCGTACGCCTCCGCCGATTCGATGCCTTCGGCGACCACGCGCTGGCCCAGACTGTGGCCAAGCTGGATCATCGCCGGTACCAGGGTGCGATCGGTTCGGCTGTCCGGCAGCGAGCGGATGAAGGATTGATCGATCTTCAACGAACTGGCCGGCAGCTGCTTGAGATAGCTGAAGTTGCTGTAGCCGGTGCCGAAGTCGTCGATGGCGATATGCACGCCCAGCGCCGCAATGGCGGCCAGTTGTTCGGCCAGGTGATCGGGGTGGCGGATCATCGCGCTTTCGGTGAATTCGATCTCCAGCCGGCGCGGGTCCAGCTTGTGACGATCCAGGCCGCGCCGCAACAGGCCGGCAAAACCGGGGCGATCCAGATCGGCAGCCGACACGTTCAAGGCCAGGTTGAAGTCCAGGCCTTGCTGCTGCCAGCGCGCTGCCTGCGCAATGCCGTTGTCGATGACCCAGGCGGCAATGCGGTTGATCAGCGCAGTTTTCTCGGCCATCGGAATGAAATCCGACGGCATCACTGGGCCGATCATCGGGTGCTGCCAGCGCAGCAAGGCTTCCACGCCTACGCAGCGGTGGTCGTGCAGATCCACGCGCGGTTGAAAGTGCAGGCGCAGTTGGCTGGAGCTGTCCAGGGCAGCGGGCAGGGCGGCGAGCAGGCGGAAGGTGTTGCGCTGGGCGACATCGTGCTTGCGCTCGTACATGCTCCACGGCAGGCAGCGCTCGCGCGCGATATCCACCGCGGTGGTCAGTGAGCGGATGGTATCGGCGGCGCCGTAGCTGGACTGCAGCGACACCGCGCCGATCGAAGCCACCGCGGTATGCGGAATGCCCTGGTGTTCCAATGGCTCGGTGAACGCCTTGGAGACCTTGGTGCATAGCGTGGCCAGACGCTGGCCTTCCGCCTGGGCCAGGAAGCCGAAGGTCGTCGGGTCCAGCCGATACAGCAGGGTGCCGCCGGGCAGATAAGCCGCAAGGCGACGCTGCGCCAGGGCGACGTAGCCGTCTGCGTATTCCCAGCCCAGCGCCTTGACCATATCGCGGAAGTAGTCGCTGCCGCAGACATCAATGGCCACCGCCGTGGTCGCCGGCGCAGTGTCGCGTTGCGACAGCCAGGTATCCAGGTCTTCGCTAAAGCGCGAGCGATTGGGCAGCCCGGTCGGACCATCTCGGTAGGTGGTACTGCGCAGGTTTTCCACGCGCAGCACGGCCAGGTCGCGCAGGCCTTCCAGCTGCGTGATCGCAGCTTGATCCAGCCCTGGGCGCGGGCTGGTGCCGATCACGCACAAGGTGCCGATGCGATGGCCGTCGCGCAGCTTCAGCGGTGCGCCGGCATAGAAGCGAATGAACGGCGGGCCCAGCACCAGCGGGTTGTCGCAGAAGCGCGGATCCAGTTGCGCATCCGGCACCACCATCACCTCGTCCGAGCGGTTCGCATGCGCGCAGAACGCCTGGCTACGCGGCGTTTCGCGCGCTTCCAGGCCGATGCGCGCCTTGAACCACTGGCGGTGCTCGTCCACCAGCGAGACCACCGCAATTTCCGCGTCCAGGCTGCGCGCGGCCATCGCGGCCACGGTGTCGAACACCGGGTCTGGCGGCGAATCCAGCAGGCACAGGCCGCGCAGCACCTCGAGCCGGGTGGACTCGTCGAGCGTGGGCGGAAGAAGAGACTCGGCAGCGGCGGGCAGGGAAGGCATGTGCTCGTATCGGCCTGAAGCGTAATCCCTTGACCGGCGGTGGCTGGCTCCGTTCAGTTGCAGTACGGGACGCAGCACGTGTTGGAATTCATGAACGGTACCGTCGCCGCGTCAGCCGTGCGCCGCACGCGATTCGACTGCGATCTGCGCGGCGCTGTCGCGGCCATGCGCCGTCTGCCGGGGCTGGAATGCGTGCCCACACCAACGCGCGTGGCGCATGTGTCCTCCGGTGACAGCGCCTAAATATCTCGCGTGCGCTGCCGATCATCTTTTGACCACAGCAGTGTCGACGCAACCATCTGCATCGCACATGCGACCAATGATCTTTAACCGATGTTTGCTTTTGTGATGTGCGTTCGACTCATGGGTGTCACGAATTGACACAGTCTTCACCCGTGCTGTGAATCTCGCCATCGCGGTTTTGTCACTTCTATTTTGGAATCATCGTGAATTCATTGCTGTCTTTTGCACAACGCACGCTCCTGGTCGTCGCCGGTCTGGCCGCGTCGTCTGCCGCCCATGCAGGGCTCACGGTGTCCGGCACGCAGTTACGCGAGTCCAATGGCAATGCATTGGTGCTGCGCGGCGTCAACCTGCCGCATGCCTGGTATGCGGGCCGCACCGATGCGGCGTTGGCAGCCATCGCGGCCACCGGCGCCAACAGCGTGCGCGTCGTGCTCAGTTCCGGCTACCGCTGGACGCGCACACCGGAGGCCGATGTGGCCCGCATCATCGCGCGCTGCAAAAGCCTGGGCTTGATCGCCGTGCTGGAGGTCCACGACACCACCGGCTATGGCGAAGACACCGCCGCTGCGAATCTGGTCAATGCGACCAATTACTGGGTCGGCATCCGCAAGGCGCTGATCGGCAACGAAGACCATGTGGTCATCAATATCGCCAACGAACCGTTCGGCAACAGTCTTGCTGCCAGCGAATGGGTCAACGGCCATGCCACCGCCATCGCCACCTTGCGCAAGAATGGACTGACCCACGCCTTGATGGTGGATGCGCCCAACTGGGGCCAGGACTGGAAATTCTACATGCGCGACAACGCCGCTGTTCTGCTGGCGCGCGACAGCCGCCGCAACCTGATGTTCAGCGTGCACATGTACGAAGTGTTCGGCAGCGATGCCACGATCAACAATTACTTGCGCGCCTTCAACGATAAAAAGCTGGCGCTGGTGATCGGCGAATTCGGTGGGGACCATCGCGGTGCGCACGTGGACGAAGCGGCGATCATGCGCCGCGCGCGCGACTACAACGTCGGCTACATGGGCTGGTCATGGTCGGGCAACGACAGCAGTACGAAGTCGCTGGACATCGCGATCGGCTGGAATGCGGCACAACTGAGCACCTGGGGGCGCAACTTGATCCTGGGCACCGATGGCATCGCAGCAACCTCGCGTCGGGCGAGCGTGTTCGGCCCGCTGTGAGATTGAAGTCCTGCAGTCGGCGCCTGTAGTTTTCCGAAACGCATTGAAGCGCACTGCAAAGCTGTCGAACTGCGGCCCGTTGCGGGGCCGGTGCCGGCACCTGGGCGCGTGACACGCTCGCACGCTCGCACGCGCGTCCCTGCAGGCCCTCGCGCGGCATCCATGCGGCGTGGGGTCCGGCGACAGGGGGAGACGGCTAGCGTAACGGCCCAGGGCTCGGGCGCTTGGTCAGCTTGCGCTGCAGCGAGCGACGATGCATGCCGAGCAGGCGCGCGGCCGCCGACACGTTGCCGCCGGTTTCGTGCAGCGCCTGCTGGATGTGCTCCCACTGCAAGCGGCTGAGCGGCGTCATCATTTCCTGCGCGCTTTCTTCTTCGTCCGGCTCTGGCAGGTCGTCATCCTCTTCGCCCAGCGCCCGCATGATGGTGGGGATATTGGCCGGCTTGGGCAGGTAATCATCGGCGCCGAGTTTGATCGCCTCCACCGCAGTGGCGATGCTGGCGTAACCGGTGACCAGCAGAATGCGCATGTCGGCACGGATCTCGCGCAGCGGCTGGATCAGGCTCAAACCGGAGTCGTGGCCGAGCTTGAGATCGATCAACGCAAAATCCGGCAACGCGCTGCGTGCCGTGGACAACGCACTGGCCGCATCGGTGGCGGTGAGCGTTTCCACGCCGCGGCGTGCAAGGCTGCGTTGCAGCGTGCGCAGGTACAAGGTGTCGTCGTCGACCAGCAGGCCGGTACGGATCGGGGGACTTGTCATGCGAGTGCCTCGTGGTCGGAGAGCGGCAGACGGAAACCGACGCGCGCGCCGCTGCCTTCGGCGGGCAGCATCCACAACTCGCCCTGCAGGCGTTCGACGGTGGCATGCGAGAGCGCCAGTCCGACGCCCATGCCGTCGTGCTTGCCGCTATTGAATAGCGTGCCCGGCAGCATCGCTTGCGCGGTGTCGAAGCCGGGTCCGTAGTCGCGCACTTCGCCGCTGAGATGGTCGTGTTCCACGCGCAGGGTCAGGTCGATCTGCGGGCGTCCGGCGCGTTCGCCGGCATCGGCGGCATTGTTGAGCAGCACCATCAGCAGGTGGCTGACGCCGGGCTGCAGCATCAGGCGCATTGGCGCGTCCTCGTTGCGGCGCAGCTCGATGGTGGGGCGCACCAGGCGCCATTGTTCCAGCACTTCTTTCACGGCCACCTCGCGGCTCAGATGGCCGTTGTCGGCAGGTGCTGCCAATGCCAGCACGCGCTCGTGGCACTGCACCAGCAGCTCGCGCAAGGTGTCCAGGTCCTCGCGCAATTCGCCCTGCTCGCACTGATCGGCGATGTCGTCCACCAGCAGGGTCATGGTGGCCAGCGGCGTGTTCAATTCGTGCGCCACCGAGGCCGCATGCGTGGCCAGCGCGACGATGCCTTCGTTGCGCGCAAAGCGCTCACGCAAGGTCGAGATTTCGCGCTCGCGCTCGCGCATCGAAAGAGCCAGCCGTGTCGCGAACGCCAGCACCACCACGGTGGACAGCAGGAAGTTGGCCGCCATGCCCCACATGTGCAGGCTGAGCGGGTCGAAGCCGCCGTAGGGCAGCGGCAGACCGAACGCTGCGCTGATCACATAGCCGGCCACGCACGATGCCGCTACCGCCATCGCCCAGCTCAGCGGCAGCGCCAATGCGGCCAGCGCAATCAGCACCAGGAATAACGAGCCGAACGGGTTGGCGATGCCGCCGCTCCAGCCCACCATCCAGGTCAGCACGGTCACGTCGACCAGGATGTGGCCGAACTCGGTGGCCGGGCTGACTGCGCCGCGGTGCGCCACGCGCAGCTGCGCATACAGGTTGAAGACCGCCAACGCGGCCACGCCGGCCCACAGGGGTTGCTGCGGCAGGTTCAGGCCCATCAGCCCGGTCGCGACCAGGATGGTGGCGGCCTGGCCGGCAGTGGCCAGCCAGCGCAGGCTGCAGAGGGTCCGCAGGAAGGAAGCGTCGGAGCTGTTCATCACGGCAATGCTATGCGCTTGGAAAGACGGTGGCCTGCGACAAACCGTCGCATCGGCCTAGAGCGTGTTATGGACGTTGAGATGAGATGCGTTGGCCGTCAGCGGTGCGGCGCGCGCTCCGTGCCGCTACGGCCAACCCGCCGGGAAGCGCCCTGCGGCGCGCCGATACCGCGTTGCGTGCCTTGCCCAAGGCGGCCAAGCCTGGGCAGGCGCACGCCTTGTCTCGACGCGCCACAGGGCGCTTCGCACTCACCTCAACGTACATGACACGCTCTCCAGATCGGTGCGCATCCCGCTTCAGCTGTGAGCGCACGGCGGACAGGCTAAAATAGCCCGATGCATGACGCCGTGACCCGCCCAACCCCTCCCGCCGACGCCACCGCCTGGCCGCGCCGCATCACCCAGGCCGTCAAGATCGGCAGCGTGACCGTGGGCGGGGGCCATCCGGTCGTCGTCCAGTCGATGACCAACACCGACACCGCCGACATCGCCGGCAGCGTCAAGCAGGTCGCCGATCTGTGGCGCGCCGGCTCGGAAATGGTGCGCCTGACCGTCAACAATGCCGAGTCCGCTGCTGCCATTCCGCGCATCGTCGACAAGCTGCGCATGATGGGCATCGAAGTGCCGTTGATCGGCGACTTCCATTACAACGGCCATCAATTGCTCGCTGCCGAGCCGGCCTGTGCCGAGGCGCTGGCCAAGTACCGCATCAACCCGGGCAATGTCGGATTCGGCAAGAAGAAGGATCTGCAGTTCGGTCAGTTGATCGAGTTCGCCATCAAGTACGGCAAGCCGGTCCGGATTGGTGCCAACTGGGGCTCGCTGGACCAGTCGCTGGCAGCGCAGCTGATGGACGAAAACTCGCAACGCGACACCCCGTGGGACGCCGGCCGGGTGCTGCGCGAGGCGCTGATCCGCTCGGCGGTGGATTCGGCCGAGCGTGCGGTGGAGCTGGGCCTGCCGCGCGAGCGCATCATCCTGTCGGCCAAGGTGTCCGGCGTGCAGGAGCTGATCGCGGTATATCGGGACATGGCCAGCCGCTGCGATTTCGCGCTGCATCTGGGGCTCACCGAAGCCGGCATCGGCAGCAAGGGCATCGTGGCTTCGGCGGCGGCATTGAGCGTGCTGTTGCAGGAAGGCATCGGCGACACCATCCGTATTTCGCTGACCCCCGAGCCGGGGCAGTCGCGCACCCAGGAAGTGGTGGTGGCGCAGGAACTGTTGCAGACCACCGGCCAGCGTGCCTTTACTCCGATGGTCACCGCCTGCCCGGGCTGCGGCCGCACCACCTCCGAGTTCTTCCAGGAGCTGGCCGGCGTGGTGCAGAACCACGTGCGCGCCAAGATGCCGGAGTGGAAGATCACCAACCCCGGCGCGGAAAACATGACCCTGGCGGTGATGGGCTGCGTGGTCAACGGGCCGGGCGAATCGCGCCACGCCAATATCGGTATTTCGCTGCCGGGCACGGGCGAGGCACCGTCGGCGCCAGTGTTCATCGACGGCGAAAAGAGCGTCACCTTGCGCGGCGAAAACATCGCGTACGAATTCATCGAGTTGATCGATCAATACGTCGAACGCACCTATGTCCGCCGCGCCGGCTGAATCGCCGGCCGGGTTCAAGGGATGGTTGCGTAGCAATGCGTGGCGCATGGCGTTGCTGTTTGCCGGGGTGCTGCTCCCATTGGGCCTGTTCGTGGACCTGGCCGACGAAGTCCACGCGCTGGAAAATGTCTACTTCGACGAGCCGCTGCTGTGGAGCATGCGCAGCATCGCCACGCCGGGCCTGGATGCGTTCTTTGGCGCGATCTCCAAGGCCGGCTACCAGTACGGCGTGATTCCGGCCGATATCGCCATCGTGCTGGTGTTGCTGGTCTTGCAGCGCTGGCGCGAGGGCACGTTTGCCGCGCTGGGATTCGGTGGCTCGGCGCTGCTCAACATGGGCGCCAAGCAGTTTTTCCAGCGCGACCGCCCCAGCTTGTGGGAATCGATCGCGCCGGAGAGCACGTTCAGTTTTCCCAGCGGCCATGCGATGGGCTCGATGACGCTGGCAGCGGTGGTCATCGCGCTGGCCTGGAGCACGCGCTGGCGCTGGCCGGTGACCAGTGTCGCCAGCTTGTTCGCGCTGCTGGTGGGCATCTCGCGCATCTACCTGGGCGTGCATTATCCGTCCGACATCCTGGGCGGCTGGTCGGCCGCGCTGGTGTGGGTGGTCGGGCTGTATCTGGTGATGTTCCGCGGCGCGCGGCGGCCGCATTGGCGCACGCCGGCTGGAACGGTAGTAGAGCAGCCCGGGCGCGTGCCGTTTTCCGATTGAGAGCAGCTAACAAAACCACTGCACAGCTGCCAGGCTGGCGTGACCGGTGCTCGGAATCGAGCAGGTACCACTCGAACACTCCGGTTCTAGGCGCGTCGTCCACGCCCACCTGACGACAGCCCGCCCCGGTTTTTTCAGCCGCTGTACCAGCGACTGATACGCTCCCGTTGCGATAGCCGGGCGCCAACGATGGCGCCGATGGAAGCCAGCAAGATCACGTAGTACGCCGGCCCCATCGGGTGCTGCTTGAGCAGCATCACCACCAGCAGCGGAGTCAGGCTGCCGAACACGGCATAGCCCAGGTTGTAGGCGAACGACACGCCGGACAGGCGAACCACTGGTGGAAACGCCTCGACCATCACGCGCGGAATCGCCCCCAGCACGCCTAGCGCAGCGCCGAGCAGGGCATACAGCGGGAACAGCAGGTACGGGTCGCCCGCAAGGCGGTAGAACAGCCATGCGCTGACGCCCAGAAGCACGCTGCCGGCCAGCAGCACACGCCCATTGCCCCAACGATCCGACAGTGCCCCGGCCACCACCGAGCCGACCGCCTGCAGCAGCACTGCCAGAAGATTGGCCTGCAACGCCACCGGTGACGGGTAGCCGTATGCGCTCTGCAGCAGCGTAGGTGTCATCAGCGACACCACCAGCACTGCAGCGGCGATCACCCAGGTCAGCCATAGCGACATTGCCAGACTGCGCGGGTGATCGCGCAGTACCACCTTCAATGGTGTTTCGCGTGCCAGCGCGCGCATGGCAACCAGTTCGGCGAACACCGGCGTTTCATGTAGCCAGCGCCACAAGTACACCGACAGCAGCCCGAAGATGCCGCCGGCCAGAAACGGCAGGCGCCAGGCGTACTCGGCGATTTGGTCCGGAGAAAACGCACGATGCAGTGCGCCGGCACTCAGCGAACCAAGCAGCACGCCGGCAGCCAGGCCAGCGGTCAAGGTGCCGCAGGCCAGCCCTGTGCGCCGCGCCGGCACGTGCTCTGCCACGAACACCCACGCACTGGGAACTTCGCCACCGATGGCGGCACCCTGCAGCAGGCGCATTGTCAACAGCAGCAGCGGTGCGGCCACGCCGATCTGCGCGTAAGTCGGCAGCACGCCAATGGCCAATGTAGGCAGTGCCATCAATCCGATGCTCAGCGCGAACATGCGCTTGCGGCCAAGCAGATCGCCGAAGTGGGCCATCACGATGCCGCCCAACGGGCGGATCAGGTAGCCGGCCGCAAAGATGCCGAATGTCTGCAGCTGCCGCGTCCACTCCGGAATGCCTGGCGGAAAGAACAGCTCGCCCAGCACCTTCGCGAAAAAAATGAAGATGATGAAGTCGTAGAACTCCAGCGCGCCGCCCAGCGCGGACAAGCCCAGCGTCTTGTAATCGCTGCGGGTGAGCTGCGTTGGTGGGGCATGGGTCGTCATGCAGTCGTATCCTGTCGCGGGTGGCGCGCATTGCCATTGACGCCTGCTGATGCGCCGAGCAGGCAATGCTAGCTGCCGGGCGGGGCCGTCGCTACGCCGTTTTCGGCGATGAAATGCCGATGGCACCTATCAGGCCTGGCGCGAGCACGCCTGCGGGCGTCGGTTGCCGCAGGCGTCCGGGCCTTCGCTGCGAATCAGCCGGACACGCTCGCCAGCGCCGCTGCCTCGGCGTGCAGTGCGGTGGTGTCGAACAACGGCAGTTGCGCATCGGTGCTGCTCACCAGCAGCGAAATCTCGGTGCAGCCCAGGATGATCGCTTGCGCACCGTGCTGGCCGAGTTCGGTCATGACCTGGCAGACGTATTCGCGCGATTCGGGCTGGATCACGCCCTGGCAGAGTTCGTCGTAGATCACGCGATGCAGCTGCGCGCGTGCTTCGGCCGGCGGCACCAGCACGTCCAGGCCACGTGCCTGCAGGCGCTGGCGATAGAACGGCTGCTCCATGGTGAAGCCCGTGCCGAGCAATCCGATCCGGCTGAGGCCCGCTGCGACGAGCGCGTCGGCGGTGGCATCGGCGATATGCAGCAGTGGCAGTGGCGTCGCGGCGGTAATCGCGTCGGCAACGCAGTGCATGGTGTTGGTGCATAGCACGATGAAGTCGGCGCCTGCTGCCTGCAGCGCACGCGCGGCGGCTGCCATCGCCTGGCCAGCGCCATCCCAATCGCCGGCGTGCTGCAGTCGCTCGATCTCGTGGAAATTGACGCTATACAGCAGCAGTTTCGCCGAATGCAGGCCGCCGCATGCATGGCGGACGCGCTGATTGATGATGCGGTAGTAGGGCAGCGTGGATTCCCAGCTCATTCCACCGATCAAACCGATCGTTTTGCTTGGAACCGGCATGCGAACTCCATGACAGGACAGCGGATGAGGTTGCACAGCGACGGCACGCAGCGTGCGTTGCGCTTGGGGACTGAAGTCTGAAGTGTATGTCGGCGGTCCCGACCGGATACGTTCCCGATCGCGCTCCGGCAGCTCAGGATCTCGGCTCACTCGCCCGGCTTGGCGCCTTCTACCGGTGCGTGCGTGGCGGCGCGGCGTGCCAGCACGGTTTCGCGATGGGCGATATAGACGTTGGCACCGATGATGATGGCCGCACCGATCACGGTGTGGCGTTCGATCACCTCGCCGAACAGCCACCAACCCAGCAGCGCCACCAACGGCAGTTGCATGAAGCTGATCGGCTGCAGCGCAGAGACTTCGCCCAGCTTGAGTGCGCGCGTCCAGAACAACTGCCCGGCGGTGCCGAAGATGCCAGTGGCCACCAGCCATACCCAGCCGATGCCCTGCGGCCATGTCCATTGGAACAGCGCCGGGATCAGCGACATCGGCACCCAGAACACGTAGGTGTAGAACACCACCGTGTCGGAGTCGTCGCTGCGCGAGAGCTGTTTGATCTGGATCGCGACGATGGCGCTGATGACCGCAGCCAGCAGCGCAATCAGCAAGCCGGGCGTGAACGTGGACGAGCCCGGCCGCAGGATCGTAAGCTCCCCCGTCAAGCAGGCACTTTAAAAGTAGAGCTTTCGGCGTACTTGTTGCGGTACTCGACCGGGGTCATTCCGCCGAGCGAATCATGGGATCTTGCTTGGTTGTAGTCGATCATCCACCAGTGGGCGGCTTCGCGCACCTCGTCGAGGCAGGCGAAGAGATTCAGGTCGAGCACTTCCTCGCGGAACGTACGATTGAAGCGCTCAATGAAGGCATTCTGATTTGGCTTTCCCGGCTGGATGTACTGTAGTGCGACGCCA